>DATFXM010000129.1:0-31508 GCA_035315885.1 Blastocatellia bacterium
TCCCAGGGTAGCCGCGGACGGCAACCCTGGGCTGTGGGACGCAACCCCTTTCGGGGTTGGATTCGATTCTTGCGTTGTCCCAGGGTAGCCGCGGACGGCAACCCTGGGCTGTGGGACGCAACCCCTTCGGGGTTGGCACTCAGCACTCAGGACTCAGCACTCAGCACTCAGCACTCTCAAGACATCCACTGACACCGCATCGGCATCAGAGTCGTCGTCATTAAGCTGTCATACAGCTTAAGCTTTGGCCGGGAGCTCACTAATTCTCGCGGAGGCACGCAGTGGTAAAGAGGATTGCCGCAATAGCATTCGTGTACCTCATAGCAGTCGTCGGATGGGTAGTTCTGGCTGGCACTATTTCCTATCGAACCGATTCCCAGGACGCCGATCTCAGGAAGCAAGTCGGTGAGTTGTGGGGCAAGCCGCTCATCCAAAGCGCGCCGTGGGCGGCGTTACATCCTAAGAGAGCACCAGAGACGTTGCCTAACGGGCAGATGGTCACGGTGATCATGGGACAAAAGCCTGAGGAGCCGATAAACCTGCCCCTCAGCAGCGGCGATGTTGAATTAGGCCTCGACCTGGACCAGCGCCAAAAGGGCTTGCTGTGGTATTCGACTTATCTAGCTCGCTTCTCCGGAACGTACACTTTTGAGAACACCACCGGTCGGTCGGGTGACTTGCACTTGTACTTTGGCTTTCCTTCTGCGAATGGCCAGTACGACGACTTCAGATTTGAAGTCGACGACAAGCAAGTCCCGTTTGTCCGTAGCAAAGAAGATCTGATCACCGCCACCATTCCGTGCGAGGCGCAGAGTCGTCATAAACTCCTGGTTACATATTCGTCGCACGGGTTGGATCGATTCGTTTACCGTTTTGGCGATTCAATAACCGAGATTCGAGATTTCAATTTGGTAGCGACTACCAACTTCGACGGCTACAACCATCCGGGCAATACGCTTTCACCAAACGAGAAGCGGCGGATCGATCACGGATGGGAGCTCACCTGGAAGTTCAAGAACCTCATATCGGGAAGCGGCATCGGGATTGAGACACCGCAGAAGATTAATCCCGGACCTTTGGCGGCACGGATTTCGTTTTTTGCGCCGGTGTCGCTGGGATTCTTCTTCTTTTTGATGTTCATCATATCGATGCTCAAGCGAATAGATATGCACCCGATGAACTACTTCTTCCTGGCGGCGTCATTCTTTTCGTTCCATTTGTTGTTGGCTTATTTGGTGGATCACATTCCGCTGTTGACTGCGTTTGTGATCTGTTCGGTAGTTTCACTGTTTCTGGTCGTGTCTTACATGCGAATTGCGGTGGGAAGACGATTTGCGTATCTGGAGACTGCGCTTGCGCAGCTAGTGTATCTTGTCGGTTTCGGGTACGCGTTTTTCTTTGAAGGGTTGACGGGGCTAGCGGTGACGATTGGGTCTATTGTGACTTTGTTTGTTGTGATGCAATTGACTGCGCGGATCAACTGGTCCGAAAGATTTCGTCTCGAACAGCCGAAGGAGTCAGCGAAGTTGAGTGCTGACTCCTCAGTGCTGAGTGCTGAGTCCTGAGTGCCAACCCCTTCGGGTTGGATTGGATTCTTGCGTTGTCTCAGGGTAGCCGCGGACAGCAACCCTGGGCTGCGGGACGCAACCCCTTCGGGGTTGGATTCGATTCTTGCGTTGTCCCAGGGTAGCCGCGGACGGCAACCCTGGGCTGTGGGACGCAACCCCTTCGGGGTTGGATTCGATTCTTGCGTTGTCCCAGGGTAGCCGCGGACGGCAACCCTGGGCTGCGGGACGCAACCCCTTCGGGGTTGGGACTCAGCACTCAGCACTCAAGCACTCCCCACTCAGCACTCAGCACTCAAGCACTCCCCATTCAGCACTCAGCACTCCCCACCAGCAATCTCCTCATTCCATCGACCTGTATTCTCAAGCGGGCCTCGTCGAGCGTGTTGACTTGCCCGCCCTCGAATAGCATGCGTCCCGCCACCATCGTCATCACAACGTCAGACGCTTCGCAGCTAAACAATATTGCTGCTTCCGGATCATTTACTGGCGTGTTGTGAGCCCTCGAGAGATCTACGGCGATCAGATCCGCGTACTTGCCAGGCTCGAGAGTTCCAATCACTTCGCCAAGTCCGAGCGCCTCAGCGCCGCCCTGCGTCATTAACTTCAATACATCACGAGGAGCGGGATCAGTAAAAGTTCGAGAGTCCGCCCGATGAACGAGACAGCAAAACCGCCCTTCGTCGATTATGTCGCATCGATTGTTCGATGCTACGCTGTCAGTGCCGATTCCAACGCGGACCCCCGCTTTCAGCAATCCCGCCAGCGGCGCGATGCCGTGGCCGAGTTTCGCGTTGGATTTCGGACAGTGAGCGACACGCGATTTGCTTCGAGCCATCAATTCTATATCTCGCTGATCGGCCCGCACGCAGTGCACCAGCAGGGGTGACGAATCCAGAACTCCTATCGAGGCAAAATAAGCCACAGTGGATGACCCGAAAGCTCGAACATCGATTCCCCGGCTGCGAAGAGCGTCGGCGAACTCACCCTGCGCGTTCATTATGAGCTGCTCTTCGGACTCAGACTCAGCCGTGTGGATGCAGACGTCGAGATTCTCCCGCCTCGCATACTCACAGACGAGCTGAAACAACTCTTTGGAAACAGTGTACGGTGCGTGCGGCGAGACTCCGACAGAAACGAGGGTGGTTGCGCGTCCTCGCATTTCGACGACCTTTGCACTGAGATCCGCGAGGCTCAAGTTCGCTGTCATCGGATCTGGGCCGAAAACTTCGCGGTACGCGATCCCTCGCAAGCCGCTCGCGAGCAATGCGTCAAAGGCCGACACTGAATCACCCGTGTCTGCCACTGTTGTTATGCCGGCGCGAATTGCTTCGGCTGCTCCGAGCATCGCAGAGACGTTCAAGGCCTCAGGAGAAAGAAGATCATACTTGGCGCGCGTAAGCTTATTAATCCAATTGCGGAAGGCGAGGTCTTCAAGGTAGCCGCGCATCACCGTCAGCTCGAGATGTGCATGCGAATTGACAAAGCCCGGGAGGAGCGCCGCGGTGCCGAACTCGATTAGTTCCGACTCGGCGAGCTCCGGAGGCGCGCCGGAGCTCTCACCGGCAAATAGAATGCGATGTCCTTGAACGAGGACGATGCCGTTTCTAATTGGCGGAGATGAGATGGGAAGGATCCATTCAGCAGAGTAGGCCCGACAGCGCATCAGGCGGTGATTAAACAGTAGAGATAGAGGTTAGTCAACGAAGGGAAGAGCTGAGTGCTGAGTGCTGAATGCTGATGGCAACCGCTTCGGGGTTGGCACTCATCACTCAGCACTTCTCCCGTGGTTGCGTTGAACGTTGTCTTACATCTAAGGTATGTAGACGCCAAAGGTGAATCTATGGATATCAATAACGAAGACGGTGTGTCCTCGCGCGAAAATAAACGCCGGCAGTTCTCTGAACCTGCGAGCTCAAGCAAAAAGCCGGTGATGATCATCCTTGCGCTGGTGTTGCTCGGTGGAGCGATCGCCGGTTACTTTGCTATAGCCGGCTCGAGCAACCGTCCAACCGTCGTCAACAACCCTGCAAGTCCCGCGTCCGAGCACCCTTCAGATGACATCCAGGTCTCGGTCAACGCCGTCAGCAGCGGAAAAGCCAAGTTCTTCGACTACAAGCTGGCAAACTCCCAGCAGGTCCGCTTCTTCGTAGTCAAATCCTCCTCGGGTGACTATCGCGCCGCACTCGATGCCTGCGATGTGTGCGCGCATGCCAAGAAGGGTTATCACCAGGAGGGAGACGACATGATCTGTAACAACTGCGGCAAGCATTTCCCCACTTCGTTGATCGGAAAGATCTCGGGCGGATGTCATCCGATAGGTCTCAACCCTTCTATCGATGGCAACAGCATCGCAATCAAGAAAAGCGAGCTCGAAGCCGGCGCCAGATACTTCTGACAGCAGGGCTCAATTCTGACGCCCTCGCAAGACACCGCGATGAGAATCTCTACGATAGCGCTCGCGAACCTCAAACGACGTAAGAGCAAAGCTCTGTTCCTCGTGTTGGGCATGGCGATCGGCATAGGTACTGCAGTGGCCCTGTTCAGCTTGAGTCGTTCCATAAAAGAGGAGATCGGACTTCAACTCGATCAGTTTGGCGCAAACATAGTCGTAGTTCCTCAGTCGAATAGCCTCGCAGTCGATTACGGCGGCATCACCGTGGCCGGCGTCTCATTTGATGTTCATCAGCTCAAGACCGACGACGCCAGACGCATCGCCGACATCCCCTACAGCAACCGGATCAGTGTCATAGCTCCAAAGTTACTCGGCGCCGTACAGGTGGAAGGCCGAGAGGTGCTGCTTTGCGGGGTCGACTTCGATAACGAACTCAAGCTCAAGCGCTGGTGGAGAATCGTCGGGGAGGCCCCCGCGTCTGACGCCGACTTGTTGGTGGGTTATGATGTGGCGCTGGCGCTTGGACTGGTGGATCGACCCGCAAGTGTGTCCTCGCCTGCGCACGATATGTCTCGAATGCAGGGCATGAAAATGGATCCCGCACCGGTTTCCTTCAAACTCGTGCGCAATACAATTCAGGTTTCAGGACATCAGGAACGGGTGTCGGGAGTCATAGCGCCCACCGGAGGCCGCGAGGACGGCATGATGTTCGGTTCGCTTCAGCACGTTCAGTCGTTGCTCGGAAGACCCGATCAGTTGAGCCTGATTGAAGTGAGCGCGTTGTGCCAGAACTGTCCGGTAGAAGACATCGTCTCGCAGATAAGCCAGCAGTTGCCGGAGGCCAAAGTCTCCGCAGTTCAGCAATCGGTCCGCGCAAGAACCGAAACTGTCGAACGATTAACAAAGTTTTCGGCGGCAGTGTCCGGAGTTGTCCTGGTGATCGGAGCGCTGATGATCTTTACAACAATGATGGGCTCTGTAGTCGAGCGGACGAAGGAGATCGGGGTCATGCGGGCTCTGGGGTTCAGGCGCGCTCATATAATCAAGGAACTGATGATCGAAGTGCTGGCGGTCAGCGCGCTGGGAGGCCTTATCGGGTGGGGCGCAGGAATACTCGCGAGTCGAGTTGCACTTCCTTACTTCGCTGAGACGAAGATACCGTTTGATTTCAGTCCGGCGTTGCTCGTTGTGGCCATTGCGGCTTCGATCTTGATCGGCGCCCTGAGCAGCATTTATCCCGCGCTTCGAGCATCCAGACTCGATCCTTCGGAGGCCGTTCGATACGTTTAGCAGCGCGATGCCGTTTCTAACCGCCAAAAGCATCGAGAAAATCTATCACCCTGACAACAACGGGTCTTCGGTGCGTGTTCTCTCGGGTATCGAGTTGGACATCGAGGAGGGCGAGTTTGTTTGTCTGATGGGGCCGTCGGGTTCAGGGAAGAGCACGCTTTTGACTGTCGTTGGCGCGATGAATCATCCGACAAGCGGCCGAGTGGTAATCGACGACATCGACATCTATGGGCTGTCGGAGGAGCGTCGCGCAGACTTTCGACGGGAATACCTCGGCTTCGTCTTTCAGCAGCATCATCTATTGCCGTACTTGAACGCAATCGAAAACGTGATGCTGCCGTTTGCCACGATCAGTCGCAGCACAAAGGAGAAACGTGAGCGCGCGAGGGCGGTGCTCGAGCAGGTTGGGTTGGCCGACAAGGCCTTTCGATTGCCAAACCAGCTCTCGGGCGGTGAGCAAGGCCGGCTCGCGATCGCGAGGGCGATTGTCAACGAACCGCCGCTGGTTTTGGCGGACGAGCCTACGGGGACGCTGGATACGAAGACCGGTAACGAAGTGATGGAGATGTTCCTGAAGCTGAATTCGCAGGGGCAGACGATTTTCATGGTGACCCACAACCCGGACAATGCGGCACTCGCGCATCGAACGTTGAAAATCGTCGACGGCAAGCTGGTATGATCGAATTCTCGCCTGAACGCTAGACAGACTCCCGACCTGACCGCTACTTTAGTTGTCTTTTACCGTGCCTCAGAAATTGGAAGGAACAGATGGAGTCGAATGTACAAAGGGCATCGAGTTGCTGTCGTAATGCCGATTCACAACGAGCAGAGATTTCTGGCGCGCGCAATCTCGCGCGTACCCGCCTACGTCGACGTGTTGATCGCTGTCGATGATGGCAGCACCGACGAGAGCTGGCAAGTCCTACAGAATATTCCGGACAAGAGGTTGATACCGGTTCGCCATTCCACGAACCTTGGAGTGGGTGCGGCTACAAAGACCGGCTACGCGCGCGCCGCTGAGACTGACACCGAGCTGATCGCAGTGATGGATGGAGACGGACAAATGGACGCAAGCGATCTTCCGCGCTTGCTGGACTGCGCCTTGTCGGGAGTCGATTACGTTAAGGGCAATCGATTCCTGGACCGCCAGTCTATACGCAACATGCCTTTAATGCGTTACTCGGGGAACAAAGCGCTGAGCTGGCTGACCCACAAGGCTGTCGGTCTTCGGGACCGCGTAGACGCTCAATGCGGTTACACGGTCATTCAAAGCAGAGTACTCGAACGGCTCGATCTTAGAGACTTGTACGACCGCTATGGTTTCCTCAATGATCTCCTGTTCCTCGTCGCAAGAACCGGACTCACGATCAATAGCGTTCCAGTGAAGAGCGTCTACCAGGGCGAGGTCTCCGGCATCAATCCGTTCAAGGTTGTGCCCATCATCCTGCTCCGAATTCTTCTGAATTACACGAGGGACCGAATCGCTTCGGCAATGCGAGCGCGAATGCTAACCAGTGCGCCGGAAGGGGCGGGTGACTGACTTGAAGCCGCGCGTATTGATTCTCACCAGCTCTTACCCGTCGAACCTCGAGGACAACACGTGCGGATACATCCGCGACTTCGCTCGCAATCTTGCGCTGGAGTTCGAGGTGATAGTGCTTGCACCGCCCGACTCGAGTGTTTTACCTGCCAAAGCCTCAGCCGCCGCTGAAGTCTCACCCGCCGCCGAAGTCTCGCCCGACGAGGACCGTTTCGTTGCAGTCAGGCGATCCCGTTCGGTAGTGCCGCAGTCCTTGAATCGATTTCAAGCAACCGTCGATTTCAATTCATTGAGAGAAGCCAGTCTACTCCATAAATTGTTGTCGATTCCCGCAATGTTGCATTACGCAGTCGCTGCTTTAAGACTTGCCGCGCACGCGGATGTGATCTGCTCGCACTGGATTGTTCCATGCGGAGTGCTTGGGTCGGTCATATCTCGGTTGACGGGCAAGCCGAACGTCACCGTCGAACATTCCGGCGGCATTCATCTGTTGAAGCGCTGGAGACTCGGAAAAAGACTCGCGCGCGTCGTTGTAAGCAATAGCCACATCGTGACGACGGTTAGTGAAGACCTGCGATGTAAACTTCTCGAGCTCACCGGCTCGTTGCCAAACATCGAGGTCCTGCCCATGGGGGTGACTCTCGCTTCTTATCACGCCGACGAAGAACGCACGGCAGTGCTCGATCGGGACGGCCACGAATCGAAGACTGTTTTGTTTGTTGGCCGATTGAGTGAGGTCAAAGGAGCGGATGTCCTGATCCGAGCGGCCGCCAGGTTGCACAACGTGCGAGTGGTGGTCGCTGGCGACGGACCCGAACGTGACTCGTTGATCGAGCTCTCGCGACGGCTTGCGGTCGATGTGTTGTTTACTGGTCGAGTTTCGGCGGCCTGCTGCCGGCAGCTATTGCGGGCGGCCGATGTTGTCGCGATTCCGTCGTTGATACTGCCGGATGGTCGCACCGAAGGCCTGCCGGTTGTTTGTCTCGAAGCGATGGCGGCGGGCAAGCCGGTGGTCGCTTCGAGAGTGGGCGGCCTCGCTGAATTGTTAGAGCACGGAGTGAATGGATTTCTCTGCGAGCCGGGTAATGACCTCGATGTCGCGCGAACTTTGTCGCTGGTCCTCGAAAACCGAAGGTTGGCCGATGCGGTCGCGCAAAATGCACGTGTTCGCGTCAACGAGTATGATTGGTGCGAAGTGGGCGGACGATATCGTGCGCTGATTCGATCTGCACTCGGTCAAGAGGCTTCAACGGCGGCGGCCGGCCATTCGAAACTCGGACGGATCGGAATGGGATTATCGGAACATGGTACCTAGCGCTGGTGTGACCAGCACGGACAAGAATTCAGCGCTCAGCGCGGAACCCGAAGCGACAACAACGCACACCGACGTCACTAGAGTGGCGGGGCGCGGCACCGTGTACATCACGCTTGCGAAGGTGTGGTTCATGCTGACCGGGTATGCCACGCATTTCGCGCTTGCTAGATTGATGTCGATCGAGAACTACGGCTTGTATCAGGTGGTGATGGGGGTCGTAGCGATCATCAATGCGGTTATAACCATCGGTACATCTCAGACCGTTTCTAAGTACGTGTCGCACGATGAGGCTTCAGCGGACTCGGTCAAGAACGCGGCCCTGCGGCTTCAATTGTTGATCGGCGGTGGAGCGTCGCTTTGTTTTCTACTTCTTGCGCCGGTCGTGTCGGCGTACCTGCGCGATCCGCAACTTACGAATTACCTGAGGCTGGCTTCGCTGATTCCGCTCGCGTATTCCTTCTATTCGGTTTTCGTTGGCTACTTCAATGGACAGAAACGATTCCTTACGCAGGCTGGACTTGATGCGACGTATTCCACGCTGAAGGTTTTTTTCATCCTGTTGCTGGTGTCGCTGGGTTACGGCGTCGGAGGCGGCGTGGGCGGCTTTGCTCTCGCCGCTGGAGTTGTGCTTGTGATTTCGGCAGTTGTCGCGCGAAGATCGCACGATACCGCGGTGATCAATAAGCGCTCGATGCCTTTGCGTGAGCTGGCTCACTTTCAGATCTACCTGCTGGGATTCACTCTGGTGATGAATCTGCTTCAAAAGGTAGATTTAATTTTGATCAAATCGCTTTCGTCGTCGAATCCGCAGACCGCGAGTGAAAATGCAGGTTACTACGGGGCCGCTATAAACCTGGCGAACATCACTTATCAGATAATTATCTCGATGGCGTTTGTAGTTTTCCCTCTGGTGTCACGGGCGGCGTTTGAGGAGGATCGGGCGCGAACGCGCACTTACATAGCGAACACTCTCAGATATTCGCTGATGATCATGGCGGGCGTTGCAACACTGCTGTCGGCGAATGCAACAGAAGCGATCAGGCTCGTGTACAAGGCTGAATACGAAGTGGCGGCTCCGTCGTTGAGGATCGTTGCGTTCGGGATGTTGTTCTTCGGGGTGCTGTTCGTTGCTACGACTATTATCTCGGCGAGCGGACGTCCGTCCGTATCGCTGTTGATTGGGTTAGTGACTTTGATCTCGAGCGCGTCGCTCAACGCGGCTTTGATACCGGGATATGGCATTGCGGGAGCGGCGACTGCCACGACTGCGGGAATGGCGCTCGGATCGGTGTTATGTGGATCTTACCTGCTGAGCAGCTTCAAAGCGCTGATGTCGATGAGCTCGCTGATCAGGATCGTTTCATGTTCGGCGTTGGTCTACGTTGTCTCAGCCGCGGTGACCGCGAGCTCGCGACCGTTGATCGTTGCCAAGCTGGTTGGAGTCGGAATTGTTTACATAGCTGGGTTGATAGCGACTCGCGAAATCGGATCCTCCGAAGTGAGCGCGGCCAGAAAAGTATTAGGGGTTTGAGAGTGTCCATTTCCTATTGCGGGTTTCTAGCTCGTTGCTGCTTCTCGACGGGTCTATACGCCCGACCGCGGAACTTGGTCCGCAGCAATTCGCCTGATACAGTCAACCAGAAACTGGAAAGCAGAAGCTAAAGATCCGAAACGAATCATGAAGCTACTAGTCATAGGCCTCGACGGCGCATCATTCAACGTGCTCGATCCCTTGATCGAACGCGCGCAGCTCCCGAACATCAAGGCGCTGATCGATCGAGGCGCGCGTGCGGAGCTCGAAACGACATTCCCGCCGATAACAGCGGTGGCGTGGTCCAGTTTCATGACCGGAAAGAATCCGGGGAAGCACGGCATCTTCGAGTTTGTTACCCGCAATGGATCGAGTCGCGAACTTGCAGTCAACGCTTCGCTGCGAGAAGGAAGCGCGATTTGGGATTTGCTCAGCGAGGCCGGCAAGCGAGTGATCGTTCACAATTTTCCTTGCACCTATCCACCGCGCGCGGTCAACGGACTAATGATCTCCGACTTCATGACTCCTTCGGGACGAAGTGACTACGGCTTCCCGCAGTCGCTGCTGAAAGAGCTTGAGGACAAGTTCGGGCCGTATAGATTACATCTTCATCAGACTTATGCAAGCGGGGGAGCCCGGGGAGTTCTCGACGAGTTGAATGATGAGCTGGAGTACAAGGCGAAAGTCTCCGAGTATTTGATGACTCAATACGACTGGGACGGGTTCTTTCAGTACTTCTGGGGCACCGATCGAATCCAGCATGAGTTGTGGCACATCATCGACGAGAAACATCCCCGACACGACAAGCAGGAAGCCGCGCTGTATCGCGAGAAGGTGTACGGGTATTTCCGTAGAGTCGACGAAATAGTAGGCGGCTTGATCAAGCTCGCGGGCGACGACGCTACGGTGTGGATCCTTTCGGACCACGGATTTGGGCCCGCGCACAAATACTGCTCATTCAACCTCTGGCTGATGCAGGAGGGTTTCCTGCGGCTCAAAGCCGATGCTTTGACCAGGATCAAGAAGCTGATGTTCTACGCCGGAGTCACGCCCGAGACTGCGTACAAGCTCATTCGGGCGATACCAATCAAATCGCTGCAACCTTCCAGAGGAGTGAGTCAGAAACCGGGTGCGTCGAAACTTCTTAACAGGGTGTTTCTATCCTTCGAAGACGTCGACTGGTCGCGGACCGTTGCATTTTCAAAAGGGAACTACGGACAGATTTATGTGAATTTGAAGGGGCGGGAGCGAAACGGATCGGTACCCGAAGAGGACTACGAGAGCGTGTGCGAGGACATCGTTGCGCGGCTCAAGGCTATGAAAGACCCTGAAAGCGGCGAGCCGTGGATCGATCGCGTCTTTCGGCGCGAGCAAATCTACGAGGGGCCCAGAGTCGGGGATGCTCCTGATATCGCTTTTCTCCCGCGTGATATGCGCTATCTGCCGCTTGGCAACGCCGACTTCACTTCGAACAAATTCATGGTGGATGCGTTTGGGATTTCCGGATGTCACCGAATGCAAGGCGTGTTGATGGCCGCTGGAGGGCCGGTGAATCGCGGCGTCAAAGTCGACGGAGCGCGGATTGCCGACGTGGCTCCATCGGTGCTGTACGCTCTTGGCGCAGATATTCCGGATGATATGGATGGCAAGGTACTCCGCGGATTCATTCGGGAGGACTACTTGAAGGAACACCCGGTACGTTTTTCATCTGCGAGCGCGTCGAGGACCGCGAATGCGGTTGAGTTCACCGACGAGGAAAACGAAGAAGTTCTGGAGCGGTTGAAGAGCCTCGGGTATATGGGGTGACGGGGACGGACTAAAGTTCTGCGTTCTGAGTCCTGAGTAGGGGTTGGAACTCAGCACTCAGCACTAACTAGTCCTCCGCAACCTGAAGAGTCCGTAGACCACCAAACCGGTACCTGCAGCAATCGCCGCGTCCCGGGCATCAGTCCCCTTGCAGTTGGCCAGCAGCCAGCAGATCAGCAACAACGACAGCACCGCGACCACCGCTGCCCCTGGCGCGTTGAACAAGGCTTGTGGAGCCGTTTTTCGCGAACGAAACACCAGCAGCGCAGCGCAGGTGGCCGCGTACGCCAGCAGTCGAGCGATGATGCTGATCGTCGCCGCATAGATGAAGGTCCCGGTCAACGTCAGAACAGTCATCACCACCGCCGTCACCAGTATCGAAACATAAGGCGTTCGAAATTTGGCATGCGTAGCCGCAAGAATCTGCGGAAGCTCTCCCCGCTCACTCATCGCAAACGGAAGCCGCGACCCGGCAAGTACCAAAACGTTGAGAGTCCCTATCACCGATATCACCGCACCCGCGGTGATGAAACCGGCACCACCGCGCCCCATAAACCTCGCGCTCGCATCAGCCAGAGGGCGAGACGAGGAGCCCAGTTCCGGGAACGTTCCGATGCACACTACTTGAATCAAGACGTACGTGACCGTCACCACTGCCAGCGCACGAAGGATCGCCAACGGCAGGCTCCGGCGCGGATCTTTGATTTCGCCCGCTGGTATCACCGCCATTTCGAAACCAGTAAACGCGTAGACAAGCAGCAACACCGCTTTTGAGAAATCCCCAATCGGAGGTACCGGACCAGGCGTGAAGTTGTCGAATCGCACGAAGAACAATCCGACAAGCACAAAGCACGCAAGCGGCGCCAGTTTCCCGATGGTAAATATGTTGCTTGCAAGCGCGGCATCCTTCACACCGACTATATTCACGATGGTCAGAGCAGTGGTCAGTGCGATTATCAAAGCGGGACGGCCGGTAGGCGACGCAAGTCCAACCCAGAAATACCCCACGTAATCCACAAGCAGATTAAGATTCGCTGCAAAGGCGGTCAGCCTTGCCAACCAGATCAGCCAGCCGACCTCGAAGCCAACCACCGGTCTAAACGCCTCGTGGGCGTAGAGGTATGGCCCGCCGGTGCCGTCAAACCTGCTGCCGACCTCGGCAAAGCAGTAAACGATCATCGCTATGAAGATTCCGCATACAACGAAAGCTCCGAGACTGTAGACGCCGATCGTCTTGAAGACCTGCGACGGGAATCCGAAGATGCCTGCGCCAATCATCCCGTTGATCGCAAGTGCGACCAGGTCCCACCCGCCCATCGCGCGGACCAGACCTGCTTTTGTTTTCTCGGTTGCGGCTGGAGCTCTTTGTGTCTGCATGGTCAGGAAGATTCAAAACGGGAATCTTATCGGCTGATGGCATCGACTTCAATCTACGATTTGATCGCGTCCTTCTTTGATCGTACTGCCTGAGCGACAGCAGGTTTTCTCACTGTTTGTTCTCGCTCAGTCACAACCAAACCACCACATCGCGATTTGGCGTAGCTTTCTATGGCCGTACACGTTGCGCTACAATGGCCCGCCGTACTTTTGAATTAAAATCTATAGATTTCCCGGAAGGAATGAGCATGAGTGAAAACAACATTGAGATCGTCTGCACCAACAATGGACCTCTGCGGGTGATCGGCGACGGCATCGTTTTGAAAGACGCGCAGGGCAACACGTTTGGACTGGGTGGCCGCCACATAATCTCGCTGTGCCGGTGTGGTCACTCCGAAAACAAACCATTCTGTGACGGGTCACATGCGCGAGTCGGTTTCCAATCCGAGATCCAGGCGCGCGAGTTGCCTCCACCGCCTCCGAAACCCTGAAGCTTTTTTTGCGCGCGGTCGGCCGCCGTGACCATCCGAGAATTCAAAATTGGAGACTCGCATCAATGAAAACTGTGAGGATCGCTAACGGCCAGGGCTTTTGGGGAGATTCCCTCGATGCGCCGATTGAACAGGTGCGGAGAGGTCCGATCGATTATTTGACGCTCGATTATCTCGCCGAAATCACTATGTCCATCATGCAGAAACAGCGTTCACGGGATCCGCGCTCGGGGTATGCGAGGGACTTCGTTGCGATGGTCGGAGAAATTCTTCCGGACCTTGTAGAACGAAACATCAAAGTCGTTGCTAATGCCGGAGGAGTGAACCCGGAGGCGTGTCGTGACGCGGTCATCGACGTCGCGCAAAAGAAAGGATTCGGAGGCAAGATCAAGATCGGCACGGTCGCTGGCGACGACATAATGCAGCGGCTCGAAGATTTCGTGCGACGCGGAATTCAGTTGAAGAACCTGGATACCGGCGATCCGCTCGAGTCTGTGCTCGATCGAGTTCAGAGCGCCAACGTTTACTTCGGTGGCCGCGCGGTCGCTGAATGTTTGCGCGCTGGTGCCCAGGTTGTTATCGCGGGTCGCGTGACTGATACCGGTCTTTCGCTTGGGCCGATGATTCACGAGTTCGGCTGGCGCGCGGATGAGTGGGACAAGCTTGCGGCAGGCACGATAGCAGGTCACACGGTGGAGTGCGGTGCGCAGTGCACGGGAGGCAACTGCCTGATCGACTGGCAGACGATACCCGATATGTGGGACATCGGTTACCCGATCATCGAAGCCGAGCCAGATGGAACCTTCGTCATTACCAAACACGAAGGCACGGGTGGACGGATCACGGTGGGCTCGATCAAAGAGCAACTCCTCTATGAGATGGGCGATCCCCGCGAGTACATAACGCCGGACTGTATCGCCGATTTCACTACAATTGAACTCGAACAGGCCGGACCCAATCGAGTGCGGTTCAGTTCTATTAAGGGAAGGCCGGCGACGGATTCATACAAGGTGTCGATCAGCTATTCAGCGGGTTGGAAAGCTGTCGGCTCATTGGTCTACGGTTGGCCTGATGCTTACAGCAAAGCTAAAGCGGCAGACGCGATATTGAGACGGCGGCTTGAACACCTGGGTTTGAAGTTCGACAGCGTATTGACCGAGTTCGTTGGAGTCGACGCGTGTCATGGCAGGCTTTCCGGTGAGCCGCCGCCGGACTTGCCCGAGGTCGCCTTCAGAATTGGTGTGCGGTCGATGGACAAGGCCTCGGTCGAGCGTTTTACGAGAGAGATTGCGCCGCTGGTGCTGAATGGTCCGCCGACAGTTACCGGGTTTGGAGCAGGAAGGCCAAAGGCCGAGGAGATCATCGCCTACTGGCCCGCGCTGATCCCCAAGCATGAAGTAGAGTCGCAAATATCCGTAGTTGAGGCGTAACCCCGATGCCAAAAGTCAAATTGCTACAGCTTGCACATGCACGGTCCGGAGATAAAGGCGATACGGCGAACGTTGGAATCATCGCCTACAAGCCGGAGTACTATCCTTTGCTTGTCAAAGAGGTGACCGCCGAGCGGGTGAAGGAGCACTTTGCGGGGATCTGTTTTGGCGAGGTGGAGAGGTTCGAGGTGCCGAACATTGGAGCCTTGAATTTTCTGCTTCATGAAAGCCTTGATGGCGGCGGAACTATTTCGCTTCGAACGGATGCTCAGGGCAAGACTTACAGCGCGGCACTTCTGCGGATGGAGATCGACGTCCCGGAAGGGATTGAGTGAGTTGTGAGTGCTGAGTGCTGAGTGGCAACCCCTTCCAGGTTGCAAGAACTCAGCCCTCAGCCCTCAGAACTCAGAACTCAGAACTACGCAGTCAGGACCACACCTATGGACTACCGCGTCATACTCTCTACGTTCGGCGTTATCTTCCTGGCGGAGATCGGCGACAAGACTCAATTGGCAGCCATGACCATGGCGGCTCAAAGCAAGAAGCCTGTGTCGGTTTTCATAGGTGCAGCGTTGAGTCTTGCCCTCGTGTCGGCGCTTGGAATTGCTGCGGGCGAGCTTCTCACCACCGTCCTCCCCCTTGTTTGGATAAAAAGAGCCGCCGCTGCCGCTTTCATACTAGTGGGAGTGTTGATGCTCCTTGGCAAGTTATAGACGCACCAAAGGCATTGAATGAAGAGCATCGGTTCCTGTTGAGTGGTCTTGTTGCGGTGTTCGCCTTGAATGCCGCTCCCGGTTAACGCATCGGTCATACGTTGATCGCATCCGATTGGCGCTGGTGGGTCGAAACTAGCAATCGGGTATAATGCACGCGGATCAACAACAGCAACGTTCAGTGTTTGATCGAGTGTCGGTATTGCGACGTTATAGAAGCAGGGAGAGCTATGCCGCAATATGAGAAGATCGTCTATGCGCTAGACGGCGCAGTGGCGCGTGTGACTTTGAATAGGCCCGACAAGCGAAATGCGCTCGACGATCAGATAGTCACCGAGCTGAGGAACGCGCTGGCGCATGCAGCCGCCGACGATAATGTGCGAGTCGTAGCGTTGAGCGGAGCCGGAAAGGACTTCTGCTCGGGAGCCGATCTTGCCGCGCTAAAAAAAATAAGCGAGGCGACGGTGATGGAGAATGTTCGCAACGCGCGTGACATGTCACAGTTGTTCCTGGAAATGAGACGTCACCCGCGTCCGATCGTTGCGCTGGTTCGAGGCCGGGCGCTCGCAGGCGGGTGCGGCCTGGCAACCGCGTGCGATCTGGTGCTCGCGGCGGAGTCGGCGCGGTTCGGCTACCCCGAGGTCAACATCGGTTTTATTCCGGCTATGGTGATGGCCATTCTGCGGCGTTGCACATCTGAAAAGCTGGCATTCGAATTAATCACCCGTGGAGAAGTGATCAGCGCTTCGAAAGCAGCGGAGGTTGGCCTGATAAACCGCGTATTCTCCGACGACGAGTTCGATACGCTATCCGAAGAGTACGTTGAGAAGCTGGCATCGAAATCGGCGTCAGCCGTGAGCCTGTCGAAGAATCTGTTGTATCACATGGACGGAATGACGTTTGAGAGCGCGATTGAAGCAGGCGTGCAATTAAACGCGATCACCAGAATGACCGAGGACTGCAAGAAAGGCGTCGAGAAGTTTTTGAACAGGAATTCTTGACTGGGTGCTAAGAAACTATGCCTTCAGGCCAGAACGTCCGAACCATCTAGCAGTGTCGCGTGGTGCATCACAGGTCTCTCATCTGCCCGCTTGATTGTCTTTCGAGTTATTTCTGATTGCGACTCCGGGCAGGCGACCGGTGGACGAGCCGTTCTCCCAAACCGGCTGACCGTTTACAAGAACTCGATATATTCCTATCGACAGGACTCCCGGTTCCTTAAACGTCGAGCGATCCCGAACAACCGAAGGATCAAAAATAACGAGATCAGCCTTCATGCCTTCGCGTATGACACCGCGATCGGTCAGGCTCAGGCGCCGGGCTGGAGCGGAACTCATCTTGCGCACGGCCTCCTCCAGGGTCAACAGGTGCTTCTCTCGCACAAACTGACCGAGCACCCGCGTGAAAGTTCCGGCGCCACGTGGATGTCTCGATCCGATGCCACCGTCGCTTGCAACCATTACCCACGGCTGACGATAAAACGCGTGAACATCGGATTCGTTCATTGAGCTGCAAACCACGCTCGCGCCTCCATCTCGCACAATCCGCTGATACACCTCAATCGGCGAGCTGGAAACAGCAGACGCAATTTGATCGAGAGTCTTCCCCTCGAAGTCCGGATGCGCGCGACAGTTCGTGATCAACACGTTCTGTGCTCCACCAACGTTTCGGAGTCCTGTTTCAACTTCACGCCGGTCTTCGTGACGACGGCTGGGCACTAATATCGCGATCGTTGAAGCCCAAGCGGTGTAAGGGTAACAGTCCGCTGTTACGTCAGCTCCGTTCCTGCGCGCACGGTTGATGAGGGCGATTGCACGCGGGGCCTGCCTCCACACGTTACGGTTGCCCATCTTTATGTGAGAGATTTGAACCGGCAGTCTGGCCTTGGCGCCTATGAGAATTGCCTCGCGCAGTGCCGCGAGCATCCCTTCTTCTTCGTCTCGCATATGGGTCATGTAGAGGCCATGATTGTGCGCAGCAGCGCGGGCAAGCTCTATCAGCTCGCCGGTAGTAGCGGCGCGCCCCGCATCGTATTCAAGACCGCTTGACAAACCGAATGCTCCTTCGGCCATTGCCTGCTCAACGAGGGTCTTCATCTTTGCGGTCTCTTCCGGCGTAGAAGGTCTATCGTAATCCTTACCCATCACTTGCTCGCGCAAGGTGCCGTGACCTACGAAGCAAAGCACGTTTACCGCGGTGCCCTGTTTTTCGCGCTGCTCGAGATAATCCTTGATTGGCCAGGGAGACGAACCGTCCGGGCCGACCGCGAGCGTCGTTATTCCCTGCGACACCTGATTGGAGGCGGCGGGCTCGCGCGACAGGCCTTCCTCTGAGTGGTTGTGAATGTCGATGAATCCGGGTGCGACTACCATACCGTCGGCTTGAATGACGCGCTCACCCGGCTCGGGCTGAAAGAGCCCAACAGTTTTTATTCGGTCGTCTTCGATCCTGATGTTCGCGCGGAAACGCTGACGTCCGGTTCCATCAATAACGGTCGCGTTAGTTACGACCAGCGACGATGCAGCCGGTAGCGCATTGTTTGACGCGGTCACCGTCGGCAGTGTCGCAAGACAAAGTGCAGTCAGTAGCAACAACGTGGGAGTCTTTCTCACGAGCTCTCCAATAACACTAATCTTGAAGTCCAATCTTAAGTCGGCGGCGACGATTGCGCCACGACACAATCAAAACCCTTCGAGTTCGTCACGAGCCTTTGACGGAACCTGTTTGCAGAGGATGTTCGTTGATCTAGGTCTGCTTTGACTCGTCGCCTTCCGACGAACGTTCTTTCAACGCTGCTTCTTTCAGCCGGGCGGATTCCAACTCTGCAATTCGCTGCTCGTGCTCTCGACGCAACTTTGCAACGTACTCATTTCGCTCTCGATTTCTCTGTTCGCGGCGTTGCGCCTCCGCGTTCAAATAGCGCTGGCCCTTTACGCTGGAGTTCTGCACAGACTCATCCCAGCCACGCAGTTGTCGTGAAATGCTTTCGGAAAGTGGCGCGATTGCGGCGAACTGCGGCCGGAGACTGTCGAAATTGGGAAATCGTTTGAGCATTGACAGCATCGACCTCACTTCGCCTGCGGAGCCGCGAGCGATGTAAATAAAGGTCAGGAGTTCCTGAGTAGTCCCTCGCTCAAAGCCTTCGGCGATGTTGTTGGAGACCGACACCGCCGCGCGTTCGAGTTGATCGCGTAGGCTTCGATGCCGCCGGAATTCGGTTGTGTTTGTCAGATCGTAGATCTTGGTTGCGAGGTCGACAGCCGCTTTCCAGACCGGTAGGTCCTCAAAACGGTTGTATTTCATGGGAGCCTCTTGAAGATTGAGTGAGTTCGAGGGATGTCAGAACTGGGTAGGAGATTGTATCGTTGAATCAAGAAATTTCAAATTTCAAAATTTCAAATCTGAAATTTCAAATTTGAAATCTGAAATCTGAAATCCACTCAGGGCGCGATACTACGCAGCCTCGCTCCGGCTGGCGTGGCGACGGATGAATTCGATGATGTCTTCCATTCGCGCCCCAGGCGTGAATACTTCGCTCACCCCAAGCTCTTTTAACCGGGGAATGTCCTCGTCCGGAATAATTCCGCCCCCAAAAATTATCACGTCCTCCAACCCCTGCTCCCGTGCCAGCTCAACCACCCGCGGGAATAACGTCATGTGCGCGCCCGAAAGTATCGAAAGCCCAATCGCGTCCACATCCTCCTGAAGCGCAGCATTCACTACCTGCTCAGGAGTCTGCCGCAGCCCGGTGTAAA
This sequence comes from Blastocatellia bacterium, assembly GCA_035315885.1. Classification (GTDB taxonomy): domain Bacteria; phylum Acidobacteriota; class Blastocatellia; order UBA7656; family UBA7656; genus DATFXM01. The sequence goes on from DATFXM010000129.1 coordinate 19,209, forward strand.
TGACTTCCATTCCAGCATCGCGCAACGCACGCGCTATAACTTTTACGCCGCGGTCGTGACCGTCAAGACCCGGCTTGGCAAGTAGAACTCGTATTCTGGATTCGCTCATTGACCCTTAGTACCTGCAATATCGAGTCAGGATTCTACAGCGTTCCCGCGGCCGGCGTAAACCGGGCACTCCCCAACCACTGACGCGATCACTCGCGCTTCATGCCTGCTGAATCCGAAGACACTCGCTGCAGCATCCTGCATTCATCGGCGTCAAGATTCACGAGCTCCACTCGATCCGGAGCCACGGCCCCGCTGATGCTCACCGGATTGCCGCTCAGACGGCAAGTCAACCCCTCAGGCGCACGGCCAACCAGAGTCGAATAAAACACGCATGCTGCAATATACGAACCCGCTGCGTTCGGATGGCTCTTGTCCATCATATAAAGCAGGAGCCGCGGATTCTCCTTGAGCGCCCGTGACCACGCTATCCCCACCGGCGCAATAAGAGCTCGAAGCTCCCTGGCGATTGACTGGTAAGTCTCGTTCAACTTCGCCTGAGTCTCCGGCTTATCCTGGTGCGCCCACGTCAGAAAGAAGACCGTGCGAGCACCGGCTTTTTTGATCGCCGAGTCAAAGAGACGCGCGTACTGCTTGGTCATTTCCGGATCAGTTATAGGAAGCATGCTCTGGTCCTGAAGTACCACAAAATCCCAGTGCGACCCCTTGATTCGTTCCAGCGCCTTGCCCTCTTCCCAATGCTGTCTGAGGGTTGCTCCGCCGCGAACTATCATTTGCGTCTCGAGCTGTGGCGATTTGGGATCGGAGGACGAAAGCTCCGATACCAACTCCGGAAGATTATTGAAGTAGGTGTAGCTGTTGCCGATGAACAGCACTCTGATCTTACGAGGGGCCCGGACGCCCGTTGCGCGTCCGGTCCGCGGCCTTTCTGCGGCGCTCACCGGGATAACTGCGATCACAAACAGGAATACCAGCACAGCAACTCTTGTCCGGCCACAGCCGCTCTGAGCGAAAGGCTTCATAATGTCTTCCTTCGATAAAATGATGGAGTTGAACTGTCATGTGATTCGTATAAGTCGCGAAAATCATAGCGTATTGGACGCACATCGCCTAGCTTTAGCTTGATTGGCGGTGACTAAACTTGATCGTGAGGGCGCCTGGCGAGATCCTTGCCTACCTTGCGTGAATCCCGACGTACCCATTCGCCCACGCCCGGGACAGCGCACTGCCGGCAGGTGGTTTTTGAGTTTCTGCTGACACGCTATTTGCTCCAGCGTACAATACGGCTGATGATCAGGACAGTCCGGGTTGGCGATATCGTCGGCTTCCGAACTTTCAACTCGGTTATCCGCTACGGTGAGGTCGTTGATGTTCTAATGCGAGGCAAGGATGGAAGAGCGAGCAGGCGGGACGAAGTGAGTATTCGGCTGAAGCCGGACGGACACGTGGTGATGGTGCAGCGCTGGAGACTCGCGGAGCGATACGATCACAGGAAGATCTGATGTACCGAGTAAGGCTTGTTTCAGTTTTGGTGGCCGCTCTTGTCGGCTGGGTGGGTGCGGGTCCGTCTGTCCACGCGCAGCCTCAGAGAAGGAAGGCCAAGACTGAGGTGGCTCAGCCACATCATAGCGCGGTGGCCGAGGCAAAAGCGGACCTTGCAAAGTCCGCAGCGGAGTACCGCACGTCTCTCGAGAAGCTGCTTGCGCTGGAGGAATCGGAGCTGGAGAAGGCACAAGCGAGCCTTGCAAACATAAAATCGCTGCCCAGCGACTTGATTTCAAGGCGTGAGATTGAAGAGAAGGAGCGGAGCGTCCTCCTTATACAGTCGCGGGTCGCCGATACGCGGCGGGAGATTTCGGAAGCTGACTACCTGATCGCCGAAGCTGAGGCCGCGGAGCAACTGGCGCGATTGCCTCGCCTCTCGACGGGCGGTTATGTGGCCACGGCTGCGCTGATTCGTTTTGCCGGCACGACCAAATGGGAGCTGGCAGACGCAGCAAATTTGGAAGGCTACTTCGCCGCGACGTTTCACCGGCCACTACCAGTGAGTGCTTATGGTCAGACGCCGGCCCATGACAAGTTGGGTTTTGATCACAGGAACGCGATAGACGTTGCAGTGCATCCGGACAGCGAAGAGGGCATTGCGCTTATGGAGCATTTGCGAAGCGCGGGCATTCCTTTTATCGCATTTCGACATGCAGTTGCCGGCTCTGCCACCGGCGCGCACATTCACATCGGCTACCCGTCGAGAAGGAGATGAAGCGAGGAGCGAATGGGCGGAGGGACGAATGGACGGTGACGCGGAGACGCGCTGACGCGGGGAGGAGGGATGCGGGGACGCTGAGAGGGGATGCGAAGGGGCGACACGGTGACAAAGATCTTTCCGATCGCCCGCTCGCCCGTTCGCCCCTTCGCCCTTCCCACCCCTCGCTTGTCACCGGGGCATTCAACCTGTAAGCTGTCGCGTGATCTGAGCCGTCAGGAAACTGGAAGCGCGCACGTCTTCGCAGCTTAGATTCGCGATGAACTCTGGGAACGAGTGGTTAGTTGACGCCGAGGGCTGCTCGGCTGACGCACTTCGAGACTTGAACACGATTCGCCGCTTGTGCGATGCGATTGTCGAAGACCTGTCGCTGAAGGTACTTGGTGATCCCATCTGGCATAAGTTCGGTGGGGAGGGCGGAGTCACCGGCTTGTACCTGCTGACTGAGTCTCACCTGGCCTGCCATACCTACCCCGAAACCGGAACAGCAACTTTCAACCTTTACTGTTGCCACCCACGGCCTTCGTGGTCATGGGAAATCCAACTCAAACGCCTGATCGGAGCCGCGCGCGTGAACGTCCGAGTCATCGGCAGAGGCTCAAAACCAGAAGCCACGATCGGCGAACAGAGCGTCATTGTACGCACGGTGAAAAATACTTGAGCGTCGAAGTCTCCTGCCCTGCGTGCGGCGCGACGATCAGTTTCAAAATCGGATCGTCGATTGTTGTGGTTTGCGAGTACTGCAACTCGGTGATTGCCCGTGGAGATCGCGACATCGAAGATCTCGGCAAAGTAGCCGATCTGGCTGATACCGGATCACCGCTGGACCTCGGTTTGAAGGGAGTCTATCAGGGCGTTCCCTTTGAGCTGACCGGCAGAGCCCAGCTCGGGCACGAGGCCGGAGGCGTCTGGGACGAATGGTATGCCGCATTTCAGGACGGGAAATGGGGTTGGCTGGCTGAGGCCCAGGGCAAGTTCTACATGACCTTCCAACAGGACATGCCCGAGCAAGGTCTCATGACTCTTCCTACATACGAGGACGTTCAGTTGGGAGAGCCGGTGGGCGCCCTGTCGACTTCGGTGCCTCTGGTTGTCGCAGAGAAGGGGCAAGCCGAGGCTCTGGCTGCCAAGGGAGAAATCCCTTACAGGCTGGTTCCCGGACAGCAGTACGTTTACGCCGACCTCTCGGGGCCGCACGGCATGTTCGCGACCATAGATTTTGGTGATACTCCACCGTCGGTATACGTTGGGCGCGAAGTGCCGCTGTCGGCTTTAGGCTTCCCGGCTGACGTTCAAGCGCCGGAACGGGAGGCTCGCCGCGTAGCTGGACTTCAATTGTCGTGCCCTCAATGCGGAGGGCCGCTCGATCTTCGCGCGCCAGACAGCACTCGCAGAGTGACGTGTCCTAATTGCGGATCGCTGCTCGATGCCGACCAGGGAAAGCTGGAGTTTCTTCAAGCGCTGGATCCGAGCGTCAAACCTCTGATTCCGATTGGTTCAGTAGGCCAATTCGCGCAGGGCCAGTTCACGGTAATCGGGTTTGTAGTACGCAGTGTGACTTTCGAGGGTACGAAGTACTACTGGGAGGAATACCTTCTTTACAACCCTCAGATCGGATTCCGCTGGCTGGTTAGATCCGACGACAACTGGAACTTCGTGGAGCCCGTTCCGGTCGGTGAAATCGTAAAGGGCTTCAGCGCAAAGAACGTGCGCTGTAACGGGATGTACTTCAAGGTGTACCAGGACACGCCCGCGTGTGTCGAGTATGTGATGGGTGAGTTCTACTGGGAGGTTACGGTAGGGGAGCACGTGCGGGCCGTCGATTACATTCATCCACCGTTTATGCTTTCAATGGAGGCTACGCTTGGGGACCCGAAGTCCGAGCCGGCCGAGGACGAGGGTTCGAAACGAGGCAAGCGGCGCCGGCGCAAAGTGACAGTGGAAACCGGAGAAGTGAACTGGTCACTCGGTACATACCTCAAGGCTGCAGAAGTGGAAAAGGCGTTTGGGATCACGGGCGTACCTCGTACGTCCAAGATTGCGCCCAACCAGCCGTTTGTTCACAAACGGATCTACAAATACTGGGGCATTCTTCTGGTTGCGTGTCTGATCATCGGTTTAGGTTTGATCGCGACCGGGGCGCGCCGCAAAGTTTTCGAAGCGACCTATCAACTTGAGCCATTGAAGAACGCCGAGGACTCACAGGTTCGATTCACCGATGCGATTGCGTTGAATGCGCGGCAAAACGTCAAGATCTCTGCTACCGCGCCTGTCGACAACACGTGGCTGGAGATTGAGGGTGACCTGATCGACACGTCTACAAACGACAGTGAAGCGTTCTCGTTGCCGGTCTCATACTACTACGGGGTTGAGGACGGCGAGTCGTGGAGCGAGGGCGACCGGACTCCTGGAACATACTTGTCGGCGCCGCCTTCGTCAGGCAATTACATCTTGGGTATGGAGATCAGGTGGGAGCGATGGCAGCAGCCTGCGACGGTGACTGTAAGAGTAGAGCAGGGGGTACGACGGGCCGGGCCAATGGCTGTGACGCTGGTATTGATATCGATAATGCCGGTGCTTGTCGGACTCTACCACTTCAGCTTCGAAAAGCGCCGCTGGGCGGATAGTGATTTTAGTCCATATGGATCGTGAGGACGCTTTCGGGTTAGGGTTTAGGGTTTCGGGTTTGTAGGATGCTGGGTCTTTGTGAGTTGAAATCGCCGTTGATAATGTCAGCAGGGTGCGCGTGTATGTCGACGACGAGAAGGCTTTAGATCATGCTTAGCAAAATATATTTGATACTCGGCATCGTGTTGATAGCCGGGTACGCGCTCTTCACGATCACCGGACGAGAGTTCGGGGATCCTCAAAAACAAAAGATGCCCGCCGATGTTCGTCAATCGCCCGGTGGTTATCGCTCATTTCATGTGTTCGCTCCAGGATATCGAGGAGGAAAGTGATCGTGCTCAACGTGCTGACCAAATCGCTGACCGATGCGACTAATGCAGGTCGAGTCGCCGTTATGATCCCGATGTCTCAGCTAGGCGAACTGCTGATTCAGGCTCTCGCCTTCACCATTCTGGGCCTGCTCCTGTTTGCGGTCGCCTTTTGGATTATCAGAATGGTTCTGCCGTTTTCGATCCGCAAAGAAATCGAGGATGACCAGAACATCGCTCTGGGTATTATCATTGCCTCGATCATCATCGGCATAGCGCTCATTGTCTCGGCAGCAATTCATGGATAAACCAAGTTTCGAGTTTAGGGCTTCGGGTTTCGGGTTCGACCCCGGCATGAGTCGAGCTGCCGCACTTACTGTTTGCTTCACCTGTCAAACCCGAAACCCTACACCCTGAACGCAAGAACTTAGCCCGTGAATCGCACGCCTGTACTGTTCCTGAATGTTCTGATCATAGCCACCTGCGGGCTCGTCTATGAGCTCTTGGCCGGAACCCTCGCCAGTTACGTGCTCGGCGATTCGGTCACCCAGTTCTCATTGATAATCGGCGTCTACTTGTTCGCCCTCGGCGCGGGCGCATGGCTGTCCCGCTTCGTCGAGTCAGGGCTCGCCAGCAAGTTCATCGAGGTAGAGCTCGGAGTTGCCCTGCTTGGCGGCCTCTCGGCGCCTCTGCTATTTCTCAGTTTCGCCAGGCTGAGCTGGTTTCACGTAGTGCTCTTCGGCGTAGTGTTTGCCGTAGGCGTGCTCGTGGGCCTTGAGCTCCCGCTGTTGATGAGAATTCTAAAAGAGCAGCTCGAATTCAAAGAGCTGGTCTCGCGGGTTCTGACCTTCGACTATGTTGGTGCGCTGGTGGCTTCGCTGCTGTTCCCGCTGTTTCTGGTCCCAAAGCTCGGCCTTGTTCGAACCTCTCTTGTCTTCGGATTGTTGAACGCCGGTGTAGGCCTGTGGGCTACCTGGTTTATGCGTCCTCTAATCAAGGGTGATGTCACGGGACTGCGCGTGCGGGGAGTGCTGGTCGTAACACTGCTGGTGATCGCGGTTATCAAAGCGAACTCACTCACCGTCCTGGCCGAAGATGAGCTCTTCGCCGAAGACATCATATACGCGAAGACTACGCCGTATCAGCGAATCGTCGTAACTCGGGCGAAGGCCGGATTTCAGTTGTTTCTGAACGGACACCTACAGTTCAACTCCGGCGATGAATATCGCTATCACGAATCGCTTGTTCATCCGGCGATGGTCGCATCGGGCTCCCCGCGTTCGGTGCTCGTCCTCGGTGGAGGCGACGGACTTGCTCTCAGAGAGATACTGAGGCACCAGACGGTGGAGTCAGTGACGCTGGTCGATCTTGATCCGGCGATGACTTCACTGTCCGCCAGCTTTCCCCCGCTGGCTGAGCTTAACCATCACTCGTTCGCTGATCCGCGCGTTCACGTGGTGAATCAGGATGCAATGATCTGGCTTGATAAGACGAGCGAAAGATTCGATGCGGCCATAGTGGATTTTCCCGACCCTAGCACCTTCTCGCTTGGAAAACTCTATACGACGCGTTTCTACAGGATGCTGAAGAGCCACCTGACTGCGGACGCGGCTATCTCCGTTCAATCTACTTCGCCGCTTTACGCACGACAGTCGTACTGGTGCATTTTGAAAACGCTCGAAGCTGCCGGCTTCATCGTAAAACCCTACCAGACGACTGTGCCTTCGTTTTCCGGAGTCTGGGGGTTTGCGCTGGCCCGGCTCATCGATTTCGAACCGCCCAACGTCGCACCCGCGGGCCTTCGCTTTCTGGACGACGCCGCGATGAAAGGGCTGTTCATCTTTGCCGCGGACCTTGGACCGGTGCCGGTCGAAGTCAATCGCTTGGACAATCAAGTTCTGGTGCGTTACTACGAATCTGAGTGGAGGCGATACGAGTAGAGAATGGCTCGCTTGCCACAATTCGGATGGCGGTTGACGCGCAGAGAAATGCTTGCTGCTTTTCTGGGCATGCCCGCGGCTATGGCGGCTTGCCGCGATGACGAGAAGCCGCGACTTCCCGATGGAGAAATCGTCGGTGCGTCGGATGCAATCGGACACCGAATACGCGACGGCGTCCGAGTCGAGCCGGCCGAAGGCCGTCGCGAGAAAACGTCGATAGTCATTGTTGGTGGCGGTGTTGCGGGCCTCGCTGCCGGGTATCGATTGTTGAAGCGCGGATTTGAAGATTTCGTTCTGCTCGAGTTGGAGCAAGCGCCGGGAGGAACATCAAGAAGCGGACGTTCCGAGTTGACGGCGTATCCGTGGGGTGCTCACTACTTGCCGGCGCCGATGAAAGAGAACGTCGACCTGATATGTCTACTTGACGAGATGGGGATGCTCGAGGGTGCTGACTCGGAAGGCCAGCCGATAGTTTCGGAGCAGTTCCTTTGCCGCGATCCGGAAGAGCGGACGTTTTATCGCGGGCGCTGGCACGAGGGGCTGTTTATGAGGGCGGGGGCTGGTCCCGATGACCTGGCGCAATGGGAGAGGTTCAACGCTGAAGTAAATCGATGGGTTGGCTGGCGCGATGCAAAAGGCCGGCGAGCGTTTGCCATTCCGATCGCGACCGGCTCGGACGACGCCGAAGTGACAGTGCTGGATCGAATATCGATCAGTGAATGGTTGGAGCGAAATAATTTTACTTCGCAGCCGCTGCGATGGCTGGTCGATTATGCTTGCAGGGACGATTACGGGGCTTCAATGGAACAGACAAGTGCGTGGGCGGGTCTGTTTTACTTTTGTTCTCGAGTCACGAAGCCCGGGGCCGAATCGCAGTCATTGCTGACGTGGCCGGAAGGTAACGGACGACTTGCCGGCTACCTTTATGAGAAGTGCAGGAACAAGGTGAGGCTTGGCCTTGCAGCGTGCGACATCGTGCCCCTGGGAAATGGAGAGGGGCTTGATGTCTACGCCATCGACCACGAAGGAAGGAGCGTAGTAGCTTTCCGCGCGCGACAAGTCATTTTTGCCGCGCCGCAATTCATCTCGCGTTATGTCATACGCGACTATCGAGACAATCCGCCTTCGCACATCCGGGAGTTTGAATATGGAGCATGGATGGTGGCGAACTTGTTTCTGAAAGAGCGGCTGAAGGAGTCCAGTTTCCCGTTAGCCTGGGACAACGTGATCTACGACAGTCCGTCTCTCGGATATGTAGTTGCGACGCATCAAACGGGCATCGACTACGGCCCCACGGTTTTGACGTACTACTATCCGCTATGCGAGGTGAACCCGCGCGAGGCAAGAGAGAAACTTCTGAGCACTGGTCGCGAATACTGGGCCGATGTGGCGTTGTCCGATCTTTCGCGACCACACATCGACATCAAGGCTAAGACCGAGCGGCTTGATGTGATGAGGTGGGGTCATGCGATGGTCCGGCCGCGACCTGGTTTCGTTTGGAGCGATGCACGAAGGCGAGCCGCCGAGTCTTACCGAGGCATTCACTTCGCGGGCACTGATCTAAGCGGAGTGGCCCTTTTTGAAGAAGCTTATTATCACGGACGAAGAGCTGCCGACGAAGCTCTCGGGGCGTTAAGGAATTCTCCGGAATGAAGGGCGACGCGGTGACACAAAATCCATTTCCGATCGCCCCTTCGCCCATTCGCTTCCTCTCCTCCCCGCGTCCCCTTTCGACGGGCGTCATCGAGATGACTAGGGATGCGCGTCACATCGTTCGATCCCTCTCCTTATCCGAGGCTCATGAGCGGGGTTTGGGTTCACTGTGAGCGCGCGCTGGAACAAGCGGCGCGCGCGGTCACGATCGCCTGCCGCAAGCGCGGCCTCTCCGCCCTGTACGCAAGCCCGGAGCGCCAGCGGCGAGTCAGGTAGACAGTCCGCCATGCGCTCGTACTCGACTCCGGCTTCCCGGCCCATCCCCTGCTTTTGAAGGTAATCGCAAATCGTCATCCAGTCGTTTGGCTGGATTCTCGGCCTTATCTGGTTGTCCGGAAAGCCGGACAGAAGCTGATCGTAGGCGTAAAGCGCGTCCTGCTTGTTTCCCTCGGCCAGGTGGCGTCGAATGATCCCAGAATAAACGTCATTCATCTGTCCGTACTTGCCCAACTTCTGATAGACCTCTGCCAATGAGGCCTGAGCTTCCAGGTCGTCTGGATGACGCTGCAGAAAAGCTCCGATGCGCTGTTCGGCGAGCGCGAATTGACCTATATCGCTGAGCTCCTGGAATTCGGCCGAGACCAGGGATTCAGAGTATTTCAAGTCGAAGAAGTTTGTCTTGAGGTTCACGTATTCGAGGATGACTGCGAAGAACACTCCGAAGAAGAAGCCGCCAACGTGAACCGAATGCGCCACGCCGGATGTCGCCTTCAACTGTTTGAAGAACCACCACAACAGCAGTTGTGATGTAAAGAAGTATGGAAGAAAGACGTACGCGGGCAGACGAACTATGCCGAAAGGCTTCTTCTTGAATGCGATAAAAATCCAGAACAGCGGTAATGATATCCACCCGATCTTTAACTTAGTCTTGTGCAGGCTCACCAGGAATGCGCCCATCACACCGCTGATCGCTCCCGACGCTCCAATCATAGGCCCGGAGAAGGGAACTATCAGTCCCGGAATGCATGCACACAGCCCGACCAGAATATAGAACGCCAGAAAAATCGTGCGGCCCCACAGCGCTTCGAGCGCTATCGCGAGGGCTCCAAACACGATCATGTTTCCTGCAACATGTCCGAGGTCGCCGTGCAGAAACATCGAGGTCAGCAACTGATACGGTTTCCAGTGACCCTCGGGTGCGATGCCGTAGTGGTAAAAGACATGGTTCTCTTTTGCTTGCTTGAAAGTTGTTAACAAAGTATCGAATTGGTTATCGAGCAGCTCCTTCGAAGTCCCGGATACTGAACGTTCGGCATCGTCGTTGTCGGGTGCGTTCAACTGATGTGAGTAGCCTAATACTTTGAGATTGTGATCCTGGAGAAGTCCGGCATCGGAAAGTTTCTTCTGTTCATTCTCAAAGAGCAGAAATGAGGTGTTGTGTTGACAGAATGAAATCAACTCGAGCGCCGATTCAGATAGCTTGCGATCCTGTAGCTCAGTCGCTTGACCCGTCACCGCGAATATCGCGACGTTGATCAGGATAATCGCGATCGTGACTATCGGAACTCGCTTTAGTTGGGCTCGATCATTCCCAAGCGGAAGCGGGCTAAACAACGCTTGAATGATGAACACGATTAACGTGCAGGCGTAAAGCAGCGGCGTAAGCCCCATGGTGCGCACCTCACAAAATCGCCAAAGGCCGGTTTTCTTTTCGGGATTCTGGGAGGGGCAGCTTACAGCAGTGGAGTTTCCGCGGAGGCTTGTGTCTTCGCTCCGTTGATTGGTAAACAGAGAGTAGCAAAAACGCACACCTCGAACAATAGTAATGTCGTAAGGCGTCCTGCAGTACTCGATTCGGGTACCAATCGGTGCGCCCACGGCGCGCGCGGCAAAGGGAGATCTGGTGGCTGCAGTTGAAAGCGTGTTCACGTCTGAAACCGGTGGGCGACCCGCCGCCCCCAGCAGAGCCGCGTGGTTGTTCTCCCGGCCGGTCGACTTGTGTGTCTTTCTTGGTAGCGCGGTCGTCTCGCTGATTGCGCTGTGGATAGGAGCGAGGGCCGGGATCCTGTACTCAGATACGCCAGACTGGGCATGGATTCCTGCGGTGCTGCTCGTAGACGTCGCCCACGTTTGGTCGACCGGTTTTCGAGTCTACCTCGATGACCAGGAAGTCCGTCGCAGGCCCTTGCTTTACGTCATGGTACCGCTGATCGGGTTGGCGCTCGGCATCACGCTTTATTCTGAAGGTGAGCTGGTTTTTTGGCGGGCGCTGGCTTACGTCGCGGTGTTTCACTTCGTGAGGCAGCAGTACGGATGGGTCGCGTTGTACCGCTCAAAAGCCGGTGAGCGCGATAAGTTTGGCCGGTGGATTGATACGGTAGCGATTTACGCCGCAACGCTCTACCCGCTGATTTATTGGCACGCACACCTTCCGCGTCGTTTCTGGTGGTTCCTTGCGCGAGACTTCACACCCATACCGGCGTTGATCGCTGAGGTTGCAGCTCCGGTTTACTGGCTGGCGCTGTCTGCGTACGCGGTGCGCTCGCTTTACCGGTTACTGCTTAAGCGTGAAGCCAATCCGGGCAAGGACATTGTTGTGGGGACTACCGCTCTTTGCTGGTACCTGGGGATAGTCCATTTCAACTCGGACTATGCGTTCACGGTGACTAATGTAGTCATCCATGGTGTGCCTTATATGGCGCTGATCTACTGGTATGGCCGAAGGCGCGTGGCCGAAACAAGCACTCGCGCTTTGAGATTGTTTGCGCGGGGTCCTTATCTGTTTCTGGCTTCGATCTGGCTTGTTGCGTACGTGGAGGAATTACTTTGGGACCGCGGAGTGTGGCACGACCGCAGTTGGTTTTTCGGTTCGCCTTGGGAAGTCGGCGGCTTGAAGCTTTTGCTCGTTCCGCTGCTTGCCCTGCCCCAAATCGTCCACTATGTGCTCGATGGTTTTATCTGGCGACGAAAGCGCAACCCCGGACTGTTTTATGAGGCGTCAGGTTCGCAAGCCGTTTTGCGTCGTTGAGAGCCGTCAAAATTTCTGGAATCCCGACGCGTGTGATCTGATGCTGGAGAATGATCGGAGTATGTCTTTCAACGACCGCCTGCCTATAAAGAGCATATCTGGTTGGACGCCATACGTAGTGCTCTTGGTTGCCGGCGTAGTGTTGTGGCTGAAGTTGGACAGCTTTCCTGAAAGTTGGCCGGTTCACTGGAACGCCAGAGGTGAAGCTGATCAGTGGGCTACCAAGACGCCGCTAGGCATTCTGTTTCCGATCATCGTAGGTGCGGTTTTGTGTGTTCTGTTCGAGCTAATAAAGGCGCTGGTGGCATCCGCTACGATTCGTCGAAGCAAAGAACGAATGCGGTTGGAGGTTGCAGAAGCCCTCGCCGAAATGAATCGGGACTTGTTGACGATTATGCAAACTGCGACCGCCACGATTTTCGCGCTTCTGGCGGTTCTGTTGCCGGCGGGCGCGCAAGTAAACGCCCGATG
>DATFXM010000130.1:0-8187 GCA_035315885.1 Blastocatellia bacterium
CGCTCATCTTCTTCTTTGAGAGACGAGCCGCATGATCGGGTGAAGACGGTGTGACCGGAATCGGACGGCAGAACGCGTTCGGGGATCTATGGACATTCCTCATATTGATACACCGGCCACGCCTAGAATACTCGCCAGCGCACCAGTGTCAAAATGGAAAGTTCTGAGTTCTGAGCTTGAGTCTTCGATCTGCTGTTGCTGCTGCCGCATTGGTAAGACAATCGTCGAGAAACATTTCATTGGGAGTCTTGAGCGGACGCGTCGTTCAGCGGAGTTTGCTTCGTCACCAGCATCGCATCATCGCACCTACCCGAGTGCAAGCAAATAAGGGCCAGGCTCCGAACCGTCCGAGCCCGCGCGGCGGGCGACCAGGATGTAGCCCCCGGTGAGTCCGCGAACCGGGGGTGAGGCATAAGAAAGGATACGAGCCCGCGCAGCGGGCGACAGAACGCTATCCCCCGGTGAGTCCGCGAACCGGGGGTGAGACATAAAGAAAGGATACGAGCCCGCGCGGCGGGCGACCAGGATGTAGCCCCCGGTGAGTCCGCGAACCGGGGGTGAGGCGTAAGAAAGGATACGAGCCCGCGCAGCGGGCGACAGAACGCTATTCCCCGGTGAGTCCGCGAACCGGGGTTCGTCGTCCACAGCGTCCCAACAGACGTGAGGCGTTCGGGTCACCCGGCCCAATGAGCTTAATCACTGCCCCCGGTTCGCGGACTCACCGGGGATACCATTCTATCGCCCGCTGCGCGGTCTCGGGTGCGGCAGCGGTCGGTTTATTTCTTCTTTTAGATCTCTGCAACACGCGACGATAAAATCCAGGGGAAAGAACCCTCCTGCCGGTGGACAGCGATTGTTAGTGACGAACATCATGGAAGGGACAATCGATGAATATCGACTCGCAAAACGGACTGTATCTCATCCCTTCGGCGACTTGCGTGCGGGTGTGTGAGGTTTCATGAACTGGCTGGCCCATTCAAGAAAGGCGGGCCAGTTTTCAGCGACGCTGTGTCCTCCGGAGTGTTGCCGCCAGGCCAGCTCTCCACCGATCAGTTGGTTTACGGGAGGCATCGAGTCGGTCAGATAGTTGCCGGGGGTTCCGAGATCTCTCTTTCCAAATAGCTTGTAGGCCGGACCCGCAGCTACGGCCGCCATGAAACTGCCTCGTGCGTCGACCCATTGCGGGTCACCGCCTTCAGCCGTGCCGTAGCTGATGAAGCAAGGCCTCGGCGCGCACATCGCGATCAGTTGATGCGAGTCGACTGGAATGTCTCCGGCGTTCTTCGGCCCGAACGCCGCATCGGAGGCCCCGTACTTCATGAAGTTGCCCGCCATCCAATAGTATTCGCCGCCCGTCAGGTTCTCGACAGTCTCCCCGAAGATGTGACGATGCAGCTTCGCGCCACCTTCGCCCGACGAACCGATTAACCCGACGGCGATTCGCGGCTCGAACGCTTCGGTCACCAGCGCCGCCTTGCCGTAACGCGACAGGCCTTCGATTCCGACTTGTTTCGAATCAACCGCTTTGTCGGTTTCCAAGTAGTCCAACAATCGGCTCACGCCCCATTGCCACGCACGCAGCGCACCCCAATCGTCAGGCTTGCGAGGTTGTCCCTTATTCGTCAGCCCGATGATGCCTGAGGTCAAAGCGGGACCGTCAGCCTGAATGCTCGCCGGGCTGATAGTCGCGTAGCCCCATCCTTTTTCGATGACTTGCTCCTGCCACTTGCGCACTGCTGGACCCCGACCGAAAGCGAAACTGAATTCGACCATGACAGGCACCGGCCAGCTCGCACCGGCCGGAGTGGTGAGGTTCGCGAGGATATCTACGGTGATCAATGGGTAAGTCGAATTGTCTACGTGACCCACTAAAGATTTGGTAATCGTCTTTGTAGCCGCGACCTCTCCCTGGCTTACCTCTGCGACCTTCCACGTCACCTTTGGAACGTTGTTGGGTATACGGCCGTAGACCTCGCGCTCGAAGGCCTCCTGAATTTCGGCGCGGCGAGACTTCCATTGCCGGATGCTCGTGACCTTGGAGCCATTGTTCATCGTCATCAGAGCCGGCAGCGGATATTTATTGGCCTGGGCCTCATCGAAGGTTGTCTGATTCTTTGGATCCGCTCCCGGTCGCAGCGCCCTGATTCCAAGCTGTTCCATCATGTTTCGATGATCGCCGTCTCCGGTGAACTTCACGGGCGGACGAAACGCTTTAGAATCCGCCTGACTATCGGCTTGCGGTTGATCTACAGCCTGAACTGAAATGACTACGGATACGAAGTAAAGCGCGGCGACTCCCACTGCGAGAGTCCGTGACGGACACTTCAAGAAAACATGCATTGTCTTATCTCTTGAAGATCGAGGTTATCGCACTCGTCACGCTGCTTCAAGATTAACTGGCCGTCAATCGTGACCCACATTTTCGTGCCGTCCGGAGAGACAGCGATCCCATTGAGACGAGCGTTGCCAGGGATCTACCGCCAGCCAATCGAACCCGATTTACCGCTACCATTGTGTCTTGTTGAAGGAGATCAAAAGGGTTGAGCACTACTCACCGTACTTGATTGCCACACTGTGCATTCATCAGCGCTTGGCGGAATTGACCAGGCGTTCGATTGGCTTGAAAAGAGGCCTACAATGATCGGGACGAGATAACAATGATGCTGAAAGTTGACCCGCGCGTTGACAGTCTTCGCCGAGACTCGCGATTCCAGGCATTGGTGAATAGAATGGGCCTGGGTCCGCAATGACTAACGATACAGACTTCTAATGTTGAGGGGATCATCATGAAACGGAAATGCGAATCACTACTCAAAGCGGCGTGGCTGCTGATTCTGCTTCTTGCTTTGACGACTGAGGTCAGCGCTCAGGCGTTTAAGACAGGCGTTTATTCTGCCACATCAGGGGATGTGAAATGGTCAATCAAATACGAAGAAGGTGGAAAGGTCACTGTCAGCAGAAACGGCGAGCTACTGGTGGAAGGAACGTACAAGGTTAAAGGAGACGAACTGGAGCTGACGGATAAGAGCGGGGCGATGTCCTGCGGAGCTGACAAAGCCGGCAAGTACAAATGGAAGTTGGAAGGGAAGAAACTGTCTTTCACAATGTTAACGGACGAATGTGAAGGCAGGGCCACCGCGCTAACGTCGCAGGCGTGGACCCTGGAATGAAGTTAGAGGGGTTGTACTCTGAGACCAACTGAGCGGACGCTTTCTTCGCAGCAGGCCTTCGGGTGAGCCGCTCCAGGCGAATTCTGTGAATGGAATCCACAACATCTTAATGCGAGACTAGCCATGAACGATCTAAGATATGCCGCAAGACAGCTTCTGAAGAGGCCTTCGTTCGCGGTTGTGGCGATCATAACGCTTGCCTTGGGGATCGGCGCGAATACCGCTATTTTCAGCGTCGTTTATGCAGTGCTTCTGCGACCCCTGCCCTACAGCGATCCTGATCGCATAGTCACCGCCCTGCATGATGGAACCAAGCCGGTGTCTCCGGCGGATTTCAATGATTGGCGTGACCAGAACACGGTGTTCGAACAGATGGCGGCAGCCTCGTTGTGGTCGCCGAATATGACCAGCCGCGAAGAGCCTGAACAGATTCGCGGGCTGCAGGTGACCGGCAATTTGTTTGACATGCTTGGTTGTCAGGCCGCTGCAGGTCGCGCCTTCACCGAGGAAGAAGATCGCAAGAGCGCCGAGCCAGTGGTGGTGTTGAGCGATCAGTTGTGGAAACGACGATTCGGCGGTGACTCATCGGTGATAGGGCAGACGCTGACGCTTGATGGACAAAGCTACACAGTCATCGGAGTGATGCCGCCGTCGTTTCAGTTTCCATTTTTCTGGGCTACAAGAGTCGAGTTGTGGACACCGCTCAAGCTGGAGGGAGCGGATCAGCATCGATATGCTCGATTCCTTCGCGTGTTCGCGCGGTTGAAAACAAGCTCCGACGTGACAAAAGCACAGGCCGAGATGAGTGCGATTGCCGCTCGCATTGCCGAGGCTCATCCAGACACAAACACCGGAATGGGAGTCACTGTCGCGCCGCTCCACGACAGGGTCGTCGGCAAAGTACGTTCGACTCTCCTTCTTCTGCTAGGTGCAGTTGCGTTCGTGCTGATGATCGCCTGCGCAAACGTCGCGAACCTTCTGTTGGCGCGAGCCTCAGCCAGACAAAGAGAGATAGCCCTGCGCTGCGCGCTTGGTGCTACTCGATTGCGAATCATCCGGCAACTGCTCACTGAAAGCCTGCTGCTGGCGATCACCGGCGGTGTCATCGGCGTCGCACTCGCGCTGTTGACCGTGCAATTGCTCGTTGCGGGTCTGCCTCCAGATGCGCTCCCTCGCCAGCAGGGAATTGGCATCGATGCAAGCGTGCTGGGCTTCACGGTGCTCTTGTCCGTTGTGACGAGCGTTGCTTTTGGACTTGTTCCTTCGCTCCAGTCTTCGAAGACCGACTTGACCGAATCATTGAAGGCCGGCGGAAAGAACCAGGCAGGCGACGCGCGTGGTCGAACTGTGCGGAGCGGCCTGGTCATAGTCGAGATAGCCCTCGCTATGGTGCTTCTCGTAGGCGCGGGGTTGCTGACTCGAAGCTTTATGAGACTTCAATCAATCGATCCCGGATTCAACGCGCAGAACCTGCTGACGATGAAAGTGTCAGTCGCGGGGACGGCTCACTCGGCTAAGCGAGGCGAGTTCTTCCGCGAGATAGTCGCACGAACGCAGTCGCTCCCCGGCGTAAAGTCTGCCAGCGCGATCAACCATCTCCCGCTTAGTGGCGACCGGTGGGGAACTCCGTTTGCGGTCGAAGGCCAACCTGCACCGCCGCCGGGTCAGAGTCCCAGCACGACGTTCCGTTTCGTTCATCCGAAGTATTTCGAGACGATGGGAATCCCGCTGCTTTCGGGACGCGACTTTGATGACCGCGACAATCTGCAGGCTCAGACGTCGATCATCATCAATGAGGTCATGGCTCGTCGCTACTGGCCGGGAGAAGATGCGGTGGGGAAACGCATCAAGCTTGCAGCAGCGGAGTCGAACGCTCCGTGGATTTCGATTGTGGGTATAGTGAAGGAGGTCAAGCAGGAGGATTGGGCCGAAGACGCGAGGTTTGAAGTCTACGTCGCCTACTATCAATCTCAGAGATATCTTTCCGATCCTGCGCCTCATTATTCTTATCTGACTTTGGTGATGCGAACGGATTCTGATCCTATGCGGATCGCCGCATCCGCGCGTCGAGAGATATGGGCTGTAGAGCCTAATGCACCGATATCGGAAGTGACCACGATGGAGAAAGTCATAGCGGATGAGGTCTGGCAGCCTAGACTCTCGATGTTTTTGCTTGGGGGATTTGCGATCGTAGCGTTGTTGCTCGCGACGGTTGGCGTTTACGGCGTGATGAGTTACTGGGTATCGCGCCGGACGCAGGAGATTGGCATAAGAACCGCTCTGGGAGCCGGATCCCGCGAAGTTATTTGGATGATCGCAGGACAGGGGTTAAGGCTTTCTCTTGCCGGAGTCGCGTTGGGCCTGGTGGGAGCGTTCGCGCTAACGCGCTTGATGTCGGGTATGCTGTACGAAGTAGAACCTACCGACCCGGCAACGTTTGGTGCGCTCGCGTTGTTACTGATCGCGGTGACATTGATCGCGTGTTATCTACCCGCTCGAAGAGCAGCCCACGTCGACCCAATGATCGCACTCAGGTATGAGTGATTAGGTGAGGAGATGAGGGGAAGGCGCGAAAGGGCGAAGGGGCGACGCGGAGACGCGGTGAGGAGCACGCGATGATGCAGTGCGAATTGACTTGGAAGAGCGCAACGGTGCGCAGTCGCGGCACCGCGTCACTCGTCTCCGCCTCACCGCGTCACTCGTCTCCGCCTCACCGCGTCGCCCCTTTGCCAATTCGCCCTTTCGCCTCGTCCCCTCACTCGCTTGCCGCATCGAGAAAGTCAGAGTAGCTTTCCCATCCTATGAATACTCGCAGACAATTCCTCCTTCGAGCGCCACTTGGCGTGCTCGTAGCGGCCAGCGCTTGTCGCAACGACGCGCAGTCCACTAACTCGCAAGCGACTTCCTCTACCGCGGGAGCACCTCCTACTTTCGGTACGGGACCCGGGTCGGGGCCGCCGGTGACACCTGCCACTTTTGCCGAAGCGGAAAAGCTCATGCAGGTCACGCTGACACCCGCGGAGCGACAGCAGGCCGCGGACTCGTGGCGTCAGTCGCTGGCCCCGTACCTCGAACGCCGGACAGGCCCACGAAAAGTAACAATAGATGCGGTTGACGCACCGGCCACACTCTGGAACCCGGCGCTGCCGGGCGTGCCCTTGCCTTCGTTATCGGATCGGTTTGTGCGATCAAACTCCGACGGAGCGCCGTTGCCCTCGTCGGACGACGCAATCGCGTTTGCGCCGGTGACAAGGCTCTCGAGGTGGATCGAGTCTCGCCAGCTCACCTCGGAACGACTAACGAACATCTATTTGAACCGCATCGAGCGATTAGATCCAAAGATCCGCTCGATCATCACTCTTACCAGGGATCATGCTCTTGCGCAGGCGAAAGCGGCCGATGCTGAAATAGCTTCCGGCAAGTATCGCGGTCCTCTGCACGGCATTCCTTACGGCGTAAAAGATCTGCTCGACACCAAGGACATTCCCACGACGTATGGCGCTGAGCCGTTCCGCAACCGCGTCCCGTCTGCGGACTCTGCAGTAGTGCGGAGGCTGACCGACGCAGGCGCTGTCCTGTTGGCGAAGCTTTCGCTCGGGGCACTCGCGCTGAACGATATTTGGTTTGGCGGTCAGACGATGAACCCGTGGCTTCTCGAGGAAGGCGCATCGGGATCGAGCGCCGGGCCAGGAGCGGCGACCGCTGCCGCGCTGGTTGGATTTTCGATCGGCAGTGAGACCGGTGGAAGTATCGTGAGCCCCGCGATGCGATGCGGAGTGACCGGCCTGCGACCGACGTTCGGCCGCGTACCGCGAACCGGCGCGATGACTCTTTGCTGGTCGCTGGACAAGCTGGGCCCGATGTCCCGGACTGTCGAAGACGCGATGCTGGTGCTCAAAGCCATCACCGGTCCAGACCCGGGCGATGCGTGGAGTGTTCCGAGCCGCCTCGACTTCGATGCCGCGGCGCCGGTTGCAGGATTGAAGGTTGGCTACATCGCTCAGTGGATGAAGGAAAGTCCTGCGACGGATGTGGACCGCGCGGCGATGGATAAAATGAAGAGCCTGAAAATGGAGTTGAAGGAAGTGTCGCTTCCCGACTGGCCTTACAGCTCGCTTATGCCGGTTTTGTTTGCTGAGGGCGCGGCATCGTTCGAGGAGCTCACGCTCAACAATCAGATGGCGACACTCCGGGTGCAAGTCAAGGATGCGTGGCCAAACCTGTTTCGTCAGTCGAGGTTCTTATCTGCGGTGGACTTTGTACAGGCGGACCGATTGCGGCGAAAGGTGGCTATGGAGATGGCACGCATTTTCAGGGACGTGGATTTGCTGATAGTGCCATCGTTGCGAGACGAGCAGTTGACGATCACCAACTTCACCGGACATCCGTCGCTCACGTTGCGGGCGGGATTTGTCGAGGTGTCGGAAGCGCGAAGCGACTGGGCGCCGGATCCCGAGAATCCATTGCCTAAGTTCAATCCGCCGCGTCGGGTGCCGCACGGGATCACGATACTGGGCAGGCTATTTGACGACGGTTTGCTCGGACAAGTGGGAGTGACCTTGGAGAAAGCGTTCGGTGTTGTATCGGAAGCACCTGCGGGGTTCTGAGTACCAACCCCTTCGGGGTTGGGACCCTTTTGCGGGCTTTACCCAGGGTAGCCGCGGACGGCAACCCTGGGCTGGACGACGCAACCCCTTCGGGGTTGGGAACCTTTTTGCGGGCTTACCCAGGGTAGCCGCGGACGGCAACCCTGGGCTGGACGACGCAACCCCTTCGGGGTTGGGACCCTTTTGCGGGCTTACCCA
Source organism: Blastocatellia bacterium (assembly GCA_035315885.1). GTDB lineage: Bacteria > Acidobacteriota > Blastocatellia > UBA7656 > UBA7656 > DATFXM01. The sequence goes on from DATFXM010000130.1 coordinate 7,976, forward strand.
GGGTAGCCGCGGACGGCAACCCTGGGCTGGACGACGCAACCCCTTCGGGGTTGGAAATCTTTTGATCGATGGACCCAGGGTAGCCGCGGACGGCAACCCTGGGCTGGACGACGCAACCCCTTCGGGGTTGGAAATCTTTTGATCGATGGACCCAGGGTAGCCGCGGACGGCAACCCTGGGCTGGACGACGCAACCCCTTCGGGGTTGGAAAT
>DATFXM010000131.1:0-40475 GCA_035315885.1 Blastocatellia bacterium
GGCAGCCTGAGCTTGTGGCTGCTGGTCACTCTCTTCTATCGTGTGCGAACCCAGGATCCGGTGGCCTTCTTCGCTGCGAGGGTCAATTGTGCGAAGGTGCTTTCGACCCTGCATCTCCCAGATCGCGGTCACAACGCCGTCTTTTTCGACGGCGTGATAGGTTATCTCGTTATCCGACATCATTCCTCCGGTTTCTTGTTTCTTGAGATCTCGCGGATAGATTTATTAAAGACAGATTCTAATGAATGGGAATGTCGGGTGTCCAGCAGAGCCGTTCAGTCCGAGCCGGCGGCGTTAGCGATGTGAAGTTCAGTTCTTGTTTGATATCTCCAGAAGATCCAGTTCGTCCCCATCGCGCTCGCGCTGCTGTTGTTCGTTCTGCTCGCGCATCTCGCGCCGCAGCTCGCGCTCGAGCTGGTGAAAACGATTGACCTGGTCGGGAGTGAGCACGCCTCTGATCTCAGACCGTATTCGGGATTCGAGCTTGATCTTGTCACTCTGAGCCGCGGCCAACTCGTCAGTCGCTTTCCGAACCGCCGACTCGTTGTAGTTCTCGTTCATGATCGCCCGATCCAGATTCCTCCGCGCCTCGCGCAGCCTCCGGCCCGCAGAGATCCGCTCTTCCTCGTGATCGCGTCGAATCTGCTGAATCCGATCGTGCTGCTCCGGGCTCAGCCCAATGGCCCGCATCAGCCGCTGCTGAAGCTGCTGACGCTGGGCGGGATTCAGCTTTGGCCTTGCCTGCCCCATGTGGGCGTCGTTCGGCATCGGCCGGACGGGTGGCTTGTTTCTACGCCCAAACTGTGGGTTCAAACGGTTAGGGTTCTGGCCCTGGTTCACACGGTTAGGGTTCTGGGCAAATACCGGACAAGCGCTCGATACGAGCGCCAACCCGAGCATGGCCACAATTAAGATGCGCAACCTGAGAGACATTTTCGGTGTTATGACTGGCCGCACAGGCGGAAAGTCTGTAATTCTTTCATCGTTCCTGGCAGCAGTGCCTACTCAAACCCAGCGCCGACACGGTCAGCATATTCCGGCCGACTCGCGCGGTCAATTGTCGCGAGGAACCTGAAGCATTCTTTCAAGCGCAAGCCTGGCATCTCTCAACACGTCCGGCTCCACCGTTATCTCAAACTTGTCCTCCAGAAGAGATCTGCGGACGCTTTCGAGCGAGATCATTTTCATATAAGGGCAATGCAGCCTGCACCCTATGCAACCGTCGGCTACGATGAACTCGCGGTCGGGATAACGCTTTCTCATCTGGTGGACAATCCCGCTTTCGGTCGCGACTATGAAGGTCTTTGCCTCGGGGTGGCGCGCCACTCGATCGAGCATAGCAGTAGTGGAGCAGACCTCGTCGGCCATGGCTATCACGTCTTCGCGACACTCGGGATGCGCTATCACCACCGCGTCGGGAAAGGCTTGCTGAGCCTTGCCTACGTTCGCCCCTCGCAATACGTCGTGAGTGGGACAAACACCGTCGTAGACTACGACGTTTTTTTCGGGCACCTGCTTCTTAACCCAGTTGCCCAGATTTCGATCAGGCGTGAACAGAACTTTGTCGCTGGCCAGACTCCGAATCACCGACACCGCGTTGGCCGAGGTGCAACAGATGTCGCTCATCGCCTTTACGTCCGCAGACGAGTTTACATAAGTCACCACCGTGTGATCGGGATATCGGTCCTTCCACTCCTGCAGGCTCTCCGGCGTGATCGAATCAGCCAGCGAACAACCAGCCGAGAGATTTGGCAGCAGAACTCGCTTTTCGGGATTCAGAATCTTCGCGGATTCCGCCATGAAGTGGACGCCGCAAAAGACGATCAACTCTGCATCGGTCTTTTGCGCTTCGAGCGAGAGCCCCAGACTATCCCCAGTCACGTCGGCAACGTCCTGAACGTCAGGCACCTGATAGTTATGAGCTAATATCATTGCGTTTCTTTGCCGGGCTAGCGCCCGGATTTCATCCATCAGTTCAGCACGACGAGCGTCTTCAGTTTGAGCCTGGACCGCGGCGCCCGTTGCCACGCCGGCTGTCGATGCGCGGGACAGAACGGAGGCAGCCGACGTGCGGCTCGGCGGCGCGAACGCCAACTCTGCAGCTTTGTCGGGCGCCTCCTCGATCGCGCTTGTAGACGATGAAACAGCGAGAACAGGAAGTTGCATAGTCATTTTGATTCCACCTTTGCGCCCCTATCGGGCTTTACTCGATCAGTGCCCGCGGGGAAGACTCTCCAGAATTCTTTCTTTATCAAGCTGACGATGGCGGCACTTTTGTTGAGCCCGTGGTAGCGAGCGACGGCTTCCAGCATTGCGACGTCCTTATCGCTGGCAGAAAAAGTCCTGACTCTTCTCTTGTCGTTCTTTTCCGATGCCATAGAGCTCCCGCTGCGACCATTGCCTGCTGAATTACCCGCCTACCGCCTGCTTGCGCCTGCTTACTGAAATCGATTTTTGCTGCGCTTGTACATTTCTTATATAAGATTTGTACAATACAATGCCTGGAAGAGTCAAGGGCTTCTGGTCTCGGAAGAGTATTTGACGTTTGATTCTTCCAGCGGCTAGAATCGCGGCTTCGCTCTTATCAACGCTGATCGTGACAAGGCTCTAGCTTCGCAGGAGCCCGGACCGATTGGCAAATCAACAGTATTGAAATCAGAGGCGGGAATGAGAGAACGTAATCGAGAAATCAAACGGCGGCGTCATCGTCAGGAAAAAAGACGGAGGCTGCGCAAGAAACTTGCCGCAATCACCAACGACACCGATCGTCAGCACGTTCAAGACCAGATTCGAAAAACCTATCCACGGAACACACCAGAGATGTCGTAGACTGGTTGCGTAAGCCTAAGCATGCCGACCCGCAAGTCGTCTCGGCTCTCTGCGAAGCTTTGCGCGCTTTGCGCCTTTCGGTGAAACCCGACTTGTTGATTTCGCATTGTGGGAACAGAGCCAACTGCTCAGTGAGCCGAGGCTCTCAAAAAACAGAACTAGAAAAAACGGCGGGTGTTGCTTTGATTCGATTCAAGGGCGCAACACCCGCCGGCAGTTTGCCTGAGAGAAGCGGCAACTGTATCTCTAGCACTCAGAATAGCCGCACGCGTAACAGTTCTGACAGCCCTCGACCCGGACGAAAGTCGAGTCCCCGCAGTTCGGACACAAATCCGCAGATGTCGCGGTCATGGGCTCCGCCTTCGCCTTAGTTCCAATCGGGCCGTTACCAACTGTAAGCGCCGGCGATGCCGGCATTGTCAAAGGGCCGCTCTCAATTCCCATCTCGGCTCCCTGACCCGCCTCTTCGTTTCCGTAGCTCACGTTCAAGTAATTCTCGGCAAGCGCCTGCCCAACGGCGTCAGGCAACGACAGGACTCTGCGTTTGCCAAACCCGTAGGACCGCGCTCCTCCGATCCCAGTGATTTGTTTTACGATCTCGCGGACCCGTTCGAGCGGAGAAACCGGAGAAGCCATCCTCAGTATCAGCGACATCAACCGGCCCATCGCCTCGGCCATCGCCTTGATGTCTGAACCTGCTTTGCCGATTTCAAGGAAGACTTCAAAAGGATGTCCCTCCTCGTCCTCGTTCATCGTAACGTGCGCGGTTCCCGACGGCGTCGCCTTGCTGACCGTATAGCCGCGCCGCTTGTACGGTCGCGGTCTGACCTTTGGTTGCCATCCAGAGTCGCCCTGAACAAGTTGCGTGGATTCGGCTTCAGCCTCCGACTCCGGTACCGGCGCTGCCGAAACCGCGGGAGGTGCAGCGATAGCAGGCACCGCAGCCTGCGACGTTTGTTTCGCTTCGGGCTTCTTGTCCTCTTCTTTGAGATTGAGCACCTGCACGTCGCGCGAGCCGTCGCGGTAAATCGTTCCACCCTTGCAGCCCAGCCTGTACAGCAACTCATAGATCTCGCGTGTTTGCTCGACCGTGTAGTTCGCCGGCAGGTTGCAGGTCTTGGAGATCGAAGAATCCACCCACCTTTGAATCGCGGCCTGCACTTTCACGTGCTCCTCAGGGGTGAGGTCCATCGCGGTGACGAAATAGTTGGGCGTCGGCTCGCCGGGATGGGCTTTTTGCCACTCATCCAGAACCGCCACCCGTTCTTCGTGCTTGCCAAGCCTCGACTTTCGCAGGTAACTCCAGAAGTAGAACGGCTCGATTCCAGTCGAGGTACCAACCATCGTGCCTATCGTCCCGTTTGGAGCTTGAGTCAACAACGTGACGTTGCGCACGCCCTTTTCGCGCACCGCCTCACGTACATCGTCGGGCATCCTTTCCATGTACCCCGAGGCGAGATACTTGTCGGCCTCAAACATCGGGAACGGCCCCTTCTCTGCCGCGATGTCGGCCGAAGCTTGATACGCTTCGTGCGAAATAAATCGGTAGAGCCGATCGATGAATTGGACTGATTCCTCAGACCCGTAGCGAATGCCCAGCCGGATCAGCATCTCCGCAAGACCCATCGTGTTGAGGCCCACGCGTCTCTCTGCTTTCTGCTGCGCGTAGTTCTGATCGAAGAAGTACGGTGTCGCATCGATCACGTTGTCCAGAAAACGGACCGCGTATCTCACTGCCTTGCCCAGGTCCTGCCATGCGACTTCCCCGTCGCTGACAAACTTGGACAGATTCACCGCGCCGAGATTGCAAACTCCAAATCCCGGCAGAGGCTGTTCACCGCACGGATTGGTGCAGCCCAGGTAACCCGAATCGTAGTACCAGGAGTTTGAATTCTTGTTTGCCCGTTCGATGAAGAACACTCCCGGCTCGGCCGATGTCCACGCCGACTCGATGATCGCATCCCAGATCTCGCGCGCCTTGACTGTACGATAGGTGATGACTTTCTTTCCGGCAGCAAGCCACTTGTCCAGATTGCCATCCCACATCGCTTCGTAGTCGGGATCCGAGGAATCGGCAAAGACCAGGTCCCAGTCGGCGTTGGCGTGCACCGCATCCATGAACTTGTCGGTGATCCCGACGGAGATATTCGCGTTGGTGATCTTGCCCATCTCACGCTTGGAGCCGATAAACTCCAGCACGTCCGGATGCCAGCAGTTGAGTATCAACATCAACGCGCCGCGGCGAGAACCGCCCTGCTCTATCAACCCGGTCACGAACGAATACAACGCACCCCACGACACCGAACCCGATGAGCGTCCGTTCACACCCTTAACGTACGAGTGTCGCGGCCTTAGGCTGCTGACGTTGATGCCGACTCCGCCGCCTCGCGACATGATCTCCATCATTTGCGACAGCGTGTCTACGATTCCTTTTCTCGAGTCCTTCGGAGAAGGCACGACGTAGCAATTATAAAAGGTCAATTGCTGATCGGTGCCTGCTGCGGTAAGGATTCGTCCGGCAGGAACAAACTTCCACCCGTTCAGCAGCCAGCGAAAATTCTGATACCACTCGTCGGCGTGCTCGCCTTCTACGGCCGCGATCCCTCGAGCTACGCGCTCCATCATTTGTTCGGGGTCGGTCTCAATCGGTTTTGAAACGTGCTCTATGAGGCAATCGACCGTCGACTCGTCTCGGAGCTGCACCGTGACTCGGCCGGCGCCGCCCGCACCGGTCTCGTCCATCTCTATGATCAGGCCGATCTCGCGCTGCCCGCTTTTTGTATCGACGCAGACGATCACCGTATCACCGACGGTAAGCGTCCGTTTGAGCATGTCCTTAAGGGCGTATCGGTCCAGGAAGATTTTCTGACCCAGCTCGTTGAGTTGGTTTTTTTCGGTGAGGATTGGACTGCGGACGTCTGCTCGCGGCACTACGGACATCGGATCGTCGACCGAAGTCTGGCCGTTCGATTTTCGTACTCCGCCGATGGATCGCGTCGACATGCTCGGGTCTCCTTGCTCGTTATTTCATTTATAGTTGTTTGTTCAATCTCAGACTCCGCAGCGCACGGCATCATAGCGAATGCGTCACGGGTTTTGAAGAGAGACTAACCCGCGTTCCCTGCTTCAGCGGGGGACAGTCGGGGACTCTTTGTTTGCCTGCTGACTTGGTTTGTCTTTACAGCCTGGGCCGCCCTGCGACCTGGCTGAGTAGAGGTGTGAATGCCGCTACTGCTATCGCCTGCTCTCTATCTTCCGCTCCCGCTTTCAAACCGGCTACGCGCTCCAGCCAAACCTCAGTCATTCAGCTCAACGAGTTATGATACCGGCCGGATGCACCACCGAACAAATTTCTTTAGCTAAAAACTGCTATTCACGCCCTCACAGCGGCTTCGGATGTTACTCTATACCTTGTTCAGTGTCAATCGAAAAGTACAATATATTGTGGTTCAAAGGGATAGACAACGCAAGGCTGGGGGAGGGGAAAGCGGCACCGTTTGGGGTAGTCAAAACCCTCAGAAATTGCCCGTAATTCCGCCGCTTTCGATCAGCTTCTGAAGCCCCCCAGGCGATAGGATGCCCGGCTTCTGACCCTCTCTGAACATCCGATCGATCAACTCCAACAACGCTGAATTGTAGGGCGTAGGCACGCCATACTTTTTTCCCAGCCGCACGATCTCACCATTCAAATGATCGGCCTCGCTCTCCCTCCTGCCCAGATACAAGTCCTGCCACGTCGAAGCGTATGTGCGATCCGACTCGGGCAATTCGAGAGCTCGCCTCCTCGCCTCCGGGTCGGCTGGCTGTTTCATCTTTCGAGTCATCTCCAGGATTCTGATCGATGCGGGCTCCCCGGGCGGCGGCTCCACCGCGATCCCAGCCGCTTCAAGCACTCGAAGCCCTTCTTCTCGCACCGCCACCATCAGTCTGCGCATGTCATCGTCTACGGCGCCCAGCTCCAACCACAAACCGGTGATGGCGTGCGTTGCGTTGTTCAGGTTCGCCACCAGCTTGCCGTACTTCATCGCCATCGTATAAGGCGATGCCACTGCATCAAAACCGGCGCGTCTGAAGTCTTCAGACATCTGCTCCACCGCTTGATCCACACCTTCGGGGTAGACGCCGATCGCAATCCTTCTGCCCGGCGGCACCAGCACTTCATCGGGCCGCAACTGTGTTGCGCTGAAAAACACAAGTCCGGCATAAACCCGCTCGAACGAACCAGCCGCAGTGACCTCGTTGCTCACGCCGTTTTGCAGACAGACGATCGGAGTTTTCGAGTTGTATCTTTGCCGAAGAGCGTCGACGAGCGTTGCGGTGCTCTGTGACTTGGCCGTCAGTACAAGCAGGTCCTCATCTCTTGGGCTGATATCGCTCGCGTCGGTGACCGCGTCGACTTTGACTTGAATCGTCTCTTCTTCGAGCCTGACGGTCAGGCCGGTGTTCATAACGCGCACGAGGGCAGGACGCGAAATGCAAATGGTCTTCGAACCTGCTCGGGACAACAGCGCGGCTAACGTACCACCTATCGCTCCCGCGCCCGCGATCACATACCTGAACGACTTTCCATCAACCATAACGTCGGATAATATCGCAATACACGGCGCCCAAGAAAACCAGACGGAAAGATCACGATTGAAAACCGAAAGAGCCACCGAACAGACCATCTCTCTGTATTACGATTTGTACACACCCGATGACGCGACAGGCAGGCGGCTTCCGCTTCTGATAGCGTTGCACGGTTACGAGGGCACTAAGGAATCGATGATGTCGCTCGCGCAGAAAATCAACTCAACGGATTTCGCGATAGTCTCCTTACAAGGGCCGAATGCCTTCTTTGTTCGTGAGAACGGCGAAGTGCCGCAACGGGTCGGTTTCGGATGGATGATGCAATACAAGGCTCACGAAACGATACGGCTGCATCACGACACGTTGTTATCGATCATCTCGGAGCTGGCTGCTGAAGATGCGATCGACCAGCAGCGAATCTTTCTTCTCGGGTTTTCGCAGTCCGTAGCATTGAACTACCGGTTTGCATTCACCTATCCGGACATGGTGCGCGGAGTAGTTGCAGTATGCGGCGGCATTCCGGGCGACTGGGATCAGGACAAGTACCACGAATGCGCGACAGACGTCTTGATCATCGCGGGGGAAACTGACGACTTTTATCCGCTTGCGAGGACGTCGACTTTCTCAGAGAAATTAAAGCGGCGCGCGCGATCCGCCGAATTCAGAAGTTACCCGGTAGGTCACGTATTCCCGCGAGAAGCGTTGCCGGGCATCGACGAATGGCTTCGTGCCAGGATCTAGTCGGCCGGCCTGTTCTGCTTGACGTCGTCCTTCAATTCCAACACGCGAAACGGTCTCGAGGGATCCGGTCCGGCATGACCAGTCTCAGCGTAGTTGCTGCGAATGAACTCGACGATCTCAGGATAAGGCAACTCGCGCATGCCGCCGTAGACTTCAAGAATCATGCGCGGGCGGTTCCGGTAGAGGTCTTCAATCAGATGCGTGCGAGCCTCATCCCAAAACACATCACGCGGGGGAGCAGAAGTGATTTCGGCATCGGGGAACCGGCCATCAATATAGTATGGAGTCAGGTAGCGAGATGCCGGACGGCAGCCTGTCCTCCAGTAGACGTCGTGCGCGTAGCCCCAGATGTACAGTGGCTCGCCCGGACCTAAGCGACTACTCACGAACCGAGACACCACCTCGGCTTCTTGCTGTCTCTTGCTCATGCCCCATTGCTGGCTCCGATAGGTCAATCGACCGGTCAGCGTCTCGTACGCCAGTATCGCGGTCCGATGATGAAATCTCACGACGCCGAACACAAACAACAGAATCACCGAGCCGAATGCAAACGCCCGCTTCGTTTCGATCCGGCGGTTCTTGATCTCATCTGTCCACTTTAGAAGACGGTCCGCCGCAAGAATCGAGAGACCCGGCAAAGATGGAATGAAATAGTGTCCGAAGAACCTGCCTCCCAACAGCACAACAGCCAGCGAAACCGCAGTCCACAGAGTTACCGCAACGAGGAACTCTTTGTCGCGAGCTCCGCGGATAGGCTCCCGACTTTCGTCCATGACTCCACCGGCGAGGCGGCGAGGGGGCTTCAACGCGGAGGCCGCGGAAATAGACGCCGGTATCCACAATGCGGCGTTGAAAAGGACGTAGCTTAGGCCGCGACGGGTCAAGAACATCAACCAGCTAGGGAAAGATTCTGATTCTACGTAAAACATGTTCAACATGATCGCGTTGTGCCAGAAGCCCTCGCCCGCTCCGCTTGTTATCAACCAGCCCGCAAAAAATCCGAGCGTTGCCACAAGACCCGCTGCGAGGTACCCGAGCCGCCGGATGCCTGCGGCAGCAACTCGCACGATTGAAACACCGCTCCGCCGGGCCCGGAACAAGATGATCGTTTCATAGAGCACGAAAAAAATCAGGATGAACGCGCCGGTTTGCTTAAACAGAATTGCAGACGCAGTCATCACGCCCGACGCGATCGAGTTGAAGGCAGTCCCGAAAAGCATAGATCCTGAACCTGGCGGCTCGTCCCCACGCGAATGTTCAAGCGCTCTCCAATAAAAGAGAAAAGCAGCTACGTACGGAACGGACAAAAGGAGCTCCGTGTTAGCGGCCATCATGTCCTGATTGAAGTAATTGGTGCTGAAGTAAACCAGCACAAGCGCTGCGCACAAGGCGGTTCGGACAGAAAGTGCTCTGCGAGTGACGAAGAACAACAGCACTGCGGACAACGAACTCCAAAGCGCCGCTATAACGTGCAAGGCTTTCATGCTGCGGCCGAAGACCGCAAAGACCGCCGCATAGAAGAACGTAGCTCCGGGCGGCTTGTCGGTTACAACGTCGACGTATAAGCGTGCGCCTTCCAGGAGCCTCGTAGCAGTCAGTGCGCGAACTCCTTCATCTCCGTTGAGGAAGTCGTACCGGAAATAGAACGCCCTCAGCAGAAGGTTGAGCGCAAAGAGTCCCGTCAAAAACAGGATGAAATGCAGCGGTTTTAATGATTCGAGAGCGGTGTGCTGTCCTGCATCTGTCCCACGTGTAGTTTCAAGCGGCTCTTTTTCGACTTTTGATCCTGACATGATTATCAGCCGGAGAATATAGCATCTCTGCGTTGCGAGTTTCGCGGTCGTCGGAGATCGACTCGGCCTGAATGAACCGCGCTACGAGAAAGAATCGGGCTGTCCCTCAATCCGCGATTAAGGGAAGTCGGGTTTCACGAAAAGAGCGCAAAGGTTCGCAAAAGCCGAAAACCTCCGGACCCTTTTGCGCCGTTCCGAAATCTCTGCGGTCTTGGCGTGAGAGCCGACTCCTTAGTCGCTCATCGCGGGGACATTGCAAACTCGCTTTTTAAGCCAAAATCAACTTGAGACGCCGACCGAAACCGACCTTACCTTGACGCTCGCTGGCGCGCTTTGCTCTAATCCGAAGGGAAACTGAAATGAACCGAGATGAGCTTATTTACGATTGGAATCGCGTCAGCAGCGAGCCGACTTCGCAGCGCCGCATTGAACTCGACGATGAAACACTGAGGGACGGTCTGCAATCGCCGTCGGTTATCGATCCTCCTATTGAGAAGAAGATCGCGCTGCTTCATCTGATGGATTCGCTGGGCATCGACAGCGTCGATATAGGTCTTCCCGGCGCGGGTCCTCGCGCAGTCGCAGATGTAACCAGACTCGCCAAGGAAATCGCCGATTTCAAACTCGATATTCGGCCCAACTGCGCGGCGCGAACCGTTCGGGCTGACATTCAACCGATCATCGACATATCGGAAAAAATCGGCGTCCCGATCGAGGCATGTACGTTTATCGGGTCTAGCCCTATTCGACAGTACGCCGAAGGCTGGTCTCTTGAAATGATGCTGACCGCAACCGAGGACGCGGTCGAATTCGCGACCTCGCATGGCTTGCCGGTCATGTACGTGACCGAGGACACCACTCGCGCTCATCCTGACACGATCAGGGCCCTCTATACCGTCGCCATCCGAGCAGGAGCAAAGCGAATCTGCGTCTGCGATACCGTGGGTCACGCGACGCCGGACGGCGTGCGAGCTTTGATCCGGCACGTGAAATCGGTCGTCGAAGAGTCCGGAGAGGATGTGAAGATCGATTGGCACGGCCACCAGGATCGAGGGCTCGGTGTCATAAACACCATCGCCGCGCTTGAAGCCGGAGCCGACCGCTTGCACGGCACCGCACTGGGAGTCGGAGAACGTGTGGGAAACACGCCGATGGATCAGTTGCTGGTAAACCTGCAACTGATGGGTTACATTGAGCGCGATCTGTCCCAGTTGACCAAGTACTGCGAGCTGGCCAGCGAATCCACCGGAGTACCCATCCCCATAACATATCCGGTCGTTGGCAGGGACGCGTTCAGGACTGCAACCGGGGTTCATGCTTCAGCGGTTATCAAGGCGTTTCGAAAGGGCGATGACTGGCTGGCCGATGCCGTGTATTCAGGCGTACCGGCGAAGATGTTTGGGCGCGAGCAGCTAATCGAAATCGGCCCGATGAGCGGAAAATCGAACATAGTCTTCTGGCTCGAGCGCCACGGCATCGAACCCAGGGAAGATCTGGTAGAGCGAATCTTCAACAAGGCTAAGCAAAGCAACTCCGTGTTGACCGACGAAGAGGTGCTCGCACTCATTTAACGCCCGTAGCACCTTCCATCTGAATGGCAAACAGCCTCCAAAACTTCTCTCAACATACAGCCTCACATTGCACTGCAAACGAACGTCTGTTTCGAGGGCGTGAGGTGCAGCGGGCCTTCGAAGCGATACAAAGCATCAACCGCGGTCTGGACGATGAGCTTGTGCGAATCTGCGAGATTCCAGCCCCGCCATTCAAAGAGCACGCGAGGACGAAATATATCGCTTCGCGCTTCGAGGAAATCGGGCTGCAGCGGATTCGAATAGATTCGGAAGGCAACGTCATCGCTGAAAGGCCCGGCGAGCGAGTCGAACCGAGAATTGCGGTATCTGCCCACATAGACACGGTCTTTCCTGAAGGCACTTCTGTCAGAGTCAGACGCGAAGGACGCCGGCTGCTTGCGCCCGGCATAAGCGACAACACCTGCGGGCTGGTAGGAATGCTTGCGCTTGCGTCGGCGCTTAAAGCCGGGGACATTCGTACTCTCGGCACGATTTATTTCGTTGCGACCGTGGGTGAGGAAGGCGAAGGCAATCTTCGCGGTGCGCGCTATCTCTTTACCGAGGGTGAATTCTCGTCCGGGCTGGATGCTTTCATTTCTCTGGACGGACCGGGGACCGAGCGCATCACCCACCGAGCGCTTGGATCGAGGCGCTACAGAGTCACGGTCAACGGCCCTGGAGGCCACTCCTGGGGTGATTTTGGCATAGTCAATCCGGTTCACGCACTTGGCCGCGCTATCGGACGCTTCTCGGCCTATTCGGCGCCGCTTTCTCCTCGGACCTCTTACAACATCGGAGTTATCGAAGGCGGAAGTTCGGTTAACGCGATACCACAATGCGCCGCGATGACCGTAGATCTACGCTCTATCAGCGAAGAGGAAATCGACAAGCTCGAAGCTTATCTGCGCAGGGTCGTCGAGTTGGCGATTCGCGAAGAAGACTCTCAAAGAGCGCTCAGCGGCACGCGACTGACCTACGAGATCAAACAGATAGGTCACCGCCCATCGGGAGAGACGCCCGCGCGATCGCGTCTGGTGCAAACGGCGTTGGAGTGCTCGAAGCTTTTGGGAATAGATCCGCGGCTGGATTGTTCTTCGACCGATTCAAATATCCCGATTTCGCTCGGTATTCCGGCCATCACGATTGGCGCTGGAGGGATGTCAGGGAGTTGTCACAGCCTGTCTGAATGGTATGAGCCGACTGGGCGGGATCTGGGATTGAAGAGGCTTACTTTGCTAGTGCTGGCGATGTGCGGCGTGGCGGAGGTTGTCGACTAGACTACTCGACTAGCCTTCCGGTGGTCTGGGGGGCAGGCCTCCTTCGGGAGGCTTTTGCGGGGGAACAGACTGACTCCTCGAAGGTGCGCGGCGCACGACGACTAGCGATTGCAGAATCTGCTCCTTCACCTCGGCGTACGGCTTGTCGCAAATCTTGTCCTTCTCGCGCCAGTTCTTGACCAGATTCCCCACAATCATAAACGCACCGAACTGATAGTTCACCGTGTGAAAGAGACTGCTCTCAGGCTCGAGGAAAACAAGCATCTCATGGTCGCGCTCGTAATAGTCCTCCGCGCAACGAACTGCTGAACCCGCGAGTACGTTGATTTCTGTCAAAGTGAAATCGCCGTCGATGACGTCCACCGGTGTGAGGGTGGCGAGCTGGCCGAACTCCCCGCGGAACCTGGCTCTTTCTACCTTTTTCACCTTAACGCGGCCGATGAGAATCGAGCTCCTTACGATTTCATCAAGGGACATAATGCGGAGGCAGGTAGGCGAATGAGACTGCGCGAGCACCGGCAGAGCCAGGCCCAACGCGGCCAGGAACAAGGCGAGCTTTCTCATGAACTAACGGCAACTCCTAAACAAGTTGGTAATGCTACCACACGCGGCACACGGGCGAAAAGTTCCTTTTCCTGCGCAGTTTCCTGAGAACTGCAGTCTCAGGAAGACACGGGCTCTAACCCGGAGGCCGTGACCCGTGCGCTGGTTCGACGGGATAAGACCGCTTACGTAAGAGTTTGAGGGCAAACAAGCACAGAACTGCGATAAGCGCTATTATAACAACCCACACGCCGTTCCGTCTTATGATCAGCATGGCGTCTTCGCCGTAGCGCACTGCCAGCCAGCCTTCAATCAAGAACCGCGCCGTCCTTCCGAGGAGTATCGCCACCACGAAGCGCACGGTCTTCAATTTGAACACGCCGGCGCCCAGAACAAACGGCTTAAACGGAAACGGTGGAGGCAATACCGCCGGCACCGCCACCGCCAGCATGTCGTAGCGGCCGAGCAGGTTCTCGATGCGACTTCGACGCTCGGGGCTGACCCGGGACAGGGCCGCGGCACCCGCACGCCTCGCAATCAGGTACATGATCGTGCAACCGATTGCGGATCCTACCGCCGCAGACAAGGCGTACACCGGCATCAACGCCTTGCTTCGCGCACTCAGAACGATCACCGCAACATCCGGACCGCCCGGCAACGGAACCAGCGCGGAGTCCAGCAGCGATATGCCGAAAACGCCAAACGCGCCCAGCCCCATCAGCCACTCAGCAAGCGCCTTGAGCTGCGCGCCCAGTGACAAGAGCACCGCGCCAGTAGTCACCGCAGTCATCGTTCAGCAGCTCATCCTTCAGCAACCATCCTTCAGCAACCATCCTTCAGTGACTATCCTTCAGTGACTCATCCTTTAGTCGACAACCTCACAGCTAGTCGACAACCTCACAGCCGGTAACTTTTGACACCCAGTAACGCGGCACAACAACAAGCCCGGCGGGGGCCTTACCTCGCCGGGCCTGGATGAACCTATCCTAACGAAGCTGCGCTTACTTCTCAATAGCTTTTAGCGGCGCGGTAGTAAGCCCCGAATCGCCGGCGTCGGCTGCCGCCGCACGCTCGTTGCCATCGTCTTCCTGATCGAACATCTCACCGTACTTTTCGCGATACGGATCGATCAATGCGCCGCCTTCGGACTTGGTGAATAACAGTTTCCCAAGTCCCGACTCGTAATCTATGACGACCAGATCTCCGGTCGAGACCTGCGAGGTCGCAACCAGATTCGAGATCGGATAGACAAGGAATCGCTCGATCGCCCGCTTCAAATGTCGCGCGCCGTATTTGAAATCGATTCCCTCGTCGAGCAAAAACTGCTTGGCGTTGTCGGTGCAGTTGAAAACAAATTTCTCGCCGGTCCCTTTCATTATTCGGGTCTGCACCTGCTGCAGCTCCAGCTCGAGGATTTGTTTGAGATGATGCTCTTTGAGACTCCGGAATACCACGACTTTGTCGATCCGGTTCATGAACTCGGGCGAGAACTTTCGCTTCGCCGCTTCTGAAGCCGTGCGATAAATCTTCTGATCCACATCGTCGGCGATCAGGCCTTTTGCGCGCGCTGGCGCGAAACCGATCGAGCCGGTGATAAGCTCGCTCATCTCCTTAGCCCCGAGGTTCGAGGTCAGAAAGATCATGCACTTCGAGAAATCTACCCGGCGGTTATCGCCCAGTGTGAGCGTGGCTTTGTCTAATATTCCCAGAAGGAGCTGCCAGAGTGCGTCAGAAGCCTTCTCGATTTCGTCGAATAAGACAAACGTCAGCTTGTCTCGATCGTTGTGATACTTGTCGAGGTTTTCCTGGGTGAGCATCGGAGCAGTCTCGCGATGCCCGAGGTAACCGGGTGGCGAGCCGATCAGCTTTGCGATCTCGTGTGAGTGCTGGAACTCGGCGCAATCAATTTTTACAACCGCATTTGTGTCATCGAACAGGACTTCTGCTGCCGCTTCGACCACGCGCGTCTTTCCCGAGCCTGTCGGGCCCAGGAAGAGCATCGTGCCGATCGGACGCCCGGGGTTCTGCATCCCCGCGAGATAAATCTGATACAGTCCGGAAATTCGCCTTACTGCGCGATCCTGACCAACAATCAGCGCACCCAGCTTGCTCTCAAACTCCTGCGCGCGCGGACTCTTGAGGTCGGGGTTAAGAGGAACTCGATTCTGCTCGGATCCTTGGATCTCTTCCACGTCTTTGCTCCATAAATAAGGCAGCCGCGGGCCCGAAAGGCGGATTTCCCTGGTCCACCGTGCCGCTTGCTCCCTTGTCAAACATCTACTCGTCAGATTAATTTCGGGCTCGTGAGTTCGGAGGTCGCTCACGGCGCTATTATATCCTTGATACTGCGAGACTCGCCACGCAGCAGCCTTCTGTTGGTGAAGGGGCTTGTGTGTAGTGCCCTTTTATTCTAAGCCCCATTGTTTGTCAAGAACATAATTTTGGATAAATTCGCCGCTACGATCCCCTTACACGCCACCTCCAATTACATCTGTGCTTATAGCGATGCGCCGCCACCCTGTACGGTTGTTTGTCACTCCGGTCTGCCATATAATCCAAGCGCCCTCCCTAACCCCGTGCGGCGGCAAGCATGTCCGGAAACTGCGCATCGCCAAAAACGCGGCGCTTCCTCACCCGTGGCCTTAACCTCAGGGCGATTCCGCTTGCTGCATTACTGCTTGCGCTTGCTTCGCTACTGTTGTCGATCGCAGCAGCTCCTTACCCGCGAGCTCGGGCTGCTGCTCGCATGCGAGCCGAAACTCGTCGTTTGTCTCAGCAACCTCGCGACTGCGGCTACGATAAAAACGGAGCGGCCGACGAGGCTTTCAATCACCTATTCTATAAAGACGCAGTTCGTCGCAATGTTTCGTTGCGAAGCCTACATAAGATTCATGATTTCCAGCCTGCTCCGGTGAACGATCTGGGGGACACCGCGATCATCGTCGACAACGGGTCGATTGTGATGCCTCCCAACGACTTCGATCTCCAACGCAGATCGTTGCTGTTCGAACCGCTGGACTCCGGGTATCGAATCTTGATCACAAATGATGAGCTTGACGAAGACATCGGAACTCGGCTTTCGGGATTCGTAGGCGTCGACGGCGAGTCTCCGGATTCAGACAATGGGTATTGTGAAGTCTTGCTGGAGGGGACTACCGCACCGTTCTTTGGGCAGACCTACGACCGGGTGTTCGTGGGAACCAACGGCTATTTGACTTTCGGACAGGGCGATGCCAGTGCGAGACTCTCTCCCTCATCGCTCGCCACCGACTTGCCGCGCATCGCTCCTTTGTGGGCGGACTTAATTGCGAGTCACAAAGGGCGCATTTACTACAAGCGCTCGAGCGACAGGCACGTCTTTACGTGGAAGAAGATGCAGCAGCCGCTCTACAGCGGAAAGAGCAGCTTTCAGGTGATTCTCTACGACGACGGACGGATCGAGCTCCTTTACGGATCAGTTAACGTCCACGCCGCTCTCGTAGGCATTTCGCCGGGGTCGATCGATGCGCCTGAGCCGTTGAATTTCTCGAACCCACCCTCGGAGCCGCAGACCGGCGCTGTATTTGAGCTGTTTACGCAGCAGAAGCGGCTCGATCTTCCCGCGCTGACCAGGGCGTTTTACACGGCTCACCCAGACGACTTTGACTCGCTCTACGTCTGGACCAACTTTGCTTACGACAATGGGTTGGGGCTTGCGCACGAATTCAACATAAAGAATGACATCAAGGGAATCGGGCTCCCGCTCTTTAGCCGAGGCCCGATCTATGGAAGTCCCGAGCGCCTCGCTTCTTTAATAACGATTGGAAATGCCGGGGACTGGCCCGCCGACCCGCAAGAGCATATGGCGGGTCTCAATTCGGCAATCAGTATCGTTTGTCATGAGCAGGGCCATCGCTGGCTCTGCTACATTGAACGCGACGGCGAAAGGACCATCAAAGACAGTCTACTGGGTCGCGAGCAGTCGCATTGGAGCTTCTTTCTGGACACGCGGACGCGGTCGAGTGGCGAGTTTAGTTCGATAATGGAAGGAAACTCCTGGAGCGCGGGCTCTTCCCCAAGCGTGTTCTTCACTTCAGAATCGGCAGCGAACTATTTTTCGGCGCTTGATCAATACCTGATGGGGCTGCGCGGCCCAGACGAGGTTGGAGAGCTAGCCTACGTCGTCACGGATGATCAGTTGACTTCCTTTTTGAGGGAGAAGTCTCCGGTATCGGGCTTTTCGATAAGTGCAGATCGAAAGAAAGCCACGATCGACCAGGTGATTGCCAAAGAAGGACCGAGGGTGCCGGAAGTGAATGACTCGCCAAAGGAAGTCAGGGTTGCATTCATTCTGGTGCTTGAAAACGGGGGCACGGCTTCGCAGGCGGTGCTGAGCAAGATGGATAGTTATAGAGAGGCTTTGACCGACTATTTTTCAATTGCGACTGGCAGGCGAGCGACCATGTCGGCGTCCCTTCAGCGGTGAACAGGGTGTCTTAACCTTAGGCAGGGAAGAAGAGCAACAACAGAAGAGGCTCGCTGACCTCACGGTCGCGAGCCTCTTCGTTGTACCTCATTGAGGAAACACAAAACGAAGTGGAGGGGCCAACCTCGCTCCGCTAACACCTCAATGAACTTCCGCTCAACGAACTTTTACTCTTGAACTCGCTCCCTGAGCGGGGCGAGCGCCTGTCTTGCCAATCACCCTGAGTCGAACTTGACGACGCCCGAATCGCATCGCTTCCTTCTGAGTCGGAACGTAAACGTCGATGAGGTGTCCCTTTATCGCGCCGCCGGTGTCCAGCACCGTGTACGTTCCAGTGTATTCGCCTGCTTCAATGTGGACGACCGTACCGATTGGCAAAACGCGCGGATCAGCGGCGATGATACCTTGTTTGACCTGATGTCCCGATGCGGTCTTTCCTCTCAGACAGTAGGCGGTTGCATTGAACTCGTGGAGTTGGTCCGCGGACAGCATGCTCAGCGGGATCGAAATCACCTTTGACTTCGATGTCGAGCCGGCTGCCCGATGGCCACTCACACCCTTGTTTTCGTCTACGTCGATTTTGGTGGTGTCGGTGTCCCTCTTTTGGATGGGACGCCGTAATGATCCACCGACCTTTGAAGTTGGGTTCGGCGTTGCGCTGACCATATTTTTAAACGCCCCCGGTACTTCAACCGATCGCTCCGGCGCTTTTGCTCCGACGGCTGGTTCATCTCCGAAAGCCGGCCGAGCAAACGCGTCAGAAGCTGCAGACGTTCCGAGAATTACGGACAACACAACGAGAGAGGGGACTCCGAGATTGACACTGTTTTTGGGGCTCCTGATCATATTCCTCCTGCGGGGCTATTTGCCTTACGTCCGCCGAGGTCACACAGACAGGGACTCTCACCCTTCCTGGGGGCAAGACCTCAGAGACGCCTTTGTTGCGAGATTGGGAGTATATCAACCAGCCACCTCGCACCTGAGAGTCGGCAAGCACATGACCCGGCCCAGCCCTCGATGAAGGTATCGTAATTTCCACGGGATTTAGGACTTTGCCGTTTTCTTGCGATTTTGTTAAAGATCGGCACTTGTCCGTAACTTGTTGAGTAGTAGTCCTTCCTCTCGACGTTACCATCAGAAACAGATTTGCAATTTCTCATCGACGTGCGCGTGCGGAGCATCTTGCGGCAAGGTTGTGATACGCTGCAAAGCTGCTGCGGGCGATTAGAGGGAGCACTGTGATGAACGTCGACATAAACGGGACTTCATTCAGCTACAAAGACGAGGGAACCGGGCAAGTACTGCTGCTTATCCACGCCTTTCCACTCAATCAGGCGATGTGGGATGAGCAGATGGCTGTGCTTTCGAGCAGCTACAGAGTCGTCTCGATCGATCTGCGAGGCTTTGGCGGATCGGAGCTGCCATCGCCTGCGTACTCGGTCGATGACATGGCGGCGGACGTGAAAGGTTTGCTGGACGTCCTAGGCATCTCGAGTGTTGTGCTGGTAGGTCTGTCGATGGGCGGTTACGTGTCGATGTCGTTCTATCGGAACTACCCGGCGAGGGTCAGGGCTCTTGTCCTTGCCGACACTCGGGCGACGCCCGACTCTGAACAAGCCCGGATGCGTAGGTTGAAATCTGCTGAGCAGTCGGAACGAGACGGAACGCAATCAATCACTCAAGAGATGGTGCGGGTGCTACTGGGTCGCACCACTCTTTCGACTCGCCCGGATATCGTCGAGCGCGTTAGAACAATCATGAATACCAATCAACCGGCCGGCATTGCGGCGGCGCAAAGGGCGATGGCTGACCGACAAGATTCGACCGACCTGCTGGAGACTCCGGGTATTCCCGTGCTTTTGATCTTCGGCGAAGAAGACTCCCTGGTGCCGCTCAGTGAAGCTCGCGAGCTCGAGAAGGGGATTGGCGGGTCGACGCTTCGGATCATCGAAGGCGCCGGGCACCTTTCCAATCTGGAGCAGCCGTCGAGGTTTAACGATGCGATTTCAGAGTTTCTGGCTTCACTGGTGAGCAAGAATCTGTAGACACGCTAGGTTGTATTCGCGTACAATCCGCTCGTTTTCGGAAGCTGGAAGCCAATAGAGGGCGCGCTGCTCAATTCTTGAGCAAAGCAGGAAGCGCCCTTTCCGACTCGCCGGTTTCTCCGCGGCCACTCAGCCTTGGTGGCCAGCCTACCGGGTCAACTGTTCCGGAACTGGAGGATCTCCCAACATGCGCAAGCCAATTCTGGCAGTGTCCGTCACCGCTCTATTTCTTGCCGTCTCGTGCAAGCACGCCAAAACCGGCGTCACCCCGTCGTCCACGCCCGGAAGCCCGAAGACCGTGACCATTAGAGTGACTCCGGATCCAGCGCGTCCTGGCTTCTTTAAAATCGCCGCTGATCCGGACTCCGTCAATATCTCAAAACGAGGTCACGAGATCATTAAGTGGTGCGTGGACTTCGCTTCTCCGAGCGACGACACGCTAGTCCACATTGGGGGCTTTGTGAAAGAGGGGGATCCTTCGAGGAAGGACCCGTTCGGCACCTTACCCACTGATAATGTCTTTGACATCGCTCACTTTGATTTCAGGTGCAGGGTAAAGTCAAAGGAAGCTGCGCCGGATGCAATGGGCGCCTATAAATACAACATCGTCTTCAAAGTGAGGGGCGAGGATCGCGGCAACCTCGATCCGCGCGTCATCATTGGAGATTGAAGTTCTGAGGAGATTGACGTACTCAACTCAGAACTCAGAACTCCTGCTTTCGGTTCCACCGGCGAATAAGGCCTTGTAGTCTTCCCGGTCTCTCAGCGACTCCAGATCCGGGTCACGCTCAGCCTCTGACCGGCTGTAGCCGCACGACAGCGCCTTTTCGAGCCATTCCATCGCTGAATCCGGCTCATTGCAAAGCGCTCCCACGAGCGCTCGCTGATACATTATCGTCGTGTTGTACTGTTCCAAACCGAGAGCCTTGGAG
Source organism: Blastocatellia bacterium (assembly GCA_035315885.1). Classification (GTDB taxonomy): domain Bacteria; phylum Acidobacteriota; class Blastocatellia; order UBA7656; family UBA7656; genus DATFXM01. The sequence continues at coordinate 20,766 of DATFXM010000131.1, forward strand.
ATTACCGCGTTCGCTTCTCCGGCCGATCCCAGCTTAGCTTCCACCACCGCAAGCCGCGCGAGCGCCTCCGCGTCTTCGGAATTCACCAACAGATGGTCCTTCAGCAGATTTCCCGCGATTTCGAACTCGGAGCGCGCAGCTTCCGACTGCCCCAGCCTACGCAGCACATCGCCAAGGTTGCTGTGGTGCGAATCGTCTCGAGGGTTGAGCTCTATCGCCGAACGATAGGCCCCCGCGGACTCGTCATACTTCCCGAGATAAAAGCATGTAGTTCCAAGATTCGAATAAGACCGGTGGTTCGGATAAATCTGTATAGCCCGCCGATGCATCAGTGCTGCCTCGCCATATCGGCCGAGCAAGCAGTAAATCCCGCCAAGATTGTCGTATCCGAGGTAATTGTCCGGCTGAAAAGTGATTACTCTGCGAAATTGCTCCGCGGCGTTGCGATAGCGTCCAAACGTGTAGTAGCACGTGCCCAGCGCGTTGTAGTTTTCCCAGTACCCCGGACGCAATTCGATTGCTCGTTCCAGATAACGGACCGCCGTCTTCATGTCACCCTGCCTCAGCGCACACCTGCCCAGCCATTGCTGGGCTTCATCGCTTGCCGGAGATAGATCCGCCGCCCGTTTGAACTGCTCGATTGCCCGATCGAGCCGGCCCGTTCCATGATAAATGATCCCAAGCGACAAATAGACTCGAGGCTGCGTCGGATCGAGCACCAATGCGTGATCTCCGGCGGCAATCGCCGGCTCTACCCATTGATTGTCCCGGCTGAGCTGATACTTGTGCCAATAGGCCTCGCTCAACCCAGCGTGGGCCAGCGCGAACTCCGGATCCAGGATCAGTGCCTCCTGAAAGACCCCGACGGCGAAATCGATGTTCTCGGCTACATCTCTTCTCTCTAGAAAAGCTCGTCCCTTCGAATACAGCTCAAACGCCTCAATGTTGTTTGTAGCGGGGCGCCCAAGTTGCGTACGGACCTCACCGGAGACGCTGAGCTGCAGAGCTGCGGCAACGCTTTCACACACCGCGTCCTGAATGCTGAACAGATCTGCCGCATCCCCTCGATATTGCGACCCCCAGATAACTCGTCCCGTCTCAACATCCGTGAGTCGCGCCATTACCCCAAGCGTGCCGCCCGAGCGCACAACCTCGCCTTCCAGCATTATGTTGGCGCCCAGTTCTCTTGCCAGCTCTCTTGCGCCCAGCCCGTGTTCGCCTATGCGACCCGCGCCGGCAGATTTGGACAGCACCGCAAGTCCACCAATCTTGGCCAGGTCCGTCGTTATCGCGTGCGCCAGTCCGACTCCGATGAAACTTCCTTCTTCATCGCCGACGGTTTCGAGCGGAAGCACCAGCACGGTAGGGATCAAACTCCGTCGCTCGGACTTATGTGCTGTCGGTCCGCCTTCAGCTACAAGCTCCACGGTAGTCGCGTTATCGATCGACATGGATCCGAGATTGTGGAGATCGGTCCTGACCTGCAAGAAATTGCGGTACCTGTGCTCACGATCCCTCTTGAGCATCGTTGAAAGGACTCGCGTCATTGCGGTTGGAATACCGACCGGAACATCTTTCAGAGTGCTGGCCTGATCTTTAATAATCGAGGCGGCTATCTCAAATGGATTGTCGCCGGCGAACGGAACACGGCCGGAGAGCATTTCATAAAGGACAATGCCAAACGAGAAAATATCTGTGCGTTCGTCCAGGGGCTCGCCTCGGAGCTGCTCGGGAGACATATAGGAAAGAGTTCCCATTACAGTTCCGTCTTCGGTCAGGCTTTCGGTAAACGGATCTCCCGTGCCTCGTTTTGCTGGTACACCTTTAGCAAGTCCGAAGTCGACGAGTTTCACATGCCATCGATCGTTTACCAGGATGTTTTCCGGTTTGATATCTCGATGGATCACGCCGCGTGAGTGTGCCTCGTGAAGGGCGTCGCACACCTGGAGAGCGATGCCCACGATCTTGCTGGCCGGAAGCGTGTGAGTGGAGATTAGTTCGCGGATATTCCGGCCCTCGATGTACTCCATCACGATGTAAGCGGAGTCTTCGGTCTCGCCGATCTCGTAGATCGTGACTATATTGGGATGGCTTACGGCCGAGGCCGAGCGGGCCTCTCGAAGGAACCGTTGTTCAACGGTGGCGGCGTCAGGTTGGCGCTTTGAGATTACTTTTATTGCGACGGTCCGGAGCAGCGCCGGATCTTCGGCCCGGTATACCTCGCCCATTCCGCCTTGGCCGAGTTTCCCAAGTATCTTGTATTTAGCGAGTGCGGCGATCACCTTGATGATAACGCGAGATGACGGAGTCGGGAGCCGCCCAAAGGATAACACAGCGGTTGGAGCGGGGTGAAAGCGGAGTGGCGTTCTAAGACCGGTTGAGTGTGTGGTAGCCGCCGCGAAAGTAAGCCAGCGGCTTGCCTTCGGCGACTTCGGTGGACACAACCTCTCCGACTACGATCGTGTGATCGCCTCCGGGATAGGCTTGAACCACACGGCATTCAATTTTGGCAATCGCTTCATCAATGAGCGGCACGCCCGAGTCGCGCACTGTGTAGGCAACTTCGCTGAACCGGTCCGCATCACGCGTCGCAAAACGGCGGGAGAGATGTTCCTGCTCTTCAGACAGCACATTCACCGCAAAATTACAGCCCTCAGCGAGGCATGAGTGGCCCGAGGCTTTTTTGTCGATGCAAACGAGCACAAGCGGCGGCTCGAGGGATACCGATGAGAATGCGCTAACCGTCATGCCCCAGGGCCGGCCTTCATTTACCGCGGTCACTACCGTAACGCCGCTGGCAAATCGGCTCATCGCGTTTCGAAACTCGTCTTTGTCCACCGCCATCGCTTGTCTCGATCAGTTCTTCAGTGCTTCTTGTACTTGTCGATAAGCTGCTGCATCCCATCAGTAGAGCCGCCATGTCGGTAGGTCCAGAACTTCTGCAGATCAGTCATCGCCTGCTCGCGCAACTGGTTGTACTGGGTCTGGCCCTCCGACAACGCAACCACTCGCGCGTAGTTGTCGATCAATGAATCCATAACCGCCTGAGCCTTCTTGAGCACTTCGTCCTTCAGAGGACCTGACGCCAAACTGTTATGCTCTTCGGCAAGCTTCTGATACTCGTCGTAGACTAATGACGCGAGCAACCAAAAATTGTAAGGGTCGCTTGAATTCAACGACACCGCTTTTTGAATCCTGGTTCGCGCCTCGTCGCGGTTTCCGCTTATCAAGGCAAGCGTACCCGTAGAGGTGTACAGTTGCGGGAGCCAGCGCGTCTGGTACTCCTTCCAGCGGGCGTCGTCCATGTTGTCGGGCTTTTTTCCTGCCTCGATCAGCTCGATCGCCTTCTGACCCGCCTGCAGGCTTTGCTGCGCACCCTTTGAGTTCCCGCTCTTGGCCTGTTGAACACCCAGAATCGTTATCTGGGTCAGTGTAGCCAGATCGTTTGGATTCCGGGCAAGGAACGAGTTCGCCAACCGCACCGCGTCTTCGGTTCGGGGAGGTTCGGAGTGTATGTATGCGTCGATCAGCATAGGCGTTATGACATCGGCCTCTCCGGGTTCTTTGAAAATGTTGAGCAGGTTCTCTAGTAGCGTGACTTTCTGTCCGGCGTTCTGAATGTTGTTGATCTCGCCGGCTACGTGAAGCGCGACTTGGGATCTGAGAGTGCTCTTGGGATACTTTTTGACAAAGTCTGCGGCGGCCTGCAGCTTGGCGTTCGGATCGGGTGCCGACTGGACCTTCATTGCGGCCTTGGACTCCGCCTCGCCGACCTGTTGCTGTTTTGGTGCGCCCTTGTCCTGATCGGAATGGGCCCGGCGAATAGCCTCAACGTGACCGGCAGAAGCATAGCCGACGAAGATCAATAATGCCGCGAGCGATGACAACGCGGTTCTGCTCGCCCATAACAGGCCTCGAGTCATTGGCACCTCTTAAAGGAGTATCACAAACGGGATACAAATGAGTTCTCACGACGCGAGTTGTAATTGTGCTTGAGAGGACGAATCTTAGCAAGGTGGCGGTGGTCCCGGTTAAGGTACGCATCTGGCGGGCAACCCTAATGGCTCCGTGGCTATTCTCAGAAGCTGGCGGACAAATATCTTGTAATGGGCTGATACACGCGTCTAAAATCTGGGGCAGCAGTCCCAGGCCACAGACCTGTTCTTGTCTTGAGGGGGTAAACATGAATTTCAGGGCGTACAAAGTGATTCCTCTTCTCGCTTTGATCCTGATGCTCGGGAAAGCGGCGTCGGCGCAGGAGTGGGACCGGGCGGTTTCGCTCTACAATCAGAAACAGTACCGGCCGGCGATTCGCGAGTTTCACGCTGTTCTAAAGGCCAATCCCGATGCGTGGCAGTCGTGGTTTTACATTGGTGCGAGCCATTTCCAACTACAAAGTTATCAAGACTGTATCGATGCATTCGGCAACTACATCAAATCCTCGGCGAAGGACGAGAAGGGCCAGGGCTCCGGTCATTACTACATCGGCATGTCGTATTACCAGATGAAGCAATACGACAAGGCGATCGTGCCCCTCAAGACCTACCTGTCGATTTACGAGAAGATACATGAGAAGGTCGACCCCGTTAGCAGGGCGGCGCTGGGACGAGCTTACATTTTCACCGAGAAGTTCGCAGAGGCTATTCCGGTTCTGACCGCGGCGGCCGCAGCGCCGGAAATGAAAACTAACTCGACAAACTTCTATTACATCGGATTCGCTCAACAAAAGCTGGGCAGACTCGACCTTGCGATTCCAGCTCTCAACCAGGCGCTTGCAGTCGATCCTAAGGATGTCGATTCGCTTTCGCTGCTGGCTGACATTTATCTCAAGCAGGTGAAGCAAAACCCAGCGGCTCTGAAGCAGGCGATAACCACGGGCGAAAAGTTGTTACAGGTAAAGAACGACGAACACAGTTGGGCGCTGTTAGGTCAGGCCTATCTCATGGACCAGCAGTGGGCGAAGGCAGCGCCGCTGTTGGAGAAGTATGCGCGCGCTCATATGGATTCAAGCGGGGCCTGGTACAACTTCGGGCTGGCGCTGTCGCGGTCGTCGCAATGGAAGCCCGCCGCAGATGCGCTCGAACAGGCGGTGAAGCTGGCGCCCACGAACCTGGCAACGCTGCTTGAACTGGGTTATGTGTACGAAAGCGACAAGCAATACGACAAGGCTCTGTCCGCTTACGAGCGCGCGTTTGACGCATCCGGAAAGAAGGATCAGACCGCCAAGGCGGGAATCGATCGGGTTAAACAGAGCAAGTCGTGAAACGAGGAAGACGCGACGACGCTGTTACTCGTTGCCGCCTTTGCGAATCTTTGCGGCCTTTGCGTGAAACCCGAATGGAGAGTGTGATCGACTGACACAATTACTGCCCAAGAACTTCTCCTTCGCCGTTCACTCCGCTTACGCTTACCAGTCCCTCATAAGCGATTGCCATCAACTCTGCCTCGATACTTTGGCCCGCGCCCACAACCAGGGCCTCATTTCGCTCTACTGCTCCGGCAAGCGTCGGGAGTGACGCGCAAGGCTCGAGCGCTATGTTATAAGTCGCGCCCCACCACGGATAGTTCCTCCCCCCGCGATACACCTGCCAGTACCAGAGATACTTGAAGATCGCTGCAGGATAGCGCATCGCAAACCCGACTCGTCTTTGAGTGTTGGTAACCGCGAACCATCCCTCCTTCAGATCTCGCAAAAACACCATGTCCGAGGCGGCAACCTCCGGGCCTGGTATCAATGAGAGGTCTACTACCGAACCGTCCCGTCCGTCGGCCAGCGGCCACGCGCGAGACTGTTGGTCCGAAAGTCTCGACGCAGGCGGTGTGTACTCCGGAAGAGTGACAATCCTGGATTCGGGAACATCCACCCGACAGCTCTCATCCAGAAATGGCCAGCCAAGAGCCGGATGATGACCCCACGTAAACGCGACCTCCTGCCCTGACTCGTTTGTAACTCGCTCCTGAATTCTCAGAACAGGATGTTTGCCGCTCAGACTCAGAGTCTTCACCAGTCGAAAGGGCGTCCTTACGGTTCTTACTTCAAACCTGACTTCAATGTTGTCGGGCTCGTCTCTAGTAATCGCGTATTGCCACGGCAACAGCAAAACCTCTCCGTGCTGCCCGATCTCCGCCTCCTGATGGACGCTGATCGCTCCACAATTCGGAAACAGCTCCTGCCATCCGCCCTCATAGTAGTCGGCGTGAGCCCCGTCCCGCCGGGCAGTAGTCGGCAGATAGTGAGCGCGATCGCGCAATCCCAGCCAACTGCGCCACATGAAATCGACGTCAAGAGGTTTATAAAGAAACTCGTAAATGTCGGTTCCCTTGTCCGCAAGCACGGTCACGCGTAAGGACTCGTTTTCGAGGGTGACCGCTCGGTGGCCCTTCAGAACTGATTCCGTAATTCGACAGCCGTAGTTGCGATTGTGATGGTAAGTTTGATAATCCATGAGAGCCCCGAGAAAGCGAGCACAGCTTATCACGACGGCGGCTCGCATTCGCAAACGACTATGGCCGAAGTCGACGCTGATACTCCGCCCGACTACTCGTAGCACGGAGGATCCGAATGACTCGCCGTCCCGCTCTTGTCGGGTCTCGTCCGCATCTCCCGTTTTTGGGAATGTCGCGGGACCAGAACAAAATTCGGAGTCCGAAACAACAAGTGTCGGAATCAATGCCAAGCTCATCTCGTAAGAAGGACTGGATTCTCACGCAGGAGGCATTTCGCGGCCTGCTCGAGTGGCTTGATCAGGGCTCCGATACCGGCGGTCGCAACTATTTGGAGATGCGAAGGCGGCTCGTCGGATATTTCGATCGGAAGAATTGCGCGACTCCGGACGAACTGGCGGACGAGACGCTAAACCGAGTCGCCCGCCGACTCGAAGAAGAAGGCGCGATAACCGGCGCCGCCGCCGCGCAATACTGCTACATAGTCGCGCGTTTTGTATTTCACGAACATCTGCGCTCAGCACAACGCCATTACTCGACTTTTTCCAGCAACACGGGCGCAGAGGGTGCAGGCGACTCCGAAATACCAGTCCCGCACCCGGCGGCAAGCCCTGCACTGGATGAAGAGGAAGAAAGAGAACGCCGGATGGGGTGTCTCGAAAAGTGCTTGAGTAAACTCGAAGAGGATAGCCGCGAGCTGATTTCCGAATACTACCAGGGCGAGCAGCGAGAGAAGATAGAGCATCGGCGTCAATTGGCCTCCAGACTCGGCCTCACAGTGAACGCCTTGAGCATCAGGGCCTGCCGAATACGCGCAAGATTGGAGACTTGTGTTACTAAATGTTGTTCGGAAGACTGAAATACTTTTAAGATAGAGCCTTATCAAAATGAGGGGAAATGCCGGTACAAGAGAACAAGCTGCCTGATGATGGGCTCATCAGAAGGTATATCCTGGGTGCACTGTCGCAGGAAGAGGCCGAGCACCTCGACGAGCTCTCTATCACCGATGAAGAGTTTTCGATGCGGCTTCAGGCTGTCGAAAACGACCTGGTCGATGCTTACGTAAATGGCGAACTGGCCGGCGACACGTTGCAGAGCTTCAACTCCCATTACCTGTCTTCACCATTGCGACGAGAAAAAGTAGAGATCGCGAAGGCGTTCCAGAATATCGAAAGACGACCTCGCGGCCCGGTCACCGCCCAACAACCTGCGCGAGGCCCGGCGCCCGTAGGCCAAGTGGTTCCCATCGATCGGCCTTTGAAAGGCAGGTCCCCGTTAGTAAACTTTTCTGTTTCGCAATGGGTGCTTGCCGCGGTGATCGCGTTGCTGATCGGCCTCGTAGCCTGGGTTCTGGTTGAAGACCTGCGGCTGCGTGATCGAGTTCGTAGATCCGTCGACGAGCGCGCCGAAGCGGAACGTCGCGAGTCGGAGCTTCAACAGCTCGCCGAGAATCGAGAGGCGGCCTCGATAGAGAAGGACCGCGAGATCCAGAGTCTGCGCAATCAAATCGCCAAAGCTGATCAGGCCTCAGCCGAAGGGCATGCAGTTCAAGAGCGCCAGTCGCTACCGCTCGACATCAATGTCGTGGCCGTTTCGCTGACTCCCCAGACGCGTGGGGTGAGCCAGCTAACAGCGGTTTCGATCCCATCAGACGCGGACTACGTAACGCTTCAGTTGCTGCTCGAGCGGAGCGACATCAAATCGTACGTCGCCGAACTGAAGTCCCTTCCGGACAACAAAGTTGTTTGGAAGAGCGCGAGGCTGCATCCGCGAGGCGGCGAAACGAAGACGGTGAATGCGAGCATTCGTTCTACACTATTGAAGCCCGAGAGGTACGTACTGGAGCTCAAGCCATTCACCATCCAAAAACCCACCGAGCCGGTTGCGAGCTACTTCTTCGTAGTGGAGAAACGCTAGCGCACCCTCTCATCTCCTCATCCCCCCATCCCCTCACTGATCAGCAAAGAAATACTTTCCAGAAAAACTCTAATCACGGTGTGGGGTCGCGACCGTTCGTCATCAATTAACCCCGGCGCGCGGCTACATCAATCGCTCAAAAGCTGATAGTGGCAGCCGATTCCGCCCCATTCGGCGACGATCTTGTTAAGGAGGATACGATGAAACGGATATTGAATACCGCGGTAGCTATCGTCTTGCTTACATCACTTGTGTCGGCTCAATCTCAGCGTTCGGGTAGGACCGACCGACAAGAAAGCAGATCGGCCGGAAGCAGCAACTCAATAAGCGCCGTCGGCGGCTCGGGAACCGCGGGACACCTTGTCAGATGGGCGAATAGCTCGAGCCTCGCTGATTCATCCATAGTCGAGAACAAGCTCGGTCTGATTGGGATTGGCACTTCTTCTCCGACTTCCCCCCTCACCGTACAAGGCATGATCGAGATAACGCTCGGCGGACTCAAGTTCCCCGACGGCTCTGTCCAGACTGGAAACAATCATGATGCGACGTTACAAGGCGACGGTGGAATTTCTTCGCCTCTTGGTCTCGCGATACCGCTCATCTTCTCGGGCGCGGTGTCGAACGGCAACGGCGTAATCACCGTGACCAACGTCGCCCCGGGCGGACCCGCCATATTTGCCACCGGTGGAAACTCGAGTCCCGTTGTCGGCGGCGGCTCGGGAATGATCGCCCTGGGTGGAAGCGGCACGGATGCTCCGGGTGGCGTCGGAATGGTCGGCTTCGGAGGCAGCGCGTCAGCTGGATCGGGCGGGACCGGCGGCAGCTTGATCGGCGGCGTAGCTACGAACACCGGCAATGGTGGTGACGGCGCGTTTCTCGTAGGCGCACTGGGCACCGGTTCGGGCAAAAAAGGGGGTCGAGGGCTGATAGCAATTCCTGGCGGTGGTGTGAGTGGCGCAACCTCTGGCTTGGCTGGCGAATTCCTCGGCGATGTCTCGATATCAGGGAACCTCGCGAAAGGTGGAGGCTCGTTCAAGATCGATCACCCTCTGGATCCCGAAAACAAGTACCTCTATCACTCGTTTGTCGAGTCCCCCGACATGAAGAACATCTACGACGGCAACGTGACGACAGACGAAAACGGAGAAGCAGTTATTCATCTTCCCGAATGGTTCGAGTCGTTGAATCGAGATTTCCGATATCAGCTCACAGCGATGGGAGTCTTTGCTCAGGCAATCGTCGCGGAGAAAATAAAAGGCAATCAGTTCAGAATAAAAACGAGCCTGCCAAACGTCGAGGTCTCCTGGCAGGTGACCGGCATTCGCCAGGACGCCTATGCCAATGCGCACCGTATTCCGCTTGAAGAATCGAAGCCTGAGCGGGAACGAGGGTTCTACTTGCATCCTGACGCGTTCAACCTTCCCGAGGAACGCGGGGTCTCGTTCTCGAGAGACGGCGCGGCTATTCAACAACTAAGAGAATCACAACGGGCGAACACAGCAAGAAAAGAGTGAAGGCGGCAGCAAGACCGCGTAGCCATAGCAAGTTGGTTGCACTAAAAGACGCCGGAGCTCGGTCATCAACCCGAGGAGGTTTGATGGCTTCGGGTCCTGGCGTCTTTGCATTAAGCCTTATGCCCGCTTCACAGCCGCTGTTATCATTCTCCCTGACACATGAACAATCGCAAAGCAGTAGTCTTGTTGAGCGGAGGTCTTGATTCTGCTACGGCACTCGCGGTAGCTCGATCTCAAAACTTTCGACTGTTCGCTGTGTCGTTCCGCTACGGCCAGCGGCACTCGATCGAGCTCGAAAGCGCAAAACGAGTTGCCGACTCGCTTGATGTCGAAAAGCACCTGGTTCTCGACATCGACCTCAGGGCAATCGGCGGTTCCGCGCTGACTGACAACATCGACGTGCCTGAAATGCGTTCTGCCTCAGATATCGGCATCGGCATCCCGGTCACTTATGTACCCGCGAGAAACACAATCTTCCTTTCCTTGGCGCTGGCCTGGGCCGAGGTGCTGGATTCGTCGGACATTTTCATAGGAGTCAATGCGCTCGACTACTCTGGTTATCCAGACTGCCGTCCCGAATACATCGAGGCCTTCGAACGCCTCGCTAATCTGGCCACCAAGGCGGGAGTCGAAGGTCGCTCGAGGCTCAAAATACATGCGCCGCTGATCGGAATGACCAAGGCTGAGATTATCAGGACCGGCACCGTGCTAGCAGTCGATTACTCTTTGACCCACAGTTGCTACAACCCAACCAGAGAGGGTTTAGCCTGCGGCAAGTGCGACAGTTGCCAACTCCGCAGAGCAGGTTTCGCCGAAGCAGGTATACAAGACCCGATCAGCTACGCCGCACTCTGAGTCTCTCGCTTTTAGCCGTCGCCTGGAGAATGTTCCCCATTACAGGCCTGAAAAAACTATTGCAACGCAAATTGTGCGCCGATAGACTGGCCCGGTGATTCAAGCAGACTCGCCTACAGCGAGTGACACGCGCGGCAAACCTGATCTCCGGCCATTCGCCAGCGCGCTGTTGCTGGCCGTAGCCGGAATCGCCGCTTATGCCAACAGCTTTCAGGGCGCTTTTGTTTTTGACGACCGAGAGATCCTGACCAATTCGTACATCCGCCAACTGTGGCCGCCGTGGGTATCCGCACTGTCGCCCACTTACCGCACGCGGCCGCTGATCGGGCTCTCGCTGGCACTGAACTACGCCATCAGTGGGACCGGCGTCTGGAGCTACCACCTGTTCAACCTGCTCGTTCATATCCTCGCAGGCTTAACGCTGTTCGGGATCGTAAGACATACCTTGAACACGAGCTTGCTACGCGAACGATTTGGCCGGCATTCGTTCGCAATAGCACTGGTCGTGGCAGTGATTTGGGAGGTCCATCCTTTAAACACGCAGTCGGTAACTTATGTCATCCAGAGGTGCGAATCTCTGATGGGGTTGTTTTATCTGGTGACCATCTATTGTTTCATCCGCTCGCTCGATTCGCCGCGGAAGCGACTGTGGCAGGGCGCGACGATCGCCGCATGCGCGGCCGGAATGCTTTCCAAGCAGGTAATGGCAACCGCCCCTATAGTTGTGTTCCTCTATGACGTTGTCTTCGTTGCCGGATCAGTGCAACTCGCATGGCAGCAGAGGCGCCGGCTTTATGCCGGGCTTGCGGCGACGTGGATCTTGACCGCCGCGACGATTGCATTCGCGGCGCCCGATCCAACCGCCGGTTTCTCGGCGACGCTGCTAAGCCCGTGGGCGTACTTCTTGTCGCAATTCTCAGTGATCGTGCACTATTTGCGTCTCGCATTATGGCCTGACGTTTTGATCATCGACTACGATTGGCCCGCGGCGAGGACCGCCGCGAGCATCCTGCCGTTTGCGATTCCGCTTGCCGTTGCTGGGGTGGCGAGCGTTGTCGCGCTCGCCAGACGAAAACCCGCCGGTTTTCTGGGAGTATCATTCTTCCTGATACTCTCGGTCACGTCTAGTTTCATGCCGATTGCTGATCTTGCATTCGAACACCGAATGTATTTGCCGTTGACCGTCGTCATCGTCTTTCTGGTCACCGCGGCGTACCTGCTTGGGATGCGTGCCGCGAAGCTGGTACCTGTTGATGGCAGCGCATCGGCATTTCGCATTCTGGCGTTGATCCTGGTCACGATTGCTGTCGCAGGTCTTGGGTTTCGAACCGTCCGTCGTAATGAAGACTACAGAAGCGATCTGACCATGTGGATGGAGGTCGTGAGCCAACGACCCGAAAACGGTCGAGCGCACAACAATCTGGGCATGCTCCTGGCTGAGCGAGGCTTAACCGAAGAGGCCGCGGATGAGTTCAGTCTGTCGTGCAAGTACAGTCCTACGGTCGCCGAAGCTCAAAACAATTATGGCCTGGCGCTGAGTACGCTCGGAAACTACGATCAGGGCATTGCGCACCTGGCTGAGGCGTTGCGACTGAAGCCAGACTACGCCGACGCGCACTGTAATCTCGGTCGCGCACTCATCGGGAAGGGTTCGCTGGACGAAGCTATCGCGGAGCTCCATCGAGCTATTGAGCTAAACCCCGATTATGCCGAAGCGTACTACTACGCGGGAGTCGCGTTCGAGAAGCAGCACAACCCTTCGCAGGCGATGGTCGAGTTCAACGCGGCGCTGCGGCTGAAACCTCAGTGGATTGGAGCATTGAGCCACGTATCATTGCTCCTCGCCACAAGCAGCGACCCGTTGGTGAGGAACGCAGGGGAAGCAATGCGTCTTGCGGAGCGTGCGGTCGATCTCTCGCGCGGGAGTCATCCAGCGCCGCTGGCAGCGCTCGGCGCGGTTTACGCGGCGGTGGGACGTTTTCCGGAGGCAGCTCAGGCAGCGCAGAAGGCTATGGACATCGCGTCAACTTCCGGCAACACCGCACTTGCGAATCAACTCGAGGCCCGCTTGCGAGCTTACAAGCAAGGTCACGATGTCGGACCATCCGAAACTCCACAGGATTGAAGCGCCTCAGCTACTTGCCCTCCTGTGCTGGCTTCTCACCCCAGATCCACTGCCCAAACCACTCATAATTCTGCTCCATCAATGCGCGCTGCTGTTTTGGCTTGTCGATGCCGTGGCCGAATCCTTTGAACACCACCATCTTCACCGGGACACCTTTGTCTTCAAGGGCCTGTCGAAGCTCGTAGCCGTTCGGGATCGGCACACGTTTGTCGAGCTCGCCATGCTGAATCAACGTCGGAGTCCGAGCATTGTTCACATTGCTGATCGGCGACGTCTTTCTATAGATCTCGGGATCTTCCCACGGCGTGGCCTTCAGATACTGACGGGTGAAGGGATGAATGTCGGTGTTGACGTAGTATGTCATCCAATCGGATATGCCCGCACCCACCGACACGGCACGAAATCGATCGCTGTTGGTAGTAATGAACGCAGAGATGTAGCCACCCTGACTCCATCCCATGGCTCCCACTCGGTCGCGATCGACCATGCCCTTTGCGATCAGAAAGTCGACTCCGGATATCACATCCCAGTAGTCTCCGATCCCGAGGTTGCGCACGTTGAGAGACCTGAACTTCTCGCCATAGCCCGCCGAGCCCCTGTAGTTAGGTCGCAGTACCAACGCGCCTTTTGCAATAAACATCTCAATCGGATAGTAGCGGTCCGCACGCACAGTCGGAAAGTCGATCCCAGTCGGACCTCCATGGATTACCACCAGCAAAGGATACTTCTTCGAAGGATCGTAGTCCGCCGGCTTCATCAACACGCCCTCGATCGCCGTACCGTCGGTCGACTTCCATTCGATCACCTCGCGAGTCGCGAGCTTAAAGTCCTTGAGTTGATCGGAGAGGTTCGTGATTCTGTGCGGCTGAAAAGACTCTACCTCACTCACAAAGACTTCAGGAAACTGATTCCAACCGGCGCCCATGAATGCCGTTTTCTTGAAGTCGCGAGAAAAAGAAAACTGGGAAGAGCCGAACTTGTCTGGTCCACTCAAGCGATCAATCTTCTTGTTAGCCGGATCCAGGCGGAACAGATGAGACGACGTCTTTTGCAGACTCGAAAACAGGATGCCTTGTGGGCCCCAGCCCACTATTTGAGGAGACTCATCGAACTGATCGGTCAGGACTCGCGGCTCGCCGCCCGCAGCGGGCACCGTGGCTATGTAAGAATTGGCGTAGTAGAAGAAGTCCCTGCCGTTGGCCGTGTGATAAGCGATCTGGTTCCCATCAGGCGACCAGACCGGACCCGTGTCCGGCCCCTTAGTGTACACGAGACGCTTAGTCGATTTGTCAGCCACGCCGATGACAAAGATGTCGCTTGTATCGGAAGAACCGAGGTCCGGGTTCCTGGACTCACTGAGCGCAATGCGTGAGGAATCGGGTGACCATTCGAACCCGCCGACCGTGAACATTGCGCCGTCGGTGAGTCTCACCGGCTCGGGCCGTTTTCCTGTCAGTTCCGCGGGAACGTCCAGTACCCATAGATGGGTCATGGTGTAGTCACCGTTGACGACTTCAAACTCGCCGTATTTCTCTTTTCGTTCTTTGGTCGCCTTCGACTCGGGATCAGCGCCGGTGAATGCGATCTTTTTCCCGTCCGGAGACCAATCGTACGCGTTGATCCCGGTTTCGCTCGCAGTGAGCTGCATCGCTTCTCCGCCTCGTGGCGCGATCACGTAGAGCTGTCGCTTTCCATCGCGGTCGGAGGCGAAGGCAAGTCGTTTCGAGTCCGGGGACCATCGCGGACCGCTGCTGGACTTCTTTGCATTGGTAAGCTGGTATGTCTCTCCAGTGGCTACTACCGCCATCCAGATCTCGGTCTCGAAGGCGTTCTCCTCCCAATTGGTTTCCTGAACCTGATAAGCGATCATCGTTCCGTCGGGAGAGATCCTGGGGCCGGACGGCGTCTTGATGTTGAGGGATTGATCGATTGTGGGAGTCCGCCCAGAGTCGAGCCGGGCGGGGTGAACAGCCGCCTTCAAGCCAAATGCGTTTAGAGCTGTGACCAGGATGATTGCGAGCGTCTTTGTGTGTCTCATGTCGATCCCTCCACAGAAACGTGAGTGCTGAGTGCTGAGGAGGTATATAGCAGATTTGATTTTCGGGCAAGCGCCACTCAGGACTCAGGACTCAGGACTCAGCACTCAGGACTCAGCACTCAGCACTCTACTCAACACTCTCCAGTGCTTCTTGCAATTCGCTGCGTGCTCGCTGGTCGTTGGCCGCGGTTGCAACCGTCAGCCCGCGCTGATAGATCGAGCGAGCTTCGTCGGTCCGGCCGGCCTTCGACAGCAGTCTTCCCAAATGGTAGTAGGCGCCTACGTAGTTGGGATCGCGGGTGACTACCTCGCTCAACTCGGACAACGCGCGGTCCGGGTCGCCCGCTTTCTCCAGCTCCAGCGCAAGGGCGTATCGTGAGAACGAATCGTTGGGGTCCTGGGAGAGGAATTCTTCTAGCAGCTCCAGGCGAGATTTCATGGCTGGAAGAGAAGTCCAGGGCGCCTCTCGACAGGCGCCCCTGCTTAGAATTCAATGATGAGTAGCGCGCTACTCTTCGGATGAGCCTTCGGTCGCGGCTGATTCAGCCGCGTTCGCCGCAGCAGACGCCGCCTCGGCCGCAGCCGCGGCTGCAGCACGCTCGAGCCGCACGTCTTTCTCCCTGATTCGCGCAGCCTTGCCTCGGAGTTTTCGGAGATAGTACAGCTTTGCACGCCTCACTCGACCCTTACGGACGAGGTCGATGTGATCGATGACGCTCCCGTGCAGTGGAAATATGCGTTCGACTCCAACTCCAAAACTGGTCTTGCGGACGGTTATGGTCTCACGAACGCCGGAGTGCTTTCTTGCAATCACCACTCCCTCAAAAGCCTGCACGCGTTCCTTGTCGCCTTCCTTGATTCTTACGTGGACGCGAACCGTGTCGCCCGCTTGAAATGCGGGAATGTCATTTCGGAGCTGTCGCTGCTCGACAGACTGCACGATGGGATTCATACTCTCGCTCCTTTGCTCTTACTCTCTTGTTGTCCGACTCCGGATCTCCTCTATCTGCCGCCGATCCTGTTCGCTCAACTCGCGTTTGGAAATCAAATCAGGCCTTCGCGCTACAGTCTTCTCCATAGATTTCCGAAGTCGCCACTGCTCAATCTCTGAGTGGTTTCCACTCACCAAAACGTCTGGTACCTTCAATCCTCTGTACTCGGCGGGCCTTGTGTACTGCGGATGGTCCAGGAGGCCGTCCACAAACGACTCCCGCTCCGTGGACTGGTCGCAGCCCAGCGCACCGGGCAGCAGTCGGGTCACCGCATCGACCACTACCATCGCGGCTATTTCGCCGCCTGAAAGAATGTAGTCTCCGATCGAAATCTCGTCGGTTATGACATTCTCGACCACGCGCTCGTCCACGCCTTCATACCTCCCGCACACCATGAGAAGCCGGGGCTTGGAGGCAAATTCCGCCGCAATCTGCTGGCTGAACAGGTGGCCCTGCGGAGTCAACAGCACTCGTGGCAGGTCCGGTTCTCCGTGCGATACGGCTTCAATGGCGCGAAAGAGAGGTTCCGGTTTCAGAACCATTCCCGCTCCGCCGCCGAACGGGCGGTCATCAACTTGTCGATGACGGTCGGCGGTGTAGTCGCGCAAATCGTGCAAGGCGATCTCGATCAGACCGCTTTCGACTGCTCGGCGCACGATTCCAAATTCAAAGACCCCCTGAAACATTTCGGGAAAAATCGTAACTACGTCAAATCGCATCGATGACGTTGCCTCGACCGCTCAGGCTGCCACGGCCGCAGTCTAGAGATCAAAGAGGCCCTCTGGCTCGTTTACCACTATGCGTTTGGCCTCCGGATCCACGATCTCGCAGATATCCTCGGCAAACGGGATCAGCAATTCTCTACCGGCGGTGCTGCGAACAACCAGAACATCCGTGCCGCCGGTCTTCATCAGCGAGACGATCGTTCCGATCTCGCGTCCGTCGGAGGAAAAAACGTTCGAACCGACGATCTGGTGTATGAAAAACTCGCCCTCGTCCAAACCGGCGTGGTCGGCTTCATCGATCACCAGCACTGCGCCTGCGAGGGCCTGGGCATCGTTCATCGAATCTACGCCCGCGAACTTCAGAATCACGCGTCCTTTATGAAACCAGTGATTCTCTATTTCAAAGTCGCGGCGCTGGCCGCCGGGTGTCACCAGAGTGACGGTGCCGAGCTGCTCGAAGCGTTCGGGGAAATCGGTTTCGAGGTCGCAGGCAACCTCGCCGCGTATCCCGCGAGCCCGAGCGATGCGGGCGATCACGACGTCGTGTTCGCCCAGAGCAGGCGTTTTGGTTTTGCCGCTCACTACTCCAGGATTTCGAGCACGAACCGCTTCTTCAGCTTCATTCCGGCTGCGCGAAGAAGAGTACGAATCGCGCGAGCCGTCCTGCCCTGTTTACCGATTACCTTTCCCAGGTCCTGCTGAGAAACGCGCAGTTCGAGCACAGTAGTTGCCTCCCCATCAATTTCTCTTACTGTGACTTCGTCGGGGTAATCCACCAGGGCCTTTGCAATGGTCTCCACGACTTGTCTCAGCGAATCCTCCATACGCCGCCTCCTTCAGAGCTTCACAGGGAAGCCAGACGCCTGGCGCGACCTCGGCTGAGCCAGTCAAACCCATTACGTGGGACGCTCAAAGAGCTGAGACTTCTCACGCGCTGGCTTCAACGGCCTGTTGCGCAGCCTTGTTTTTCATCAGGCTCCGCACCGTATCGCTCGGCTGCGCCCCTCGTTCTATCCAGTAGTTCAACCTCTGGCGGTCTATCTTTATCTCCGCCGGGTTGCGGCAAGGATCATAGTACCCGACCGACTCAACTACCCGGCCGTCACGCTTCGAACGCTTTTCAGCAACTACGATCCTGTAAAAGGGCTTCTTTTTCGCGCCCATTCTTGTCAACCTGATTGATAGCAACTCCACACCTCCGTTCGCGTCCCAGTGAGCGCGCCATCAACCCGCCAATCAACCCGCCAGGCGGCAGTGAAGCGTTTGGCCCGCTCAGGGCAAACCGCGATTATAACTTAAAACCCCACGCTACCGTTTCTTTTTCTTCTTGCGACGCTTGGTAGCTTTGCGGCGCGAACCGGCTCCAAAACCCGGCACGCCTCCCATCAACCCGCCTGCCATCTTGCCCCCAACCCCGCCTAGCATTCCCCCAAGCCCGCCGGAGGTCATCATGCGCATCATCTTACGCATCTCGAGATACTCGTTGATCATCTCGTTGACCTCTTGAACCGCAGTCCCGCTCCCTCGCGCGATCCGCTTCCGGCGCGACGCGTTCAGAATCGAATGATCCCTGCGCTCCTCCGGTGTCATGGAGTTGATAATTGCCTCGGTCAGCTTGAGCTTCTCTTCCATCTCGGCGGTCTGCTCAGGGGTGACCCGAAATCCGCCGAGCATCCCCGACGGCAACATATCCAGCAGCTTGTCCAGAGAGCCGAGCCGCTTCATCTGCTTCAACTGATCGCGAAAATCTTCGAGCGAGAACTTGTCGCGCAGCATCTTCTGCTGCAGCTCGAGCGCCTTCTCCTGATCTACCTCGGCCTGTACCTTCTCGATCAGCGACAATACGTCGCCCATGCCCAGAATTCGCTGGGCTATGCGATCGGGATAAAACTGCTCGATCGCATCGTATTTCTCGCCGGTTCCGATCAGCTTGATCGGCTGTCCGGTGACTTCCTTTATTGATAGAGCCGCGCCGCCTCGGGTGTCGCCATCCATCTTGGTGAGGATGATTCCGGTGAGTCCGATTCGCTGATGGAACTGCTCGGCGGATCTTACGGCATCCTGGCCGGTCATGGCATCAGCAACGAACAGTATCTCGGCGGGCGACGTTTCCTTCTTGATCTGCTCGAGCTCTATCATCAACTCATCGTCGATGTGTAATCGTCCCGCAGTGTCGACCAACAGCGTGTCGTAGCCGGTCAACTGACACTCGGTGATCGCCTTGCGGCAGAGCTCCAGAGGATCATTTATCTCTGGCGCTTCGAGGGCTTTTTGTCCGATCGCTCCTGCTATGACAGACAGTTGCTGCCTGGCGGCCGGCCGATAGACATCCACTGAAAGAAGGAGCGGCCGTCGCTGTTGGGCTTGCGCCAGCAGTCTGGCGAGTTTTCCGGTGGTGGTGGTCTTACCGGAACCCTGGAGGCCCACGATCATGACCACGTTCGGGATGCGCTTGGTGAACAGGAGCTGGGTAGAGGTGCCGCCCAGCATTTCGACCATCTCGTCGTGAACCACTTTCACTACTTGCTGAGCCGGCGAGAGCGCTCCGAGCACCTCTTGTCCGAGGGCTTTTTCGCGAACGCGGTCGATGAACGTTTTGACGACCTTGAAATTGACATCGGCCTCCAGCAGCGCGATACGGATTTCGCGCATAGCGGTGTCGATGTTGGCCTCTGTGAGCCTTCCCTGCCCTCTCAGGTCCTTGAGGACTTTTCTTAATTTATCTGAAAGCGCCTCAAACATGATTCAAAACACACCTCGAACCGAAACCTTTAAACTATAGGCCGAACGGCTCCACTGTCAAGGAGAAGTTCCCGAAACCATACTGCCTAAGAAACCTACTCAGAACTCAGTACTCAGAACCAAAAAAAAGAGGGCCACGATGAGGTGGCCCTCTTGTCAAATTCGGTTAACGTGAGTGGCCCTTATTACGGGGCCACTCACGGAGTGACCTACTGGACTAGGTCGTCGGGCAGCTCTCCGTGCAGGAGAACGGTGCCGACGGTCCGCCATTCGGCGTCGTGTTCGTCACCACGATCGGGCCTGGAAGTTTACCGCACAGCTTCTTCTTGGCCGTGATCCTCGTGAACGAGTTCGTCGA
>DATFXM010000132.1:0-10678 GCA_035315885.1 Blastocatellia bacterium
ACCGATAGCGGCAATCCGCACGGTTCGGATTGATCATGCTCACAACAACGGCTACGTCAATCACACTGAGATGAGGTGGCGAATCGACGAGGACAGGCGCGGGAATGAAGCTCCGGTAATTACCGGCTTTGAGATTCCCGGTGAAGATGGATGGCAGATCATCTCGGTAGTCCAGCGAAGCGGTGGCAGGAAGGTGATGCAGCGGGTCGCAAGATACTAGGGGAAGTCTAAGAAAGAACTACGATTATTTGCCCGGGTTAAGGGGGTGGCGCCGAAAGGCTCCACCCTTTCTTGAGTTCTGAGTACTGAGTTCTGAGTGGTGGGTGCCAACCCCGAAGGGGTTGAAACTCAGAAGTCAGAACTTAGAACTCAGAACTTAGTTTTTCAGTACTCTCACTGCTCACGAAGCTTCTTCAACCTTGCAGTCCCGTTTGTGTTGTTCGGATTCAACTCCAACGATCGTTCGTAGTTCTTTATGGAGAGTTCTTTTTGCCCATCCACCATGTATGCCTCACCGAGACTATCGTACGTGTTGAAGGATTGAGGGTGATCCTCGACATTCAACTTGAAGATTAGGATCGCGTCTTTCGGATTGTTCAGGCCGTAAAGGACCTGATATCCAATCCGGTTCATCTGCGCTTCAGTGATCGGCTCTGTCTGAGAGGGACGAGATCGCATTTGGCGGTAGTCCCGTAGCGCATTCTCGGCGCCTCGCATCACAATGGCCCTCAGCAATATCTTAGGAGGCGAGTTGTAGGATTCGTAATTCATCCAGGCGAATGCGGGATGGTGCCCCCCGATTGCGTCCTCCACGATCTCGGGCATGATCGAGAGCCCGTTTTCACTATTGGTGAACACTACGACGCCGAGTTTCTGACGCGGGAACGCGACCACAAACGCCTTTGTGTTGCCGTTGTCTCCCCAGTGCCAAAAAGAGATCCCGTCTTCGGTCTTCTGCAAGCCAACCCCGAGACCCCAGGAGAGTTCGGTTGAGAGCTTCGGCGCTGCTTTCTGGGTAGTGTTTTCGAAACCTTCTCCGACCTGTATCTGCGGGGCCAGCATTTGCGCGACCGTTTCTTTCTTCAAACCCGTGCCGTTCAGGATCGCCGCCACGAAACGGCCATAGTCCTGCGCCGTAGTGTGCAAACTTGCCGCGGCGTTCGCCTGCGTAGGCTTAAACTGCTCCGTAGTCTTGCCCAGAAAATTGTGCCTGGTGGCCTTCAGGTCGTCGTAGCTCGTTTGCCACACGTAACTGCTGCTGGTCATCTCCAAGGGGTCGAAAACAGTTCTCTTCATGAAGTCGTTGAGCTTTTCACCGGTGATGTACTCGACTACCTTTGACAGGTAAACGAATCCCTCACCGGAATAACTGAACCGCTCACCCGGAGTGAAAAAGATCTTAAGCTGGCCAGCGATTGGTCTCCAATTGGGCAGTCCGGTTGTGTGAGAGAGAACGCGACGCGCGGTGATCTGGCTGAGCCTTGGGTCGGGACCGATGTCGTAGTCGCCGGGAAGATAAGAGTTGAGAGGCTTGTCGAGATCTATTTTGCCGCTCTCGTAGAGCTTCATCACCGCGTAAGCAAACACCGGTTTGCTCAGCGAGGCAGCTTCGAAGACTGTGGAGTCGAGAGCAGGCTGACCAGTTGCGGAATCCCTGACACCGAAGGCGTGCCGCCATGCGACGTTTCCGTCTCGGATAAGCGCGATGGAGACTCCGGGTACGTCTGCTTCCTTCATAAGTCGAGGGACGTCACGTTCGAGCCGAGCAGCGATGTCCGCGAGCTTCGCTTCGGTTTGCAGCAGTCTATGCGAGCCGGCTGTATGAGGCTGCGTGGAAGCAGTTTGAGGTGTCTGCGAAACGATGGAGTAAGAGCGCGGTGCCGAAGAGCCGGCTAACAGGAGAGCGGTATATAGACAGGCGTTCACCATGAGCGCTGATTTGGTCTGCATCGCTTCACTCCAACCATCGAGGCCCAGGTGTGGAAAACCGGAGCCGATCGATTTCGAGATTGTCCGGGTTCACGAACGATTGTGCCGCCACGCGTCAAAGTGGAACCGGGGACGTATGATTGATATTAACCAATCGGGGTAAGAATATCGAACGAGTAACGAGTGCTGAGTGCCAACCCCTAGGGGTTTGACACTCAGCACTCTACTCATACCGAAGCGCGATCATCGGATCGACTCGCGATGCCCTTCGCGCAGGCAAGTAACCGGCAAAACATGAAATCGCCGCAAGCACACCACTCGCTAGCGCAATGCTCAGGCCGTCGATCGCTTCAAGCCCATACAAAAGACTCTGCGCAAGCGGCGTAGTAATCAGCGATGCACCTACACCAACAATCAACCCGATCAAAACCATTACAAGCGTCTCGCGCATCACCAACCACAACACGTTTGATCGCATCGCACCAAGCGCCATCCGAATTCCTATCTCGTTCGTGCGTCGCGCCACCGAATACGACATGATTCCATAAAGCCCTATGCACGCCAGCATCAAAGCAAGCAGTCCAAAAAACGCAGACAACCGGGCGATCAGCACCTGTTGAACAAGCGAACGCTCGATGTGATCGTTCAACGTCGCAATCTCAACAACCGGTAGCCGCGGACTCACCTCCTTGATCGCTTCTCTGATCCCTGGAGTGATTGCCGCACGATCACCGATGATGCTCACCTCGAGATTCGACGCATACGTGGGCTCCTGCGAAAATGGATAGTAGGCCATCGGTTCGGGGCTCTGATCCAGACCGCCATACCGCGCATCCTTCACAATGCCGATCACCTCGTATGAGGTGCTCTTCTCGTTCGGACCCCTGAAGCGCTTTCCCAACGGAGACTCTTCATGAAAAATGCGCTTCGCCATGGACTCGCTGATCAGCGCGACTTTTGGCGATTTATCCGTATCCTGCGGCCCGAAACCCCGGCCCGATAGAATCGGCAGGCCGGCCGTTTCGAAGAAGTTCGGTCCCACCGCGCACTGCCAGATCGTCTCTCCGCCTGGACTTTCTCCCGGTACGGTGACTCCCATGGTCCAGCCGCCCTGGTTGAACGCGAACATCGTAAAAGAAGCGTCCCGCACGCCCGGGACCGCTTTGACCCGATCTTCAAGCTGCTTGTAAAACGCAGCCAGCGTCGTGTCTTCCTTGAGTCCGGTAGACTCCGTGTCCAGTTGAACGACCAACAGGTTATTGGTCTTGAAGCCCGGATCTACGCTGTGAAGATTGATAAGGGTGCGAACGAACAGCCCTGCTCCCACCAGCAACAACACCGACAGCGCGATCTGCGCTACCACCAGCATTTTTCCCAGTGCGCTTCGCGATGATCGGGCCATTGCTCCGACGACCCCGCGCAGTGAATCGTTGATGTCGCTGCGCGTAGCGCGAAGAGCTGGAATCGTTCCGAATACGATTGCCGACAACGTGGACGCCGCCAGCGTGAACACAAGCACGCGGCGGTCGGGTGAGACCTCGAGCGCCAGCGGCTCCGGCCCGGGCGACGCCATCAGCAGCAACAGCCGGCTCCCGATCGACCCAAGGAGCAGTCCCCCCGCACCGCCGATCGACGCGAGCAGTGCGCTCTCGCCAAGAAGTTGGCGAACCAACCGGATGCGCGTTGCTCCAAGCGCCACCCGTATCGAGAACTCACGTTGGCGAGCTGTCGCGCGGGCAAGCAACAGGTTTGCGATGTTGGCACAGGCGATCAGCAGCACGACTCCGACTACGAGCATCAGAATCGTGAGCGGCAGTGAAAACTCACGACGAAGCTGAGACAACCCTCGACCTGCCGGAGTCAGTTCGATACTGGCCTGTTCAAGTGCCTGCTGCTTGTCGGCAGGAACCAATGGCTGAAGAAACTGCTGGAACAGGACGTTAGCTTCCGCGTTTGCCTGTTGTGAGTCCACGCCGGGACGCAACCGCCCGATCAGATACAATGACTGAAACATCGGATCATCGAGACCCTTCCAGCCTGGCGGTAACTGGGCTTCCATTGCCAGCGGTATCCACAAGTCAGGGGACTCGCCAACCGTAGTGCCGAAGAACTCTCGCGGAGCAACGCCGATGATCGTATAAGTCGTCTCACCTATGGTTGCGGTGCGGCCAATCGCTGAAGCATCACCGCCCAATCTTCCCTGCCACCATGAGTTGCTGGCCACCGCTATCGGGTGACCACCAGGTAAGCGGTCATCCGAGTCGTCAAGCACTCGACCCAACGCCGC
Source organism: Blastocatellia bacterium (assembly GCA_035315885.1). GTDB lineage: Bacteria > Acidobacteriota > Blastocatellia > UBA7656 > UBA7656 > DATFXM01. The sequence continues at coordinate 4,217 of DATFXM010000132.1, forward strand.
GTCAACGCCGAGCACACTAAAATAGTTGCCCGATACGAGCTGAGTATTGATTGGCTCGAGTTCGCCCGACGCATTGCCGTCCACGATGCCGTGGACGCGCCACGGTATGCTATGCACCGCCGCGAGACCCGAAAAGACTTGATTGCGCTCTGCAGCATCGCGAAAGAATCGATTGGAGAACATCTGCGTACTGCCTTCGGGAAACCCTATCGAGATTCCGGCGCTGGTCGCGGAACCAAAAAGGACGAGCCGTCCAGGGTCGCGCACCGGAAGCGACTTCAGCAGAAGGGCATCTACCACGCTGAACATCGCAGTGTTTGCACCTATGCCAAGCGCGAGGGAAACGACCGCGACAAAGGTGAATCCCGGGTTCTTGAGAAGCATTCTCACGCCGTAACGCAAGTCTTGAAACATCTGATCCTCCAATCGGAGCTGCTGTAGCCACAGCGCGTCCCCGAATGCGCCCAGACTACGATTGCAAAGATTCAATCGGCTCTTCCAGTTCAATCTGTCCCATTGGCTGAGCAGGTTCTCCCGATAACGAAGCTCGGCCTCCCACTCTTGTCGCCAATCGGCGCGCAATCGGCGTGGCACGATCGACCCTACGAAGGCGATCAGCCACAGATGGGGCCTCACAGGCTGACTCCTCACAGTTTGCTCCCTCTACTGAGTTCTGAGTGCGAACCCCGAAGGGGTTGGAACTCAGCACTCAGCCCTCAGCACTCAGCACTATTCCTGCCTCAGGGCCGCAAGCGGGTCCACCCTCGTAGCCCGTCGCGCCGGGATGTAGCATGCCATGGCTGCAATCCCGATCAATAGCACGGTGATGAACGTGAAGGTCATCGGGTCTGTAGCCCTTACACCGTAGAGCATCCCGATGATAAGTCGAGTCAAACCGAAAGACCCCACGAGCCCTATCACCACACCCGCCACCGCCATCTTCATTCCATGACCCATCACGAGCCTTAGAATGTCCCTGCGCTGCGCGCCCAACGCAAGCCGAATTCCCAATTCGTGTGAAAGCTGACCGACCAGATATGAAATCACTCCGTAGATCCCCAAACTTGCGAGCAGCAGCGCAGCCCCCGCGAAAGAGCCCAGAAGAATCATCGCGAACCTCCGCTCGGCAAGCGAAGTCGAAATCGCCTCGTTCATCGTAAGAGGTGCGGAGATTACGTTCTGACTACTCTGGCTCTGTACTGACTCACGAATCGATTCGAGAAGTCCCGCCACGCTCCTTCCACTCGAGCCGTCGTCGCGAGCCAGCACACCGACGGTGAGCGGAGCGTCCATCTCGCTGTCAGGGAGCGCTCGGAAAGGCACGTATAGCTGGGCCTGCAGCGACTCTTTGTCGTCCGCATCAATGCTCCATTGATGTACGTGCCCCACCACACCCACTATCAGAGAGGGAGGTGTAGACTCACCGAACCGTATCGCTTGGCCGACAGGGTCATCACTTCCGAAGTACTGGTGCGCAAACGCCTCATCGATCACTGCGACCGGCTGCGAGCGCTCATCGTCCGCGTCGGTGAAGAAGCGTCCACGCTTGAGCGGAATACCCATCGCCGACAGGTAATCGGGTTCTATCCGGTAAATCAGTGACATGTGCATCTCGCTTTGACTCGCCGGTTTGGGCTGGCCGTCGATCCAGAAGAACAAATCGTCCTCGCTGATCAGCGGCGAGGCGCCGGCGGAAAGGGAAGCGGCAGTCACACCGGGCGTAGAGCTTATCTTGTCGATGACCTCGCGAAGAGTGCTGCGAATCGCTGCGGGCGTAGCGTTCCGCAGTGCCGGCGAAATGCTTAGATCAAACGTCAGCACATGGTCCGGACGAAACCCGGCATCTACGTTCCACAACGCGTGAAGGCTTCTAAGCATGAGACCCGCCCCCACGAGCAACACAAGCGCCAGCGCCATCTCTACTGCGACGAACATTCCCTGTGCGCGCACTCGCCCGCTACTGGCGCCCCGCGCGCCTTCTTTTAGCGCCTCGGCCAGGCGCCGGTGAGAGGTCTTGAGCGCGGGCGCAAGGCCCGACAGAATTCCGGTCAGCAGCGAAATCGAGACAGTGAAAAACAGGACCTTCGGATCAACGCCCACTTCTTCCGCGCGCGGAAGCGCGGTAGGCAGCGCGGCAAGCGCAGCCTTCGTTCCCCACGCGGCTAGAGCGAGCCCCAATCCCCCTCCAAGCAGCGAAAGCAGGAGGCTCTCGGTGAGGGACTGCCTCAGAAGACGCCAACGACCGGCTCCAATCGCGGAGCGAATCGCAAACTCGCGCGTTCTGCCTGTCGAGCGAGCTAGTAGAAGATTGCTGACGTTCACGCACGCGATCAGCAGCACAAAACCCACCGCGCCCAGCAGCATCAGCAGTACCGGACGAATATCCCCGATCATTCTCTCCTTCAGTGGAATGACCGCAGCGCTGTTGTTCCTGTTCGTGGACGGGTACTTCTCGGCTAGATCCTGCATGATCCTTGCGAGATCTGCACGGCCCTGTTCGACCGTAACGCCAGCCTTGAGGCGACCGATGCCGTGTAGCCCGAGCGCGGCTGCGCGGCTCTTGAGGGCCGGAGTCCCCCACTGACCCATCGGCACAAAAACGTCCTGTCGATGAAGCGAAAAACTCGCGGGTATGACGCCGATGATTGTGTAGTTCTTGTCGTCCAGGGTGAGGCTCTTATCCAGGATGTCGGGAGCAGCGCCAAACTTGCGCCGCCACAAGCCCTCGCTGATGATCGCAACCGGCGCCGCGCCTTGTTCGTCTTCCCCGTCCTGAAATGTCCTGCCTAGTACCGGTGCCACGTCCAGCACAGAAAAAAAGCGCGCCGTTACCCAGCGCGCACTCACGCGCTCTGCTTCGCCCGCGCCTACAAGAGTGAAGCCAGTGGCTCGTGACAGTGCGATCGCACTGAAGGTTTGGTTCCGCTCCTGCCAGTCGCGGAAATTCGGATAGGGGATCGCTCCAGTCTGGAAATTGGGTTTGCTTTGGTGAAGCGTCACGAGCTGATCGGGTTCGCGGTACGGCAACGGATTGAGGAGTACGCCGTTCACCACCGAGAACAACGCCGCATTAGCGCCGATTCCGAGGGCGAGCGTCAGCACCACGACCGCGCTGAACCCGGGCTTGTTCCAGAGCATTCGAGCCCCGTAACGAATATCTTGAAGCATCTCGTCCTCCAATCTCTTCGGCTGAAGCAATAATGCATCGGTGAACGCGCCAAGGCTGCGAAGGAAAAGCGCCGCCCGTGTTCGCGCCGTGAGTTTGTCCCACTCTGCGAGGACCGACTCTCTGCGGTGAAGCTCCGCTTCCCATTCCTGCCGCCAGTCCGCGCGCAGCCTCCGCGGGACCGTCAACCCGAGGAAGTTGATCAGCCAGTAATACGGTCGCGAGAATCGATCGCCTTGGGCCATACCTTTACTCGTATCGAAGCGCGGTTATCGGATCCACATTCATCGCGCGTCTCGCCGGAGTCAAACATGCCGCAAGCGCGACAACCGCAAGCACCACGGAAGACATCGCAAACACTCCGGCATCGGTTGGACTCACTTCGTAGAGCAGGTCAGAGACGACTCGCGTAAGAACATAGCCTCCCGCGAGACCCATTCCGACACCCGCCGCCACGACCACCAGCCCTTCTCCGAGTACCAGCGCTAGTATGTTCCGCCGCTGTGCTCCCAGCGCCATTCGGATTCCAAATTCATTTGTTCGCTGTGCCACCGAGTTATTGGCAACACCAAAAACACCCACGATTGCGAGGCACAGCGCGAGGCCGGCAAACGCGCTCAGCAACAACGTATTGAACTGCAGTCCAGCGACCGACTGGGCGAAGATCTGGTCCATCGTGTCGATTGGCGCGGGCAAGTCGTGATCCAGCTTCGCAACTTCTTCCCTGATCGCGGAGACCAACATCGAAGGATTACCGGACGTGCGAACCATCACCGCCAGAGACGCGGCCGGCTCCTGATGAAAAGGCAAGAACACTTCAGGGTTAGGCTGCGAATTCAGCCCGTTATGACGGACGTCTCCGACCACGCCTACGATGGCGCGCCACGGACCTGAGCCTAGCCGAACACGTTTTCCTATCGGATCTTCCTCAGGCCAGAAGCGACGGGCTACGGTTTCGTTGATGATCACCACGGGCTCGGATTGCTGCGCATCGAAGTCTGTGAAATCGCGTCCGAGCTTCAGAGGGATCGACAGCGCACCAAAGTAGTCCGTACTGACTGAGCACACCGCAACATAAACTTTCTCGCTCGGAGGCGGAGCGGCGAGATGTTCGATAGAAAACAAATCCCAGTTGCCGTTACTCCGCAACGGAGTCTGGCTCGCTGCAGTGACAGATTGCACACCTGGCACACTTCTTAACCGCCGCATCAATTCGTCGTAAAACAATACAGATGACTCGCGCGTCTGGTATCGCGCCTCCGGCAATGCCAGATCCACGCGCAGCACATTCGACGGTTTGAAGCCGGGATCGACTGAGATGAGCCGCGAAAAGCTTTTGATCATCAGACCACTGCCGATCAGCAGCACAGTTGTCAGCGACACCTCGAGTATTACGAGCAGATTACCGCCACGGCGGCGAGCCGGCGACGCGGACGCGCGAGTCCCTTCGCTGATGCCTCCCGCCAAGCTCGATTTGCAACTTCGCAAGGCGGGAACGATTCCGGTCAATAGGCCTGTCAATAGCGAGAAGCAGATCGTTGCGGCGAGGACACGGCCGTCCACGCTTATGTGCTCGATGCGCGGTATTCTAACCGCCGTTATTTGCCTTAGCAGGTTCGTCAGCCAGTAGGCCAGGATCAAGCCGCTTGCCCCGCCTGCGATCCCGAGTATTAGGCTTTCCGTGAGAAGTTGCCGTACCAATCGCACCCGCGTCGCACCGAGTGCTCTCCTGATCGCCACCTCCTTCTGTCGCGACGCCGCTCGACCCATCAACAGGTTGGACACGTTCACACACGCAATAAGTAAAACGAAAGCTACGGCGCCAAGAAGAATCAGCAGAGCACCTCGAATATTGCCCACTGCGTTCTCGCCTAGCGATAGGATGCGTACCTCGTGACCAGCATTGTTTGCCGGATCCTGCTGTTCCAATCGGCTGGCTACCAGAGCAAGATCGGTTTGAGCCTGATCGATAGAGATTGCTGGCCTAAGCCTCCCGATGACGTTGTAGCCCTCATGACCATCGTCACCCGTTTTCTGCTCTTCGCGACGCACATCCAGCGGCACGAATGCGTCCGGAATCAGATCGAGGTCCTGCACTACGCCGACTACCGTGTACGGGCGGTCATCCAGGGTGATGGTGCGGCCGAGGACGTCTGAGGACGAGCCAAAACGAAGGAGCCATAATTTCTGGTTCAAGACCACTATGTTGCGATCGATTCCCGTGTCAGGCCCGTCCGCGAATGTGCGGCCCAGCAACGGTTCGACTCCCAAAACATCGAAGAAGTTACTTGAGACCCGCCACGTACTGATCAGGCCCGGGGCAGGCGAAAGGAGGTTGACCGTTGCAGGCTGGATCAACGCCATTCCGTCGAATAAATGAGAATCCTCAAGCCACTCCCGGTATTCGTACGCCGCAACGGGCAGATTTGCGTCCCCTGACGTCAGCCGCCTTTCCCATACCATTACAAGCCTGTCTGGTTCCTTGAACGGCAGAGGCCGCAAGAGCACTCCATTGACGAGGCTGAAAATCGCTGCGTTCGCGCCAATGCCGAGCGACAGCGTGATGAGCGCTGACAATGTAAAGCCTCGATGCTTGCTCAACATTCGCACGCCGTAGCGAAGGTCCTGGAAAAAGTCTTCCTCCAGCCTGCGTTGTTGGAGCCACAGGGCATCGGCGAAAGCTCCAAGGCTTCGCCTGATCAAGCCGAGTTTGAGCCGCCAATCGAGCCTCTTCCAGATTGCAAGTGTTTCCTCGCGGTTGCGGAGTTCCGCTTCCCACTCCTGGCGCCAATCCGCCCGCAACCGGCGGGGGACAATTACTCCGACGAACCGGATCAGCCACAGCCATATGCGAACGCGAGTCGTGTTGTTGAATTCATCAGTCATACCGATCCCGACGCTCTCAAGCCTCTCCTCACCAGTCTTCGCGGCTTCGCTACTCGTATCGAATCACGACCATCGGATCGACTCTTGTCGCGTACGCCGTATCGAACGTCTTGAAGGATTTCGTCCTCCAGTCTGCGAGGCTGAAGAAAAAGCGCGTCCCGCAATGCGCCCAGACTTCTTCGCAGTAGATCGGCCCTCCCTCGCCAGTCGAGCTTTTGCCATTTCCACAGAACCGCTTTGCGGCTGCCAAGCTCTGCTTCCCACTCCTGACGCCAGTCCTTGCGAATGCGCCGAGGCACAATCCAACCTAAGAGTGAGACCACCCACCGGTGTAGCGGTCGCAATCGAGGCGGTTTGCCGGAAGACAAACTCAAGAGGTCACCTCATAGGCTTCATTCGATCCGCAGGGC
>DATFXM010000133.1:0-2609 GCA_035315885.1 Blastocatellia bacterium
TACGCGGAGCGAAGCCAAGCGAGATTCCCGTCGAGCAGCCAACCAAATTCGACCTCGTCATCAACCTAACGACCGCCAAAGCACTCGGCCTCCAAATTCCAGACAAGCTGCTTGCACTTGCCGACGAGGTGATCGAGTGAAAAGGCGCGAGTTCATAGCACTCATTGGCGGCGCGGCGGTCGCGTGGCCACTGGCGGCACGCGCGCAGCAGCCAGTGATGCCAGTGATTGGGTATCTCGGTTTTACTTCACCAAGCGACGAGGTCGAAATGATCTCCTCAGTCCGTAAGGGTCTGAGAGAGGCGGGCTTTGACGAAGGTGGCAATGTCAGCATTGAATTTCGTTTTGCGGAGGGCGACGTCAGCCGACTGCCGACGTTTGTCGCTGAACTCGTCAACCGCAAAGTTACGGTCATACTCGCCGCGAGTACTGTTGCTGCGCTCGCCGCAAAAATGGCGACGTCAACGGTGCCCATTGTGTTTACGACGGGCGCTGATCCAGTCCAATCGGGTCTAGTTGCTCGGCTAAACCGGCCGGGCGGCAATCTCACCGGGGTAAGTTTCTTTTCGCCCCAAATGGAGGGCAAGCGTTTAGGCCTCCTGAACGACCTTGTTCCAAGAGCCGATTTGATCGCCGTACTTCTCAATCCCACCAACCCCTTCTTCGAAAATCAGTTGAAGGACCAACCCCTTCTTCGAAAATCAGTTGAAGGATGTTCGGCTGCCGCGTGGCCGCTTGCGGTGATCGCGCAACAGTCGGGTAAGGTATACAGGATAGGTTATATCAACGCAGGTGCGAACTCCGCTCCCCACCTGCTCAACGCCTTCCATGACGCTATGCGGGCGTTGGGTTGGATGGAAGGGAAGAATATCGTCTATGAGGACCGATATGCGGAGAATCGGCTCGAACGGCTGTCTGAGCTAGTGGCAGAGTTGGTTCGCCTCGAGGTTGACGTCATCGTGACGGGGGGGACGTTAGCCCCGCTTGCCGCGAAGCAAGCCACCGCAACGATCCCCATCGTCATGACGGCTGCTGGCGACCCATTAGGGAGCGGGCTCGTTGCGAGCCTGGCCCGGCCAGGCGGGAACGTCACTGGCCTGAGCCTCATGGCTCCGGACCTGGCCGGGAAAAGGCTGGAATTGCTCAAGGAGGTTCTTCCCGGACTGTCGCGCGTGGCTGTTCTCTGGAATGCGGCAAATCCGTACCCCGCGCTCGTCTTTAAGGAGACGCAGCACGCGGCCCAGATATTGAGAATTGAGGTTCAATCCATCGAAATGCGAAGCCCCGATGATTTGGATAGCATCGATCGGCCTGAGTGAGCACTCCCAACGCTTCGCCGACAACGCCATTGATCTGTCGGTCCTCCGGCCGGCATTGAAATGGTGCATGTGCCCTATCGTGGCTCCGCGCCCTTGGTCGCTGATCTGCTCGGTGGGCAGGTTCAGGCACTGCCGTCTATCACATGCTCAAGGACGGCACATTCTATAACGATCTCGGCTCTACCCACTTCGACCGCCGGCGCCCTGAAACGCAGGCACGCCGACTTGGTCGTTGCGTGCTTGCGGAACCGATGATTCATTGTGCCGATTGGGAGCGGCGGGGTGAAGAGAGATGTGGACCGACACCGTCCGGCGCGATGTAGGGGATGATCCAAGAATGTCTGCTTGTGGGCACTTCCGCAATAAGCTCGCGATTGAACTACCGCTTTCGGCGGAAGAGCGGTCGTGCAGCGGACATCACTGCAAAGGCCGGGTTTGAGCCTGACCGGACTCATCACCGACGGCACGCGAGGTCGACCAACGAGGTGATGATCCAGGGCGAAATTCAAACTTGTTGGAAACCGGTCCCCTATGGATGGACAAACGAACTCGTCGACTGCTATCGAGCCGGTGACGCTGGTGCGGATAGGCTATGGAACATGTTTCGTCTTCCAGATTTCTCGGTGGTGGTCTGGCTGCGGAAGACTGAAGGATTTGCTGCGATCAAAGGTGAACTGCTGGGCGCTGCGGTGACCGAGCCCTACGAGTCGACAGAGTATCAAGGCATGGTCGATTTCCACTGGAGTGCCGCCAACTTTTCTGAGGCCAAGAGACTCGCGGAAGCGCTAAGGGGTGTCGCACGACATCCGGAGCTCGTTCTGTTACGGATCATGAGCCGGGTCGATAGCGTGGACTCAGTCTCGATCAAAGACGAGCGACGCACGAAGCACTGACGGGGGTAGTCTCGTCCTTGCGGCTCGTATATTTCTGTTGCTGCGGTGCATATGTCGCTTAGCACAACGTGGCCACCCGGCAGGTCCGCTCTAACGACCGCTTTCGGGGACAACAGCGGACCAGATATGCTCAGATCGAGTTCTTCGCTTCGTGACCCCACCCGACGTAGGCCGGATCGAAACCCCGCAGTGCAGTGCGTCACCGTGATGTGCTATCGTGTGAGAAGCACGGGAGCAGGCCGCGCGCCCATTCCTCAACCCACGGTTCAATTCGCTGAATCAGTAGTACGGGTAGCAGACGTTCACCCACTCATAGCCATCCCAAACTACGCAGGCGTCCGAGTAGTATCCGGAATAGTAGTAGGGATAAGTCGCCGCGAAACCCAGACCTGCGCCTG
>DATFXM010000134.1:0-35008 GCA_035315885.1 Blastocatellia bacterium
GGCAGTAGGCAGTAGGCAGTAGGCAGTAGGCAGTAGGCAGTAGGCAGTAGGCAGTAGGCAGTAGGCAGTGTGGAGTCTTCGGTGTCCCCTCTGTTACTCAACAGCCGATCCAGACTTACCTAATCGCGCATATCGGGACGACAAATAACCGCCAACTGCCTACTGCCTACTGCCTACTGCCTACTGCCTACTGCCTTCTGCCTACTGCCTACTGCCTACTGCCTACTGCCACAACAAACACGTCTCGATGGCCGGGATTGGCCCAGTTGCTGGTGAATACCGCAAAACGCCCGTCGCTGCTGATGTTCGCACGAGGCGTGTCCCAGTAGTCCGTGTACCGAACATGCGTGTGTGCAAGCCTTCGAACCCTCTTGCTGGCGTCGGTCGCCGCCAACAACAACTCATTTCGAAAGACTCCTCCGCTGGGCAGGTCGTTTGACGCGTATGTTGAAATCAAAACCCAGGACTCGTCATCGGCAAGCAATGATGCGGTACTACTAAGGCTCCAGTCGTTTCCAAACTCGAGGACAGTATTCACCTCGTGAGGCGTTGAAAGCTTGCGGTAGGTGTACCTGTTCTTCCAGTTGTCGGCTCCTACCATGATCCCCGAACCGTTGTCGGAATGCCCCGGAGCGTAGTCCGGCTCTCCATCAACCAGATCTTCAGTCTTGCCTGAGTCAAGATTAGTCACTTGAACTCTGACCTGACCGTGTCCAGCCCTGCCGGTCTTCACGATCAGAAAGTGACCAGTCTTGTCTACCTGGACCTCATCCATCTCTGGACCTGAATCCACCTTGTAGATCTTGTCGGTGGCTCGCCACCAAACGACATAGCCGGTCTTATTGAAACCTTTGTCCTTGATCGTGAACGCGAACACGTTGTCGTCTCGAGACCGGCTCATTTGATGCAAATGACCTACGCCGAGCTGTCGCACGAAATCCTTTTCCAATGTGTACTTCTTATCGACTACGTTGTAACTCCAGAGTCGCATTCCATCGTGCCCGAAGATGATGTCCGGATCGGTTGCGCTCCAGATCGCGTCTTCCGCGTTCAAAACTCCTCCGACCACCGGCTTCACCGCGAACAACGGACGCTTATCAAACGCGCGAAACCTCCCGCCGTCGAAGTCATAAAGCGTGGGTTTGCCATCGCACAGTACGAAAAGTCGAGAGCTGTCTTTGTTGAAGCTGGGCCAATATGAATATGCATTAGTGTTTGATCGGCCGTCGCGTTCATCAGTGAGCCGGAGAATCGTAGTGCCAAAGACCGGGTCGATGAATGACTCGCCCGCAGGCGGAAGCTTAGGGGGCTCCGGTTCAGGATAGACTTTGAGGTCAGTCCTGACCCCGGGTGTTGGCGGCGTGCTGGGGATCGCCCTCGACGCTGCGAACGTCGGATGTTCTTCACCTGAAGCGGGCGGTGTCGAGTCGCGGTGCGAACGCGTTCGCTGTCCGGTTTGTGCAATGGCGCTTCCCGAGGCGGCTTGCAATAGCGTCAGGAATGTCGCGATAAGAGCGCATCGCGGTGACTTGATGATCGGCATTGTGGCTCTCCTTTAGCAGCAAAATGCACAATCGACCGTTTAATTCGCAAATTTCTATTATAGTGCCGAGTCCTGAGTGCTGAGGGCCGAGGGCTGAATAGCACACGACAGGGTCTAACGGACCTATCAGCGTAATCACTTGCGATTCGACTTATACGGTCCTAGTTCCTGTTTGAGCGTTCGTTTGTTGGCCGTATAATTCGGCCTGATCTTCGAGAGGAAGGCCGATGGACGAGCTGATAAATGATAGATACCGAGTCACCCGCTTCCTGGGGGAGGGTGGATTCGGCACGGTCTATCTCGCTGAGGATTTGAAGGCGCCAAGAAATGTTGTTCTGAAAGTGAGTCGGGATCCGCGCAGCGAGTATGAGGCGCTTGCTTTCAAAAGAGAAATCGACGCTCTGACGCGCGTGGATCATCCGAATGTCATCAAGCTGTTTGACGTCGGAGTAACCGATGCTGGGACCGCATATCTCGTTCAAGAGTACGTCGACGGCCCAAGCCTTGGTAGGATTCTTTCATTTGGACCTCTGGCGATCACTGATGCGCTGGTTGTATTGATCGCGGTTTCTCGTGGCCTGGAGGCTTTACATCGCGACGGATTGATTCATCGGGATATCAAACCCACCAATGTGCTGATCCCCACGGAAAACGATCGAATGTCCTTTGCGAAGGCAAAGCTGGCGGATCTTGGGGTTGCCGGCAAACTCGATGCCGGCAGTGGCAGGACCATCATCGGGCAGTTTTTCGGAACGCCGCTCTACATGTCGCCTGAGCAGCTTCGCGCCGACAGTCAGTCTCCATTGAGCGACATTTATGCAGTTGGAGTCGTGCTGTACGAGATGGTGTATGGTCGTACACCTTATTCGGGTATCGGTTTCTATGAAGTGTATACCGCAAAGGTCGAAGGTCGAGTGACACTCCCGGCCGACACAGATGTGCCGCAGGAATTAACGTCGCTGATAATTCGCTGTTTGAGACCCGATCCCGCCGATAGGCCTCAATCCGCGTCCGAACTTGCCCAGCAGGCGCAGTCAATTCTTGCTCACCTTGAAGAGAATCGGCGTTCAGTACAAATGGGTGGAGCTAGCCGACGCAAAACCATTTTCGCGGAACGTCGGATTTCAACAGAAATCACCCTTGCCCGTCCGCGTACCGGGCTTCGACTGATGCAAATCTCTGCTGTGCTCTTGATTGCAGGCTTTGCCACAGGGGTGTGGATCAAGTGGGGGGTGTCGCAACAGCTCGTTGGAATCTCGGTAGGGGTCGTCTACGTGATCTGTGGAGTCATGCTCGGGCAATCTGTCCGAGGACTGCTCACAAACAGGCACGGAGGCGTTCATGATAAGCTCGGTCAACTCTTGTCCGGAGGAAAGTCTCGAGCCAGCCTGACAACCAGTTTTGCAATCGAGATCGACAAACTGATAGCAACGGTGCGCAAGGTCGACGACCGGGTGCTTGCGGCGTCTCTTGCAATAATGGTCAAGGAGTATGAGGAGTCAAGGGATTCGCAGCACAGGCAAGCGGCGGTGATGAACGCCGTTCAGATCGTGGAAAAGCTCAAGCTTAGGTTGTCCCCGTGGTACGTAACTCACGAAAAGCTGGTCACCACGCTTGTAGCCCTGGTGGGAGTCCTCTCCGGTGCAACCGCGATAGCCACTGCCATCGTAAATCTGGTCAAAGGCAAATAGTGAGGGAGGACATCTGAGGGCGCCGAAAAACCTGACCAGTCCATCAAAGGCTAACCTGGTACGCTTCCGACCTGTAATGAAACAGCACACGATTCACCTTCTCGATGAAGCATCGCTGGCAACAGGAGTGCGTTTGCTCGCAAGGCGTGATCCCGATCTTGCAACGATAGTCGATCAGCACGGCGAGCCGCCTTTGTGGGCGAGGAGACCGGGGTTCCCGACGCTTGTGCACATAATTTTGGAGCAGCAGGTTTCTTTGGCATCGGCGCGAGCTGCGTTTGATCGACTCGAGTATGCCATCGGACGTATTACGCCGGAACGATTTCTAACGCTGGGAGACGACGAGCTGAAGGTCATCGGATTCAGCCGCCAGAAGACCAGTTATTGTCGGGAGCTCGCGCAACTTATTTTGTCGAGACGGTTCAGCCCGAGGGCGCTTCATGCGATGCCCGACGACGAAGCGCGCGCCCGCCTGATAGCAATCAAGGGCATAGGGGCGTGGAGCGCGGACATATATCTGCTAATGGCATTGCGGAGGCGTGACGTGTGGCCCGTAGGGGACCTGGCGCTGGCTACGGCTGCGCGGGAGGTTAAGCGGCTCGAGAAGCGGCCTACGGAGGGGGAACTTCAGATGATGGCCGAACCCTGGCGGCCTTGGCGAGCAGTAGCCGCGCGCCTTCTTTGGCATCGATATTTGTCAAAGCGAGGTAAATAAGAAAAAGTGCTGAGTGCTGAGTTGGCAACCCCGAAGGGTTGGGTGTGCATCTGTCTTCTCTATTAGTCACCAACCGAGGTTGAAACCAGACTTACCTAATCGCGCAAATAGGGGAGAACGCCAACTTCCAACTGCCTACTGCCTACTGCATACTGCCTACTGCCTACTGCCTACTGCCTACTGCCTACTGCCTACTGCATTCAACACTCGAGTGACCTCACCGCAGCCTCGAGCAGGCGAGTAAGTTCTGCGGGTCCACCAACAGCTTTCGGATCAATCGCTGGACCGATGGCGATTCTTATCTCGCCCCGTCTTGCGACATGCTTCTTTCTCTTCTTGAGCTCCCAAAGCCCCTCAAGCTTCATCGGCAGGACCGGTAGCTGTAGACCCTCCGCCAGCAGTCCAATGCCATCCCTGAAGCAGCTCATCTCACCCGTTTCGGTTCGCCGCCCTTCTGGAAAAACCAAGACGCTGTATCCCTCGTCTACCAATTCACCCGCATAAGCAAAGCTACGACGGAAACCGCTCCTCTGCGGAAGAGGAAACACATTGAACACACAGACTACCAGCAGGTACTTAGCCCAACCAATCAATTTCCCAAACAAGCTCGCATTCGGCGACGCGTAGCGCCAGCCCCGGAGCCGCTCGCCCTCCATCGCGATCGCCACCCGATTCCGGATTCGCCAAGGAAGCGCCAGAAGAATCAAAGCCTGGTCAACCATGCTCACATGGTTTGAAATAACCAGCAGAGGTCCTCTCAATCCGCGCAGACGATTCCTGCCGACTACTCGCGGCTGCGCCATCAACCACGTAAGCGGAAGCACCAGTACATACAAAACTGACATCCTCAACATCCGAACCAACCGTGCTCTTCCCCAGGTCGGATATGGACGGACGGACTCAGCGTCTCGTGAAGAAAAGAGTACGGCTCTCTCGACTTGGCTTGCCGGCCCTCGATCATTCACAACGCTCTGACGATCATTCACAACGCTCTGAATGGATGTCGATCCGGAATGCGCCGAGCTCGACGGGACGACGGCGGCATCTGCTTCAGAAACGTTAACCGGCAGGGCCGTTGAATCCGCGCGGGATCTTCTCGAAGCCTGCACGAGCGCCTCGACCTCCCCGAGAGTTGTTGCCTCGGTGAAGGACGCTTCATCCAGATCGAGTTGATACTGGTCTTCTATCGCTGACAGGAGCTCTACGCGTCCAAGAGAATCGAGCTTCAAATCAGTAGTGAGGTTCGCCTCGGGAGCAACGGTGTCGGGGACCGTGCCGCTTATTCGAATGATCTGCTGAATGATGAACGCCGAATAACGATCACCGGCTCGCGCGGTTACGCCGGTCGACGCAGTTAAGTTCGACTCGAGTCTGGCAAGGTCGCGTACCCTCTCGGCTACGAGTGGTTTTCGAATCTTCTTGGTCGCCGTTCGCGGAAAGTCTGCATCCGGCCAGACCTCCCACCGTCTGATTTGCTGATACTGATTCAGCGATTGATTCGCGCGACGGACTACTTCCTCCGGTTTGGCATTGTCGTCGTTCAGTATCATCACCGCCAGCGGCTCCGGTCCAAGCGCGCCTTCGACTCCGATCACCGCGCAGTCGGTCACTTCCGGTTGGCGTCTTAAGGCGTCTTCGAGGTCATCGGCGTACACGTTCATGCCCGCCGCGGTTACGATTACATCCTTAGAACGTCCCTTGAAGAAGAGATTCCCATCGTCGTCCACATCGGCTAGATCGCCGGTTCGAAGCCATCCATGCTCATCCACCATGGGTTGCAGACCATTTTTCCAGTAGCCCGGTGAGACGTTGTCGCCGCGGACCAGAATCTCGCCCGCGTCATCGAGTTTTACCTCCTGACCCGGTAGCGTCTTTCCTATCGAACCGTGCCCGACGTGAAATGGATGATTCACGGTGATGAGCGAGGCAGTCTCGGTCATGCCGTACCCCTGAACTACGACGAACCCCAATCGTCGCCAGAACGTTTCGGTTTGCGGCGACAAGGCGGCGCCACCCGAGATGAACGCCCAGAACTTCAGCCCAAATCTCCGGTGGATTTCTTTGAACTTCCACCAGCGCAGTCCGGGCCCGAAGCCTTCCGCACGTAGCATTAGTGAACGAAACTCATCGTATCTGCTCGCCGCAACATCGCGTTCGAGTTTTGTTTTCAGCGAATCGAGTATCCGAGGAACGGTGACGATAGTCGAGATACGGCGCTTCCTCACGCACTCTATGATCTCGGCGGGATTAAGTGAGTTCAGGAAGTGAGTTTCACCTCCGAGCAACTGAGGCACGAAGATTCCCATAAGCTGACCAAAAACGTGGCTGAGGGGCAGCAGGTTCAAGAAGCGAATTGGATGTACAAGCCTTTCCCATCGCAGGTAAGGCCTCATGTGACGTTCGATAGGTTCGAGGTTAGCTAGGATGTTCTGATGAGTTATGCAAACGCCCCTGGGTTCGGCGGTGGTGCCTGAGGTATAGATAATTTCGGCGATGTCGCTGGGGTCCGACTCGACTCGAAGTGGGGATACAAGGAGCTGCGCCCGTTGATCGCTACGGTTGACCTCGATCCGATCCAATCTTATTGCCGGGAGCTTAGCCGAGATGCCCTCCGGATGGGTTTCGTCGTGAAGCAGGAGTCTGGCTTCGACCTGAGACTGAACCCGCTCCCCGAATTGTCTTGAGCCTTCTATGTCAAGCGGAACTACGATGGCACCGCGCAGCAGACACGCGAAAAAGGCGGCCACCCACTGAGGACTGTTTTGGGCCAAGATTAGAACTCGCTCCCCCTTTCCAATTCCGCGGCTCTGGAGCTCGGATGCAAGGTGAAGCGACGCCTCTCGAAGTGTACGGTACGACCACCCAAGAGTGCGCAGCCCCCGCCGATAAGCGATCGCAGGTGACTCGCCTCTTGCTTCCCAATCGTCGAGGAATGTGAGCAGGTTCTTTCTCATTACAGGTTGCTGTTGGGAGGTTTAATCTCGATAGTAAACGCAAGTTATCTCGATCAACAAATGCCCGTTAGCGCGCGGAGTTAGGCTCGATAGGAAATGTCCATGCGTTAGAACCCACTGCGCGCCTTTTCAATCCAAGGATCAGCCCCTATTATCTATCGTTTGATGGACAACCTCGTTTTATCCAGCCTCTTTTATCGAAAGACGAGGACGTTTACTACCATCGCTGGAGTAGCTCTGGGCGTTGTGCTGGTGGTGCTTACGGTCGGCATAGTCCACGGATTCCTCAACGACCAGGGCCGTAGAAACTCGGCAATCACCGCCGAGCTCATTTTCAGTGCTCCAGGCAACACATTCGGGTTCAGTCTCAGTCCCACGCTTTCGCTCAAGATCAGCGATCTGGAACAGATCAGAGAAATACCCGGTGTGAAGCACGTCGCGCCCCTTGGCCAATACTTGCGAGGACGGATGATCGACGGCGTAGACTTCGATTCTTATCGACAAGTCTCCGGTGTAAAGGTTGTCGACGGACGCCCGATAGTCTCCGGTGACGAGGCAATCGTAGATCGCTTCCACGCAACCAGGAACAAAGTCAAAGTCGGCGACAGCATCGACGTGCTCGAACGCAAGTTCAAGGTCGTCGGCATCTATGAACCCGAGTCGCTGGGCCGCATAAAAATCCCACTCTCGACTCTTCAGGACTATCTCAAGCGAAAAGACCTCTGCTCGGCGGCCCTGATCAAGCTCGACGATCCTTCACAGGCGGTCGAGATCGCGACTCGAATCAAGGAGCGATTCCCCGACAACGGTCTGTTGCTGACTCGCGATCTTCCGGTCTTGTACGCTCGCGGCACTCCGGCGCTTCAGACATTCTTGAACGTCGTAGTCGTGGTGGCCGCAATCATCAGCTCGTTGGTGGTTCTGCTGACGATGTACACCACCGTTACCGAGCGTACGAGACAAATTGGTATTCTCAAGAGTCTGGGTGCCTCGCGTGCCTGGATCGCCGCTGAGATAGAAAAAGAAGCGCTGTTGATCAGCTCGATGGGAGTGCTGGTCGGATTCGTTCTCGCGATTGCGGGGAAGTTTGTGATTACAAGGTTGACACCGATGACCGTCGAGCTCGAGCCTCGGTGGCTTTTCTATGCGCTCGGCATGGGAATCGTCACTGGTCTTCTTGGAGCGCTCTATCCGGCGCTTCGAGCGGCAAACGAGGATCCGGTCACCGCGCTGGCTTACGAGTGAATAGCCGGGAGCCCCATATGTACTGTCCTTCCTGCGGAGTTGACAACCATTCCGAGGTCAAGTTCTGCACGCGTTGCGGAACCAACCTGGGCATTGTTACCGAAGCGCTCGCAACCGGACATTCGCGGTCCCCTCAGACTGATGACCGCATTCGCGAATTGCTCAAGGACTTTTACACCGGTCGCCGCGAGACAATAACCGGCATAGTGCTGATTCCCGCAGCGGTGAAGTCGATGGCGTTGTTGACGATGATGGGAATGCCATCGATTGCATCGTTTTTCATTCTCTGCTGGATGTTGTTCTGGGGCATCGGCGCGCTTGGAACCGGGATCGGCAAATGGGTAGCAGCGGGAGGCGAGTTGAAAGCCCTCGGCTATGAACGGCCCTCGAGTCCACTGTGGCTTGCGGTTAAGCGACGCCTGCCCGGACTTGCCCGACCCAATACCGCGCCGATGCAAGCAATCACAACCAACTCGCTCGCGCAATCCGCCCAGGAGCAAACCAGCGTTACCGAAAACACGACGCGACAGCTCGACGAACAACACAGGCGTCCTTCGACTCAGGTTCCTTACACGAAATAAAAATGCCAAAGCGTACGGACTTAAAAAAGATTCTGATCATCGGTTCAGGACCGATAGTGATCGGGCAGGCCTGCGAGTTCGATTATTCAGGAACCCAGGCGTGCAAAGCGCTGCGGGCCGACGGTTATGAGACGGTGTTAATCAACTCGAACCCGGCCACGATCATGACCGACCCGGAGCTGGCTGATCGAACCTATATCGAGCCCCTCACCCTCGACGCTGTCCGCAGCGTGATCGAGCGAGAGCGCCCTGATGCGCTGCTCCCCACCGTAGGCGGCCAGACCGCGTTGAACTTGGCGGTAGGCCTCGCCGAACGTGGTGTTCTCGACGAGTTCAACGTCGAGCTGATAGGCGCGAAACTCGACGCCATCAATGTTGCTGAAGATCGCCTGCTGTTCAAACAGGCGATGGAAGAGATCGGCCTCGGAATGCCGCGCTCCGGATATGTTCACTCGGTCGATGAAGCGCTCGACCTTATAAAGACGGTCGGATACCCGGCGATTATTCGACCTTCGTTCACCTTGGGAGGCACGGGCGGAGGAATCGCATACAACCTCGAGGAATACGAAGAAATCGTCCAGCGCGCGCTCGATGCGTCGCCGGTGCACACTACGCTGATCGAGCAATCGATCATCGGCTGGAAGGAATACGAGCTGGAGGTAATGCGCGATCTGAGCGACAACGTGGTGATCATATGTTCTATCGAGAACTTCGATCCGATGGGTATCCATACTGGCGACTCAATAACCGTTGCGCCGGCACAGACGCTCACCGACCGCGAGTACCAGGTCATGCGGGATGCAGCTATAAAGATAATCCGAAGGGTTGGGGTCGAAACCGGCGGCTCAAACATCCAGTTTGCGTTGAACCCGCATAACGGCGATCTGATGGTCATCGAAATGAACCCGCGAGTCTCGCGTTCTTCGGCGCTTGCTTCGAAGGCCACAGGTTTTCCGATTGCGAAGATAGCTGCGCGGCTTGCAGTAGGCTACAGGCTGGATGAAATCCCGAATGACATAACTCGCAAGACGCCTGCAAGCTTCGAGCCTACGATCGATTACTGTGTGGTCAAGATCCCGAAATGGGCGTTCGAGAAGTTTCCCGCCTCCGACCCCACACTGGGCACGCAGATGAAGTCGGTCGGAGAGGCGATGGCGATCGGTCGCACTTTCAAAGAGGCATTTCAGAAAGGTCTTCGCTCTCTCGAAGTGAGGAGCAGTTTCGCTGTACCTTCGGACATCGATGACACCGAGCTGCGTCGAAGGCTTATCGTGCCGTCGGCCGAGCGCGTCTACTATGTGATGCATGCGCTTGAGCTCGGTTATCCGGTCGACGAGCTGCACGAGCTGACTAAGATAGATACCTGGTTTCTAGACAACCTGCTTCAGATCGCGGAGTACGAGCGGGAACTTCGAAGCATGCGGCTTGAGACGATCTCTGATCGATCGCTTCGAGACGCGAAGCGTGCAGGTTTTTCCGATCAGCGCCTGGCGTCCGTTCTGTCGACCACCGAGGAGGAAGTGCGCAAGCACCGCAACGCTCGCGGCATCAATCCGGTGTTCAAACGTGTCGACACTTGCGGGGCCGAGTTCGAGTCTTTCACGCCGTATCTGTACTCGACCTACGAAGACGAGGATGAAGCCGACGCAACAAACCGAAAGAAGGTCGTGATCCTCGGTTCGGGTCCGAATCGCATAGGGCAGGGAATAGAATTCGATTACTGCTGCTGCCACGCCTCGTTCGCGCTGAAGGAAGAGGGTTACGAGACGATAATGGTCAACTGCAATCCCGAGACGGTGTCGACCGATTACGACACAAGCGACCGGCTGTACTTCGAGCCGGTGACGTTCGAAGACGTAATGGCCATCGTGGATCGAGAGAAGCCGTCCGGAGTGATCGTGCAGTTCGGCGGACAAACGCCGTTGAATCTCGCAATGCGCCTTCTGAAGGCGGGCGTGCCGATCATCGGAACATCCCCGGAATCGATTGATCTCGCTGAAGACCGAAAACGCTTTGGAAAGCTGCTCGCGGATCTGGATATCCCTCAGCCGCCAAACGGGACGGCAACTTCGAACCAGGAGGCTCGCGAAGTCGCCGCGTTGATCGGTTACCCGGCATTGGTTCGGCCTAGTTACGTTCTGGGAGGCCGCGCGATGCAGATCGTCTACGACGAAGCCAGCCTCGACAACTACATGACGTACGCAGTGGAGGCTTCGCCCGAGCATCCGGTGTTGATCGATTCGTTTCTCGAGGACGCGGCGGAGATAGACGTCGATGCGCTAGCCGATGGCCAGGATCTAGTCATAGCCGGGATTCAACAGCACATCGAAGAAGCAGGTATTCACTCGGGCGACTCGTCGTGCGTTCTCCCGCCCTACGGCATAAAACGGGAACATCTGGATGGGATGCGGCGGTACACCCGGCAGCTTGCCGACGCATTGCACGTTGTTGGGCTGATGAACATCCAGTTTGCGATTTCAGCCGATCGCGTCTACGTCCTTGAAGTGAACCCTCGAGCCTCGCGTACGGTACCGTTCGTGTCCAAGGCGACCGGAGTTCCGCTGGCTAAGATTGCGGCCAAACTGATGATCGGCAGGAAGCTCTCGGAATTCAAACTGCCGGGCGAACTGTCGGTTCAGAGGTTCTACATCAAGACGCCAGTGTTTCCGTTCACCAAATTCCCGGGGGTTGATCCGGTGCTTGGACCTGAGATGCGGTCTACGGGCGAGGTTATGGGCATCGCCGAAGATTTTGGCAGCGCGTACTTGAAGGCTCAACAAGGGGGCGGTACTCATTTGCCGAGCGAAGGGGCGGTGTTCATCAGCGTCAACGATCAGGACAAGAAAGAGGTTGTTGAGCTGGGAAGGGAACTCTCGCAAATGGGTTTCAAGCTGGTTGCCACTCGGGGTACGCAGAAGAGGCTCGAGGGGGCAGGACTTCAGTGCGATTTTGTATACAAGGTAAACGAGGGCCGACCGAATGTAGTGGACATGGTTCGGAGCCGGCAGATAGATCTGATCATCAACACGCCGCTTGGCAGAGTGTCGTTTTACGACGAGCGATCAATTCGGCGGGCGGCTATGCAGGCTGGTGTGCCTTGCGTGACGACGATGACCGGCGCGCGAGCTACTGTATCGGCAATGAGAGCGTTGCGGGAGCAGCATCTTGAAGTGCGCAGCCTGCAGGAGCTTGTTGAGTTCTGAATGACAACCCCGAAGTGCTGAGTGCTGAGTCTGGACTGACAACCCCGAAGGGGTTGCGTCGTCCAGCCCAGGGTTGCCGTCTGCGGCTACCCTGGGTACGATCACGCCAATTGATCGCAACCCTGAAGGGGTTGCGTCGCCGATACGAACGACCAAAATCCGACAGCGGAACGCGGACGCAACCCCTTCAGGGTTGCGGGAACTTGAACGATCCGACCCAGGGTAGCCGCAGACGGCAACCCTGGGCTGGACGACGCAACCCCTTCGGGGTTGTCAGCCCGGACTCAGGACTCAGCACTCAAGACTCAGCACTTCGGGTTGTCAGCCCGGACTCAGGACTCAGCACTCAAGACTCGGCACTTCGGGTTGTCAGCCCGGACTCAGGACTCAGCACTCAAGACTCAGGACTTTGGGTTGTCAGCCCGGACTCAGGACTCAGCATTCAGCACTTCGGGTTGTCAGCCCGGACTCAGGACTCAGCATTCAGCACTTCGGGTTGTCAGCCCGGACTCAGGACTCAGCACTCAGCACTCAGCAGTCAGCACTCAGCCCTCAGCAATCAGCACGTCCGCAAGTCGAGGCCCGAAACAACGAACTGAGCACTCAGCCCTCAGCACTCAGCACTTCCGCAAGTCGAGCCCGAAACAACGAACTCAGCACTCAGCCCTCAGCACTTCCGCATGGCAGCACTTCCGCATGGCAGGGAGTCGAAAAGCTCGGCGGTCCTCCGGTAGAGCTCGTCGCATTCTTCGGGCAGCGCCGGTCCCTCGATTTTGGGAACACCAACGCCGTCGGAGTAGTACTCGGGCAGCGAATTCAATATTGCGCTCGAGCCGCCTTTAGTATCGCTAGCTCCGTAAACTATCCGACCAATCCCGTGAAGCAGCAGTGAGCCAAAGCACATCAGGCATGGCTCGAGTGTCGTGTAGCAGGTCATCTCGCGACTCCGAGTCCATAACTCGACTGGGACTGCGCGTAACGCTTCGGTCTCAGCGTGACGGCCCGGGTGATACACCGGCACGAGTAGTGAGCTTCCCGCTTCAGCGATGATCTTGTCGTCGAGTACGATGAGTGCTCCGACCGGGAGATTCCCCTTCTGTTCCGAGTCGAGCGCGAGGCGTATCGCACGTCGAATGTAGCGTAGGTCGAGTTCGTTCTGATTCATCGAAAGTTAGGATACCAAATTGGGAGTCGGGTTTAGGGTTTCGGGCTCGTTTAATTGAGGGTTGAAACATTGTACGAGGATATTTCTTGAGGGTTAGAATATCTGCCTCCGTTTTATTTCAAAAAGAAAACCGCCCACGTGACCGGTCACGTGGGCGGCAGTTTGCTCAGGATTTCGCTTGGATTAGCCGGGCGGCCAGGCGAGCTTTCGTCCGCCAAGCACATGCGCGTGCAGGTGCGGTACGCTTTGGCCCGCCGCCTCGCCGGTATTTATCACCACACGGTATCCGCTTTCAGCAATATCCAACTGATTGGCTACCTTGGCCGCGACGTACAACAGGTGTCCCATCAGCGAGACGTCCAACTTGGACATGTCGTTGAGCGACTCCAGATTGTGTTCGCGTGGAATCAACACTACGTGTACCGGCGCCTGAGGATTGATATCTTTGATTGCAACGACCTGTTCGTCCTCGTAGACAAAACTAGCCGGCGCATCGTGTGCGATGATGCTGCAAAAAACGCAACTCTGTTCGTTTGTGTCGTCCATATCAGTCGCGGCTATTATCAACTAGCAATTACGTTTGAGTCAAACACAATCGATTGGTTTCTCCGAATAATTGTTCAAGAATTACAGTTGACTTTGCTCGCGAAACAAGATTTGCAAAAATAAGCGGACCTCAGCGCCAATACGCTCGAGCAAAAACTCTCGGACCTGTTCAGTCACGAAATCGCTCGATCTCCGCTCCAACAGACCTGAGTTTTTCCTCGATTTTCTCGTAGCCGCGATCGATGTGATAGACGCGTTCGATAATCGTCTCTCCCTTCGCGGCCAGCCCGGCCAGCACCAGCGACGCCGATGCTCTCAAGTCAGAAGCTTGTAGTCTCGCACCGTTGAGCCGGCCCGGCGCTCCGTCAATCACCGCTTGTCTTCCGTTGATCCGAATCCGAGCTCCCATACGCATCAGCTCTGATGCATGCATGAATCTGTTCTCGAATATTGTCTCGGTGAGAATCGACGTGCCTGCGGCAAGCGTCATCAACGCCATGTATTGCGCCTGCATGTCAGTAGGAAAACCGGGGTGAGGAAGAGTCGTGACGTCCGAAGGTTTGAGTCGATCGCGAGCCGGTATCCGGATTGAGAATGCGTCCGGCTGCTCGGCGGTTACGCCGGTCTTGGCGAGCTTGTCGAGCACCGCGGTCAAATGCTGAGGGTTGCAGTTAACGATTTCGAGGCTCCCTCCGGTGATTGCGGCGGCGGAGATGAAGGTGCCGGTCTCGATGCGGTCGGGGATGATCGTATGTTCGGCGCTGCCCAGTTTTTCGACGCCCTCGATTCGAACGGTGCTACGGCCGGCGCCTTCGATGCGAGCTCCCATTTTGTTTAGGAGTTCGGCGAGGTCAACGATCTCGGGTTCGCGGGCGGCATTGTGCAGGATTGTGGCTCCGTCGGCCAAAGCTGCAGCCATCATCAGGTTTTCGGTCCCGGTGACGGTGACATTGTCGAAGTAAACCTCGCTGCCTCTCAGGCGATTTGCGCGGGCGACTACGTTGCCACCCTCGAGACTGACGTTTGCTCCAAGCTTCTCGAAGGCCGACAGGTGCAGGTCTATGGGGCGCTGACCTATGGCGCACCCGCCGGGAAGCGAAACGCGAGCCTCCCCGAACCTGGCCAGCAGTGGACCAAGTGCGAGGACTGAGGCTCTCATTGTTTTTACCAGGTCATAGGGGGCTTCAAAGAATTCGATGTTGTCTGCCTTGATCTTAAGCGTTCGAAGCTCGGGCATCAGGACGTGGCTGCCTAAGTCTTCGAGGAGGCGTCGCATAGTGATGATGTCGCGAACGTAAGGCAGGTTGTGAAGGGTGAGGGTGTCGGCGGTCAACAGCGCGGCTGCCATGCAGGGCAGCGCTGAGTTCTTGGCACCGCTGATTTGGACTCGGCCACTGAGGGGCCGTCCTCCCAATATTCGGAACTTATCCATCGTGTGCTTAGGCTAACACAGAATAGGGCGGTAGGCAGTATGCAGTAGGCAGTAGGCAGTAGGCAGTAGGCAGTAGGCAGTAGGCAGTTTCGGGTTTGGGTTTCGAGTTTAGCGTTTCGAGTTCGTTTGATTTAGTAGTCTTTCGTCGAGCATCACCGCTCATCCTAGTCTCTATCTGACGAACTCGAAGCTCGAAACCCGAAACTGCCTACTGCCTACTGCCTACTGCATACTGCCTACTGCCTACTGCCCTCAGCGCTCAAAAGGGCCGAGTCCGTTATTTCCCAGGCTGATTCGTCTCGAAGGACTCGAGAGACTAATGCGGTGTGAATACCATGGCCTGATCGTTCTGCCTCAACCAGTCCAAGGACCGGCATCCCGAACAATGCGAGATCCCCAATGATGTCGATGATCTTGTGCCGGACAAATTCGTCGCTGAAGCGCAAACCCTCACGATTGAGTATCCCACCCTCAGGCGTCAGCACGATCGCGTTCTCAAGCGACCCGCCTCGGGTCAGACCGAGGTTGCGCAGAGACTCAATCTCCTCCAGGTGGCCGAAGGTGCGCGCGGCCGCCAGGTGTTCGGCAAACTGGCCGTCCACGATTTCAATGTCTCGACGCTGCGTGCCGATCATCGGGTGAGGGAATTCGATCATGCAGGAGATCTTCAACGCCGGCGCTGGACTTATGCTCATACTTCGGTTGCCCTGAGATACTTCTACCCGCTTCAGCACTCGCAGGAATTGTCGCGGCGCCTCGAGCACGGCCACCCCTGCTTCTTCGATCATCTCGATGAACGGCTCGGCGCTGCCGTCGATTATCGGCACCTCCAGCGAGTCGACATCGATTGTGCAGTTGTCGATGTGACTTCCGGCGAGCGCCGCAAGCAGGTGCTCGACCGTCGCGATCATCACGCCCTGTCGCATTAAAGTGGTGGCGTAGCTGACTCGCGCTACGAACTGTGGCGCGGCAGGAATCTCGAAATTGTTCAGGTCGGTACGACGGAAGACGTAACCGGTGTAAGCCGGTGCTGGTCTCAAAGTGATCCGAGACCGCTGACCTGTGTGCAACCCGTGACCGCTAATGGAAACTTCGCGTCGAAGAGTCGTCTGTCGATCCAATTCAAAGGTCTCCAACTGAAAAACGGATACTATGCCCGATTTCAGCCCACATGCCCAGGATTGAGAGAGAGTAAAACCCTTGTTGGCAAAGGCCGTGCCAACGAGCAGAGCGGGCTGAGAGCCGATTTCGCCCAAAAAAGGGCGCCGGGCACCGCGCTCGACAGTGAGCTGTTGTTGACCCGCAACACCCGGTGTTGCGCACGGTCACGTGACCTGAGCGTCTTCAGCCGCTAAAATGGCCGTTCCGTCTCATAGGAGATGAGGGGATGAGGAGATGGGGGGATGAGGAGAACGCAAAGGTTCCTGAGCTACCCCTCATCTCCTCATCCATTCATCGCCACTCGAGATATATGGAAGGGCAAAGCTGAGAGGAGGGCGGATGGGCGCAACGTTTGATATCCCGATTGGCGCTTCGGCAGAGCGAGCTTTGACGGTCACCCGAGAAATGACCGTCGCGCACTATCACGAGCTGATGCCTGAAGTATTCGGCACGCCGGTGATGATCTATCACATGGAAGTCACGGCCAGCGAAGCGATCCAGGCGCACTTGCCCGATGGTTGGGTCTCGGTGGGAGTTGTGGTGAACGTGCGGCATCTTGCAGCGACGCCCGTCGGGATGCAGGTGACGTTCAAGGCAGTAGCCAGGGAAGTAAAGAACGGCACGATCACTTTTGAGGTCGAGGCGTACGACGAAAAAGAAAAGATCGGCGAGGGGATTCACATCAGGGCTGCTGTCGAATTGTCCCGCTTCATGAAGAGGGTAGAAGCTAAGAGCAAGTAGTCTTGGCGACTAACGCGTATGCAACTTAATATGAGTTTTTTGGAGGCGAATGGAATCTGGTGGTTCTCGCGGGCTTCAAACCCGTTGCAGGTCGCTGAGAGGCGGCCGGGGTGGGTTCGATTCCCACACGCCTCCGCCAAAGGAAGCGGGGAGTAGCGCAGTATACAGTAGGCAGTATGCAGTAGGCAGTAAGCAGTAGGCAGTAAGCAGTAGGCAGTTTTGGGTTTAGGGTTTCGAGTTCGTCAGATAGAGACTCGGATGAGGCGTGATGTTTGACGAAAGACTACTAAATCAAACGAACCCGAAACCCTAAACCCGAAACTGCCTACTGCATACTGCCTACTGCACACTGCCCTCAGCACTTAGTCCGGGGAGGTGGTGATGTTAAGAGTAGCTTGCGTGCAGATGGACGTTGAGCTCGGCAAGGTTGAAGCAAACCGGCGAAAAATTGTCTCGAGGATACGAGAGGCAGCTCAGACAGGAGCCCAGCTAGTCATTTTTCCTGAGTGCGCCCTCACCGGCTACTGTTTTGATTCACTGCAAGAGGCGATGCCGTTCGCCGAGCCGCTAGATGGATTCTCTGCGCAACATGTTGCACTGGCCTGCGCTCAGACCGGTGTCCACGCGATAGTCGGGTTCATAGAAAAAGACGCCTCGCGCTACTTCAACGCCGCCATGGTCATCGGGCCCGCGGGAGTTGTTGGCGGCTATAGGAAAGTCCATCTCCCCTTTCTCGGAGTTGATCGGTTCTTGACCCGCGGTGACCAGTCCTTTCGAGTGCTTGACCTTCCAATTGGAAAAATAGGAGTGAACATCTGCTACGACGCGAGCTTTCCTGAAGCAGCGCGCTCGCTGAAACTATTGGGCGCCGAACTGATCGCCTTGCCTACGAACTGGCCGCCGGGTGCCTGGCGCACTGCCGAGTACGTGATCAACGCCCGAGCAAACGAGAACCACGTTAACTTCGTCGCGGTGAACCGCGTGGGAGTCGAGAGAGGTTGGGAGTTTATCGGTAGAAGCAAGGCAGTGGACTTCAATGGCGACACCCTTGTAGAAGCCGGTAAGAACGCCGAGGAGATTTGTCTCGCTGATCTGGATCTGTCGGCGGCGAACAACAACCGGATAGTGAACGTTGCGGGTTCGTACGAGCTGGATCGTATGGCAGATCGTCGTCCAGAGTTTTATTCACTCCTATCGAAAGAGGGTGGCCGCTCGCAGGGCGCGGACTGATTCTCACTGCAGCATGCCGGATGAACTCGCATCGAGTTGTTCGAATTCACCTGCAGCGATGGCAGGCAGAAACCTGGTGAACGCTGATCTTGGCAGCACGTAATTGCTTCCTGCCCTCTGGGCCTGCCGAATCAAATCCGTTTGAACATGCGAAACAAAACTGACCAGCACGACCGCGTTCCAGTCGGCGCGCGATCGAACGTGCTGTATAGCCAGCAACGGATCAACGCGTGTTGAATTGAGATCGACTACCAGAGATGCGGTACTATTCGCCGCAAGAAACGAATCGAGCTGTTCGATGGATTTGATCGTCTCCATCGCCTTGCCCGCCTGTTCTGCCGCGGCTCTTATCTTTGCCGCGAAGAACATATCGTCGACGATTGCTCCGATGATCGGCTTAGTTTCCATATAAACCCGTTTCAATTGTTTCAAAGGAATTCTAGGCGAGCAGTCGATCCAAGACAAAAGGATATTGACGGGCGGGGGTGAGCGGTTACTTGAAATGAATTTTGGCGCTGGCTATCATAGCGCCGCTTGAGATCGCCTAGAGATGCAATCTAAGAAAAATCGGAGGGAGCATGAGGAATATGAAGATGTTTGTCTGTGCGCTTGGACTCGTCGCAATGTTGAGCTCGAGCGTGTTGGCGGCCGATCCAAAACTTGATGGCGCATACCGGTATGTGTCCACGACGTTTCCCGGAGGCAAGCAAACGGATGCCGACGTCAAAGGGATGCTGGTTGTTCATGGCAGACACATGGCGTTTGTCCGCGCTAATGTCGGGAGAGATACCTGGGACCAAAACGAGCCGGTAGAGCAACGCGCGAAGAAAATAGTGGCTGCCTATCAAGGGCTTGCTGCGACGTGCGGCGAATTCTCGATCCAGGGCAACGTGATTGCGCTTCAGCAACTGGCGCAGGCAAGTCCCGCATCCATGGGAAAAGAAGTCAAGTGGGAATTCAAAGTTGAAGGTAAGACGCTCAAGCTGAAGCCTGCCGGAAATCCAGGCGTTGAATTTACGTTTGAGAAGGTCGATTGATTTAGACCAGTGAACACCAAGAACGGAGCGACTATGCATGCTCGCAAGCTGACCTCACTCTTCTTAGCGACTGTTTTATTGTTCAGCACCCTGATGGTTGCCGCGGCACCGGCTGAATCGGGCACTCACTCTTGGGAGTCGGGGCTCGCTACGCCACAGGAACCGCAGGAGCAAACGAAGCAGCCGCCAAAAGAGCAGTCGACAGAGCCAAAGAAGGAAGAACCGAAAAAGTCTGACCCGATGTCGCCCGGGACTTTTGCCGGACTCAAGCTCCGTTCAATAGGGCCCGCGCTCAACTCCGGGAGAGTCGTAGCCATTGCGGTCGACCCTACGAATTTCGACCGGTATTACGTGGGCGTCGCATCGGGAGGAGTGTGGAAGACCACAAACAATGGCACAACATTTCAACCGGTGTTCGATAACGAGGGCTCGTATTCGATCGGAGTTGTCGTTGTCGATCCAAAAAACCCGCTTACAGTCTGGGTAGGTTCGGGCGAGAACAACAGCCAGCGCAGCGTATCGTACGGCGACGGCGTGTACCGCTCCGATGACGGAGGTCGGAGCTGGAAGAATGTCGGGTTGAAGGCATCGGAGCGAATCGGCCGCATCGCCATCGATCCGCGCGACTCGAACGTCGTATACGTCGCCGCGCAGGGGCCGCTGTGGGGACCCGGAGGCGACCGCGGTCTGTTCAAGACTTCCGACGGCGGTAAGACCTGGAAGAATGTCCTACCGATCAGCGAAAACACCGGCGTAACCGATGTCGTGATCGATCCTCAGATCCCCGATATCGTGTACGCTGCTTCCTATCAAAGGCGGCGGCACGTCTGGACCTTGATCGACGGCGGACCCGAAAGCGCGATCTACAAGTCAACGGATGCGGGCGCGACCTGGTCGAAGCTGCGAGTCGGACTGCCGACCGTCGATATGGGGCGCATAGGATTGTGTGTTTCACCGGTTGACCCGACGGTTGTATACGCGACGATCGAAGCGGCAGATCGTAGAGGCGGGATTTATCGCTCGAGCGATCGGGGATCGAGCTGGGAACGACGCAATCCATTTGATGCCGGCGCGATGTACTACGGTCAGATATTTGCTGATCCAAAAAACGTAGATCGGATCTACGTTATGAACGTGTTGATCCAGGTGTCCGATGACGGTGGGCGGACTCTCAGGCCGCTGGGCGAAAAGTCCAAGCACGTTGACAATCACGTGATCTGGATCGATCCAGAAAACACCGATCACTACCGGGTAGGCTGCGATGGTGGTGTTTATGAGAGTTGGGACAGGGCAGGGAACTGGCAATTCAAGGCGAACCTGCCGGTCGGACAATTCTATGACGTGACGACCGACAATTCCGCGCCCTTTTATAGCGTGTACGGCGGGCTTCAGGACAACTACAGCGTAGGCGGTCCGGCACGCACCAGGAGCGCTTCGGGAATTGTAAACGGAGACTGGTTTATTACTCAGGGCGGCGACGGATTTCGGACCCAGGTCGATCCCGAAGACCCGAACACGATTTATGCTGAGTTGCAGTATGGCGTGATCTGCCGGTTCGACAAACGGACCGGCGAGCGGATGGGAATACAGCCTGCGCCGGCGGCTGGCGAACCGGCCCTTCGCTACAACTGGGATTGTCCTTTTGTCGTGAGCCCGCACTCTCACACCAGGTTGTATTTTGCAGCGAACAAGCTCTACCGAAGTGATGATCGCGGCGACACCTGGCGGTTGATCAGCGGCGAGCTATCGCGCGGATTGGATCGAAACAAGCTTCAGGTCATGGGCAAGCTCTGGGGTGCTGACGCGGTTGCCAAGCATCAGTCTACGGATCCGTTCGGGAACTCATCAGCACTGTCGGAGTCCCCTAAGAAAGATGGCTTGATTTATGTGGGGACCGACGACGGGTTGATACAGATTACCGAAGACGGCGGAAAAAACTGGCGACGGATCGAGAGCGTGGCGGGCGTTCCTGAAATGACCTATGTAAGCCGTCTGGTTGCCTCTCAACACGACGTTCATACCGTTTACGCCGCGTTCGACAACCATAAGCGCAGTGACTTTGCCCCTTACCTTTTCAAGAGCACCGATGACGGGCGCTCGTGGGTTTCGATAAAGAGTAACCTGCCGGCGAACGGGCCGGTACTGGCTATCGCCGAAGATCACGTCGATCCGAACCTGCTATTCATCGGAACCGAGTTCGGAGTGTTCTTCACGGTGGATGGAGGGCAGAAGTGGGTTCAGTTGAAGGGCGGGATGCCGGTGATTTCGGTGAGGGACCTCGCGATTCAAAAGCGCGAAAACGATCTGGTTGTGGGCACCTTCGGCCGAAGCATTTATATTCTGGACGACTACAACCCGCTGAGATCGATAAAACCTGACGTGCTGGCGCAGGATGCTACGCTGTTTCCTGTTAAGGACTCGATGTTGTACATCCAATCACAGCCGCTCGGTGGAAGGGGCAAGGGCTTCCAGGGCGAATCGTTCTTCACTGCCGACAACCCGCCGTTCGGAGCGGTGTTCACTTTCTATCTCAAGGAAGCTTACAAGACGCAGAAGCAACGAAGGCAAGAAGCCGAGAAGGAGGCCGAGCGCAAGGGAATCGTGCTGGCGTACCCGACAAACGCCCAGTTGAGTGCGGAAGAAGAAGAGGAAGCGCCTTCGCTTGTCCTGACCGTATCGGACAGCTCCGGCAGGGTTGTGCGCAAACTGGTTGCGCCAAACACACCGGGGGTCAACCGCGTGGCATGGGATCTGAGATTGCCTGCGTACACTCCGCCGCCTCAGCGTGCTCCGAGTGCGGAGGAACAGGTTTTCTTCGAACCCCCATCGGGACCGATGGTCATGCCGGGGAAGTACATCGTTGCTCTATCGAAGCGGGTGAAGGGGGTGGTTACGCCGCTTGGAAGGCCGCAGGAATTCAATGTGTACGTCGACGGACAATCGCAGATGAGTCCTGAGGATCGTGCGGCGCTGTTTGAGTTCCAGCAGAAGGTCGGGCGACTTCAAGGTGCGGTTACCGGGGCGGTCGAGACACTGAACGAGTTGAAGAGCCACCTTGCATCAATTAGGCGAGCCCTCCAGCAGACAACTGCGGCCGATCCGAAGCTCTACGACGAAACCGATTCGATCGAGAAGCGCGCGAACGAAATCCTCCGGGCGCTGAGGGGCGATCAGGCGCTGAGAGAGCGACAGGAGAACCTGCCTCCGTCGATTGCGGAGCGCGTGAATACGATTGTTGGAGATCAGCGAATGTCCACCGCGCGTCCTACGCAGACTCAGCGGGAGCACTACGCCGCGGCAGCAAGAGAGTTTGAGAAGGCGCTATCGGATCTTCGCACGCTGATGGACGGCGACGTAGCGCGGCTTGAAAAGGCGATGCAGGCAGCTGGGGCGCCATGGACCCCCGGTCGCGTTCCCGATTGGAAGGACAATTAAAGTTCTGAGTTCTGAGCGCTGGGAGGTGAGAGACTTAATGGTCCGACATCCAGACTCAGAACTCAGACTCGGTACTCAACTCGGTACTCAGAACTTACCTCTTTATTCCGAGGCCCAGGAACAGGATTGGTCGGAAGATCTTCCACCAGTCAGTTATCGCTCGCATCTTGGTGTATGCGATACCGTCTGTCTTCGGATATTCGATGGTGACCGGAACTTCCTTGACGCGGTGTTTGAGCCGCAGCGATTTGAAGAGTAGATAGGGCTCCAATTCGTAACGGTCGAGCCATTCCTGCCAAAGGTTTATGCGCTTGTCGTCAAGCAGAGACAGCTTGATGGCCCGGAAGCCGCTTGATGCATCGGTCACGCGGCGTCCGCAGAAGAAAGAGAAGAGGAGAGTATAGCCGCGGGTTCCAATCTTGCGCCTCAGCGGCATTCGCAGGTATTCCCCGCCCTCCAGATATCGCGAGCCCTGTACAAGCTCAGCTTCACCTTTCAGTATCGGCTCTAGCAGCCGTGGAATCTGCGCCGGTGGTGTCTTGCCGCCGCCCGATACGATCACTGCGACGCCAAAGCCGTTCTGGCGGGCGTAGTCGAGACCGCTCCTTATTGCGGCTCCTACGCCGCGGTTCTCGCCCTGCCGGATCACAAACGCTCCGGCGCTTTCGGCGTATTCGGCGGTCTGATCGGTCGAGCCGTCATCGACAACTACCGTCGCGTCTACGCAGCCGGCTGGCACCGCTTCCACGACGCGGGCTATCCTTTCGCCCTCGTTCCACGCCGGTGCTATGCAGAGCACTCGCAGTGCGGCCTCTGGACCGGTAGAGCGTTCCACGGCAATATGCGTTTCTACGTCAACCTGCATTCGCTATGGTTTCTGGTTTCTAGTTCCTGGTTTCTCGTTTCTGGTTTCTAGTCTCTGGTGCTCGTGAAACCAGGAACGAGAGATCAACTCAGAACTCAGAACTTCCCTTCAGCCACTCATAAGTCCTGCGCAATCCCTGCTCGATGGTGATTGACGGGACCCAGCGCAGTTCTCTTCTGATCTTCTCGATGTTCACCACGCGGCGGCGGATGTTATCGATGTCTCGTCTGTCTACGTACACGGGCTCAACCTGCGAACCGGTTATTGCAATGATCGTCCTGGCAAGCTGATTGATTGTAGTTTCGCGTCCGGTTCCGACGTTGTAAACCTGGCCTTCGGCTTTTGAGCTGAACGCAGCCTGCAGTGTCGCGTCTACTACGTCATCGATAAACGTGAAGTCGCGTGTTTGTTCGCCGTCGCCGTGAATCCTCGGCGGTTCGTTGGCCATCGCCGACTCAAAGAACTTTGCAATGACTCCGCAGTAAGGGTTGTCCGGCCTTTGAAGCGTGCCGTACACGTTGGAGTAGCGCACTACGGAGGTCGACAGCCCGTAGCTCTCATAAAACGCTTTGCAGTAGTTCTCGCCGGCAAATTTTGAAACCGCGTACGGGCTGAGCATGTTTGTAGCGTCATCCTCGTTTATCGGCAGGTATCTCGGATTGCCGTAGACCGAAGCAGAGGATGCGTACACAACACGGCTTGTCGAGAACTCGCGAGCGGCAAGAAGAACGTTCAGAGTGCCGCCGATGTTGACTTCATAGTCCTCGCGCGGGTTGCGAGTCGAGACGATAATGTTTCGTGCAGCTTCGTGAATGACTCGGTCGGCTCCCCGCACGATATTTCTTACAAGTTCAAAATCGGTAACTGTTCCTCTCACAACTTCGAGGTTCGGATTGTCCGCGGGAAGATTGTTTTCCTTGCCGGTGTAGAAATCGTCCAGGACGATTACGCGAGCTGATGAGTCAAGCAACCGCCGGACGATGTTTGAGCCTACGAAGCCTGCGCCGCCGGTGACTACGACCCTCAGACCTCTGACGATTTCATTCCACTCCATTGCTGATCCTCATTGCATTCAAAGCAATTTAGTTTAATCCCTATTTGCCTGAGTGCCTAAAACCGCGCCGAACTGGATTACTGGTTTTCCGGGGGGCAAATATTTGTACGAAAGAATATCACGATTTAATCTCGGAAACCAGAAACCAGGACCCCGGCCTCGTCTTAATTTGACTCCGAACGGAGCGCATGAGTTTGCACTGTCCCACTAAGCGTACTTGGTGAGTCAGCTATTGGCGGTAACAGCGCCAAAATTCCTGACGGGCAAGCCGGAGGATATTGAGCTGGTAAGACGGAAGCGCGGTTTCGTAGACCCGGATCCTGACGTGGACCGCGACAAATCAAGTCATATCGGCAACGTCCGGTATGGGAACGAGCCTTATCAGTGGTGGGGTGCGTGTCCTGGGATGGGTGATCCGGACTTCATAGTCGAATCGATTCTTTGGGTCGACTGGCCACGCGGGGGAAGATCCTGAGTGGGGAAGGTGAGACGCGGGGAGGGTTGATGGGGAGAATGCGCGAAGGGGCGAAGGGGCGATTTGTGCATTGGAGTTCTCGGTGAGATCCGAAGGCGTTCCCTGACGTAATCGTGTTTCACCCGAAAGACTTCAAGCGCTACGAATCGCCCCCTCGCCTCTTCTCGCAGCTCCGCGTGGCGCGTCCCCGCGCCGCGTCGCCCCTTCGCCCATTCGCTCCTCGTCCCTGCGTCCCATATAATCAAGGCCTGCCATGGCTCAGAATCCGGAACTCACAACTCAAGGCACACTTATTCCCGGAGTCTACGTTCACATCCCATTTTGTGAGAGAAAATGTGTTTACTGTAATTTCAATACGACAGACTTTTTCGAAGACATCGCCGAAAAATATGTCCAGGCAGTCGAGTTGGAGATTCAGAATTGGCCCCGCAGGATCCATGAATCCGTGGCGGCTCCAGAGGACGCGTCCGCGAAGCCCGTCGATCCCCTCGCGGATCAGTCTCAGGTTTTCTCCTCCTCGCGGGCGACTTCCGAATCGATAGATTCAATCTACTTTGGCGGAGGAACACCTTCAATCTTACGGGCAAGCCAGCTCCGGCGGCTGATTCAGGCCTGCAAGAGCAGCTTTCAAATCGCGCCGGACGTTGAAATCACGATCGAAGTAAATCCCGGTTCCTTTTCGCGAGAAAAGTTAGAAGGGTGGTTATCGGCGGGGATAAACAGAGTGAGCGTGGGCGTCCAGTCATTCATAGACCGCGAACTGGTGGTGCTCAGCCGGACTCATAGCGCGCAACGAGCCATCTCAACGTTGGATTCGTTCCGTCAAG
This sequence comes from Blastocatellia bacterium, assembly GCA_035315885.1. Taxonomy (GTDB): domain Bacteria; phylum Acidobacteriota; class Blastocatellia; order UBA7656; family UBA7656; genus DATFXM01. The sequence goes on from DATFXM010000134.1 coordinate 25,901, forward strand.
CGGGTTTCACAAACATCAGTCTCGACCTGATAGCCGGACTGCCCGGGCAGACCCTCGAAGGTTGGAAGTTCAATCTCGACCAGGCGATTCAACTTCGGCCCGAACATTTGTCGCTCTACCTGCTGGAGGTGAAAGAAGGAACACAACTCTATTCTCAACTAAAAAGGGGACAAACTACTGTTACGGATGACGACACCGTTGCGGAAATGTACGAAATGATCTGCGAGCGGACGGCCACCGGCGGCTACGAACAATACGAAATCTCAAATTTCGCGCGGCGGGAGACGCGTTCCGGCAATAAAAAGAGTTACAGGTCGAAACATAATATGAAATATTGGACCGGAGCCGCGTTCTATGGGATGGGGTGTGGTGCGCATTCAAGTTCCGGCAATCTAAGATGGTTTAATATTCTGAGGACCGAGACGTACATCGAACGGATTCGGCGCACGGGCTCGGCGGTAGCAGAACGGCAGGTACTCTCTAACCAACAGCGTGCAGTGGAGGCTTTGTTCATGGGCCTGCGTCTGCTTGAAGGCGTCTCACTCAGCGAGTTCAATAAGAGGTACGGCGTCGAGGCGCTCGAGTGTTTTGGAGATGAGCTGCTACGTCTGATGGATGCTGAGCTGCTGCAGATTTGCGACGGCCATTTATGCTTGACCCGGAAGGGGCGGCTCTTGTCAAACGAGGTCTTCGTTGCGCTGGTCTAGTCTGGAGGCCTGATTTATGATTCGGTTAATGCGGCTGAAGGCTCTGAGTGCCCTGGTGGTTGTCGCTCCGCTGGTCGCGCAGGTTTTGGCGCAGAGTGGACGCGTGCGGGAGCGGCCCAGACCTGCGGATCCGCCAAACGATCCCCTCAAACTGCGAGTTGAAGAAGTTCTTTTGCCGGTCAGCGTGCGCAATGTTGCGGGTAGGGTTCCGGGCAGCCTCGACGAGTCAGATCTCATAGTAACCGAAGACGGAAAACGCCAGCGGATCAACGCCATCATGAGGGCTCCGGCCAACGTGCTGTTCATCCTGGATAGCGGCGGCGAGAGCCCTACCAAGAACATCGCTATTCATCGGGACCTGGCGTTAGAGTTGATCCAGGCGCTCGGGCCCGAAGATCGAGCTGCGGTGATCAGCTACGGCGACGGCGTAAATTTACTGTCAGGTTGGACGAAGGAAAGAAAAGAGCTTGAACAGGCGGTGCGTTGGAAGTTTCGCCCCGGCCTGATGTCGGAGTTTTACGCAAGCCTTGACTACGCCGCCGAAGAGCTTCTGCCCAGGGTGAGCGGACGTCGATGCGTAGTGATCATCGGAGACGGCGTTGACTCCTTTGACAGCCATCGTTTCGAGCAGGTTCTGGCAGCCTTCCACCGGGCTCGTGCTACGGTTTATGTAGCGGGACCGAACGCCTTCCTGATGGCGGACATGAAACCTGAAGCCTACAACGCGCTGTCCTGGTTTGAAATGATTGATCCGAGGGCTCGACTCAGGATCGAGCGGATGAGGGCGTACTATCGCCAGCTCGAAGCCTCGCAGGTAACGTTGAAAGGTCTTGCTGAGGAGACCGGCGGAGCTGCGTGGTATCCGACAAGCGTCGAGGAGTTTCGCTCACTTGGGTCACAGATTAAATCTGAAATCAATACCGAATACGTTGTTGCGTACCAGTCGCAGCGTCCACTAGACGATTCCAAATTCCACGCTATCCAGGTGTCGGTGACCCGTCCGGATCTCCAGATACGATGCCGGCGGGGTGTCTACTCGAACGTCGTCCGTTCAGAGGCTGGAAACCACGCTCATCCTAAAGGTTCGAGCTTCATGAGTCCCGATAACGAGTGATTCGCCAAAGCCGCCGCGATGAGCTGAAGTTCTGAGTTCTGAGCCCGAGTACTTAGTCTCGAGCGGCCAGACTCAGAACCAGAACTCAGAGCTCAGAACTTGAGACAGCGCTTCGAATACTCAATTCTTGAGCACCTTTTTCGGGTTTGATATACTCACTTCGTAGTTTCGTCGCGATGGAAGCACGCGGTTGACTACATCCAAGAGAATGATCGACCTGGAAATCTACACCGATAAAATCGCCGAGAGCGGACGACGGCTCGTCCGCAGGGCTTACGAAGAAGCCCGCAACCGCGATCACAATCAGCTAGCCCCGGAACACGTGTTCGTATCCCTTTCTGAAGTCGAGCGCCCGTTTTTCAACGAGGTGATGCAGAGTCTGAACATCGATCCGCAGCTCGTGCTTCAGGCTCTGGAGACGAAGCTGAGTCAGCGGGATTATCTCGGGCGAGGGATGAAGATTTCCGATTCGCTGCGCACTCTGTTGTCAAACGCACTCAAGCATTCGCACGAACACGGACGGCGCCTGATCGAATCCGGTGATCTGTTTGTAGCCTTGTTCAAGGACGCTCACGGTTACCCGGTCGAACTGCTCAAGCGATTGGGCGCGGACCGCGAGATGGTTATGCAAAAGATTCAAACGCGGGTCCGCCACCACGAGGAGAAGGAAGAGCGTTACCGCCGGCGGTACGAGCTGCCTCCGTACCTTAAACACTTTGGAGTCAGCCTCAACAAACTCGCGAGGCAGGACAAGCTTCCGCCGGTCATCGGACGGAGCGAGGAGATTCGTCAGATAATCGAAATACTCTGTCATCGCGAGCGGGCGAATTCACCGATGCTCGTCGGCGAGGCAGGCGTTGGAAAAACAGCAGTCGTTGAAGGGCTCGCTCGAAAGGTCGAGCTTGAGCCGGACAGCGTGCCGCAGAGACTTAAAAACGCGCACGTCGTGCAGTTGCAGATGTCAGGTATCGTCGCCGGCACAATGCTCCGCGGGATGTTCGAAGAGCGCATTCAGGGAATAATCAACGAGGTCAAGGAACGCGATAATCTGGTTCTGTTCATAGACGAGGCGCATACGATCATCGGCGCGGGCTCCGCGCTCGGTGCGAGCTCGGATGCCGCCAACATGTTCAAGTCCGCGCTCGCGCGTGGAGAGATCCGAATCATCGGCGCAACTACGATGACCGAGTACAAGGAGTACATCGCTGAGGACGAGGCGCTCGCGCGAAGATTCCGACTGGTTAAAGTCGACGAGCCATCAGTGGAAGATACCCGGAGGATCCTCGCGGGCGTTCGGCCACGGCTCGAGCGGAACTATCAAGTCACGATTTCGGATGAGGCAGTCGAGACGGCCTTGGAGATGGCTCCCAGGTACGTTCGCAACCTCCACCTACCGGACAAAGTGATTGGTTGGCTCGATACCGCTGCGGTGAGAGTCGAGATTAACCAGGCTGACGGACTTGAGGTTCGAGGCGAGCACGTGATCGAAGTGATCAGTCAGGAGTCGCGGATTCCTCGGGACATGATCTTTCGCGACACCAACGATCGTTTCGCCGACATGGAAGAGGCCCTCTCGTCGCGAGTGATCGGCCAGAAGAAGGCCATAAAAGCGGTTGCCCAGCGACTGCGATTGAACAAGGGCCCACTGAAAGAGAACTTCTACAAACCGGATGGCGTGCTGCTGTTTCTCGGACCAACCGGCGTGGGTAAGACTGAGCTGGCAAAAGCGGTCGCGGAGTTTATGTTCGGGGACGAACAAAAGATGATACGCATCGACATGTCCGAGTATCAGGACGGAACGATCGCGGTTGAGAAGCTCATTGGGATGCCTCGCGGCATCGTTGGCAGCGAGCGCGGCGGCATTCTCACCGAGCGGCTGAGAGACAATCCGTACACGGTTTTGCTGCTGGACGAAATCGAGAAGGCGTCCTCTTACCTGTTGAACCTCTTTCTCCAGGCGTTTGACGAAGGTTGGATTACTGATGGCCGTGGCAAGAAGGTGTATCTGTCCGACGCCATCGTGATCATGACTTCCAACCTCGGCTCGGATAATTTCAAAAAGTACATGAAGCCTCTCGGGTTCGGCAGAAAATCGCTGGCGGATGTGGATCAGATCAGTCGCGAGGTGATCAAGGCAGCCGAAGAGCGATTCTCGCCTGAATTCCGAAACCGAATCGACGAGATCGTTGTGTTTTCGCCATTGACACAGGATGAAGTCAAGGAGATAGCTGAGCTCTATCTCGGCACCGTCAAGCGGCAAATGCGCAAGCAGGGCAAGCGCATTGAAGTCACCGACACTGCTATCGACTATCTTGTGGATAAGGGGTTCAGTCCGGCTTACGGAGCTAGATTTCTGAAGCGAACAATCGACGAGCAGGTCAAGCTTCCGATTACTACGCGATGGAAAGAAGGCGACCGCTTCGACGTGGACCTGACCGATGGCGAAATCAAGATCAACGTTAATCTGAACTGATCAAGTCGAACTGAAACGGGAAGAGGCGCGGCGTGCACTATCGTCGCGCCTTCTTCATTTCAAGGAGTGGTGCCCGTGACTACAACATCCATTAAAAATCTTAAGCAAGGATCGCTGTTCGCGATATGGTGCGTAGTAGCGGTGATCGCGATCTCGGTCCAGTCCTTCGCACAAGAACCCGACGAAGCCGATCCCGCAAAGGCGGCACAGTACATTCGAGACGCAGTAGCCGTCCGTGGGGGCGATGCTTTCATGAAAGTCACCACGGTTGTCAGCCGGGGGCAGTACACCGGTTACACGAAGGGCGTGTCGGGCGATCCGCAAAGCTTTGTAGACTACGTCGCATATCCCGCACGCGAACGCACCGAGTTCGGAAAGGGAGATAGCAAGTTCGTGCAATCGAACTCCGAGGCTGCGAACTGGGTCTATGACGGCGCGCAGAAAATGATCCGGGATCAGAAAGAGGATCAGGTCAAACAGTTTGCACAAGGGTTGCGATACGATCTGGACGCGCTGCTGCGGGCGGCTGCTAAGCCTGGCGCAAACGTGAAGGTGCTATACGCCGGACATCGCGAGATCTGGCGCAATCAGTTTGCGGAATCGGTTCGGATCGAGTTTGGCGACGGAGGAGTCGCAACTGTCAATTTGGATCCGAAGACAAAGCTGCCGCTGTCTGCGGAGTACAAGACGATCGGGGAAGCAGGCCCGGTGAGCAACGAGGTGCGCTTTTATCGTTGGGTAGTATTTTCAGGCGTGAACTTTCCGACCCTGCAAGATTTCTATCGTGATGGCAAGCAGATCTCCAGAGTCAGCATTGATGATGTGAGTATCAACGTTCCGCTGCCTGACAAGCTCTTCGCAAAGCCGATGACAGTGAAGGAAGTGAAATGATCGGTTCAGGGTTTAGGGTTCGTCCGACAGTGGCTTGCCTCTATCCTGACTCCTTAACAAGCCGCGGTCAGACGTACCCTAAACCCGAAACACTGAACCGAAGCTTTATGCGACCGTGATCTCTTTCGCCAGGTAAACGTCCTGGATGGCGTTGAGGATTCCGATGCCCTCGGGCATCGGTTTCTGAAAGGCCTTTCGACCTGAGATCAGCCCGGTGCCGCCGGCTCGTTTGTTGATGACCGCGGTCTTCACCGCCTGCTGAATATCATTTTCTCCCGAAGCACCACCTGAATTGATCAACCCGGCTCGACCCATGTAGCAGTTCGCCACCTGGTAGCGTGTTAAATCGATCGGGTGATCGGTGGTCAGTTCGGAGTAAACCCTCTTGTCAGTCTTGCCGAACTTCAGTGCAGTATAGCCACCGTTGTTCTCAGGCAACTTCTGCTTGATGATGTCCGCCTCGATTGTCACACCAAGGTGATTTGCCTGACCCGTAAGATCCGCGGCTACGTGATAGTCCTGCTCTTTAGTCTTAAACGCGGCATTACGCAGGTAGCACCAAAGCACGCAGAACATTCCGAGCTCGTGTGCGTACTGGAAAGCCTGCGTGATCTCCTGTAGCTGCCTCTTGGATTCCTCCGATCCAAAATAAATCGTCGCACCCACGCCCACGCAGCCCTGATCGGCCGCCTGGTCGATCGAAGCGAACATTATCTGATCGAAGCTGTTCGGGTACGAGATGAACTCATTGTGATTGATTTTCAAGATGAACGGTATTTTGTGCGCGTACTTTCTAGCTACAGAACCGAGTACTCCAAGGGTGGTCGCCACGCCGTTACAGCCGCCCTGAATCGCAAGCTGAATTATGTTCTCAGGGTCGAAATACATCGGATTCGGGGCGAATGAGGCGCCCGCCGAATGCTCGATACCCTGATCCACCGGCAGAATCGATACGTGACCGGTGCCGGAGAGTCTCCCGTGATTGAACAGGCTGGCCAGGTTGCGCAGCACGGTTATTGGCCGATCCGTCCCGATCATCACTCGGTCGATGAAATCAGGTCCGGGTAGGTGTAGCTGGCCTTTTGGAATGGTGCGGCATTGATGGGTCAGAAGGCTCTCCGCCTCGGCTCCAAGAATCTCTTCGATTTGCTTGATCATTTTTCGTCCCTCCAGAGGCGCGCTGCTGCGCGGTTGAAGTTGGGTGGGTGATGGCACTCAAACGGATAAGTAATTGTATTTGCTGGGCTATAGGAGGTCAACAGCGATGCAGCCAAACGGACTCTGGGCTAAGAGAAAGCGATAAGAAAACTGGTCAAAAAAATTGGGACGCGAGCGGGCTCGCGTCCCTTAGGAGGACCTGAGATGTTTACCCAATCCAAACAGAGGTGGGCAAGGCGGGAAAAATACATTACGGAACAAATCTTTTCGGGTCGAAGCGCGGGATGAGGAGGCTACGGGAGACGCCTGTTGCTGTTTGTGGAGCTGGCACTGTTGGCGTTACTGGAGCTGTTGCTGTTGGCGGCGCGTTTGATTTGCATCTGACGGCGGACGTCCCGCTGCGCATCGTCGAGACTCTGCTCGGCGTCGCGCTGATTCTTTTTGCTGCTGTTGTCATTCTCTCCGGACTGCTCCTCCGGCCAATGGAACTCCGGCGGCGTTGCACCGTCTAAGTGCTCCGGTGAATGGTCGCAGAACTCCTTAGGCTCGCTTCCGTCTATGAAAAACTCGGTCTTGCGTTCGGGGCACTGGTCGGTTGCGAGCAGTCCGGTAGTCGGATCAATCTCAACGCTGACAATTCCGTCCGGCTTCGGCAGAAAATCGCCGCCGAGCTCAGGACGTTCCGTCAGAGCCGCTTTCATGAATTGGGTCCAGATGGGCAGTGCCGACTTCGCGCCTTCTAGACCCAGCTCTGAATTGTCGTCAAAACCGACCCAGACAACGCAAACCAGGTTGGGCGTGTAGCCGGCGAACCAGCCGTCACGCGACGTGCCGGTCTTGCCCGCAGCGGTTGCGGTAAATCCCATGGCACGCGCTCGAGCAGCGGTACCGCGGTTAAGCACGTCTTGCAGGATGTTAGTCATCAACCAGGATATTTCGGGTTTCAAAACCGCTTGCATCACTGGCTTCATCTCCGAAATTGGAGCCCCGTCCGAATACGTCACTCTCTTGAGTGATCGCGCCGCAACCAGCTCACCGCTGTTTGCAAACGCAGTGTAGGCCGACGCAACTTGAAGCGGGGTTGCTTCGGCAGTGCCCAGTGCAAGCGCGGGGAATGGCTGAGGCCTCGGAAGACCCAATCGCTCGGCCATGCGTGCGATCTTGGAGTAACCGACCTTCTGAGCAATGCGGACGGTGACCACGTTGAGGGAGTGCACCAGCCCCTCTCGCAGCGACACGTTGCGGTTCGAGTAGGTCTTGCCGAAATTGTCAGGAGAGTAGGTTTGACCATTCCCGTACAAGAAGGTCTCAGGTGCGTCCAGAAAAAGCGACGCCGTAGTCAGTTTTTCTTCCGACTCGTCGAACTGACTGTTCAAGGCGGTTGCGTACACAATCGGCTTGAACACGGAGCCGGGCTGGCGGTTTGCTTCAACGGCTCGGTTCAACTGGCTTGCAGCGTAGTCCCGTCCGCCAACCATCGCCAGGATCTCACCAGTCCTCGGGTTCAGCGCCACGAGCGACGCCTGCAGCGTGCCGGGCGGTATCGGATTCTTCTTGCGCTTTGCGAATATCTGGTCGAGCTGCGCGAGAGTGTCGTTCACCGCTTTGTCAGCCGCGCGTTGCAAGCCCATGTCGAGCGTCGTGTAGACGCGATACGACTGCCGCTCCAGCTCTCTTCCCGACAGCTCGTTGGACATCTGCTGCTGAACATAATCGACGAAGTAAGGCGCCGCATTGTTCAACGCGCTGCGCTTTGGCTGTACCTTCAATTCGACTGCTTTTGCCTGTTCCGCTTTTTCTCTAGCGATGAATCCAGCTTCGGCCATCGAATCGAGAACCTGATTTCTTCGAGCCTTGGCTCGCGCGAGATCGCGGTAAGGCGAGTACAGGCTCGGGCCGCGAATGATGCCGGCGAGGAATGCCGATTCGGGCAGCGTCAGGTTGACGACATCCTTATTAAAATACGTCGAGGCCGCCTCGCCTACGCCGTTGACTGCGTATGCGCCTGACTGCCCCATGTACACTTCGTTAGCGTAGAGCTGAAATATCTGTTCCTTGGAGAGCTTGGTTTCGAGCACAAGCGCGATCATCATCTCTTGCGCTTTGCGCTTCCACGTTCGTTCGGGAGTAAGAAAGAAGTTCTTCACGAGCTGTTGTGTGATTGACGAGCCCCCCTGCTGCAACTGGCCCTCGCTCGCATCCCGCCACATTGCTCTGAAGATGCCGCGGACGTTTATGCCTGAATGCTCGAAGAACTGCCGGTCTTCGATGGCCACCACGCCATCGACATAGTCTTTTGGAAGATCCTTGAACGATACAACCTTTTGTTTTTGACGCTTTTCGTCATTGGAGAAAGCCGAGAGCATCTCAGGTTCGAGGAATGTGCTTTCGAGGTTGCGCTTCGAATCGAGGTCAGCAATTTTTGTGATCGCCTTGCCACCGCTGCTAAACGTGATCAGCAGGTTTGGAAACTGGCGCGAGTGGTTGATGACCGCGTCACTGCTGGAGTGGATCTCTATGGTATTGCCGCTTATTTGATAACGGCCGCGCTTCGAATCCGCATCCTTTGTCGACTCTACGTACCCGATGCCGTCGAGGTAGGTCTTGAGCGAAGCCAGTGTCATTCCGTTTCCAGGACGGACCGGGCGCGGCGCCGCATATATGCCGGTAGTGCGGATCAGAACGTCACCCCTGAGCCTTGCGTCCACAAGCGCGGAGTAACGAGAGTAGAAGTAGGCGAAGACCGATCCGAAAATCAGCAGGAG
>DATFXM010000135.1:0-4294 GCA_035315885.1 Blastocatellia bacterium
GTTGCCGTCCGCGGCTACCCTGGGTAAATCGAAACAAGGTTTCCAACCCTGAAGGGGTTGCGTCGTGCAGCCCAGGGTTGCCGTCCGCGGCTACCCTGGGTAAATCGAAACAAGGTTTCCAACCCTGAAGGGGTTGAGCAGTTCAGCCCGCAGCACTCAGCACTCACTTGGAGGTGACTCCTCATTTCGGAGGAGCGGCTTTTTAGTGTAGTTCTCGGGTAGCGAGTTGATCTGCTCCGCTAAAGCAACCTGACCGTTGCGGCGAGCTACGACCCGAACGTAGCCAAGCGTGCTGCCGCGGTCGGCTTCGAGCGCTCGAATCTCCGATTCATTGTCCGGGCAAACAGCCCAGTGCCAATCAAGCCAGCGCAGCCAGCCGTCGGGCATCTCGTCCGCCACTTCGATGTCCACAATCCCTGTCCGTTCCCAGTGCCTGCGCCACCACTCCGCAGAATGCAGGCACCAAAGGTCCTGGGTCCACCACGAGAGCAAGTGTTCGGGTAGATCGCCGTCGATTTCGTGCATCAGCCCCGCGCCGGCAATTGCAATCGCACCTCCCGGCTTCACAAATCGAGCGACGTAGTTCAAGTACAAATCGTCGGTTCCGTAGTAAAAAAAGGAATCGATGGATACAAGTGCGTCGAAGTAATCCTCGGGAAACGGCAGCGATCTGGCGTCCGCTTGAATCGGCGATACTCCGCTTTCCACGCCCGCATCGCGAATGCGCATCCAATTCTCCGAGGCGCTGAACCACAGGTCTACTGCCCATACTTGCACACCGAATTCGCGGTGCAGAAAAATAGATGACGCTGCTCGGCCGCACCCCAGATCCAGCACGCGCATGCCGGGACGGAGGTCTAGCGTTTGGGTTAACCACTCAGTCAACCACAAGGCATTAGCGCCGCCACTCGCGCTCGAGATGAGCCAGTCAGGGTTGTACTTTGAAGAGCGCGGAAAATTGGACGAAAGCAGCCGCGTGTCCGATGTCATCATTCAACCTCGCAAACGAGGCTTATCCTTCCCGTTCGTGCCTTGTCAAGGACCTCGTCGCGAGGGTCTTGTGACGCCTGACAGACCAATCGAAGTTGGCTGAGGTTCGTTGTCCACCGTGATAGTTGCCAAACCAATGCACGTTTCACGTAAAGGACGCAATGTCTCGCAAAGGACGCAAACACCCTCATGAAACTTTGCGGTCTTTGCGCAATCCTTGAGCTCCGCGAGAGTTCTGGCGTCGCCCGGGCGAGGTTTTGGTGTATGATGCCGGCGCTATGAGACCACGCGCTACTCTAATCTCTGTTTCGCTGTTGCTAACGGTTATCGTGCCCTGCATTCGAGCGAGAGGCAGCGCCGCCAGAACGCTGCTCTACGTAGCCAACTCGAAAGGCGACGACGTGACGGTCATCGATGTTGCCTCGATGAACGTTGCTGGCACCATTAAAGTCGGGGCGAACCCGCACGGGTTGGTTGCATCCCCGGACCGGCAAACGCTCTATGTCAGCGTCGAAGGGACAGATGAACTTGTTTCGATCAACACCGCGACTCTGGAAGTCCAGAAGCGCGTGAAAGTCGGACACTCACCGAATCAGATATCGATAACCCGCGACGGAAGAAAAGTCTTCGTGCCGCTGCTCAACGCAAGCGCGGTCGATGTCGTTGATACCACCGAGATGAAGGTAGTCGATCGCATTCCAACGCCGGCGATGCCGCACAATACTTACGTGTCCGCTGATGGGCGGCATCTTTACGTAGGTTCCATGGGAGGCTCGCGGATAACGATTGTCGACACCGGAAATCACAAGCTCATCGGCGAGATCGCACCCGGCAACTGGGTGCGGCCGATTGCCCTCACCCGTGACGAGTCGATTGCTTACGTAGCGCTGTCGGCGCTACACGGATTTGCAGTTGTGGACCTGAAGGAGAGAAAAGTCATTCGTCGAGTCGAACTTCCAGCGTTGCGACCGGGCACAAAGGCGCCGCCGTTCGACACTCTCACTCATGGTCTCGCTCTTACTGCCGACCAACGCGAGCTGTACGTGACCAGCATGGCAGGAGGAGCCATCTATGCGTTCAGCGTTCCCGCTTTGACTCAAACTGCAAAGATCCAGGTCGGCCGGTATCCGAATTGGATTGCAATGTCACCCGACGGGCGTTATGTGTTCGTGAGCAATCAGCTCGACAACACGGTTTCAGCAATCGAAACTCGAACTAAGGCGGTGGTTGCTACGATAGCGGTGGGTCAGGAGCCGAAACGCATACTGGCGGTGGAAGTGCTTCCTTAGGGTCTTCTTCAGCGTCCTTCATTCCTGGTGTATCGTAGTCGCCCTCTGACGCACTGTCGTCGGGCACGGCCAACGAGGTTCCCTTACAACCTCGGCGGTCCACTTTTTTTTCAAAAGCGGAAACTTTCCACTTGACTCAACGTAAAGTGTATGTGATTGTCATACAATCGTTAGTTATATGCATACACTGGACACAGGGTTCTTGACGATTGACACCTCGGCGCGCAAGCCGATTTATGAGCAGCTTGCCGAGGGATTGCGCGCGCTGATCGCGAGGGGTGAGCTTCGCGAGGGGGTTGCGTTGCCGCCGGTACGCCAACTGGCAGGCGATCTGGGAGTCAATCTCAACACCGTAGCCATGGCATACAGGCTGTTGCAGAGCGAGGGTTTGATAAGCGTCAAGCACGGGTCGGGCGCCGTGGTTTCGTCGAGAACTACAACTGCGGAGCAGAGCGAAGAAGAAATGCGCAAGCCGCTCCGAAGCGTGCTGACGCAGCTCGTGCTTTCGGGTCTGCCAAAGTCTGAAATCTTACGGCTGGTGAGCGAAGAACTACGGTTTTTAACGAAGGGAGCAAAATGATGTCGGTCCTCCTCGTTTCTTTCGCAGCGGCTACGTTCGTCGTCCGGTTAAGAATGCTGAGCCACATGTGGAGTTTGCCACTGAAGCATGGCGAGGAACGTTTCCTGGGTCAGACCGTCCCAACGGGGTTCTACAGCGAAGCGGGCGTCCCCTTGCTCAAGCGTTTTAGATTCTCACTGCTAGCGCCACTTTTAGTGGATGCGCCGCTAATGACGTGGCTCGCCCTCACTCAAAGATATGAGGCTTTGCTCCTGGAACAATGGATCGCGTTGCTTGTGACGATCGTCGTTTACAACGTGGTAATCGCGCAGTTCTCCTATCGTGCAACGCGGGTCGTCGCTCAAGTCGATGATCGGCCGATCACCCTGCAGCTCTCGATGTCACCGCGTCGGTTGCGGGATCACACCACGCCCGCTATCGAGCTGGCGATAGCCGGGGCATTGTTGTTCTCCGTTGCCCTTCTGACCTATGCGCTCTTGTCGCGTGGCGATGTTGACTCAGACACGATTCGGGGCGGAGTCACGAATGCAATTTGGATACTCTACCTGCAAGCAGGACTCATGCTGCTAAAGGTGGTCTTCGTTCGATGGCGGATGCCGCTTCCAGTGAGCCGGACCGAGGACTTCCGCAGGTGGCGTTCGGGCTGGCTGGAGTATCACGTCAAGTTGTTTGACTCTCTTCGAGTGGTGTTCGCGCTTCTGCTGCTCACCGGAATGGGACTGAAGTTGACGTGGGGTGGGTGGACTCGAGGCGCGGTCGTCGCCGCTCTGTGCATGTGGATTCCTACTCTGGTCATTTTTCTTGTTTACCTGACCCGGCAAACTCGGCGACTGCGAGACCTCGAGCGAGAATTGAAGCCGGTTGAGATGATGAAGGAGTTTCCGCGGTTTCCAGTTGCTGACGGACGCTTCCTTGCAGGCGGCATATTCTACTTCAATCGCAATAACCCGGTGGTTCTAGTTCGCGGTGCAAAGGGGCTTGCTATCAATCTCGCAAATACGAGTACCTATCTCTGGCTGGCGTATTTTCTCGGCCTCGCCGCGCTGGCTATCTGGATGGCTAGATAGAGTTCTGAGATCAGTAGGCAGTAGGCAGGTTCGCGTTTAGGGTTTCGAGTTCGTCAGAAAGAGACTCGGATGGGGCGTAATGCTAGACGAAAGAGTAGTAAATCAAACGAACCCTAAACCCGAAACTGCCTACGCACGCTGCCAAGGAGTAATGATGAAATCCGCAATATCAAAGGGAACCGTTTTGCTCTCGAGTCTGGCCGCACTTGTGCTTGTGGCTCTCGGCACCGCGGCATCGGCTCAAACTGGCACGGCAGCCTCCTCCTCTGCGCCGCGTTTGCAGTTGCAACGGTGTAATAACCCAAAACTGGACGAGGCTGCGCGCTGCGGCAAGTACGAAGTGTTCGAGGACCGCGCTGCCAGGACCG
>DATFXM010000136.1:0-37469 GCA_035315885.1 Blastocatellia bacterium
GTCGATCTCAAACGATTGACCCACGTACCGCAGCGCCGCCGCTCGCGAAAACCGGATTCGTGCTTTATCGAATCCCTCATTTTTGAGATCGCGTCCTGCGCGAGCCTCAAGCTCTGCAAACAGACGCTCGGTCTGCTGTGAGTCGGCTTGTGATGCGGGCAACATCACGGTTCGCGAGTAATCCTTAACGACGTCTCCCAGCAAGACTCCCAGCGCTGAAAGCGTGCCCGGTGATCGAGGTACGATGATTCGGGGGATCCGCAATCCGTTTGCCAGTTCGCAGGCGTGAAGCCCTCCGGCGCCGCCAAAGCATACGAGCGAGAACAACCTGGGATCTTGTCCTCGTTCGACTGAAACAACTCGCAGTGCGGCCTCCATGTTCGCGTTTGCCACTCTGATTACTCCAAGCGCCGCGCGCTCGGGAGTGAACCGATCTCCGCTCGCTCGCGACATTTGCTCGGCGAGTCGTGAGACTGCTTTACGAGCTCGGCTGTAGTCCAGCATCATTTCTCCGCCCAGCAACGCAGGGCGTCCAAAGCGTCCGAGGATCAGATTTGCGTCAGTCACAGTTGGCAGGTCGCCTTTGCCGTAGCATGCCGGTCCGGGATCGGCTCCCGCTGACTCCGGGCCGACTCTCAGAGCACCCGCCTCGTCTACTCTTGCGATCGATCCGCCTCCGGCACCGACGGTGTGTATGTCGATGACCGGCACTGCTACCGGGAGACCGGCCACCAGAGCTTCGTTCGTGGTTCGCGCTTCGCCCCGGCATAGTGCTACGTCTGTCGAGGTACCGCCCATGTCGAAAGTTATTATGTCTTTGATCCCCGCAGCCGCGGCGACTCTGAGCGCACCTACAACTCCGCCTGCGGGTCCCGAGAGTATTGCCCGCACCGGCTCACGAGCCGCAGTAGTCGCCGAAACCGACCCGCCATTCGATTGCATTACTCGCAAACTGTAAACTTTTTCATCTCTTGAAGCGCCCCGGCTTCCTCGAGGTGGGGAGTTTCTGTCAGGGTCGGCGCTCGCGAGCGTCGATAGACCGCTGGTTAAGAATTCCAGATATCGCGACATCAACGGCACAAGATAAGCGTTGATCACCACAGTTGACGTTCGTTCGTACTCGCGATATTCAGGAAGGATCTCGTGGGACAGTGAAACGGGTACTCGGAGGGAGGCGACGGCGGTTGCTATAGCCTGCTCGTGCGCTGCGTTGGCGAATGAAAACAGCAGGCAAACCGCCACCGACTGAACTGCTTGATCTGTGTCGCGCGACGCCTTGATCGCTTTGACGATTTCAGCGACAGACTCAGGGTCCAGCCTTTCGAGGATCTCGCCTGCCGGTCCTGTACGCTCGCGAACACCGAATCTTAGCTCAGGGGGAACCAGGGGCGAGGGCCGCGTCACCATCAGGTTATAAATCTCTGGTCGTGCTTGTCTGCCGATTTCGATTACATCTTCGAAGCCCTCGGTGGTTATGAGTGCTGTACGAGCGCCTTTCCGTTCCAATAGCGCGTTCGTAGCGACGGTGGTGCCGTGAACGAGGTCGGAGGGAACAAGTCCGAGCGTGTTAATCACGCGTGTGACACCGGCCAGGATCGCCTCGGCGGGGTTTCGAGGAGTTGATGGAACCTTGAAGTGCGTCGTGCGTGAACCATAAGCAACAACAAAGTCTGTGAAGGTGCCTCCGGTGTCGATGCCGACTCGAACAAGTTTTTCTTTTCGCACTCTTTGTTTGCCTTTACCCTTTTCAGCTTTTTGAATCCGGGCCTTAGTGGGATAGGATTAAACCATATCAAAAGAGGATCGAGGCCTAAAAATGCGTGGCACACGTCTCGCCGCTTGCTCAATGAGTGTCGTCTTGTTGGTTTCTTGGTCGGGTCTTGCGATACAGAGCGGCCGGGATCAGGACGAGCCGATAAAGCTGAAGACTGACCTGGTGACGGTCACCGCCCGCGTCACTGAGTCTAGCGGCAAGAATCTGAAGTCGCTCAACGCGGCGGACTTTAGAGTGTTCGAGGACGGGGTCGAACAGAAGATCTCACACTTTGCGGCAACCGAGGAGCCGTTTTCAGTGTTGCTGCTTCTGGACGTATCGGGCTCTACAAAGCCGGAGATCGAATTGATGAAGCGCGCAGCCGCCCGTTTCCTGGACGAGCTGCGCAAGTCGGATCGCGTAGGCGTGATGGTGTTCAGCCGTCAGATATCGTTGCTCGCCGACATCGGCGCTCCCAGACCTCATGCAGAAGCGGCGATCAATTTTCTGGCTACACCGGCTGGAGATCTGGAACACCGGTTCAACACAAACACCGGCACCTCGTTTTACGATGCGTTGTTTGAAGCGGCGCAGAATACGCGGCTGAGGAAAAACGAAGGGCGGAAAGCCATCGTGTGTATGTCGGACGGCGTCGACTCTACGAGCAAGCGGATGTTCCGAGACGTTGCTCCGGCTGTGGAGCGATCAGACTCTTCGGTTTATTTTCTGGAGCTGAACACAGAAGAGGCTACGCTCGAGGGGTTGTTAAAGCCGGAGAGCGATCAAGATTTCATAAACCTGTCTACTTCACAGTTGAACCGCTACTTTGAAGAGCGAGATCCGGAATCGCCGATGCGCGGCTTGGGTCGGGATCAGATTTCTCAATTGGTGCTTCGGGACATCAACGCGGGTCTTTATGATATTGCGCGAAAGGAATTGCGAAGCGTTGCGGAAAGAACCGGCGGACGGGTCTATCCCGTGAAGACTCTGGACGAGTTGAAAGAGGTTTACAAACAGATAGCGGATGACTTGAGGTCTCAGTATTCGCTCGGCTACTACCCGGCCAACTCGAGTCGGGATGGGAACTGGCGCGAGATTCGGGTTGAAGTGAAGAGGCCTGGTGCGATTGTTCAGGCGCGGTCAGGCTACTGGGCCGGAGGACATCACTGAAAGTTCTCAGTGCTGAGTGCTGAGTAACAAACCGGAAAGTTGTAGCTGCCGACTCAGCACTCAGCACTGGGCACTCAGCCCTCAGCACTCTTCCATGGCACTACTATTAAGAGAAAAACACGTGACGGAGCTGCTGGACATGAATATTGCGATGCGGGCCGTCGAAGAGGTTCTGCGCGATCAGGCCCTTGGTCTGGCTACAAACCGGCCGAGATCGAGGGTGGCTACGCCTGTCTCGCAACTTCACGTTATGTCAGCAGGTGATCGTCGCCTGAACGTGATGGGGCTCAAATCGTACACCGTGTCCAAACGAGGCGCGCGCTTTCTGGTCTTGCTGTATCAGGCGGACTCCGGAGACTTACTCGCGGTAATTGAGGCCGACCGGCTGGGACAGATGAGGACCGGAGCGGCGTCGGGTGTCGCAACGAAATACCTCGCCGCAAAGGGCGCTTCTACGGTAGGAATCTACGGCACTGGGTGGCAGGCTGAGAGTCAGCTCCTCGCAGTTTGTGCCGCACGTCAGATAACGTCGATTCATGCTTATTCGCGGGACGAGGGACGCAGGACTGCCTTTGCCGAAAAGATGACGAACTTGCTGGGTATCCCGGTTCACGCTGCGTCGTCTCCCGAAGAGGCTGCGCGCGATCAATCGATCATTGTCACCGCGACCACCGCTCGCGAGCCGGTGATGAAGGGCGAATGGGTGTCGCCCGGCACTCATTTGAATGTCGCCGGGTCGAATTTTTTGTCCAAGGCGGAAGTCGACATCGAGACAATCAAGAGGGCCGGCGTCGTCGCAGTCGATTCTATTGAACAATCGAAGAGAGAAGCGGGTGACCTGTTGCCTGCCCTCGAGCGGGGCGTCATAAGCTGGGAATCGGTGATCGAGCTGGGACGGATCATCGCTGGTTCACATCCGGGCCGGACTGACTCGGCGGAGGTAACGTTGTTCAAATCGAATGGCATCGCCCTCGAGGATATTGCGACTGCACTGAAGGTGTACCACCTTGCGCGTGATCGCGGCGTGGGAGAAGAAATCGAGCTTGGGCAGTAGGCAGTAGGCAGTATGCAGGCATCATCCAGTTGCTCGGAAGTTAAAAACCGAGTTCGTGACTCTAAACCACAACCCCTAAACCCGAAACCCTAAACCAAACTGCCTACTGCCTACTACCTACTGCCTTTTGCCTTTCTCTTCTATTTACTAATCAATTCTCACCGATTACTATTCATCGTTTGCTTTAGGTACGTGAAAACTCAGAACCGCAAACTCAGTGCTCAGAACTTTCTGGTGAGGCTTGATGGAGACGATTAAACCCCATGGCGGCCGGCTGATAAATCGCGAGTTGACCGGCGTCGAACGAGAAACCCTTCTGGAACGCGTGCCCGCGATGCCGCGGATAACGCTCAGATCTCGCGAAGTAGCCGATCTCGAAATGATCGCCAATGGCGCTTTCAGTCCGATCGAAGGATTCATGTGCGAAGACGACTACATCGGAGTTCGCGGAAACATGCATTTGGCTTCCGGCTTACCCTGGACGATTCCAGTCACCTTAAGCTGTGTGACTGACTTTGCTGAAAAAGTGAGCGAGGGCGCAGACATCGCTCTGTTTTCGAGTGACGACCATCTGCTAGGTGTCCTTCACCTGCAGCAGAAGTTCACCTACGACAAGGAACGCGAGGCTGAACGAGTCTATCTTACGACTGATGAATCTCATCCAGGTGTCGCTGCGATATATAGCCAGGGAGACTGGCTGCTTGGCGGACCGATAAGTCTGTTGAACCGTCCGAGGAATCCGGAGTTCCCCGATTACCGATTGGATCCGGTGCAAACTCGCGAAGCGTTCAAGAAGAGGGGTTGGCGAAGGGTAGTTGCGTTTCAAACGCGGAATCCCATTCACCGGGCGCACGAGTACATCATCAAGTGCGCTTTGGAAACTGTGGATGGACTGTTGTTGCATCCACTTGTAGGAGAGACCAAATCGGACGACATAGCGGCTGCGGTGCGAATGAGATGTTACGAGGTCATGCTTGAGCACTATTTCCCTCGAACCCGTACTTTTTTGGCGGTGAATCCCGCGGCGATGCGGTACGCTGGTCCGAGAGAGGCGGTGTTTCACGCGATAATCAGAAAGAACTACGGTTGCACTCACTTTATCGTAGGCCGGGATCATGCGGGCGTGGGCAACTTTTACGGCACGTACGACGCTCACTATATATTCAATGAATTTGAGGCGGACGCACTGGCAGTGACTCCGATGTTCTTTGATCACTCTTTTTACTGTCGCCGGTGCATTGGGATGGCTTCGAATAAGACATGTCCCCACGATTCGCGGGAGCATGTGACGCTTTCGGGAACTCGAGTCCGCGAGATGCTCCGGGGAGGAGAGGCTCCGCCGATCGAATTTTCGCGACCCGAAGTCGCTCAGATTCTGATCGATGCGATGAAATGATCGGTTTCGGGTTTAGGGTTTCGTGTTTAGGGTTTGTTTGTTCAGGGTGACGATGCATTGCAACGGACGGGAAAACCAGAAACCAGAAACCAGGAACCAGAAACCGCGTCGGGAAAGCCTTAAACTTCAGTTTATTGCTCCGGTTGCGACGGCTAGAGTATAATCCCAACGCCGCTTCCTGATGCCCTCATCGAAAGCAAGGCAGGTCGGAGGTCCAACCTCATGTTACGGTGCGACAATTGTGGCACTAATAATTTAGATGGCAGCGAATACTGCGACGAATGCGGGATGAAGCTGGAACTGCACCCACCCTCACGTTCCAAACGCGAAAAAGGCCCTATTTTTCAGCCGCCCAGCGCGGTTCACCATGATTCTTCGCGCTCCAATACGATCGAAGGACCGCTGCCTGCGCCACCTTCTTTTACTACGTCCACCAGTATTCCAAAGCCCGCCCTTCCTGTGCGAGATCGCCGGAAGGCCGAGGGAAAAGACGAGGGACCCACAGCGCCACGCCTCACAGATGAGCGCTCGGCGCCAGACTTCTCAGCAGAGCCTCCCGCCCCCAGCAGATCGCAAAACCGTCACGGAAAGCAGTCTCCACAAACGATAGCGTTGTCTTCGGCATCGAACACCGGCAACCTCGAGCAGCCGTCCCGACCGAACGGCAGCGAGGTGAAGGTACAAGCCAGGCTGGTAGTCGAGCGTGGCGGGAGGATCGGACGCGAGTTTCCCATTACCGGCATCGAAACAAACATCGGCCGATGGGATGCCGACAGCGGAATCTTTCCCGACGTAGATCTGGACGAGCACGATCCTGAAGCAAAGATTTCGCGGCGGCACGCCCGGATCGTCAGTCACAATGGCCAATACTTTATTGAAGATCTGGGCTCTACGAATGGTACTTTCGTCAATCGCGGACGCAGATTGTTGCCTGGCAAGCGGCACGCGCTACAGAACGGAGACGAAATAATCGTAGGCAAGACCTTTTTGAAGTTTCAACTGACCAGGTAAACGACGTGTGATCGCCGGGTGGTTCAACACCAGCTTCGCGGCGGCGTGGTGAGAGAAGCCTACGGAATGCGAGTGCAAATCGAGGCTGTCAGGTTTTTTCAATGTTTTGTCCTGAGTGCGGCAAAGGTGTGCAGCCGGGCGATTCGACCTGCCCGGCCTGCGGGGCCAGACAGGAGCCCATGCCGGTCTCGCCTCCGCCAGTTGTATTAGAAGCCAGAAGCGGTCGTGTAGAAGATAGTATGTCTGATTCTAAAAAGTCGAAATCCTCGCCGGTGCACCAGCTTGAACCCGGTACCCTGCTGCTCGATCGTTACTCGATCGTGACTCGAGTGGGGGGCGGCGGCATGGGATCGGTCTACCAGGCGAGAGATAAGCGACTGGCAGATCGATTGTGCGCGGTAAAAGAGATGATCGAGATGTTTGCCGATCAGAACCAGCGCGCAAAAGCGGTCGAGGACTTCAAGCGCGAAGCCGAAGTCCTGGCGCAACTCGATCACCCATCCATCCCGACCGTCTTCGACTATTTCATCGAGAGCGGCCGCTACTATCTGGTTATGAGGTGGATTGGGGGCGGAGACCTCGCCGAACAGATGCGGCTCCACGGCGGCCTGGTCGATGAACCCACGATTGTGAAGTGGGCGATCCAGATCTGCGATGTGCTCCACTACATCCACTCTCAGAAACCGCCCATCATTTATCGCGACCTTAAGCCGGCCAACCTGATGCTGGATGACAAGAACGGCCGGGTGATGCTCGTCGATTTTGGAATTGCGCGCGTTGTGCGGCCAACTGAAAAGGGCGTCACCGCCATCGGAACGATGGGGTATGCCCCGCCCGAGCTGTTTGCGGGCAAGGTCGAGGCGCGCTCCGACCTCTACTCGCTTGGCGCAACGATGTTCCATATGATGACCGGATCGGACCCGCAGGACAATCCGTTGTTGATTTTCGACTTCAGCAAGAACCCGCGTCCTCGGCAGATCAATCCTTCGATTTCCGCGGAGATGGAACGAATTCTGACCAAGGCGGTCGCGCACAAGCCGGAAGACCGCCACGGGTCGGCGTTGGAGCTAATGCGCGAGCTCGAGGCTCACCGGGCTCGAATCGACCCTAGGTCGAAAGGCAGGCAATCAGGATTTCGAGTATCCCCCCTGAGCCTGATTACGCCTCCGCCGCCGTCACCTTCGCCTTCGCCGCGCCAGCCAGTCAATCCCGAGCGTGGGCTCGCGCTTCAGACGCCGCAGAATCAGCCGCAGGTGCCTCAGCCAGCGGCGCCGGTGCCTACTTCACCTCCACCGGAATGGGTGTTCTGCGGGTCATGCGGCGAAAAGATTGGATCCGACGATGTCTACTGCGCGCATTGCGGAAATAGACAGCCGACTCCGCCTCCGGGAAGCATGAATTTGTCGGCCAAGCCGTCAGGAGGTAAAGTTACGGCTCAGCTTCTGGTGGTCAGCACTGAAGACATGGTAAAACCATTCGTAATCGAAAAGGAGAGCGTGCTTATTGGCCGCACCGATCCGCATACGGGGATTTTCCCGGAGATAGATCTGACGATGTACGATCCGGAGACCAAGGTCTCGCGCAGGCACGCGAGGATCTACCGGCTGGGCGAGCAGTTTCTGTTGGAAGATCTGGGTTCGGTGAACGGGACGATTCTGAATTCCATCAGCGGCGGTTCGGTGAGACTGGCGGCGCGACATCCGCGTGCGCTTTCGACGGGGGATGAGGTCAGGCTGGGCGGCACAGTTCTTAAGTTCACGGTTTCATAGCACGGCCCCTTCAATCACATGAGATTTTGTCCATACTGCGGGAACGAACTGAGCGATCGCTCAAAGTTCTGTCCCTTCTGCGGCAAGGCTTCGCCGGCCCGCCGGCGCGGGGCGGCGGTCGCTGTGGAAGATCGACCGCGAGTCGTTACGCGCACCGGCGAAGTGCTGGAAACGACTCGAACAGGCCCGAGAGGGACAAATGGCGCGGCGTCCCCGTTTGCACCCAGACGGTATGCGCCGCCGACGCACGCGTTTATCGGAGCCTTTGAACAGGCGGGTTTTGGGTTGCGCTACGGGGCCTGGATGTTCGACTTTCTTATAACCCTGATCGCGATGTTGGTATTCACTTTTGCGATCACCGCCTTGAGCCACCGGTCGGTTGTAGGTTCAAACAAGGACCTCATTTTTGTGACCGGGCTGACACTGTTGATGTTTCTTTTGAATTTCGTGGTTCTGGCTGGAACAGGCGGGCAGAGTGCGGGGATGCGAATTCTTGGGATCTACATTATGCGGGTTGACGGCCAGCCGTTTTCGATGAAGCACGCTGCGATCCGACATCTTATCGGCTACCCGTTGTCGACGGTGCTTTTTTTTCTCGGCTTTCTTTGGATGCTCTGGGACCCGCGTCAGCAAGCGTGGCACGATAAGCTTGCCGGCACAATAGTCGTCATCGCGAAGTAGTGAATGGTGAATAGTAAGTAGCGACGTGGCGGGACGCGCCTCCTATTTACCATTCACTATTTCTATGTACCAAAGAGCGTAACCTCTCAAGATCAATGTCAACATTCATCGTCAGGCCAAAAGATTTCGAGGCGTCGACAATCAAGTTCGACAAGACGAAGATGACCATCGGCAGGTCGTCGCGAAACGATATCTGTATCGGCGATCCGTTCGCTTCTCGCATTCACGCGGAACTGAAGCGGGAAGGGGATCAGGTAGTGCTCATAGATGCCGGCAGCGCCAACGGCACCTTCCTGAACGGGCAGCGGGTGACTGCGCCGATTCCGTTGCGGGCAGGGGACCTGATTCGCATCGGAGAGACCGAAATCGAGTACTCTTCCGGCGAGCAGGACCTGCTGTCGGGCGCAACTGTTTACCTCTCGGGCGCGGGCGCCGAAGCGCTGCCTGCCGACACGATCACTTCACCCATCAGCAGTCGCACGACGAACGATCTGATCTCTTCTATCAGATCAGGCGCGATGGCCGGAGACCGGCGCGGCACGTCGGGCGCGCAGACTCAGTTGGGAGTCGCGCCCTCTGCGCCTGATCTGCTCAGCCTGGTGTCGCAGGTGGGCATCGCCCTGCTGCCTCGCACGACACTCGAAGACACACTGAAACTCACGATCGATCTCGTGTTTCAGGCGATACCCGCCGAACGAGGCTTTCTATTTCTGAAGGAAGACGATGAGCTGAGCTGCAAGATCGCCCGGGGCGCGCACCAGGGCGCGATTCCAGCGGCTTCGGAAGTGCAAATCAGCAGATCGATCACCAACAAAGTCTTGAACGAGGGTGCCTCGGTGCTGACCTCGGATGCGATGCACGATCCGCGATTCGAGGCGCAGAACTCGGTAGTGCTGAGCCAGATTCGATCGGTCATGGCGGTTCCGCTTGCTTCGGGTGAAGAGACTTTTGGGATGATCTATGTCGACAACCCGTTCAACAACAGATTCAAGGAAGAAGATCTGAAGGTGCTGACGACTATCGCTTCGGTTGCTTCGATCAAGATCGAAAACGAACGCTTGCTGGAAGAGCGGCTTGAGAAGCGCCGGATGGAAGAGGAGCTGAAAGTAGCTTCTGAGATCCAGATGCGGTTGCAGCCGTTCGCGCCACCTTCTTTCGAAGGCTGGGAAATGACGGGTGTTTCGTTCCCCTGCCGCGAGATCGGAGGGGATTATTACGACTTCATACTGAGGAAGCAAGACAATCGGCTCATCGTTGCGGTTGGCGACGTCTCGGGTAAGGGAACCGGAGCCGCTCTGCTGATGTCATCGCTTCACGCGGCGGTCCGAGCGCAGTCTCAGACGCGGCGTTCGATAAGCGAGATGATGGGCGAGATCAATGAGTATATTTACGAGAACTCTCCTTCAAACAAGTTCTTGACGCTGTTTTGCGGCGAGATCGATCCACAGACGGGAGCGCTTACCTATTCAAACGGGGGGCATAACAATCCGATCCTTGTGCGGACAGACGGCGGTTTTGAGCGGCTGGATCAGGGCGGACTCCCGATCGGAATGATGCAGAATGTGCAGTATCAGGAGGCTCAGATCGAGTTTCAAGGCGGCGATGTGCTTGTGATCTACAGCGACGGCATAACCGAATCGGTGAATGAATCGGACGAGGAGTTTGGCGAGCAGCGACTTATAGATGTTCTGATGAAGAATCGCAATCGGTCGTCGTCTGGGATAAGAGACCGGATTGACGAGGCACTCTCGCGCTTCGTGGGCAGCATGGCCCCGGTCGATGACATGACGCTGATGATTATCAAGAAAACGGTGTGAACGGTGTCGGGTTTAGGGTTTCTGGTTTCTCGTTTCTAGTTGATCCTTCCCGACAATCCCATCAGTTGCAAATCATCTCCCTTAACCAGAAACGAGAAACCCGAAACCCCAAACCCTAAACCCCAAACTCCAAACCCTCCCTACAGTACACCGGGAACTCGTGAACGGTGCGGAATCCGCACGATTCGTAGAGGTGATGAGCGGGCTTGTTGCTTGCCGTAACCGCCAGCGAAACCTCGTCGTAGCCGAGCCGCCCGCATTCAGCCGCTGCCTCGGCGATCAGCATCCTCCCAATTCCACGATTCTGATGTGCAGGGTGAACCGAGATCTGCGCAAAGTGACAAATGAACGGCGCTACCCGAGTGGCGATCAGAACAGCCGCAACATTTCCGCTCGGTCCGACCGCGACCCGCGAAACCTCCGGTAGAAAGTCTCCGCACCAGATGTGACTTGTGAGAATGCTCAGCAAAGCGCCGCACCCCTCTTCGGTGCTGTACTGGCTGTTGATAAGGCTGTCTTGCTCGCCATTGTATGATCGACAGATCACTCGAGCCGCCTGTGAAAAATCTTCGCCCCGCCACGATCTGAACGAGATCCCCGCGTCGGTACCTGCCTTCGGCTTCCGCGCCCGCGGCACATTGGATTTCAAATCCAGCATCATATAGACGCGGTCGTAGCGAATGAACCCCCGAGATCGATAAGCGAGGTCTGCGGCGCGGTTGCCTACGCTGACGCACTGACTCTCAATTCTGGTCACCTCGCGCATCTCCGCGATTTCGTCCAGCATGGCCACGATGATCACGCGGTCCGCGCCGGCATCTCGCCATCGCGAACTCATGTAGACATCTCCGATCGAGCACTTTTCTGCTTCGACAGTGTAATAGCCAAAGCCGATCATGCCGCCTGAATTTGAAGCCGAGAAGCCGGGAAGCTCGCGAGCTCGTGCAACCTCTCGAATCAAACGGCTGGGCCCGCTGTAATCCCAGCGCAATAGACTCAGCCATTCTTCACACTGCTGGTCAAACAGAGCTTCGAGCTCGGTCAGGTTGGTGTGCCTGAGCGGGATGACGGTGAGATTAGACCCGGATCGAACGGCAGACATCGCAGTACATAGTAAATGGTCAATGGAGATTAGTGAATATCGAAAAGAGAGAAGTAGGCAGGGTGGTTTCGGGTTTCTGGTTTAGGGTTTCTGGTTTAGGGTTTCGGGTTTCGGGTTTCGGGTTTCGGGTTTCGCGTTTCTGGTTTCGGGTTTCGAGTCACGATCTTCGAGGTTTGATTTCCAAGCAACTGCCTACTGCCTACTGCCTACTGCCTACTGCCTACTGCCTCACGGGCTGACTGTCAGATGAACGATGTTTGATGTTTGGGCGTCACTGGTTCTTCTGACCTGTATCGTCACATCGCCAGGGTTCGCGATCACCTGATTGAGAAAGCGACAGATCAATTCAGTAGAACTGCTGCTCTCAACGGTTGCAGAAAGACCGTTGATCAGCACCTCGGCCCCCGCACCGAAGTCGGTGCCGTCGACGACCAGACGAAGCTTCTTCGCGCTGGAGCCCGCGATAACCGGGTTCACCACCCTGCTTCGTTTCTTCTTATAAACGAAGATCGAATCGATCATTGGAGGAACCGGGGGCGGTGGGTCAACAACGAAGAAGCCAAAAGTCCGACGATTGGACGCACCGCCGTCCGGATTGCGCACTTCGAGCGTGATCGGTAGGGCCCGCGCTGCAAGGCTGTCGGGAAGATCGGCTTCGAGATCGAAAATCGTGGCTCCCTGCCGAGTTGTTAGCGCGATGTTGTCGGTGACGTCAAACAATACCGCTCCCGGTTTTAGGTGTTTCCCAACCACTGCAATCTTGATGTTCCGTGTGTTCACCCGCACGGAGCTGGGAATGAGAGGGCCGATGAAGGGTACTCGATCGCTGTCGTAAGAAGTCAGGACGTCGAACCTGTGTATTCGATAGATGAAATGGTGATGCTCGTGCAGGTCACAGTGCGAAACGACGTCGAGCCTCGCGACGTAGATGTCGCCGCTTATCGGATCGACTGCGACGTCCACAGGTCCATCAAAGGGATCGATCGGATTGAATTGAGCGATGAAGCCGTCGTCGCGAAGGGTGAAGCCGGCGTTCTGGTCTCCTTGCACAACAACCCGCCTGAGATCTCCGCCAACCGACCGGTCCTGTGCGAGCTTCAACAGCGTGACCAGCATCTGGCCCTGGAATTCGTTGGCTTGTGGTCCGGTATAGAATGCCAGCGCAGTGGGTGTGGTGTGCCTCGGGTACTGAATCAAAGGCCCACGCACGCCGCTGCATTCCGGCCGGCTAGCCAGCGGCGTCCCCTCGCATAGCGGGAATCCGTAGTTCCCTCCGGGCACGATCCAGTTGATCTCTTCCGGTGGCGAAACGTCTTCCGGACACCCCTGTCCACCAACGTTCTGGCACAACTCGCCCGATCCAACATCGGCCGCAAACAATTCGCCGGCGGGATTGAATGCCATTCCAAACGGATTGCGGAGTCCGGTCGCATAAATGTTCAACTGCGGATCTGACGGGTTAATCGCGATTATTGTCCCGTTGAGTGGCGTCTCGCCGGGCCGACCAGGGGCGGGTGTCCCGGCGTCAGTAGCCGAGCCCTGACCGAAGAAGAGAAACCCGTTGGGTGCAAACTTGAGACGATTGGTCTGATGATCGCCCTGGCTCGGCAGGTTATCCACGATGATGGTTTGTTCGTCCGCTACGTCGTCGTTATTGAGGTCTCGCAATCTTATGATGCGGCCAACGCCGCCGGGTATGTTGCTGGTGACCCACAGTTCTCTGTCATTTCGAAATGTTATGCCCAGCACCATGCCCAGGCCGGAGGCATACTCCTTGACCTGGTCCGCGAACCCGTTGTCATCGTTGTCCAGCAGAATCAGGATTTTTCCCGAGAGTGTTCCGACGAAAAGTCTGCCGCGAGAGTCAAAAGCGAGGGAAGTGGGTCCAGAAGTCGGCTGAAGAGCGAACTCAGGGACATTGTCGGGCGAGGCAAAAGCCGGCCGCGATGTCATGGTGAAGCCCTGGGCTACCGATGTATCCCTTAGCTGCGCGCACTGAGCCATGCCGGAAGCGCTGGAAAACGCGGTGGCCGATGACAGCGGGGACAAAATGGTTGTCGCCCCGAAGGTCATCAACAGGGCGATTGCAAAAAACCGTAAGGATGAATTCATACGACCGATCAATACTAAAGGATAGCTCGAGAATCGAAAAGATAAGTTTGGTCAGTAACCAGTAGGCAGTATGCAGTAGGCAGTATGCAGTAGGCAGGTGGCTTCAACCCCAAAGGGGTTGTAGAAGGGGTGGCGGTAAGCAAGCCTGCACAACTTCTGCAACCGCTTCGGGGTTGAATTCTTTTCATGGCCTTTCCCCAGGGTAGCCGCGGACTGCAACCCTGGGCTGCGATCTACAACCCCTTCGGGGTTGAAGCCACCTGCATACTGCGTACTGCATACTGCCTACTGCATACTGCCTACTGCATACTGCATACTGCCTGAATTACTCTCTCGCAATCCTTCTATAGACCTCAATCATCAGCATCAGCCACAAACCGCCGGCCAGATATGCACCCACCACATCGCTGGGCCAATGAGCCCCGAGATAAATACGTGACACTCCGACGAGAGCCAGCAATACCCACAACACCACGTACGACACTCTTCGAAACAGCCCCGGACGCGTCAGGACGTACGTCAGAAACAGAAGAAACCCGAAGAACTCAACGAAGAAAGAAACGTG
This sequence comes from Blastocatellia bacterium, assembly GCA_035315885.1. Lineage (GTDB taxonomy): Bacteria > Acidobacteriota > Blastocatellia > UBA7656 > UBA7656 > DATFXM01. The sequence goes on from DATFXM010000136.1 coordinate 14,431, forward strand.
GCCCGAAGGAAAGCTCTCGTGGAGCACTCGCGTGGTGACGTGCACCAGAGGCTCAACCGGTCGCGGCCGGCCAATCAGCCATTTCAGCCAGATGTTGACCAGCACTCCCAGGCCCACCCCGATCCCGCACACAAATCCCTCAACGCGATATCCGACCGCAATCAACGAGACGCTGGTTAGAATGACGATGCTGAACGGCAACCACCCGGACCCGAGAGCCGAGACCCCGACCATCATCGCTCGGAACCCTGGTGCGTCGATCGACTGAATTGCTCCGCCGAGCGAAAGATCCCAGTGGAAATACGCGTACCGGTGCGCGAACATCGCCAGGATCGCATACAGCACAAGCACGACGCCCAACGTAATCTCAGCCCAGCGAGCACGTGCGATTATTCGGCGCCGCGTCTGCCGCGGCGTGGGCTCAGATTGCAAGGAATTGTTTGTCTGTACCGGTTCCGCTTCGACCGTATCTGGTGGTTCCATTGTCTACTGCATTTTAGCAAAGCAAATGAAATGCTAGCCCGGCAATATCGTTTATCCGGTGAACGGCAAAATTCGGTCGAATGCTATAATCAGGTCGCTTCATATGCGATTCATTTCGGCTAGTGCGCTCTGGTGGTTGTTGCTGAGCCTGCCGATCATTCTTTTCTACCTGCTGAAGCTCAAACGCACCCGTCGCGTCGTGCCAAGCGTACTGTTGTGGGCTCGCGCGGTCGAAGAGTTGGAAGCGAACTCGCCGTTCCGCAAGCTGCGGCGCAGCCTGCTTCTTCTGTTGCAGCTCCTGTTCCTGGCAGCAATCGTTGTTGCGGTTGCCCGCCCGCTCGTCATCAGCCGTTCGCTCGCGGCAGGAAACACGATCATCATCATCGACTCGACCGCAAGCATGAACACTTTGGATGAAGCGGGTGGAAGCCGGCTCGAGCGCGCGCGGCAAATCGCACACGAGATGGTCGCGGGTTTGAGAGCGTCAGATCGTGCAGCGATCATCGAGTCCTCATCGCGAGTTACCCTGCGCAGTGCTCTCAGCCCCGACCGAGCCGCGTTGGACAACGCTATAGATCAGGTCTCGAGCACTGATACTGCGGGAACGTTAAAGGATGCAGTCAGACTTGCTGAGCAGATGGCTGCCAGCGAGCACGACGCCTCGATTGTGATTATCAGCGACGGCGCAGGCGTTACGACCGGCCTGGAAAACAGCTCCGCGCAAGAAGTGCCTCGCCAAAACGAGATCGGCAGGAACAACTCGGCGTTGCGTTTTGTGCGAGTGGGAAACAGGAGCGAGAATCTCGGCATAACGTCAATGATCTCTCGGGCACGTTACGACGGTCGCCAGGAGCTGTTCGCATCGGTCTCGAATTTCAGCAACGCAGACAAGACCGTCGACGTCGACCTGACCGTAGACGGGCGTTTGATCGACGTGCGCTCGATTGCGATCCCGCCTAACCAGGTTGGACGGCTTGTCTTCGACAGCCTTCCGCTGGAAGGCGGCTTATCTGAACTGAAGTTGAACGCCGACGATGAACTCTCATCGGACAACATCGCATTTTGCTTTGTGGCACCATCTCGTCGTCTGCGCGTTGGAGTTGCAACGGAGGACTCGTTCCTGCTTCGCGCGCTGGCGGTCGATAGCCAGATTGATGCGCGGAGGATCGAGAAAGCAGACCCTTCGCTGATCGAAAAGTTCGACTGTCTGGTAGTGAGCGGAACGTCATCGATGGAGGCGCTGCAAGGCAACAGGCCGCTATTGGTTATCAATCCACCCGACCTGTCGCCGCTTTGTCATTCGATTGGCAAGCTGGAGCGGCCCGAGCCTGCCATTGTTGCGCGCGCTCATCCGGTCAATGCGTATTTGAGTTATGCGGATATGCACGTCGAGAGTTCTCCGAGGCTCCAGACGGCGCCCTGGTTGAGGCCCATCGTCTCGACTTCGTACGGAGATGGTCTTTTGTGGGCCGGCGACGACGGCCGGCGCCGCGTTGTAGTAGTGGGGTTCGACCTGAGTGCCAGCGATATGCCTCTCAAAGTGGAGTTTCCCATTTTCGTCGCCAACGCAATTTCATGGCTGTCGGGCGGAGACAAATCACAAATTCCCCGCGACGTGCGAGCCGGCCAGCCGGTGACCATCTCGACAACCGAAAAGGGCGTCAGAGTCGCGGCACCCGACGGAGAATTGACAGACCTTAGCGCCTCCAGCGAAGGGGCGATTGTATTTGCCGACACGTTGCGAGTTGGGCGCTACGAAGTCAGCGGCGCGCAATCGTTCGGCGTCAGCCTGTTGAGTGCGACCGAGTCCAACAACACGCCTCGTGACTCGATTCCAGGCCGCGGTGGAGAAATCGCGGCTCAACGCGAGACGTTTCGTTCCGAACGGGAGGCTTGGCGCTGGATCGCGATGGCAGGTCTGATGATTCTTGGATTCGAGTGGTGGGCGTACCAACGCAGAATCGGCTGAGTTAACCGCGTTCAAGAGCTAATGAGGCTGGAGTTCACAAACTCGATTGCGCTCGTGTTGTTGATACTGGTGCCGGTTGCTGTCTATCTGGCGGTGCGCGGAATTGCGGGGTTGGAACGGCTGCGGCGCGGCGCCAGCATTGCCGCCCGCGTGGTCATTCTGCTGCTTCTCGTGCTTGCGCTTGCGGGACTACGAGCTCGAACGCGGTCAAACGACATCGCTGAAATATTTCTCGTAGACGTATCGGCCAGCGTAGCTGCCTCAACCCGCCAGTCTACTCTCGACTTCATAAACGGAGAGCTACAGCGCGCAGGCCCTCGGGACTACGTCGGAGTCGTAGCGTTCGGGCGCGAGCCTTCTGTTGAGCTGGCACCGACGCGGAAGGAGGCGCTTGGAGATTTCAAACTGACCGGCATCAACTCCACTCCGCCGGCGGACTACACCGATGTTGCCGCGGCTCTACGCCTTGCTGCTGCTCTCGTTCCAGTGGACGCAACCGGTCGGCTGATTTTGCTCTCGGACGGCCGCGAGAATCTCGAGAGCGCGATGGAGGAAGCGCCTTTGCTGCGCGCGCAGTCCATCGAAGTGTATGCACGACAGATCGAGACGGTCGGAGCTCAAAGCGGCTACGCGGAAGTAGCGATTACCGACCTTGCAGCGCCACAGAAGCTTGCCGAGGGAGAACCCTTCGAGTTGAAGGTCACCGTAGCCTCTACAACGGACATCGGCGCCAGATTGCGCATTTTCAGAGACAATGTTGTTGCCGGCGAGCGCGATGTCCATCTGGTCGCTTCCGGAGACAACGTGTTCGTTATACCTTTGCGAGCCGAGCAGAAGGGCTTCTATGGCTTCAGAGCTGAGATCGAAGCGCCGGCCGCGGATAGCTTCAGTCAAAACAACTCCAGAGAGGCTTTGTCGATCGTAGAGGGGCGTCCCAGCATCCTGTACGTGTATGGCGACCCGAAACCTTCGCCCGGACTGATGCGCGTCATCACCGAAAACCGATTTCTCGCCGATGTTCGCAACTCATCCGCGGTTCCTGCAAGTCTCGCGAGTCTTCAAAACTACGACCTGGTGATATTCGACAATGTGCCGGCATCGGTGCTCAGCCTCGAACAGATGAAAATGGTAAAGGCTTACGTGAAGGAGCTCGGCGGCGGGTTCATCATGATTGGCGGAGATCAGAGTTTCGGTCCAGGAGGCTACTATAAGACTCCGGTTGAAGACGTGCTGCCGGTTTCGCTCGACGTCCGACAAAAGAAACATCTCCCGAGTCTCGCGCTTGCGCTTGTTATCGACAAATCAGGCTCGATGTCCGGACAAAAGATGACTCTCACCGACGAAGCGGCGGCCGCCACCGTCAGCTTCTTGAGCGAGCGCGATTCTGTCGGGGTTATCGCGTTCGACGACTCGGCTCATCCAGTAGTCAACCTGACAAAGGCGGAGAATAAGGATGCCATTATTCGGCAGATCCAGGCGGTCCAACCGGGCGGTGGAACAAACATGTATCCAGGTCTGCAGATGGCATACGACTGGTTGGCGTCGAGTGATGCCCAGATAAAGCACGCCATCGTTTTGTCGGACGGCGTCAGCGAGCGCGGCGATTTCGGAGGGATTGCCAGATCGATGCGAGATGCCGGGATGACGGTAACGTCAGTGGCGGTCGGAGATGACGCAGACCTCCAGACCATGAGGTTCATCGCGGAAACTGGCGGCGGCAGATTCTACGCAACGAACAGCCCCGAGACGCTGCCCAGAATTTTTACTCGAGAGGCCTTTATGGCCGCGCGCTCCACGATCATCGAGGAACCGTTTTCTCCCAGACTCATCAGGCCGGGGCAGGCTACTCAGGGAATCGACTGGAACAGTTCCCCTCAATTGCGCGGCTACGTCGGAACTGCTGAGCGAGACGAGCCCGGCTCTCCTTCAGTGACCTGTTTGATCTCCGACAAAGACGATCCTGTCTACGCGAACTGGCAGTGCGGGCTGGGTCGTGTCGCGGCGTTTACATCGGATGCCAAGCCACAGTGGGCGTTGAACTGGATGAACTGGCCAGGCTTCGGACAATTCTGGGCCCAGGCGATGCGTGACACGATGAGGCGAGAAATCGTCGCGGGAATCGAGCCGCGCGTGGAAATCCAGGCAGGTAAAGGTCACATCGACGTAGAAGCCTCGTCACCCGAAGGCCAGTTCGCAAACAATCTACAGCTTCAGGCGCACGTCATCTCGCCGGATCTGACGAGCGTGGACGTTCCGCTAGAACAGACGGCGTCAGGACGGTACGAAGGTGAGTTCGCGGCGACTCAAAGAGGTGGGTACATAGTCCGCGTTGCAGATTCACAAAGCTCAGCATCGGGTGTATCGGGCGCGGTTAATTCTTATTCTCCCGAGTTCAACATCGCGTCCGAAGACTCAAGCCTCCTGACCTCTTTGTCGCAGGCCACCGGCGGCACGCTGATATCAGGACAAGGCGAAACCACCGCTGTTCTGGACCGGCGAGTCAGCAGGACTCGTCCACGCGAAATCTGGCAAGCGCTCCTGCTTATAGCTGTATTGCTCTGGCCGATCGACGTCGGCATTCGACGCGTTCACTTGACGAGAGAACAACTCTCTTTGGCAGTGATGAGACTGAGAGCTGTGACTAGATTTGGATTCCAGGGCCGAGTCGCTGCGACAAGCGCATCGCTTGGCAAGCTGAAGTCTGCTCGCAGAAAAGTCAGGTTGTCCTACGGGGGATCAACAATCGCTGAAGATCAGAGTTCAACTCACGGTCATAGTGCGATCGGTCACTCTCGCGGTATTCGCACTGACCCATCGGGGCAGCTCGAATCGGAGTCAGCCAAAGGACAAAATGAATCGGGACGGTCTGAAGCGGGTCAAGCTGCAGCCGGACAAGCTGAAGCCGATTTGCAGCGGGAGAAGCCGCTTGCGACACGTCTGTTGGACGCGCGGCGTCGACGGACCGAACCAGATCGTTCCGGCTGAACCGTTGAGAGAGTTCCGGTTGGCATTGGGAGAATTGATGCGTCCTTCTTGCCATCTTCGTGAAGCGCGTATCACAATTGAGGCTGCTTTTTTGCGGAGTAGTGAGCACGCCGCGAGGGGTATGAATGAGATCAGGGTGCGGTGACCGCGAGGGGCGCGACTCGAAGTCGTCCAGTCGATCTCCGAATGGCCCTTAAATTGAGGCAGGCCAGAGATTGATCCTGCGGTGTATCCTAGCCGGACTGGTTTTGTAAATGGACGCTATATGACCCGCATAGGTCAGGGTCATTCGGCGATTGGGTCAAAAAATCCGGGTCGCAGATAAGTGGCGCAATATCGAATGATCTCATTCAAAGCAGACAGCAGCTCGAGCGGGATTAATCAGAGTTCGACGTGAGGGACACGGGTGTTTGAGAAGGTGCTCGGTGCAGTAATGGCCGTAATCACGCAACATCAACTCATCAATACAAGACCGTCCAGACGGCAAATTTGGAGCGTACGAAATGGTGAGCGTCAGAGTGTTGTGTCATCACTGCCAGAGCGAGAACATCGTTCGGAACGGACACACATCCAAAGGCAAACAGAAATATTTGTGTAGAGACTGCGGCCGGCAGAGTCGCGATAAGCCCCAAACAAGCGGTTATTCGAGGGAGCGGAGGGAGGAGATCCTTCGGGCCTATCAGGAAAGCGGCAGCATCCGAGGTCTCGCCAGGATCTTCGGCGTCTCACGAAACACGGTCTCAAGTTGGCTGAAGGATGGTTCCGACCCTACGGAACCAGACTCGGAAACAGGCAATGACTCTCTCGACAACAAGTGACAAGGCGTGAATTGTACCAGCGCGCCCACCTTCCTGATCGCGTTTCCTCGCCAGACATAATTGTATGAGTCTCAACAAAGGCCGCGTTTATGTCGCGGGTGTGACGAGGCTTCACTAATCGACAACAGAGTTTTTTGAGGAGTTTCATACGAGCTGAGCCACCCTTCTAGAGGTCGTCAAATGTGTCAAAACCGGGCTTTCTTCGTAGCGATTACCATCAAGCAGAAAGCGAAGATTTCATTTTGCATCAATGAAGCCAATACTTAGCCGCGGTGTGACTTACGCCGAGGGCTGGCAGGCACGGCAGTTGCGGCGATTTTCCCCAAACACCGAGTCATTTAGATGTTGCGCGAGGCAGTTTTCTGAACTGATGAGTGCGTAGTGTTATTTCATAACCGGATGGTGTTGTGCTGATGAGGGGCTCCCGAAAACTTCACAGCGACTACCGCAAACTGATTTTCCTGGCAAAAGGTCTGTTGTCGACTCGGCATCCGATTCTCGCCCACCTGATCCCGATTCGCCGATGCAATCTCTCCTGCAAGTATTGCAATGAATACGACGACTACTCGGCGCCGGTCCGGCTGGAGACTATGCAACGCCGAGTCGAGCTGTTGGCTGATCTTGGGACGACCGCGATCACGCTCAGCGGGGGCGAGCCGTTGCTCCATCCGAAGCTTGAATCGATCATCGCCACGGTAAGGAAGCGAGGGATGTTGTCGGGCCTGATCTCGAACGGTTACCTGATGACCCGTGATCGGATCAAGGCACTCAATGACGCGGGTCTCGAGTATCTGCAGATCAGCATCGACAACGTGGAGCCCGACGATGTTTCCAAAAAGAGTTTGAGAGTTCTGGACAAGAAGCTGCAGTGGCTGGCGGAGCTGGCCGAGTTCGAAGTCAACATCAATTCGGTGATTGGCGGCGGGATCAAGACGCCGTCAGACGCGCTGACAGTGGGAAAGCGCGCTATCGAGTTGGGCTTCTCGAGCTCGCTTGGAATCATTCACGATGACTTGGGCACGTTGAAGCCGTTGGAGGGAGCCGAGCGGGAAGTCTATAACGAGATGCAGAAGCTCGGAAAAAAGGGCTACTCGCGAATGAATCAGTTCCAAAGGAATCTTGCCGAAGGCAAACGAAACGAATGGCGGTGCCGCGCAGGCTCGCGGTACCTGTATGTCTGTGAAGATGGACTAGTGCACTATTGTTCCCAACAGAGAGGGTACCCGGGCATCCCGCTCGAACAATACACCCTCGAAGATGTCAACCGCGAATACCTCACCAGAAAAGCTTGCGCCGACTATTGCACGATTGCGTGCGTTCAGCAGGTTGCGATGTTCGACAACTGGAGAAGCCCACAGACGCTGGGTATGAAAGGCGCCGTACGCCGCGAAACGATACAGGTTCTCAACACCCTGTACCAGCTTGAGAGAGCCGAATAACTCTGTCGAGTTGTTATGGCGATCGGGGCTCTTTCAACCCTGCAGGCTTTTTCGGATTTTGATTTGGGTCACAACTAATAAAGTTAGCGAGGTGAACCGATGTCCACGAGTCTTCAACAACCACCGAGCGGCAATGGAACCCTGGTGAACATAACGTCCAAGGAAGAACTGATCAAACAAAAGCTCGAGGAGGAGCGCAATCGACTTGCGCACGAACTGGGCGTCGAGTTGCAGCCTCGGCAGCATTTCGCTCGGCCGGTGGAGAATCTCTTCATAAAGAGCCAGCGGGAGCATACGACCTTGCTCTTTGGTGGCCTGACCTGGAAACACGAGCACCTGATTCACGGTGCTCTCGAAGGGCTTGGATACCAGTGCCAGGCGCTCGAGACGCCGGACGTCAAAGCCTTTCAGCTCGGGAAGGAGTACGGCAACAACGGGCAGTGCAACCCGACCTACTTCACCGTAGGAAACCTGGTGCAGCACCTGCAAAAGCTCGAAGAGCAAGGTAAGAGCCGGCAGGATATTCTCGATAACTACGTGTTCTTCACCGCCGGAGCTTGCGGGCCATGCCGGTTTGGAATGTACGAGGCGGAATATCGGCTGGCGCTGCGCAACTCGGGGTTTGACGGGTTCCGAGTGATGCTGTTCCAACAGTCGGGCGGACTGAATCAATCCGAAGCTGAAGCCGGACTCGACATGAATGTCGATTTCTTCCTCGCAATCCTCAACGCGATGAACACCGGCGATCTGATATCAGACGTCGGATACCAGATAAGACCTTATGAAGCGGAGAAGGGTGAAACCGATGCCGCCATTCGTGAGTGCATGGATTACCTGCACGACGTCTTCAAGAACCATCGCAAGTTCAGACTCGAGGGCAAACTGGGTGGGTTCGTCAAGAATGTGCCGCGAGTTGGATCTACTGCCGAGTACGTCGGGAAGTTTTTGGATCAACTCTACGGCGACGACTACACCGGAGCGTTGCGGCAAGTCGGCGAGCGCCTCGGGAAGATAAAGGTCGACCGAACCAGAGTAAAGCCGATCGTAAAGATCACCGGTGAGTTCTGGGCGCAAACGACCGAAGGCGACGGCAACTTCAATATGTTCAAGTTCCTCGAGCGCGAAGGAGCTCAGGTCCTGGTGGAGCCTATCGGCACCTGGATTATGTACATGATTCACCAGGCGAAGCAGAAGTATCGCGACCGGCAAGGGGTCAATGGTGAAGAGGCGATGCCTTCGGCGTGGCGTCTGGACAAGCGGTTGAAGAACGAATTCAAGGTAAAGAAGGCGTCGGCAAAGCTGTCGCTGGCCGAAGGGATCTTCAAGCGTGAGTGGAATCGGCTGCGCGCGGCGCTAAACGAGTTGCCGCACCATTTGACTGACCAGTATGAGCTGCAGCGCCTCGGTCACCCGTACTACAACTCGCGCGCGGCGGGAGGTGAAGGTCACCTCGAAGTCGCAAAGAACATCTACTATTCAAACAAAGACCTCGCTCACATGGTCCTTTCACTCAAGCCGTTCGGCTGCATGCCGTCTACGCAATCGGATGGCGCGCAGTCGGCGGTCGTAAATCTCTACAAGGACATGATCTATCTTCCGATAGAAACGTCGGGTGAAGGCGAGATCAACGCTCACAGTCGCGTTCAAATGGCGCTCGGTGAGGCCAAGGTAAAAGCGAAGCAGGAGATGAATCGAGTGCTCGAAGAGACCGGCCTCACAATCGAGCAGGTTCGGGAATACGCCGAGGGCCGGCCGGAGTTGTGCTCGGGGCTGTACAAGGTCCCGCATACGAAGGGAGTCATCGGCGCCGCCGCGAATTTTGTTAAGCACGTGGCCGAGCTGATGAAGCAGGATTCCCGGAGCCGGAGTTCGAACTACGCTGCCGATTGAAATGTCGTGAGGGCGTCGGCGACCTTTTAACGTGCCCGCATTCGGGCTGAGCAGGCTAAGGGACAAAACCGTCGGAGCAGAACATGACGAGCGAATACGAGATGCTGTACATCGGGCTGGATGTCGGATCGACTACGGTAAAGGCCGTGGTGGTTGACCCCGTCAAGGATGAGATTCTTTGGCGAGATTACCAGCGACACGAGACCAAACAGCCTGAAAAATGTCTCGAGTTTCTGACGCGAATCGAAGCCGAGTTCCCGATCCCGACCCAGAACATCAGGATATTTGTGACCGGGTCGGGAGGCGGCGCCGTTGGAAATCTGATTGGGGCCAAGTTCGTTCAGGAAGTTAACGCAGTTTCGCTTGCGGTCGAGAAGCTATATCCGGAAGCGGGGTCGGTGATCGAACTCGGAGGTCAGGACGCGAAGATAATCATCTTCAAGGAAGACCCGGAGACCGGCAAAAAGAAGAAGATCCCGTCGATGAACGACAAGTGCGCGGGTGGAACGGGCGCGGTCATCGACAAGATCAACGCCAAGCTTCGGATTCCTGCCGAAAAGCTCTGCGACATGGGCTACTACGGGATCAAGCTGCACCCGGTAGCCGGTAAGTGCGGGGTCTTTGCCGAGACAGATATCAACTCGCTTCAGAAGATGGGCGTCCCACCCGACGAGTTGATGGCCTCTTTATTCGAGGCGATCATCGGTCAGAACCTTTCAGTCCTGACGCGCGGCAATACTCTCAGGCCACACGTTCTGCTGCTGGGCGGCCCCAACACCTACATCCGGGGCATGGTCGAAGGCTGGAAATCCAGCATCCCCAAGGTGTGGGAAGAGCGCAGCTACCCGCTGCCCGAAGGAGTCGATCCGAAGGACTTGATAAAGGTACCAGAGAACGCTCAATACTTCGCGGCAATCGGCGCGGTGGAGTTTGGAAAGTCCGAGGAACCCGACATAGGCGTGTACCGCGGCAAACAGGATCTCCAGTACTACATCGAGGTAGGCCGAGTCGAAGATAAGAAGAAGGCCGGCGGAAAAGGTTTGGCCGAGGACGAAAGAGATCTGGAAACCTTCCGGGAGAGGTTCAGACGAAAGTCGTTCAAGCCCGCCCAGTTCGAAGCAGGTCAAACGGTTGAAGGATTCATAGGTCTCGACGGGGGCTCAACCTCGACCAAGGCGGTACTGATAGATCGCGATCGCAACGTACTGGTCAAGACCTATCAGTTATCGAAGGGAAATCCGATCGAGGACACAAAAGAAGTCTTTGAAAAGCTTGAAAAACAGCTCGCCGATCAGGGCGCATTCCTGAAAATCCTAGGGGTCGGCACAACCGGTTACGCAAAAGATATTCTGAAAGACGTGCTGGGAGCGGACGTCGCGCTTGTGGAGACTGTTGCGCATACCGAATCTGCGCTGCAGTTCTACAAGGAAGTAGACGTGATCGTAGACGTCGGCGGCCAGGACATCAAGCTGATCATTTTGAAGAACCGCCAGGTCAAAGATTTCAAGTTGAACACGCAATGCTCGGCGGGCAACGGGTACTTCCTTCAGTCCACCGCCGAAGGGTTTGGTGTGCCGGTGGAGCAGTATGCCGACGTAGCGTTCAGCGCGAATTCAATGCCTACATTTGGCTATGGATGCGCGGTGTTCATGCAGTCGGACATTGTTGACTTCCAGCGTCAGGGTTGGAAGCCCGAAGAGATCATGGCGGGTCTGGCGGCGGTCCTTCCGAAAAACATCTGGCTATACGTCTCACAGATTCCAAACATCGCCGCACTTGGAAAGAACTTCGTGCTACAGGGCGGAACGCAGCACAATCTGGCGGCAGTCAAGGCTCAGGTGGACTTCATCGAGTCCCGGTTCAAAGGCAAGGGAGTCGATCCGCGAATCGTAGTTCACGAACACTGCGGAGAGTCGGGAGCGATTGGCGCAGCCATTGAAGCGGTTCGTCTGTGGGAGAACGGAAAGCAGAGTTCCTTCGTGGGTCTCGATCGAGTACAGGAGATCACCTATCAGACCCATCGCAACGAGGACACTCGCTGCTACTTCTGTAAGAACAAATGTCTGCGGACGTTCATTGACGTGCGGCTGTCGGATGGTTCTAAGGACACGGAACCGCCGAGAAAGTCGAAGATCCCGATACTCCCGGGCATCAAGCGTCTGATCGTTGGAAATTCCTGCGAGAAGGGCCTGGTCGAAGATGTAGCCGACATGCGGGTCATCAAGAAGGGGTTGGATTCGGTAAAGGCTGCGAATCCGAATTTCGTTGAGATAGCGGCGCGCGCAGTGTGGCGAGCTACGAACCCTCCGGCGGTGAGCGATCCGCCGCACCGATACGCGCTGCTGCGCAATCAGAAGGAGCGCAACGAACTTTTGAAGAAGCGCGGCGAGCAAAGAATCGGAATTCCGCGAGCGCTGAATCAGTACTCGACCAATCCGCTTTTCTCTGCGTACTTCGAAAGTCTGGGGATACCTGCACAGAACCTCGTCTACTCGGACTACACCACGGAGCAGCTTTATAAGGAAGGCGCTAAGCGTGGAGCTATCGATCCGTGTTTCCCGTCGAAGGTGGGCATTCCGCACGTTCACAACCTGCTGTACGTGCACCACAAGAAGAAGCCGCTCAGTATGATCTTCTTCCCGATGATCGACGCGCTGACTTCGGATCTGGTGCAGACGCAAGGCAGCCGTGCGTGCCCTACGGTGACTGCGACTCCTGAAGCAGTCAAGGCCGCGTTCATCAAAGAGGGAGACATGTTCGCTCAGATGGGAATCAGGTATCTGAATCCCATCGTGAACATCGACGAGCCTCGGCTGTTTGAGAAACAGATGTATGAGGCGTTCAAGGACGTCCTTGGCTTGACCCAGCAGGAGAACCATCGGGCAGTCGAGGAGGGCTATAAGGCGCTTGATTTCTTCTACAACGTGACCCTAAGAGGCGCGGGGCGAGATGTTCTCAAGCAATTGGAGGCGGAAGATCGGCTTGGCGTGGTGGTGCTTGGGCGTCCCTATCACAACGATCCGGGAATCAATCACGAGATCCTCGAGGAGTTCCAAAAGCTCGGCTATCCGGTGTTAACGATGGATTCGTTGCCGATGGACGACGACATCCTGTGGAGGCTGTTCGGCGACGAGGTCAGGGCCGGGATCATCTCTCATCCGACAGACATATCGGATGTCTGGAAGAACTCGTACTCGGAAAACACCAGCCGCAAGATCTGGGCGGCGAAGTATACCGCTCGCCATCCGAACCTCGTGGCGCTCGAGCTTTCGTCATTCAAGTGCGGACATGATGCGCCGATCTATACGGTTGTTGAAGAGGTGGTCCAGAACGCGGGTACGCCGTACTTCTGCTTTAAGGACATCGATGAAAACAAGCCAACCGGATCGATCAAGATCCGCGTTGAGACCATCGGATACTTTCTCAAGCGATATCGTGAGGACATGATCCGGAACAAAGGTAAGAAAAAGACACTTGAAGAGAGGCTGGCAGAGTACGAGCGCCTGCTGCGCGCACAGCTCGAAGCGGAAGAGCGCGAGCTGAACTCCCGGGGTACGGGAATCCCGTTGCCGATCTTGTCGGTGAACGTACGTGCCGATCAGACGATCGCGGCCAGCGGCGATTGAGTCAAAGAACAGTTGGTTCAGGGATGCGAGAATCGGAAAAGATAATGTTCGAGGTCTACCGGGAAGCAAGTTACAACCGCCGGTACAAAGTTGTTTACTTCACCGAGTTGAACGAACACAACAAGGAGAACGAGATAAACCGGGCGCTAGCCGGAGATCACTTTCTGGACGGCTTTTTGAGGGAAGCCGACAAAGAAGAAGCCAGGGCGGTAATTGACCAGGCTCTGGTGCGGTTGAACAACGGCGAGCAGCTCGAGCCGCAGGAGCTGGAGCACGAGCTGGCGGCTTATCTTGCGTAGAAGGCAAAGCCCCGTTAGCCAAGGAGCAACAGCAGCCCGATTGAAGAATCATCGGCAGCTTCGCGTGTTGACTGTGATTGCAGACTCGTGAGCAACCATTTGTGGAGCCATCAGGAGAGAACAATGCATAGACCTGCAAAGTATTTCGAGAAGAGCTTGACCTACCTGGCCGGAGGAGCGTGGTTTGTTTATGAACGGCTCAATCGGATCAGGCCAAACCCATCGTTCACGCCGGCCTGGTCTGACAAGCCGCTGCTGAAGTCTTATCAGAAAACCAAGCCGCCGCTGGGTTGGCCTCGCACAACCGACTCGCTGTGCCCGAGGTGCGTTCCAGAAGTGCGCCAGCAAATCCTCGACGGAAAGCTGCCGCACGAGATTTTGCTCAACGAGAGAATCGGAGAGCTGAAGGCGCAGATCGTCGAGCGGGACGGCAAAATCCTGATGGTGAAGGATTGTCCTACTCATGGCCATTTCGAAGATGTCATGTCGATCGACACCGCATTCTTCAGGCATCTCGAGGAGATGTTTCCCGGCCGGGACATTCGCGCTCACGGCGACGAGAAGCTCCACAATCACGGTTCGAGTACGATCAAGCACGGCCGCGGGTCGGTGTTGACGATCGATCTGACTAACCGCTGCAACATGATGTGCGACCCCTGCTTCATGGATGCAAATCAGGTTGGCTTTGTACACGAGCTTTCGTGGGAGGACATCCAGAAGCTGCTGGATGATGCGATCTCGATCAAACCGCGGCGCCAGATGTCGGTGCAGTTCTCGGGAGGCGAACCGACGCTTTCGCCCTATTTCATCGACGCAATCCGATATTCAAGAGAAGTCGGCTACAACTCCGTTCAGGCCGCGACTAACGGAATTGAGTTCGCCAAGAGCCCTGAATACTGCAAGCAAGCCGCCGAGGCGGGGCTTCGGTACGCGTATCTGCAGTTTGACGGGATTGGAAACGCGGCGAACGAACATCGAAAGGTTGGCAACCTGTTTGACGTCAAGATGCGCGCCATCGAGAACCTCAACAAGGCTGGCGTTGAGATCGTTCCGGTGACCACGATCGTCAACGGGATAAACAACGAGCAGGTCGGACGCATAATCCAGTTCGCACTGGATAACCCAAAGAAGATTTCATTCTGTTCATTCCAGCCTGTTTCGTTCACCGGCCGCGATGAGGCCATAACCGACGAACGCCGTTTCGCGCAGCGCTATACGCTTTCGCACCTGGCGCACGACGTGAAGAACCAGACAGGGCTGGGTGAGCCGTCGCGCGACTGGTTCCCGATTTCGTTCATGTCGACGTTTTCCGACTGGGCCGATCTCGTCCACGGGCCGCAGGCCAACTGGGGGCAGTTGAATTGTGGCTGTCACCCGAACTGCGGTGTTGGGATGGCGGTCATGGTTGACAAGGAGACGAAAGAAGCCGCCACGTTGAGCGCTTTCTTGAACATCGATCAGCTTGCGAAAGACGTTGCGAAGATCAACGATGCGGCGCGGGGCAGGTTTCTTTCGATGCTTGGAATGGCGCTGGCGGTGGTTAAGAACTACGACCCGTACAAGGCTACGACGCACTTTCATCTTTGGGACCTGCTTTTGAAGTTCGACAAATCGTTTGGCGCGAGCGGGAGGGACTACGGCAAGGTGTCGGGCGATCGGACGATGGAGGACATCGAGAGGCGCCGCAGGGACCGATGGAACATCCTGTTCATAGCAGGGATGTGGTTCCAGGATCTGTTCAACTATGACTTCCGCCGGACCGAGCAGTGCATCATTCCTTACGCCACTCAGGAAGGCGAGATTTCGTTTTGCGCGTACAACACTGGAATTGGCTGGCGCAATATCATCGAGAAGATGCATATGACCGCAACTTTGACCAAGTGGTACGAAGAGCACGGCAGGCACGAGATCTTTGCTGGAGGGAACAGCGTTCACCTCGAGAGCGTGGATCACTCGCTGGTGTTGCGACCGGAACTCATCACCGATGAGGTTCAACACGATTTGGAGGAGCTCGGCGTAGCAAAGAACGCGCGGGAAGAGAAGCAACGGGCGCGAGCCGAGCGACTGCGGCAGCAGCAGGAGAATGAACGGATGGCGAAACTGTATCGCCAGCACATCTTGAAGGAGCCGCCCGCCCCTGAGAATCAACTAGTCCAACTCCGGACCACTAAGGGTCCAGCGCAAACGGAATCCACACAGGCGGGCTGTGGCGACTAGAGGCGCTGCAGCCTATCTAAGAATTTGAAAATTCCGTTTTCAGCGTGAAAACGGGCAGGCAACCCAACGATACTGCAAGGAGAACGGACGTGTTTCAAGAAGCCAGTACTCAACAATCGCTAAGCGCGCACGAAACCGCTCCCTATCGCGTTGATGTGCCGCTCTACACGTTGCTCCAAAAGTCTTCGAGCCGGTCCGGCGTACCGCATACTGCGGAGCCTGTACCGCTGCCCGAACCAGAGTTTCCACAGCAAAAGAGGACAAAGGATTTGAAGCGCTCGGGTGTCATCTATCATGCGAACAACGGCGTGCGAGCGTTTCGGCGGTGGCTCATGCCTTACATGCAGTCCCGCGTAATGGCAAACGAGTTTCGCCCGCTGTTGTCGTACCTGTTCACCGAATGGAAGTGCAATCTGGATTGTCACTACTGCTGGGCATTCGATAACAGCGTCAAGGGGATGACCGAAGACATTGCTCGTCGTTCGATTGATTTTCTCCATTCGGTCGGGTGCCGAGTGACCGCGATCATGGGGGGCGAGCCGCTGCTGCGGCCCAAGTTCATACACAAAGTTATCTACTACGGCTCCAAACGGGGGTTCTTCATGTATCTTCCTACTAATGGGAGACTGATGACCCCGCAGGTGATCGACTGGATCGGAGATTCGGGTGTTGCGGCGGTGAACCTCGCGGTCGATTGCGTTTCAGAGAAACCAGGCTTGCCAAAAGCGCTGAACCACATACGCCAGTACTTCAATTATCTGGTCAAGATGCAGCGCCGGTATGGCTACATCGTGGTGTTCAACATGAACATCTGCCGAACAAACATGGATGATGTTAAGGAGCTGACAGAGATCGCTCACGACCACGGCATCTCGACGGACTACCACATAAACGAGACGCCGATGATCGAGCAGTCGCACTTCAAGCACCTGGATGAGAACAGCACGTACCTGATGCCCGAGGACTGGCCAAGAGTAGACGATTTGCTGGACCACCTGATCGAGAAGAATCGACAGGGTTACATCATGGTCAATTCGAAGGCCCACCTCCAAAGGATGAAGGCCTTCATGCGAGGTCACGTGGATGCCTGGAATTGCCGCGCGGGGCAGAACTCGATGCTGATCCGCACCGACGGCACCATCGCTCCGTGTTTCCCGTTGTACTCGGCAACGTACGACTGGGGCGCGATCGAAAATCCGAAGTTCGATTTCAAACAGCTCGGAGAGATGAAGAAGGGCTGCAACCCGCATTGTCTGTCGACTACCCAGTACGTCCTGGGGCATTACTATAACAACCAGACCGTGCTGCGTTGGATTCTTAAGCAGGCACTGCACGGCTTGAGCGCCGATTCAACCGCGGTGGCTCAGGCCTGAATCATCAGGCAAGAGGAAAGGTCCCGCGGTCGGCTCGAACGTCGGGCCTAACGTAAACAGACCAGCGCCCTCCTTCGGGAGGGCGTTGGAATTTCAGGGATCGACCGGTGATGGAGTTACTCGAGCTTCGAGTCGCATGCCCGAGTTGCGGTTCAACAGAAGTGACGTACTCGTGCCACCCTGATTGCTGTTTCAATCACGTATGCGAATCGTGCCTGGCGAGCTTTGAACTTGCTACGGAATTGCTTGAGGGCTCTCTGGATGCCCGCGAACCACCAGCCCGAGAAGACGATTCCTGTAAACCTACGGTTGCCTGCGCCCGGTGCAACAGCCTGAACGTCTTTGCATTGGGTCCTCCGAGCTCGACGGACACCCGGTTGGGGTGTGCCTCCTGCGGGGCGATACTCAGGTTGATAGTAGAGGTCTGAATCCTGAGTTCTGAGTTTTTTGGTTCGAGTATTGAGTTCTGGCGGGTGTAACTCTCGCGGCAAACACTCAGAACTCAGAACTTCCTTGAGGTGTGAATGGAGCTGAAACTCGCCGAGCTGCGCGCTTACGCAATCAACAATCGAGTGACCATCAATTTTTCGGATGGCGATCCTGTCCACCTGTGTGCGGTCAACGACCGCGGGCAGCTTAAGATCGTCGGGGAAGACAAGAACTTCGACGTTGAACAGGTGTTTTCCGCCGCTCAGAGCTTCGAAATCGTCGAAGCGACAACCTCGCGAGTTCTTACGCGTGAGGCTATGTCAGAGGCCACCTCAAAGTCCAAGACTCTCAAGTCAACGCCTGCCACGGCGCACGAAGAAGACTGAACCGCCACCGGGCACGAGTTCAAAGAAAAGCCGCTTGTCTCTTCAACGGGATCACTGGCCCTCTGAGAGGAACCTTTCTACAAGCTCGTCCCATTCTTCTTCCAGCGAGAGGGACGGAAATGTCTTGGCGGCTTTTCCGTACCAATAGGAGGCGTTGCTCTGATCGCCTTCCTTGCGGTGCAGGTACGCATGCACCAGCGCGGCTCGTGTGTCGCTGATGTCCTGAACAGTTTCGTGCGCTTTGGCCCAATCGCCGCTGTGTTCGAGCCACAGGGCCGCAAGATAAGGAGACAAGCCTTGCGGCGAGGCGGTCTCGTTCAGACTGTCCAGGAATTGCTGTTTTGTCATGCGGGTTTCTCCAACTTCATTATCAGCCGCATCGCGCGATCCAACGCGGGCAGCGATTGTTCTTGACCGGTTTGCGAGTAAAGTCACGCCTCCTGCTTCAGTTTGCCGTCTATGCCTTGCCTGAAGGATCTTACCGGTTCTCCGGCGCGCCATCTCTTTACGGATCTCGCAGAGCCTCCGTCATGAAAAAAGAAACCGGCGCTCTGAATATCGATTGAGAACAGATGGAACGGCATCCCTTCGGGGCTCCACCCGATTTTCTTCTGCAGCTCGACGCAGTATAGCCTGCGTTCTTCGGCGTTCTGGACATTGACTGCCCGGCCGTGGAGTTTGAACTCGCCTTCAGTGGCGTTCTTGTCGCTGATCAAGCTGTGAACCGTGCAGCGCGGGTCGCGAATCAGGTCCTGCGCTTTGAATGAGTCGGGCATCATTCCAAGATAAAGCTGGCCGCCGGCGATGAGTGGCTCGACTGGGCTGATGCGTGGCGACCCGCCCTTGCGCAGCGTCCCGACCAAAACGACACCGGCCCGATCAAACAACTTCTGGCCGCTATCCGCCAATTCCGGCGCGTCGCGATTGAATTCGTTCCAGTTCATCGGGATCCTCCTTCATTCCCCATCTACCGATGTCAACGATATCGTCAATATATGACATCTGCTGTCATGTTTTTCTCAGAAGGAGGGAAATGGTGGGAACCAGGGATCTCCAATAGGTTCCTGGCCAGTGTTGGTACGGCTTGCGGGTGGAACAGCACGCGGAGAATTTATCAAGTTGTGGTGCGGGGAGGAAGGAGGGGGCGAAGGGGGAAGTAGGGACGCGGAGAGGAGAGAAGGGGCAAAAGGGCGACGCGGGGATGCAGGACGTCAGAAGGGCGACGCCTCACTACATCACCGGATCTCCGCGTCCCGGCGTCGCCCTCTCCGCGTCCCCGCGTCTCTCCTGCCCCTTCGCCCTTTCGACCTCATCCCCAGCGCGGTGTTTCGTCTGGATTGATTCCCAAGGTCAGTTTTGCTACAAGCTCGTGCGTGAGAGCCGAATTCGCGGGGTGGATGCGGCCCAGCCGCGCGTCCCGGAAGAGCCGTTCAAATGGCCCGCGTGCAAAGATGCCAAACCCGCCCGCTAGATCGAGCGCGGTGTCGATGATCCGCCACGCGCCCTCGACCACTCGGTATTTCGTGCCGACGATCTTAATCACCCACGCCTGACCGTGGTCCACTCCCGCAGACCACTCGTCCACGAGCCGGTCGAGCTGCGGCCCAAGAGACTCAAACTCGATCACCATCTCGGCAACGCTATGCTGAATCTCGGCGTGATAAGCCATCGAGCGGGACAAGCCGATGGACTTCTTCTTCTTCACGTTCTCAACCGTGAGATCAATGGCTCGCTTCGCCATTCCGTAATAAACTGCCGCGAACCCGCCAAGCGCCCACGCAAAGGCACTCAGCATGAACTGGTCCAGGCCGGCCGCACCCGCCGGCAGTATGCGGGCAATGTACTTATCGGGGACAAACGCGCCCTCCAGTATCGTGTCTTCGCTCGCGGTCGGGCGCATCCCTAGAACGTCCCAGACTTTTTCAATTCGATAACCTTTTGTGTCCCGCGGCATGAATGCGTGAACGATCTTAGGCGCGGCAGGGTCGCTGGTGTCCATCCCGTGCATACCTAAGAATGTCCACACCGGCGACAAGCTGCCAAATGATTTGTGACCGGTGAACCGATATCCCCCGTCGACTCGTTCTGCTTTCGACGTCGAGAGCAGCAGTGGGATATCATTGCCCGATTCGGCATGGCCGGCCGCAAAAACCTCGCCGTTCAACGCACCCTTCAGCATCCATTCGAGAGACTTGTCTCCGGATCTCCACAAGTCCGCGGCCACCCCAACCCAGTAGAGGTGCATGTTTATCGCCAGCGCGGTCGCAGGAGCGTGATAAGCGAGCCTTCTCTGTTCCCGAGAAATCGCCGCAAGGCTCATCCCTGGTCCGCCCAGCTCCCGAGGCACCCCGATCGCGAGGTATCCGGCGTCGCGAAGCTCCTGAAAGTCTTCGGTGAAAAAACGGTTTTCACGGTCGTAGCCGGGTGCCCGTTCTAAACAACGCTTCAACAACTCGTCTGATAAGACTTGATCTTCTCGTTTTGCCTGGACCACTGGTATGCCTCCTTTTACGCGAGTAACTCGCGCTTTCCGCGAGTAACTCGCGAATTGCGCTCTATTTCTATAAGCGAAATTATCTGCGAGCAGGTATCACGCAGACTATGAACGTGTTGAATGCGAAGCCGCAGACAGCGTGACAAAAAAGACCTCACCAGCCCGGTCACTGGCCTTTGCGGCTTCGTTCTAGGTGCGGCTTGGTTAAGAATTATTCAGATCAGCGATTCTCCATCTTCCGGTAATCGCGCTTCTCCGAACCCAGGTAGATTTGTCTTGGGCGCGCAATCTTCTGCTCGCTATCGAGCAGCATCTCCTCCCATTGCGCCAGCCAGCCCGACGTTCGTGGGATCGCAAAAAGCACCGGGAACATGTCGACCGGGAACTTCATGGCCTGATAAATAATTCCTGAATAGAAGTCCACGTTCGGGTACAGCTTGCGGCTTACGAAATAGTCGTCTTCAAGGGCGATCCGCTCCAGCTCGATTGCTATGTCCAGAATCGGATTCTTTCCGGTTACGTCGAACACCTCGTACGCTACCTGTTTGATTATTCTTGCGCGCGGGTCGTAGTTCTTGTAGACGCGGTGTCCGAAGCCCATAAGCCGCACTTCTCCGGCCTTCACCTTCTTCATGTATTCCGGAACTTTGCTCAGCGAACCGATCTCGTTCAACATCCTGAGGACCGCCTCGTTGGCACCACCGTGAAGCGGTCCGTACAGCGCCGCAGCGGCGCCGGCGATCGCCGAGAATGGGTCCACCTGAGAGCTTCCAATGCTGCGCATTGCGTTCGTACTGCAGTTTTGTTCGTGATCTGCGTGCAGAATGAACAGAACATCAAGCGCGCGTTCGAGCGCTGGATTCGGCTTGTACTTGAGCTCGGTCATCTTGAACATCATGCTCAAGAAATTGCCGGAGTAGCTCAGATCGTTGTCCGGATAGACGTAAGGCATACCAACGCTGTGACGATATGCAAACGCGGCCAGCGTCGGCATTTTTGCGATCAGGCGCTCGATTTCCTTCTTGCGCATCTCCGTGTCGAAGATGTGCTTGGCATCGGGATAAAACGTGGACAGCGCGCCAACCATTCCAACCAGCATGCCCATCGGATGAGCATCGTAGTGAAAGCCGTCCATCACCTTCTTGATGTTCTCGTTTATGAAGGTGTGATGCGTGATGTTGTATCTCCACTCCTCCAGTTGCTGGCTGTTGGGCAGCTCGCCGTTCAACAGCAGATATGCCACTTCCAGATAGTTGCTCTGTTCGGCAAGCTGCTCGATCGGATATCCGCGGTACTCCAGAATGCCCTTATCGCCGTCGATGAAGGTGATCCGGCTCTTGCAGGAAGCCGTGTTCATGAACGCCGGATCGTAGCTCATCAACCCGAAGTCGTCGTCGTTCACCTTGATCTGGCGCAGGTCTTTTGCGTGGATAGCGCCTTCTTCGATCGGTAATTCGTATTTTTTGCCCGTCCGGTTATCGATGACGGTCAATGTCTCTGTTCCCATTCAATCCACCTCCTGCGTCGATCTGCCTTAGTCTGATACTGAAACCGCCTCAAGTGCAAGACTTGAAGTTAGATTGTGGGATGTGTGGTGAGGGATCGCCAGCATTAGGGTCACGCAAGCTGGTGACAGTTGTCACATTCTGATGGTGTTCTGTTTCCCCTTGCAAGCCGAATCACCTCTGTAGCTCCGGCCCTCTTGTGATAAATTCTGCCCTCAAGCTACAAAAACTCACCAAAAAAACACGGAGTCAGACTGATGAAGACGACACTCATCCCGCTGGTCATCGCCATCATCTTGGCCATCGCATCGCCGCCGGCTGCGGCTCAACAGCTAGACCCTGGCCTTTATCAATCCATGCGCTGGCGCTGCATTGGTCCTCATCGAGGGGGCCGGACCGTTGGCGCCGCCGGAGTCCCGTCTCAGCCGGGAGTCTTCTATATCGGCGTGAACAACGGCGGCGTTTGGAGGACTAACGACTACGGCCGGATCTGGACCCCCATCTTCGACGATCAGCCTACCGGTTCGATTGGAACGGTCGCAGTAGCCCCGTCCGACCCGAACGTTATTTATGTGGGTAGCGGTGAGGGCCTTCAGCGTCCGGACTTATCAACCGGCGATGGAATCTACAAGTCGACCGATGCCGGCAAGACCTGGCGTCATCTGGGACTTCGAGATGGGCAGCAGATCGGGGCGATTATTGTCGACCCTCGCAAACCGAATCGCTTGTTTGTAGCGGTGCTCGGACATCCATACGGACCCAATCAGGAGCGAGGAGTCTTTCGTTCGACCGACGGCGGCGTGAACTTCCAGAAGGTCCTCTACAAAGACATCGATACCGGTGCGATTGCGCTCGCGTTCGACCCATCCAATTCAGAAGTGATTTACGCGGATCTGTGGTCGGCGCGTCAGGGGCCGTGGGAGAACGGTCAATGGCAGGGACCTGGCAGCGGGTTGTTCAAGTCGACCGATGGAGGAAACAACTGGCGCCAGCTTAAGAACGGATTGCCTACATTCGAGCAGGGGCTGGGCCGCATCGGATTCTGTGTGGCGCCTTCCGATCCTCGCAGGATGTACGCTACGGTGGACGCGTCGCAGCAGTACGGTGGCATCTACCGGTCCGACGA
>DATFXM010000137.1:0-11859 GCA_035315885.1 Blastocatellia bacterium
GGCGTGGTGAGCGCTGGTCGTGGTGGGCGCTGTTCTTGTCGATGGGTTTATCGCAGGTGCTATCGTTGGCTCGTGTGGTGGCCCTTGGCGCTACGCTCGGGGCGGGCACCGCCGGATCGTTGTTTGCGTTCTTTCTGCTGGCCCTGCTGGCTGGCATGCCCAGGATGTTCTTCTTGAGTTCCGACCTATGAGTGTAAAAACCAAAGAGCTCCTTTTGTGGCACTCACCCCGACTCACCAGGGCTACATTCTGTCCGCCCCTGCGCGGGCTCATGTTGAGGAGTGATTGTTCACGGGGACAGACTATTCGGCGGTTACTCAGGGCTCAGAACTCAGAACTCTCAAGTATCTGCTCCACTGCTACCAAACATCGGTCAATCTGGTTGTCGCTAGTGTCATCTCGAGACAGCAGGTCAACTATTCGAAACAGCTTGTCGCGAGTGCTCATAGAGCCTTGATGCGAGCTCATAAGCCGCTCCGATATAGAACCTCCGCTGCGCCAGGCCCGAATATCGATTACTCGCGCACAGTTCAATGAGTGCTGCAGATCCGGATTCGCGCCCGCTGTCGCAGTTTCTTCCTGTGGTGCAGCCTCCGCCGACGCTACGCCAATCGATACCTTGCTTCGAGATGCCTTCTTGATGCGCGCCTTGATGTCGGCTTCTGTGTCGAGCCAATCCTTCGAGAACCTCGCGACTGAAGACCCGAGCGGAATCGCAATGCACCGTTGCGCCTCTTCAAGTCTGCCGACTTCCGCGAGTTCAACGGCCAGGCTGTTCAGGTGCTCGTAATAAACGGAAGGCTGCCATCGCGACAGAAACCGTGCCACGGGCAGCGATCTCTCGAGGATGATCAGCGCACCTCGATGATCGTTCTCGCTTATTGACCTGCTCATCGCGGTGTTTCTTTCTGCGATAACGAAAGACCTGAGGTTGTAGGTGTCGCCGATCGTCGCCGCGTGACTGGCCTCCCGACTGACGGCCAGGAAGGCGTCATTCTCACCTTTGGCAGCGTAGCCAGCCGATATTGCGAGCAATGCCTTGCTCTTGAAAAATGGCGGGAGCGACCGGAAGAGTTGGCCGATCAGCTCACGGGATTGTTCCGGTTGACCCCGTTTGAGCAACGCAAGCGCAGAGTAGTAAGAGCCCAGCACGTTCAGTCGTCCGGCAAAATCCCATCCAGTGAGCAGTCGCGAAACCGCCTCAACAGTGTCGATGTCGTTGACGTCGTACGCTCGCTCTGCGCTGTCAATCAGCAGGTACCCGAGCCTTCGAGCGTCTGCGGCCCTGGCCGAGACGGTCTGAAGAATCTGGCGCTGAAGGAGTCGCGATAGACTTTTTCGACGCGTCGCGACAAGACTGTGACCTTCCGGCTTTCCAGTCGCCGCGTCCTTCGCGAGGATAGTTGCGGACTCCGTAGACGAAGTCTGAGATCCGCTTAGCAAATCCTCGGAGTCAGTTCCTTCAATCGCGGTCTCGGGACAGTCGGCAACGCGAAGAAGTTGAGGTTTTTTGGGCTGCCACCTGTACATATCAAACACGGATGGACTACAGCGATGTGAGGTTGCTGAAGCCAAACGCGGTGAAGTTTACAACTCCGTCGAGATATTCTAACCAGGGCTGGGACGATTGGCCCCGGATCGCAGTTTCCTTACATCATCCGGCTCGGGTCTCGGCGCAAGTCCTAAATCGCTTGTCGCCGGTGCTCCTTCTCTATTTCTCAGGTTGCTCGAAGAGCTTGAGTTCCCGTCCGGCTTCGTGCATTGTACAGCAAATCACAACATTCTTGTAAACCAGTTTTCCAGCATCCCGTCCCGCCTTGCCTGACTCCAGGCGCCTTGCGCGCAGATTTGAGCCGCCGATATGATTCGTGACATCAAACAAATCCGGAGTCCTCACTAATGCGATCACCCCACAAACCCGTTGTACGACCAGTGATTGGCAGTCTGGCGCTAGTTGGTTCGATGATGCTTGCGCTGATGTCTTCGGCGGCGCACACCGTCTCGTTTCAAAGCTCAACAGCCGATTCAACAATATCCGCCGAACGAATAATGAGACATGTGCGATACCTATCATCGGACGAGCTTCAAGGCCGTAGAGCGGGAACCAGGTATGCCGATAAAGCAGCAGACTACATCGCCGAGCAGTTCAAGAGCTACGGGTTGAAGCCCGGTGCAAGGGAAACTTTCTTGAAGCCGTTCGCTTTCGTGGCCGGCGTAAAGACCGGTGATTCAAATCGATTCGAGGTTAATACCGGTTCAGACTCCCGAACTTTGAAGCTTGGAGAAGAGTTTATGCCGCTTGCGTTCTCATCGCCGGGAGTGGCAAGAGGTGGTGTAGTCTTCGCCGGGTTCGGAATAAGCGCCCCCGAACTTCAATACGACAGTTACGCCGGTGCCGACGTGAAGGGGAAGATAGTGCTGGTACTTAAGGGAAGTCCTGACGGGGATAATCCGCATGGTCGGTTCGCGGAGTTTACACGGCCGGGCCTCGAGATTCAGAACAAAACGCTCAAGGCTCGCGAAAAGGGCGCCGCCGGCGTGGTCTTCCTCAGCACTGAACCCAGCTTCAAGGGTGACCGGTTGTCGAGGCTACAACACGACTTGAATTTTCTCGACGCCGGAATCCCGGCGGCCGTAATAAGCAAAGACGCCGGTGACCGCATTTTCGTCGCGAATGACAGCTCGCTTGCCGCAATGCTGGATGGCGCAAAAGCCGCTGGACGGGCGGTTGCTCTGAAGACTACGGCTCTGTTCAAATCCGATGTAATCAAGATCGAAGGCAGAAGCTCCAACGTTGTAGGAGTGATTGAAGGTAGCGACCCGCAGCTCTCGTCACAAGCGATAGTTATCGGCGCGCACTACGATCATTTGGGACTTGGCGGACCTGAATCACTCGCGGCGAATCCCGAAGGACAGATCCATCATGGAGCGGACGATAACGCCTCGGGAACGGCGGGGCTACTCGAACTGGCGCGCACCCTGACGCTGGAACGCAAGAACCTGAAACGAAGCGTGGTTCTGGTGGCGTTTTGCGGTGAGGAACTCGGGCTTCTCGGCTCGGCCGCGTACACCAAAGATCCGACTGCACCGCTCGATTCCACGATCGCAATGTTAAACATGGATATGATCGGCCGGCTGAGAAACAACTCGCTGTTTGTTGGCGGGGTGGGCACCTCGCCTGCGTGGAAACCGATGCTCGAAAGCATCAACTCGCAGAGTGGTGGGGGCGCGCAACAGTTTCAACTCAGCTTTGGACAGGATGGATTTGGGCCGAGCGATCACCAGTCGTTCTATGTCAGAGATATTCCGGTGCTGTTTTTCTTCACGGGCAGTCACGATGACTACCATAAACCCACTGACACTGCAGAGAAGATAAACGCTGAGGGAGCGGCGAGAGTAGCAACGCTGGTGGGCCGGATTGCCGAGTCGATCGCCGCTGCGCCAGAGCGGATTGCTTTCACCAAGGTCAAAGTGGAATCGAGGCCGACCGGTCGAGGGTTTCGAGTGTATCTCGGCACGGTTCCCAATTACTCTGATCAAAGCGACGGCATGAAACTGGACGGGGTACGGCCTTCGTCCCCGGCCGAGCGGGCAGGGCTGCGCGCCGGGGATATAATTACCAGGATAGGAAAGACCCCGGTCAAGAATGTTTACGATTATACCTACGCGCTTGGAGAAATGACCGCGGGCGAGGAAGTGGAGGTAGCAATTCGGCGGGATGGTCGCGAGCTTACGTTGAAGATCGTTCCGGATAAACGGCAGTAACAACGCAAGGAGAGTCATGCTTTTAGACGGCAAGAAGGGCATCGTTTTCGGGATTGCAAACAAACGGAGTCTCGCGTGGGCGGTGGCTAGGCGTGCGGCCCAGGAGGGCGCAACGATAGCCCTAACCTACCAGGGCGAAAGGTTGGAAGAGAACGCCCTGGAATTGGCAGAGCAGCTCAGCAACCCGCTAGTTCTTCAATGCGATGTCTCAAAGGACGAAGACATCGACGCGGTATTCGATCGTTTGAAGACAGAATACGGCGGGATAGATTTTGTAGTACATGGCATCGCGTTCGCGCTTCGGGAGGAGCTGGAAGGCGATTATCTGAACACGTCCAGAGAGGGCTACAGGCTAGCGCAGGACATCAGTTCCTATTCGTTGACCGCCATTGCGCGGCGGGCGGCGCCACTCATGGAAGGGCGCGCGGGCAGCATCGTGACTTTGACTTATCTCGGCGGTGAGCGTGTGGTTCCGGGCTACAACGTGATGGGGGTGGCCAAGGCAGCTCTCGACATGAGTGTCCGATATCTCGCGGCGAATCTGGGTCCGAGCGGTATCAGGGTAAATGCGATCTCGGCCGGACCGGTGAAGACGCTGGCGGCAGCGGGGATAGGAGGGTTTTCGAAGATTCTGGAACACATGCGAAATCGCGCACCCTTGCGTCGGAATATAGATCAATCAGAGGTCGCGGATGCGGCGCTATTCCTACTCTCCAACATGTCAAGGGGGGTAACTGGAGAAATACTGCACGTCGACTGCGGTTATAACATCATGGCGCTTTGATTGGATCGGCAATTAAGGGATGAGCAGATGAGTGGGATGGGCGCTACATCTCTTTGTCATCGCCTCATCTCTTCATCCCCTCATCTCCTCATCTCCTCATCTCCTACCTTCGCCGTTCCGTAGGGTCCCAGATGTACTTGTGAAGTTGAAGCTGGAATCTAACGGGAAGCTTATCTCCCAACAGCCACGATACAACTTCGCTCGGCTCGATGAGGCCGTGCGCCGTCGAAAATAGAACGTGCACCCGCTCATCAAGCCTGTGCTCTCTAATCACCTGCCTGGCCCATTCGTAATCGATCCGGCTCGCGATCACGAACTTTACTTCGTCCACTTCGCGAAGGTGATCAAGATTTGACCACAGATTCTTGGCCGACTCCCCGGAATCCGGGCATTTCAAGTCCATGATCCGAACCACTCTCGGGTCGAGCTTGGAAATGTCCCGGTGCCCGCCGGTTTCGATCAGCACGGTGTGTCCCAGATCGGCGAGCTGCGATGCGAGCGCCTGCACATCGTGCTGGAGCAGAGGTTCCCCGCCGGTAATCTCGACCAAACGGCAGTCCAGTTCCTGAACCTTGTCGACGATTTCAGAGACCGCCATTCGGGTTCCGCCGGTGAAGGTGAATTCCGAATCGCACCACGAGCAGCGGAGATCGCAGCCTGTCGTTCTCACGAATATGCAGGGAAGCCCGGCATAGCTCGACTCGCCCTGAATACTCTTGTAGATCTCGGTTATTTGCAAATGTGTTCCTCTCTAGTCTCTGAGCATTCTATCCGGAACGCCGCAGCTCGCGAAGGAGGATGAGTCGAAGGACCAAAAATGAATGATGAGAAGACTCGGAGAGGAGAGACTCAAGAATGACTGAATCATCCTGCAGGGCAATCAATCTGACCGAATGGTTTTTCCAAGGATCAGTTCAGACAAGAATCGCTCCTCGCATCAAGCGGCATCACATGCGAGGGGATGCCTCCCCGCTATGTCGGGTTCCTGCCCCAGTTAAGGCACTGACTTAAGTTCATTCGCGGCGTTTCTCCTCAAAGAAGCGCAACCCTCAAACCCCCTTCGCAGTTGTGGCACGAGTATTGAGTATTCCGCCACTGCTTCATTGGTTTTTCTTGGTCCAAGCAGTTTCTTATGGTCTCAACGATTCGAGAGTCGGTGCTGAAAAAACAAATGACGAAAACTAAAACCCTCCGCTTCAGATGTAAGACCCATTCGTTAACGGGTAACAAGGGGATGTCGATATGAGGCGTATCAAAGTCGCGACGCGAGCGCTTGCCATTACCTCACTGGTATTGTCGCTGATGCCGTGGACTCAGTTTGGCCCTTTGGCCGCAAGGGTGTTGGCGCAGTCCAAGACACCGCCCTCGCAGCCGCCCAGGCCCAGACTTATTCCGAAGAAGATTTCTGCAGAACTTGAAAAACTCCTCGCGAATGCGAAGGACGATTCCGTACCCATCATTGTCGAGATGGCCGACGGGTCTTCCTCAAAGAGCGCCGCCGCCAAGCTTGGCGGGATGGCGTCATACGTGCGGAGAACGTTCACCAACTTCTCCGGAGTGGCGCTGCAGGGCTCTCCGAAGGTGGCCAAGGCGATCGCCGATCGTGTGGACGTCAAGTACGTCTCCCTCGACAAAACCACGCAGGTTACCGGTCATCTGGAGACCACTACCGGCGCGTCGTTGGTGAGGTCCGAGGGGCTTGGCGGAGCAACTCTGAATGGCTCGGGCATCGCCATCGCAATTCTGGATTCGGGGATTTCGGCAAGCCATCACTCGTTCCTCACCAATCGTGTAGTTGCGAGTGTCGACTTCACCGGTGAAGGAAGGACCGACGATCCCTACGGACACGGTACTCACGTAGCCTCGATTGCTGCCGGAAACGACCACATCTCCAACGGGAACTACACCGGCATGGCGCCGGGGGCGAAGCTCGTTAACGTGCGGGTTCTCAACTCGACAGGCGCGGGAAGCACCTCGGCAGCCATTGCAGGAATCGACTGGTGCATAGCCAATCGCTCTACCTACAACATTCGAGTACTCAACCTCTCGTTCGGATCGGTCGCCTCTGACTCTTATCAATTTGATCCGCTTTGCCACGCCGTCCGAAAGGCAGTAGACCTCGGAATGGTCGTGTGCATCGCCGCTGGAAACGCCGGGAAAGATGCCATCGGAAATGAGATTTTTGGCGCGATTCACTCGCCAGGGATTGAACCGTCGGCGATTACGGTGGGCGCCTCGAATACCAAAGGCTCGAATCATCGCAGCGACGATCAGGTTGCTTCGTTCAGTTCTCGAGGCCCAACGCGCGGTAGCTGGGTGGACAGCGCTGGAGTTCGACACTACGACAACCTGGTTAAGCCCGATCTGGTGGCGCCCGGAAACAAGATCCTCGCCGCCGAGGCGCCGTTCAATTACCTGGTTGGACATCAGCCAAACCTGGAATCAGGCAATAGTTCGTACGGGCCGCACAAAATGATGTTTATGAGCGGCACGTCGATGGCCTCTCCCGTAGTGGCCGGCTCTGCGGCTTTGCTGTTACAAGCCAATCCATCGCTGACCCCGAATCTGGTCAAGGCACTGCTCGAGTACACCGCTCAACCACTTGCAACCTACAACAACTTCGAGCAGGGTGCCGGAGAGCTGAATGTCGAAGGCGCCGTGAGAGTCGCGAAACTTGTCAGGACCGATCTGACCGGCCTGGCTCTCGGCGATCCTCTCCTTACAGGGCCTGCTCCAGTGCAGACCACAACAATCGCCAACCAGACTTTCCAGTGGAGCGGCGGGCTGGTCCAAAGATGGAATGTCATTTCGGGCCAGTCGTTGATAACCAAGTATCAGAAGATATACGCGTCCGGCACGCTTCTGACCGATGGGGTCGTAGTCTCGAACGGGACATTGATCTCGGAAGGTACGTTGATAAGCGAAGGCACGCTGATCTCGGAGGGGGTGTTGATTTCAGAAGGCACGATCCTCTCAGAGGGAGTGCTGTTGAGCTCTGGAATAACGCTCTCCGACGGCACGCTTCTTACTGATGGCACGCTGTTATCCGACGGGACGCTGATTTCGGACAGCTACCTCGCTGATACAACCGACCCAACCCAGGCGCAGTCCATGGCATTGGCTGCCCTGGCCGGAGACGACACCGAGGCTATGCTGCCGGTCCTGGATGCAAGTTTGCCGGGTACTTGATCCCTGGCAGCGTAACAGCGTCGTCCCTAGGTTCAATTTAAAGGATTTGGAGTAGTTGCTCAGACACGAAGGAAACCAAACAATGTACCCTTCGAGTGAAACAAAAGAAGTCATTGCGCCGGTGCCCAGTAGCGCGTTCCGCTCAGAGGCGCTTACCGTGACGCTATTGACGGACGATCATATCGATGAAGTGATGAGCTTCTTGGCCGAGCGGCCGGTTCACACTTTTGGAATCGCCGGGTTCATTCGGAACAACGGCATCGACAGTCCATACAATCGCGGCGTTTTCTATGGCTGTCGGGACCGCTCGGATCGTCTGGTGGGAGTCGCGCTGATCGGACATTTCATTTTGTTCGAAGCGCGATCGGACGAAGCCATAGAAGCGCTGGCGCGGATGTCGCAAACGCATAAGCGCGTGCACATGCTGTTGGCGGAACAGGAAGAGGTGCGGACCTTCTGGGGCTACTATCACCGAGGCGGGCAGACTCCCCGTCTGCACTGTCGCGAGCTTCTGTTGGAGCTGCGGTGGCCGATGGAAGGATGCGAACCGATTCCTGGATTGCGCCTGGCCACTCGTGAAGATCTGGAGCTGGTGGTGCCCGTTCACGCTCGAACTGCGTTTGACGAAAGTGGGATCAACCCGCTGGACGTGGATCCGGAGGGTTTTCGTGCAAGGTGTGCTCGTCGGATTGAAAAGGGCCAGACTTGGGTGCTGGTTGAGAACGGACGGTTGATTTTCAAGGCAGAGATTGTCTCGGAGACTCAGCCGGTAATTTATCTGGAAGGAATAGACGTTCATCCCGACGAGAGAGGGAAGGGTTACGGTTCGAGGTGCATCTCGCAGCTTACTCGAGACCTGCTTGGGAGAACCGAGTCGGTAGCGGTTCTGATAAACGAGAAGAATCCGGGTGCGGTCGCATTCTATCAACGCGCGGGCTTCAAGCTGATTGCCTACTACGACACGATATTTCTTGAGAGCAGCCATCGATAACGGCTAGAGGGGCTTTCAAGGTCGAGTAGATTCCTGCCACGGCAACCTGTGCGACGACAACAAACGTTGCTTTCGCGGACCCAGCGCGAAAGCGACGACACACAATTAAAGAGCTCACTCTGAGCGGGCAAGAAATGAATAAAGAATCAAGAAACGAAAGCCACGCTTCCAAGTCATTCATCAAGGCGATATCTGTTGCAGGTCTTGCGGTCTTTGCCTACGCGCTGGCGGCACTTGCCATTGGCCAGGTGAATGGTGCCTGGCTCCTGCTTGCGATCGTCACTATCCTCGTCGTCTCGCGCACCGACATAAAAATCCCCAAAATCCCCAACACAGTCACCCTCGACGACACGTTCATCTACATTTCGATGTTCCTGTATGGCGTGCCCTCGGCGGTAGTGCTGGCAGGTTTGAATGCGGCGGTGTGCTCGCTTCATTACACAAACCGCAAGAAGGTTATGGCATTCAACACCGCGGTTATGAGCTTGTCGGTGTGGTTGTCGGGCACGTTTGTAACCTGGATTTTTGGCGATCCCACAGAGCTGGTCGCGGACCTGGGCCGGCTGATCCTTGCGGCTGAAACACTCGCTCTGGTGCATTACGTGCTCAACGCCGGCATGGTGAGCGTAGTGAGCGCACTAAGGCGAAGAGAAAAACTGCTGAAGACATGGCGCGAGTCTTTCTTATGGACGTCGGTGTCTTACTTTGCCGGCGCGGTGGCCGCGTGCATCGTGGTAAAGATGATATCGGCCATCAACGTCTACTCGTTCATCATTGCAGTCCCGATTCTCGCGATCACCTATCTGACGTACAAGAACTACATCGACAAGGTTCGAACGTCGATGAATCACGTCCAGGAAGTTTCGGAATTGCACCTTCGCACGATCGAAGCGCTCGCGATCGCGATCGATGCCAAGGACGAAGTCACTCACGATCACGTCCATCGAGTGCAGATCTACGCGACCGGTCTGGCCAAGCTGTTCGGTCTGACCGAACTTGAGATTGAGGCGCTCAAGGCGGGAGCTCTGCTTCACGACATCGGCAAGCTGGCGGTGCCCGACTACATCCTGAATAAGCCCGGGCGTCTATCAGAAGCCGAATACGAGAAGATGAAGATCCATACGGTGGTTGGCGCCGAGATCCTGAGCCGAGTCGGATTTCCTTATCCGGTTGTGCCGGTAGTCCGCCATCACCACGAGCGCTGGGACGGAACCGGTTATCCTGATGGTCTCAAGGGCGACGAGATTCCGATCACCGCGCGGATTTTGATGGTGGTGGATTGCTATGACGCCGTCCGAGAAGACCGCCAATACCGTAAGGCGATGAGTCGCGAAGCGGCGATTCAGCTCCTCGAAGAAAGCGCCGGAACAATGTACGACCCGAGGGTAGTGACGACTTTCTTAGCTCACCTTGAAGAGTTCGAAGAGGAAATCAACCGGCAGAAAGTGTCGCTTCAAGCCGATCGCAGTCGTCAGGCAACGCGTGCGCGGCTCAGAATGCCCGGCTCGACTGGAGTTCACGGGGTCTTCGAGGAGATCAGGAACGCACATCGAGAAGTGATTACGTTGTACGAGATCGCTCAGACCATCGGCACATCACTGGATCTGCGAGATATGTTTGCAGTCTTTTCGTCGAGGCTTCAGGACATCGTCAGCTACACAACCTGCGTGCTGTACCTGCACAAGCCTAACTCCATTGAGCTCGAGGCGGCACACGTAGCCGGCAGGCACCCTGAGCGCTTCAAGGGCCAGAGTCTAGCGCTTGGTGCCGGAATCACCGGGTGGGTGGCGGCAAGCCGGCAGCCGATGTACAACTCGGATCCGCGCCTCGACTTCGAGGCGATGAAAATAGAAAAAGACTTGAGATATCGGACGGCCATCGCAGTGCCGCTGATGAAGGACGACGAGATTTTGGGGGCGTTAGCGCTGTACTCCGCTGACCTGCCGTGTTATCACGCCGATCACCTGCGACTGGTGGAAGCGGTCGCTAAGCTCGCAAGCGATGCCATCGCAAACGCGCTGCATCACGAGCAGACTGAGGTGAGGGCGCTCACCGATCAGTTGACCGGACTGGCGAATGCGAGAGCGCTTCGGCACCAGTTTGAAGAAGAGTGCGATCAGGCTCGGAGGCATGACGAAACGTTTTCGCTGTTGATGATGGACCTGGACGGATTCAAGAAAGTGAACGATACGCTCGGGCATCAGGCGGGCGACGACGCGATTCGCGAGGTGGCAACCGTTCTTGCGCGACAATTGCGTGCTTCTGATTTCATCAGTCGATATGCAGGTGACGAGTTCGTGGCGATCATGCACGCGAATGAGAAGGAAGTGAGAGAGCTCGTGCACCGGCTTCAGCAGTCCATCGACAGCCACAACTTCAGCTTCAGCACCTCGGGTTTGCATTTGGGAATCAGCATTGGGTGGGCCTGCTTCGGGCCGGATGGGTCATCGCTTGACGAGTTGCTGCTTGCGGCAGACCGATCGATGTATGCGGACAAATTCCGTCGGAAGGCGCTGCCCATTAGAGTTGCAGCCGCCGGAAAAGGCGCCGTTTCGTGCGATCACGTGATGTGATGGCGAGTGCGGAGTGCTGAGTGTTGAGTGTTGAGTACTGAGTGTTGAGTGCTGAGTGCTGAGTGTTGAGTGTTGAGTGCTGAGTTCTGAGTGCCAACCCCGAAGGGGTTGCGTCGTGCAGCCCAGGGTTGCCGTCCGCGGCTACCCTGGGTAAACCGCAACGTGACGGACGCAACCCTGTAGGGGTTGCGTCAACCATATGCTAAACAGCGATTGAATAATACGGGAACGCAACCGCTAAGGGTTGCGTCAACCATATACTAAACAGCGATTGACGAATACGGGAACGCAACCCCTAAGGGTTGCGACGAATTAACGTGAGCGTACTGAGTGCTGAGTGGTGAGTTCTGAGTGCCAACCCCGAAGGTGTTGCGTCGTCCAGCCCTAGGGTTGCCGTCCGCGGCTACCCTGGGGTAACACGTCAGATATTTCCCAACCCCGAAGGGGTTACGTCGTCCAGCCCAGGGTTGCCGTCCGCGGCTACCCTGGGTAAACCGCAACGTGACGGACGCAACCCTGTAGGGGTTGCGTCAACCATATGCTAAACAGCGATTGAC
>DATFXM010000138.1:0-36324 GCA_035315885.1 Blastocatellia bacterium
GTGTAGTTACCCCCCGGTTCGCGGACTCACCGGGGGATACGTTCTGTCGCCCGCTGCGCGGGCTCGTGTCCTTTCTCGTGTAGTTACCCCCGGTTCGTGGACTCACCGGGGGCTACATTCTGTCGCCCGCTGCGCGGGCTCGTGTCCTTTCTCGTGTAGTTACCCCCGGTTCGCGGACTCACCGGGGGCTACATTCTGTCGCCCGCTGCGCGGCCTCATGTTAGCGGTGCGCCGTTGCGAAGTCGTGTGATCGCCGACACGTTGTTTCCTCATGGGCAACTGGACTCGTCATCAGCGATCCACATTTTACTATTCACCAATCACTATTTACTATTTACGCGATGAAAATCAGTTACAACTGGCTGGCTGAGCTCGTCGACCTGACGCTAGGACCAAAAGAGCTCGCACAGCGACTTACGATGGCGGGCCTCGCCGTAGACTCGGTAGAACGCCTCGGCGAAGACCATATTCTCGAGTTTGATCTGACCTCCAACCGGCCCGACGCGCTATCCCACCTCGGCATCGCCCGCGAAGCTGCGGTGGTCTGTGGCACCGAACTTAAGCTTCGATCTGTCACACTCGACGAGAGCAATGCCTCAATCGACTCGATTACGTCGGTAGAACTCGTTGCTCAAGACCTTTGCCCTCGCTTCACTGCTCGTGTAGTCCAGGGCGTGAAGGTTGGTCCCTCTCCCAAATGGCTCGCAGAGCGGCTTGAATCTATCGGTCAAAGATCGGTCAACAACATCGCGGATGCAACCAACCTGGTGATGTTCGAGATGGGACAGCCGACTCACGCATTCGATCTGAACCTTCTTCATGAGCGGCGCATCATTGTGCGCCGCGCCCGTAACGGCGAGCAGTTGACTACGCTGGACGGTGTTGCGCGAGAGCTTTCACCGGAGCAACTGGTCATCGCCGACGCAGATCGCGCAGTCGCGGTCGCCGGTGTGATGGGAGGTGAAGATACTGAGATCGACTCGCGAACCACGGACGTGCTGATCGAAAGTGCTTACTTCAATCCGGCGTCGATACGCGCAACGTCTCGCATGCTGGGACTCGACACCGAGGCCGCTTATCGTTTTGCGCGAGGCGTCGATTACAACGGGCAATTGCGAGCGTCAGAACTTGTAGCCGAGCTCATTGTCAAAGTCGCCGGTGGAAAAGTCGCAGAAGGCAGCATAGATGTTTACCCACGGCCGATCACGTCGAAGCAGGTTCGTCTCCGCGAGCAGCGCATTAAACGGCTCACCGGGCTGAGTGTACCGATCGAACGAGCGTCGGCAATCCTGGGACAACTCGGCTTCCACGTCAAAACCAATGTTGAGTCTAAGGCGCTAGAGGCTGCCGCCCCTAGTTACCGAGTCGACATCGCGCGCGAAGAGGACCTGGTTGAAGAAGTCGCGCGGCACGAGGGCTACGACCTCATAGATGCGACGCTGCCGGGATGGAGCGGCGAGGGAAGATATCTGCGGGGGGATCATCGCAGGCGAAATCTGCGGAGGACGCTTGCGTCCATAGGCTTCGACGAAGCGATCTCATTCAGCTTCGTAAACGGCGATCGCGACCGCGTCTTTAGAAAGTTCGGCGAAGTGCCCATACTCGCGAATCCGATCGACGCGAACCAGGTTGAGATGCGCGGCTCGCTTCTGACGGGACTCCTCGACGCGGTTCAGCACAACTTCAACCAGGGACGCCGGGACGTGAGGCTGTTCGAGCTTGGGCGAGTGTTCGCCTCGCGCGGCAGCGGCGAGCGCCCCGCCGAGCGAGAGCTTCTGGGACTGGTGATGACCGGATCCATCGCGCCGGAAGACTGGCGTAATGGTCGCGCTATCGACTTCTATGATCTTAAAGGTGCGGTTGAGGCGGTACTCGGTTCGCTTCTGGTCTCCGGCTTTACAATCGATAGGGCCAGTGTAGAATACCTGCATTCCGGACAGGCTGCGGTGTTCGGCCGCGATGGACGAGAGTTGGTCCGGCTGGGCCGGCTTCACCCGCGGGTTGCCGCAGCATACAAGTTTCGTCAGCCGGTGTTCGTCGCCGAAGTGGAGTTCGAAGAGCTACTCGGTCAACCTCCGGATCAGGCGAGGTACAGTACCTTGCCTCGACTTCCGGCGGCGTCGCGCGATGTATCCGCATTGATGCCCGATTCAGTTTCATGGGGCGAGATCGAACGAGCTATTTCGGAGCTTGGTATTCGTGAACTGGCCGGATTGCGGGTGTTCGACAGGTACAAAGGCAAGGAAATGCCGGAGGGCCATTTCTCATTGGCATTTCGTGTGACGTACCGAGCCGAAGGACGCACGCTGACCGATGAAGAAATAAACAGCGCCCACGAACGCGTGCGACAATTGATGGTCGACAACTTCGGGGCGGAACTAAGATAGTTCAGTTCTGAGTTCTGAGTTTTGACATCGACAGGCTCGTATGTGACCTTAGAGCTCAGAAGGCAGTATCTCAGGACTCAGGACTCAGTACTCAGAACTCAGAACTCAGCAATGCTTGGGGGGTTTGTGAGCAGAATGTACGCCCTCGAAAAGTTCTCTCATTTAGAGGATAAGATCTACCGCACGATCGACCAGTTCAAGCGCGAGCGCCGCGATCGTGAGGCGCTTGAGGACGAGATCCAGCAGCTCCGCAGCGACCTGGCAACCGCGTCGAGCGAGAAGCAACAGCTTGAGCGACAGATCCAGCGGCTGTTGAACGAGCGTGATTCAATCAAACTAAAAGTGGAATCCATGCTTTCGGCGGTGAATAAGCTGGATCTCGAGTCTGAAGCCGCGGGCTGAGAGTCTCGGGTCCGAGCCTTCCGGCTCATCGTTAGCCATAAATGATGTCAGCCTCGAGGAAGACAATCGTTTCAAAGAAAATCATCCATGGATAACAATCCGCAATCGCACAAGGTCGTCATCTATAATCAGACATACACGCTGCGCAGCGGTCACGACGCGGACTACATTCAGCAGCTTGCTGATCATGTGAATCAGCGGATGAGCGAGATCGCCAGTGCAACCATGACCGTGGACTCGCTGAGGGTAGCGATTCTTGCGGCGATCCAAATCGCCGACGAGCTGTATCAGAGCCGTCGAGAGTTGAAGGACACCGAAGACGAGATAGCGCTGCGGAGCACCAAATACGCCGAATTGCTCGACCAGTTTCTTCGTTCAAGCGCCGATGCCCGGTCGTGACTTTTCTATTCCGAAAACCGCCTTCTTGTGAGATACAATAGCCTGCGTTATTGAGCGCGCCCGCCCCCCTTTTGATCTGGAGAACCTGAGGAAATGCCCGAAAAGCGAACCATAATTACGCTCACGACCGATTTTGGGGAAGCGGACTACTACGTGCCCGCGATGAAGGGAGTGATCTACTCGATCAATCCCGGGGTGCAGGTAGTTGACTTGACGCATCAGGTCCCGCCTCACGACGTGTACGCGGCCGCCTTTCAACTGCTCTGTTGTTACCAGGACTTTCCTAAGATGAGCATTCACGTGGTAGTGGTTGATCCGAGCGTGGGTTCGCGCCGCCGGCCGATCATGGTCATGACCGACGATTACAACTTTATCGGGCCCGACAACGGCGTGTTCAGCTACATCTACCAACGCGAAAGAGTGAACCGCGTCGTGCACTTCAATGTCGAACACTACTTTCGAACTCCGGTTTCCACGACGTTCCATGGCCGGGATGTGTTTGCGCCGGTTTCGGCATACATCGCCAAGCTGGTTGACTGGAAGATGATGGGGGAGGAGATCGAAGACCCGGTGCGTTTCAATACGCCATCGCCTATCGTGTCTCCCGACGGGAGAATCAAGGGAAGCGTGATTCACGTAGATCGTTTCGGCAACATCGTCACCAACATCACCGCTGCTGAATTGACTGACGAATGGGTTCGCCGAGGAGTGGTGGTGCGGATTGGCGGACAAGAGGCGCAACGGCTCTTGACGCACTTTGCCGAAGCAAATCCGAACGAGCTTTTCTCGTATTTTGGCAGCTCAGGCTTTCTTGAGATCGGGCTCCCCAGGCAGTCGGCCGCACGGGCGGTAGACGCTCGGCGCGGCGTGGAAGTTGATGTCCGATTGTCTTAGGAAAGGCGAAGTCCTGATTCCTGACTCTTGACTGCGCAGTCCCGGGGCCACCCGGTTAATAATCCAATAAAAACCGTAGAGATTTCGTTCGCGTCGGATTGTCTCTTTCCGGCTTTACGCCTTTGCGTTAAAGTACTCTTCACTCAGTACTCAGGACTCGGTACTCAGAGCTCAAATCGCTCCCCGCGTGTCGAAAGGAATATCCAATGTCTGGTGAAGCAAACGTGGCCAAGGCAGGCCTCGAAGGCATCGTTGCCGCACAATCAGCGATCAGTGATGTCAACGGAACCGAAGGCCGGCTCATATACGCCGGCTATGACATTCACGATCTTGCCGAGCGCTCCAGCTTCGAAGAGGTCATCTATCTTTTGTGGCACCTGAAGCTCCCTACTGCCACGGAGCTAGCCGAGCTGAAGAATCAACTGGCGCGCGAGAGTGCGCTGCCTGAGCAGATCAACCGGCTGATCGAGTCGCTGCCGGCGGATGCATTTCCGATGGACGTGCTTCGAACGGTAGTGTCCGCGCTAGGGCACTACGATCCCGACTCAGGGGACAACTCCATTGAAGCAAACGTGCGCAAGGCAATCCGGTTGACGGCGCGACTGCCGATGATCGTCACGACATTTCAGCGGACGCGCCACGGTCAGCCACCGATCCCTCCGAGCAAAGACCTCTCACTGGCCGCGAACTTTCTGTACACGCTCAGCGGAAAAGATCCGGACGATGTGGCGACTCGGACGATCGACGTAGCGTTCATTCTGCACGCGGATCACGAGCTGAACGCATCGACATTTGCAGCGAGGGTAACCGCGGCCACGCTGTCGGACATGTATTCGGCGATCTGTTCGGCGATAGGAACTCTTAAGGGGCCGTTGCATGGCGGAGCCAATGAAGGGGTGATCAAGTGTCTTCTCGAAATCGGGAGCGTTGATCGAGTCGAGTCCTGGACCAGGAATGCGCTTGCGAACAAGGTAAAGATTATGGGGTTCGGTCATCGGGTATACCGGACTGAGGACCCACGCGCGACGCATCTTCGAGAGATGTCTCGGAAGCTGGGAGAACGAACCAGTGAGAAGAAATGGTACGAGATGTCGCGC
Source organism: Blastocatellia bacterium (assembly GCA_035315885.1). Taxonomy (GTDB): domain Bacteria; phylum Acidobacteriota; class Blastocatellia; order UBA7656; family UBA7656; genus DATFXM01. The sequence continues at coordinate 5,180 of DATFXM010000138.1, forward strand.
AAGATGGAAGAAGTGATGATGCGTGAGAAGAAGCTGAACCCAAACGTGGACTTTTATTCTGCGTCTACATACCACGCCCTTGGGCTGCCCACGGATCTATTCACTCCAATCTTTGCGTGCAGCAGAATCTCGGGTTGGACTGCGCACGTCCTCGAGCAATACCAGAACAACCGGTTGATACGTCCCAGGGCTGAGTATATCGGCCCTCGCGGACTGAAGTATGTTCCGTTGGCAAAGCGAAGGCAGTAGGCAGTACGTCAGGGTTTCGGGTTTAGGGTTTCCGGTTCGTCGGATTGAGACTCGAATGGCGCGCAGTGCTCTACAAAAGACTCCTGAATCAAACGAACCCTGAACCCCATACCCTGAACCCTAAACCCAAAAACCCTAAACCTCTGGCATACTGCCTACTGCTGGTATATTCACCATTTACCGTGTTATATTGGTCGCGCCCTGGCCTTGTCGAGCCATCATCGCAGCTTCTTACAGGAGGGTAGAAATGGCCGAAAATGACACGTCAACAGCAGCCGAGAAACTTACTTTTTTATTGATCGGCGCAGGAATTGGAGCAACCCTGGCGCTTTTGTTTGCGCCCAAGAGCGGGCGCGAACTGCGCGAGGACATTGCCGATTACACGCGTAAAGGAATCGATGCGGCCGGCGAAGGCGCTCGGGTTCTTGGAGAGCGAGCTTCGGAAGCCTACGGCACCGCAAGTACGCGTGTTGCAGATGCCTACGGCAACGCGCGAGAGAAGTTTTCCGAGGCTTACGGCTCCGCCCGCCAGCGAGTCTCGCAGGGTGCGGAAGCCGTCGGCGACGTGGCAGCTCGCCAGAAAGAGCAGATCGCAGCGGCAATCGAAGCCGGTAAGCAGGCGTACCGCGAAGAGAAGCGTAAGTCTGGAGAAGTCGGTCGAGCCGCGGTCGAAGGCGAAGAGTCGTAACTCTGTTTCTCGGTGCCTTGAACTGATAGGGCCCGAGTCAACACCAGCAAGATGGCTGGGAGGGACCTGTGGATCAACAGAAATTCTACATCGTGGTCACGATCGCGGCGGTTGTCATCGCCCTGAGCTTTATTGTCCAGGCGGTGGCTTTGATCCTGATCTTCGGTGTCGTCCGCAGGTTAAGCGCGATTGTCTCCCAGCTTCAGGCTAAGGCCGAGCCGATTCTGGTAAAGGCCGGGCCGGTCGTTGATCAGGTGCAGGCCACCATCACCGGCATTAAAGTTACGGCAGATCGAATCAGCTTCCAAACAAGGGATGCGTTCGACAAGCTGACCGTGGAGACGCGGGCAATTGCCGCGGCGGTCTCGGTGTCGTCGCAGGAGATCGTAGGCCTGGCCAGAAAGCAGGCGCAGCAGCTCTCGGACACTCTGGATCTGACAAATACGACGCTTCAGCGTCAAGTGACCGAAATCGATGGCTTGTTGCTCAGGACGCAGAGTCGAATCGAAGACACCGCGATCGAGGTCCAATCCACAGTGTTGACTCCAATGCGGGAGCTGTCGGCGCTGCTGGTGGGACTGAAGCGAATGATCGAGGCCTTGTTTGGCCGCGATCGGAAGCCGATAAATCAGGCCTACCAGGACGAGGAGATGTTTATTTGAAGTAAAAGGGGTCCACCGGCGCGTCGGCACAAACCGGCCCCGGTGGCCGGTTTCAGTTTTTTGAGCGCCGGAAACTAAGGTTGAACGAATGGCACCTGGTTTCCATGCCAAGGAGACCAGGTGCTTTAGTTTGTTGTTACGCCTTGTGACTCGTGAACCGGCGTGCTGATCGTCAATCAAAAGCCCGAGTAACTTTAATCGGAGCGGAATTCGCACTCAAAGTAGCGGAAGCGGGAGCAAAACCACGATGTCGCGTACAGACGCGCCTTTAGATCTCAAATCGACCGTAAACCTGCCGAAGACCGCCTTTGCTCAGAAGGCCAACCTCTCCCAGCGTGAGCCGCAGCGGCTCGAGCGATGGCGCGAGATGGACCTCTACCACCTGATTCGACAGACGCGTGCGGGCCGGCCGCTGTTCGTGTTGCACGACGGTCCCCCTTACGCGAATTCCGATATACACATCGGTACGGCGATGAACAAGATCCTCAAGGATTTTATCGTGAAGTCGCATTCGATGTTGGGCTACGACGCGCCCTACGTGCCGGGTTACGACTGTCACGGTCTTCCTATAGAGCTGTACGTGGACAAGAAACTGGGAGCCAAGAAGGGACAGATGAGTGCCGTCGCAATTCGACAGGCCTGTCGAAAACACGCCGCGGAGGCGCTCAAGAGACAGTCGAAGGACTTCCAGCGTCTGGGAGTGCTGGGTGAGTGGGAAGATCCTTACCTCACGATGTCAAACGCTTACGAAGCGGAGACCGCCCGTTTGTTTGGGCGTTTCGTCGAGCGTGGATTTGTTTACAAGGGTGCGCGTCCGGTCTACTGGTGTATTCACGACCAGACTGCGCTGGCAGAAGCGGAAGTCGAATATCGGGAGCACACCAGCCCGTCGATCTACGTCAAGTTCCCATTTCCGGACGATCAGGTTCGCGAGCTCGAATCGAGAACCGGCGACTCCTCGATCTCTGCAACAGGCAAGCCGGTGTTTGTTCTGATTTGGACGACAACTCCCTGGACGCTGCCTGCAAACCTGGGGATCGCGGTAAACCCGAACTTCGATTACGCGGCCGTAGACGTGGGCCGCGAAATCTACATCGTAGCGCGAGACCTCGTAAATGCGGTGGCCGAAAAGTGCGTTCTGGACGGCGCAAATCTCGTAACAACCTTTTCCGGAGCCTTGCTCGATCGACTGCGGGCGCGTCACGCGTGGATCGATCGCGATTCGTTGATGATGGTCGGCGAGCACGTGACTCTTGGCGGCGAGTCGGACGCCGAGACTGAACTGGACGTAGCGGACGCACAGAAGAAGGGTTCGGGTAAAGCGGGCACGGGCTGTGTACATACTGCGCCAGGCCACGGACACGATGACTTCGTGATCGGCCAACAATACCGCGACGACCTCTCTGCGGTTTATAAGAAATTGCGAGAATCGGGCGCGATTGGTGGTCAGGAGCAAGGCACCGAAGTTTACTGTCCGGTAGATCACGCCGGGCGCTTTACGCGGGATGTAGAAGGGTTCGCGGGTCAGCAGGTGTTCGAAGCAAACAGCGGGATTGTCGATTTCCTGAAAGGAATCGGTGCTCTGGTTTATAGCGAAGACTACACGCACCGTTACCCACACTGTTGGCGTTGCCATCGCCCGGTTATCTTTCGTGCGACACCTCAGTGGTTTATATCGATGGACCGCGCCGCGGAAGGCAATCGCCCGCTGCGGCAGGCGGCAGTCGAAGAAATCGACCGCGTAAACTGGGTGCCGGGGTGGGGCCGTCTGCGGATGGCGAACATGTTCAAGAGCCGGCCTGACTGGTGCGTCTCCCGTCAGCGCGTCTGGGGAGTTCCGATTCCCGTCTTCTACTGCGGAGATTGCAACGAAACTATTGCTGACCCCAAAGTGATCAATCACGTAGCCGACCTGTTCGAAAGTGAAACCGCCGACGCGTGGTATTCACGCGAGCCGGAATACTTGTTGCCTGACGGCTTCGCTTGTCCGTCGTGCGACGGCACCAGATTCATCAAAGAGACCGACATTCTGGACGTGTGGTTCGATTCGGGCTCCTCGTCGATTGCGGTCCTGGAGCGCGAGCGTCACCTGCCGTGGCCCGCTGATGTTTATCTTGAAGGACCCGATCAGTATCGCGGATGGTTCAATTCGTCGCTGATGGTCGGGCTGGCGGCCCACAATCGCGCGCCCTACAAGACGGTTGTGACCCACGGTTGGACGGTGGACGGCGATGGCAAAGCGATGCACAAGTCAACCGGCAATGCCATTTCGCCAAATGAAGTCTCCGATAATCTGGGGTCGGAGATATTGCGCCTGTGGGTTGCGTCTTCCGATTATCAGGAAGACGTGAGGTTGTCGGAAGAGATCTTGAAGCGGCTGGTGGATGCGTACCGAAAGTTGAGAAACACCGCGAGGTACGCGCTTGGAAACATCAGCGATTTCGATCCGGCAGTGGACAGTGTGCCGCGCGATAGAATGTTTGAGATCGACCGTTGGGCATTAGCGGTTGCGAACCAGGTTGCGCGTAAGGTGAAGGATTCGTACGCCCGGTTCGACTACACGACGGTCTATCATACGCTGTACAACTATGCTACGGTAACATTGTCGGCGGTATACATCGACATTTTGAAGGACCGCCTATACACGTTCGCGCCGAAGTCGCTTGGGCGGCGAAGCGCTCAGACGGCGCTTTATGAAATAGTCGATGGGCTGTCAAGGCTGCTGGCGCCGGTTCTGGTTTTCACCGCCGATGAAATCTGGGAGAACCTGCCGGGAGAGCGGGTCACCTCGGTTCACATGGCGGAGTTCCCGTCGGTGACCGACGGCGTGGAAGATCAAGAGCTGCTTGCCACCTGGGACCGGCTGTTTGATGTCAGGTCGGCAGTTCAGCGCGCGCTTGAAGAAAAGAGAAACGAGAAGCTGATTGGGGCCTCGCTTGAGGCTAAGGTAAAGCTGAGGGCCGGGGGGAAAACGGCGGATCTACTAAAGCATTACGAAAATCAGCTCGCATCGATTATGATTGTTTCGGAAGTGGCGCTTGAGACGTCCGGCACCGATGAACTGCAGGTTGAAGTAACTCACGCGGACGGTGCGAAGTGCGAGCGTTGTTGGAACTGGTCGGTGACTGTGGGTAGTGACGATCGGTTTCCAAGCCTGGATGAGCGTTGCGTGAAGCAGATCGAAGAAGGCTGGGGAGGGTAGTAGCAGTGATGAGTTCAGAAGCTGTCAGCGTTAAGACCGGCGCAGAAAGAATCTGGTGGTTGACCGTAACGATGTTTGCGCTGGCGGCGGACCAGTTCACCAAGTATTGGATGTCGATCAGGCTGCGGACAGGCGATGACATCGATGTCGTCCCCGGTTTCGTCAAATTCAGTTACACCGAGAATCCCGGCATAGCGTTCGGGATGCTGAATCACGGCAACGTGAAGTGGTTCCTGGTAGCGATTTCGGTGATTGCGATCATCGCAGTGGTTTACTACATTTCACGGACACCCGCCAGCAATCGGTTGCTGCTGTGGTCTCTTGCGTTGCTTGCGGCGGGGATCGCAGGAAACCTGATCGATCGAATCCGGCTTGGGCGGGTGATAGACTTTATTTTGATCTACTATCGGAGTTATCAGTGGCCGGTGTTCAACGTCGCGGACACCGCAATAACAATCGGAGCCGCACTGATGGCCATCGAGTTGTTCTTGACTCCCCACGGAGAGCGGGAACGGATTGCTGCGCCGGTGGAGACAGCTCTAGCCGACGCGCCGGCGGACGATCAGTAAACCCAACCAATGATTTCCAACCCTCATATCGACTGGCATTGAGACGATGTTTCCTGAGCTGTTTCGAATTCCTGGCCTAGATATACCAATCGCCACCTACGGAGTCCTTTTAGCGATCGGTTTTGTGCTTGCTCTGTGGGCCACCGCCCGGCTCGCCGAACGTGACGGCCTTCCAAAAGACCGGATCTATGACCTCGGGCTCTATATCCTCGCTTCTTCGCTGATCGGATCCAAGCTGTTGCTGATTGTTACCGAGTGGAACGACTACGGCAGCAGTTGGAAGAAGGTGTTTTCTCTCGATCTGTTCCGTTCGGCTGGCGTTTACTACGGAGGGTTCCTGGTTGCTCTGCTTGTCAGCATTTTTCTGATGAGACGGTGGAAGCTGCCATGGCGCAAGACGGCCGATGCGTTCGCCCCTGGAGTTGCGCTTGGACACTCGATCGGGCGGCTCGGTTGTTTTTCAGCCGGTTGCTGTTGGGGGAAGCCTACAACGTCGTGGCTCGGAGTCAGGTTTACGGCCAAAGCCGCCGAACTGACCGGCGTTCCGATTGATCACGCGCTCGTGCCCACCCAGCTTATAGAGGCGGTGGCGAACCTTTTGATCTTCGGCCTTCTGTTGTGGCTGCGCCGCCGTCGTTCGTTCGACGGGCAGATCATTTTCACCTACCTGATAGTGTACGCAGTCGCCCGCTTCACAATCGAATTCTGGCGCGACGACCCGCGAGGCGAGCTGTTGGGAATGTCTACGTCGCAGTTTATCTCAATCGTGATGTTCATCCTCGGAGTGTCCCTGACGCTGTATCACCGGTGGCGAACCCGCGGCGGTGTAGGCGCGCAACACGACGTCGCGGCACAGGTATCCTGAACTTGGCTGATAGCGATGCCCTAGTCTTTAAGCCCGGCGCCGACGACATATCCTCTCGAATAGATTCGTTTCTCGCATCCCACGTAGACCAGGTCAGCCGCACGCGAATTCAACGTGCAATAGAAGACGGCGATGTGCTCGTAAACCAGCGCGTCGTGAAACCGAGTTACCGGTTGCGTCCCGACGACGAGATCGAACTTGACCTGCCGGAACCTCCCCCGGTTGAGCTTGAACCCGAGGCGATTCCAATCAGCGTGGTATTCGAAGACCAGGACCTGATTGTGGTGGATAAAGCCGCGGGCATGGTAGTTCACCCGGGTGCCGGAGTCTCGAATGGGACTCTGGCAAATGCATTGGTGCACCACTTCAATGAACTTTCGGGCTTAGCAGGAAAGATCAGACCCGGAATCGTTCATCGGATCGACAAAGACACGTCGGGACTTCTGATCGTGGCAAAAAACGATTTGGCTCACGAACGTCTATCGGATCAGTTTCATGACCGCACAGTCGTGAAGGAATATATCGCCTTGGTTTATGGGCTCGTGAAGCAGGACCAGGGCGAGATCGAGTCGCGAATAGGACGAGATCCGCGCAACCGGACAAGAATGGCCGTGCTGAAGGGCGGAGCAGGCAGGCCCGCTCTTACGCTGTTCGAGGTCAAGCGGCGATTCGATGAGGTCACCCTTCTCTCGATTCGAATCAGGACCGGCCGGACGCATCAGATACGAGTGCATTTGGCAAGCATCGGTCACCCTGTAGTAGGCGATGGAGCGTACAGCGGCAATCGCGAGAATCAGATCAGGGACGCGAGGCTTCGAAGCAGAATCAAGACTTTGAAGCGGCATTTTCTTCACGCCGCGCGACTCGAGTTCAGCCACCCTCGCACCGGCGAGCGCCTCGCTTTTGAGTCAGTATTGCCGCAGGGGTTGAAGGAAGTGCTGAGTGCTGAGTCCGGAGTGCTGAGTGCTGAGTCCAGAGTGCTGAGTCCGGAGTGCTGAGTGCTGAGTGCTGAGTCCGGAGTGTCGACCCCTAGAGGGTTCGGCACAAGACATGAGCCCGCGCAGCGGGCGACAGAATGTAGCCCCCGGTGAGTCCGCGAACCGGGGGGAGTCGCACCAATAGAGATGCGAGCCCGCGCAGCGGGCGACAGAACGCTATCCCCCGGTGAGTCCGCGAACCGGGGGCCTCGTCCATCGCACAGTGACTACCGGCATTAGTTGCTCAGCTCATCGCCACCCCCCGGTTCGCGGACTCACCGGGGGCTACGTTCTGTTGCCCGCTGCGCGGGCTCATGTCTAGAGACGAAGCCCTTCGGGGTTGGCACTCAGCACCCAGCACTCAGCACTCAGCACTATCCCATCAGGCGTGATGCTCGTTCAAGAAGGAGACGGCGCTCGCTTTCGTTTCGCGTCAGCGTTGCCGCGCGCGCGAGTTCTACGCGAGCCTCATCGAACCTGCCCAGCTTCACTAGAAAATCCGCTCGTACGCTCGGCAACAGGTAGTAGTCCTTCAGCAGACGGTCCGAGAGCAGCGTATCAACAATCTCAAGCCCTTCCGCAGGACCAAACGCCATCGCAACCGCCACCGCACGATTCAATTCAACGACCGGCGACGGTGCGAGTTGCGACAGCGCTTCGTACAATGCGGCGATGCGCCCCCAATCCGTCTCCTCCGGCGTCCGAGCGCGCGCATGACACGCGGCGATCGCCGCCTGCAATGCGTATGGACCGAACGCGCCACCCAGCGCTTCGGCTCGCGTCAGCGCCGCAAGACCGCGGTTGATCAAAGTGTAGTCCCAGCGTGTCCTGTTTTGATCGAGAAGTAATACGGGTTCGCCGCCGTTGCCCAGTCGGGCGGCCACCCGTGACGCCTGTATCTCCATGAGCGCCACTAACCCGTGCACTTCCGGCTCACTCGGCGCAAGCTCTGCGAGAATTCGCCCGAGTCGCAGAGCCTCTTCGCAAAGTGCCGGACGCATCCAGTCATCTCCGGCAGTGGCACTGTAGCCTTCGTTAAAAATAAGGTAGATGACTTCGAGCACCGAAGAGAGGCGCGCTTGTCGTTCTGCACCGCGAGGGACCTCGAATGGAACACGCGCTTCGGAGAGGGTTCGCTTGGCGCGGACGATTCGCTGGGCCAATGTCTTCTCGGCCACAAGGAACGCCCGAGCGATCTCTTGTGTAGTCAGCCCTCCAAGCATTCGCAAAGTGAGAGCGACTCGTGCCTCGCGCGAGAGCACCGGATGACAAGCGGTGAACACCAGCCTCAGCAGGTCGTCTCCGATATCGTCGTCGGCCGAGTTCTCGAAGTCAGCCACCGCGAACCGCTGCTGCTCGTCCAGATCACGGCTGATCTCCTGGTGTTTGTCTGCGAGGAGTTTACCCCTGCGCCAGAGATCGACTGCACGGTTCTTTGCTGTGGTCATGAGCCAGGCTCCCGGTTTCTCCGGGATGCCCGACTCAGGCCATCGTTCGAGCGCGGCTATAAAGGCATCCTGTGCGAGGTCTTCAGCGAGGCCTATGTCGCGCACCACGCGCGCGAGTCCGGCAATCAGTTTGGCAGATTCGATCCTCCAGACGGCTTCGATCGCGCGATGAATGTCTGTAGCCATAGATGACCGGCCATCAGCACGGAGACCGGTTGCCAATGTTGAACTATTTGATCGAGTCCATTTGTGCGCGCAAGGCCTCGAGCTTTTTGTTTGCTTCCTCTTCGGTGAAATCAGTCTTGCAGTCCACATCGAACACCTGTCGGATTTCGATTTCGCCGTCGCCGGCTTGAGCAGGCTTTGGAATACGTTTGACCCATTCTACGGCTTCTTCTATGGACTTGACCTGCCACAGCCAGAACCCCGCGATCAGTTCTTTGGCCTCAGCGAAGGGGCCGTCGGTCACGGTGACCTTATCGCCTGAGAAGCTCACTCGCACGCCCTTTGCGCTTGGGTAGAGGCCTTGCGCGTCCAGCATTACGCCAGCCTTTACCAGATCCTGGTTGAATCTGTTCATATCGGCGAAGAACTTCTCATCCGGCATTGCGCCCGCTTCGGATTCCTCGTTGGCTTTGATCAGAACCATAACGCGCATGTAAGTCTCTCCTTGACTTGGGATTGAGAACCGGGTGTTCGGGGCAGTTTCGACCGAATACCTCAGGCTCTACTATGACAACGAACGAACGCAACCGAGATCGACAAGTCGGAGGAGAAAATGAGCGAAGGGGCGAATGGGCGAAGCGGCGAAGGGGCGAATTCGCGACGCGGGGACGCGGAGAGGAGTGACGCGGCGACGCTGGCCGGAATTTCTATATCCTGCTCTTTCGCCCTTTCGCCTCCGTGTCTCCGTGTCCCCTCATCTCCTCATCCCCTCATCTCCGCGTCGCCCTTCGCCCCTTCGCTTCCGCCTCTCCGCGTCACCTGGTACAACGCCGTAGACGGAACAGCCTCAACCGGACTTGAATTGTCCGTCGTGCAATACAGGCGATTTGGCGTTGCGTGAGCGACCTTGACGCGGTGAATACCAGGCGTTAGACGCGCTCTAATCATCGCGACATGATTTCCTCGAGTGTGACCTTGAACAAAGCCGGCTTCGTCTGCCGGTCCCTTCACGAGCACTTCCACCTCGCGTCCAAGCCACTTCTGGTTCTCCTCCAGCGAAACCTGTTTCTGCAACTCAACCAGACGTGACAGCCTCGTTGTCTTTACTTCGCGGGGAACATCTTCAAAGTGATTCGCCGCCGGCGTACCCTCTCGCTCAGAATAGATGAACATGTACGCCGCGTCGTAGCGCACTTCGCGATAAAGCGACAAGGTCTCTTCAAAGTCCTCGTCTGTTTCACCAGGAAAACCCACGATGATGTCGGTCGAGATCGTAGCATCCGGCAGAAGCTTTCGAATGCGCTCGATGCGGTTCAAGTAAAACTGGCGCGTGTATTCGCGAGCCATGCGTTTCAACACTCGATCGCATCCCGACTGAACCGGCAGATGAATGTAGCGGCACACTGCTGGAGTATCGGCGATCGATTCGATGATCTCATCATCAAAATTGATCGGGTGCGACGTTACAAAACGAACGCGCGGAATGCCGACCCTGCCAACCATTCGAAGCAAGTTGCCGAACGACGCGTAACCGGGAAGAAGCGGACGGCGGGAACCGGTTCCCGGCGCCAGTCCGAATGAGTTGACGTTCTGACCTAGTAGGGTCACCTCGAAAACTCCCGCCTCGGCCAGCTTCCGCGTCTCCGCGATGATGTCCTCTACGGGCCTGGAGACCTCAGGTCCGCGGGTCATCGGAACAACGCAATAGGTGCACCGGTGATTGCAGCCTCGCATGATTGTGACGTTTGCGGTAACTACTCCTTGCGGCGGCGGTGGAGTGTAGAACCGCAGTTCGTCATCGAACTGGAACGACTGAAAACGTCCTTGTTGGATGGCTGGGACGATCTTGGTGATCGCGCCAGGACCTAGCATTATATCGACGCCAAACTTCTTTCCGAGTCGCCGGCCTTCGGGAAGTTGAGCGAGGCACCCCATCAATCCGATTGTGTAGCGGCCGTCCCTGCGACGTTTTTCCTTGCGCAGTTCGCCGAGCAAGGTTTGGACTTTTTCAACTGGCTTGCCACGCACAGCACAGGTGTTGACCAGCACAAGGTCCGCTTCACGAAAGTCGTCGACGAACGAGCATCCTATTCCGGCAAGCTCGGATTGGATGGCATGAGTGTCGTACTCATTCATCTGGCAGCCAAATGTTACGAGGTGAGCGCGCATGTTTGTTTTCTCTACGAGACGGTCAACGGAGAATCTTAGCGCAAAGGCGCCAACGGGCAAAAGGAAGTACTGAGTTCTGAGTTCTGAGCTCTGAGTGCGGGACGCTGAGTCCTGAATTGACAATCCTTCGACGTAGAGACTCACCACTCAGAACTCAGAACTCAGCACTCAGCACTTAGTTTTGACAAACCGCGAATGAGCAGGCGACAATTTTTGAAATTTGTTCTAGAGGTTTGGTTGTGATTTCCAGGAGGCTCACTGTTGTCTGCTCGTTTTTTCTTTGCATAGTTCTGCTCGCAGGGTCGGGCGTTTCCGCCCTGCAAAAGTCCGCTTCTGTTCGAACAGCCGACAAGGCCGGCCTCGATGCCACCGAGGAAGTGCTGAAGCGCGTTAGCCTGCTGCGAGGACTCGACGTGAAGAGCCCGATCCACAGCAGCGCCCGAACCAAAGATGAGATTGAGAAATTCATAATTCGAGATCTGGACGAGAGCACCACTCCCGCCGAGTTCGCCGCAACTACAAAGTTCATGATCAAGCTTGGACTGGTGTCCAGCGACTTCGCGCTTCGCGAATATATGATCAAGCTCCTTCGCGAACAGGTGGCGGGCTTCTACGATCCGAAGACCAAAGAGTTTTATCTCGCAGCGTGGCTGCCCATTTCCGAACAGAAAAAGGTGATCGCGCACGAACTGGTACACGCGCTCCAGGATCAGCATTTCAATCTGCGCCGCTTCGATAAATGGCCAAAGGGCGACTCGGACGCCGAGCTGGCGGTGCACGCGCTGATCGAAGGCGACGCCACGATGCTGATGATCCAGTACGATCTCCAGGAGCAAGGGATAAAACTGGACGTCATCAATGCGACTTCGTTGACCGACACCATGCTGTCCGAGAACACCGAGGATGATTCGAAGCTGTATCCCGTCCTCGCCGCCGCTCCCCGTGTTCTCCGCGAGACGTTGCAGTTTCCATACGTGTACGGAGCGGGCTTTGTGCAGGCGTTGTGTCGCGCACGGGCTCACGAAGGCCTCAATCGCAGCTTTTCGAATCTGCCTGAGTCAACCGAGCAGATCATGCATCCAGATCACTTCCTGTTGCACGATGAACCTATCAAGGTTGAAATACCGGAGCTAGGTGCGGCGCTTGGAGCGGACTGGAAGTGCATCGATCAGGATGTCAACGGGGAGTTCGGATACCTGGTGCTGTTGAGCCAGTTCGTTCCGAAGGGTCTGGCGAGGACTGCCGCTGAGGGCTGGGGCGGAGATCGCTACCTGCTGTACGAGAACGCAAAGACCGGGGCGTTGCTCGTAGCGCAATTCACTACGTGGGATACCGAAGCCGACGCGCGCGAGTTTTTCGACGCATACAGCAGGAGAATGGAAGCGCGATACAAGTTGAGCGGCGCTGAACCGGAGACCAAACCGCCTCTTTACAAGACCAACGAAGGACTCGCCTCGCTGGAGTTGCGCGGAAAAGACGTAGCGGTAATCGAGGGTGCGTCCAGCGCCAGCGAACTGCAATCGTTGTTTGTCGCCCTCTGGCAAAGCAAAAAAATGAAAAGGCACTAAGAAAGTAGGCAGTAGGCAGTAGGCAGTAGGCAGTAGGCGAACACGGAATGCAGTAGTCGGTTTCCTCGAGTCAACGAGATCATTTCCATCTACGACAGGCGGTTATCGCAGGCGCTGGTCGCGCTCTGCTCAGCAAACCTGCTAACGCAGGCACGTAATGCAACGCTCCCAACTGCCTACTGCTTTTCACTGAGGTCACGAATGCCATCTACCCTACGTCCAGCCACGCTGGCTTTTGCGATCATCGCCGCGCTCTGCACACTCGCTGGCGCACAACAGCGGTACTGGCTGCCTGCTGCCTACGAACCACGGCCGGCGGCGGTTACCTTCGACCAACTTGTTGCCGGCACCGTCGACGCTGCCGTCGAGAAGTTTGGTAAGGGAGGGCTTACTCGTGACAAGATCGCTCTGACGATCATCGATCTGAATGATCGCGAGCATCCGGTTTCAGCAAGCCATCGCGGACAGGAACCTACCTATCCCGCAAGTGTGGTTAAGCTGTTCTACCTTGTTGCCGCACATCATCAAATGGAAACCGGTGCATTGAAGCAGACACCGGAGCTTGAACGCGCTCTACACGATATGATCGTGGACTCGTCGAACGATGCCACTCACTTCGTGGTCGACTCACTGACCGGCACAACTGGCGGACCGGAGCTGAGCGAGCAGGACTTGAAGGTCTGGCTGGAGAAGCGGAACCTGATGAATCGGTATTTCGCCGGTCTTGGCTACGAGCACATCAATGTAAATCAGAAGACCTGGTGCGAAGGGCCTTATGGCCGCGAACGCCAGGGCCTCGGACCAAAGTTCGAAAACCGGAATAAGCTGACGACCGATGCCGTTGCCCGTCTGTTACTCGAGATCGTTACAGAGAAGGCGGTGTCGCCGTTGAGGGCAAGGGCGATGATGCAACTGCTGCATCGCGACCCGCAAACAAAGTCCACCGATCCTGATGATCAAGCGACGGCCTTCTCAGGTAAAGCGCTTCCACCCGGTTCGCAGTATTACTCGAAAGCGGGCTGGACTTCCTCTACCCGTCACGATGTCGCGTTCGTCCGGCTCGCCAATGGCGCCGAATACATCCTCGCGGTGTTCACCGTTGACAACAGTTCCCAGCCCGATATTATTCCGTTCGTGTCAAGGCTTGTAGCGGATCATTTTCAAGAACATTCGGCCAAAGCCTCATTGGCGTTGATCAACGGCAAGATCTGGACCGGGAACAAGGCAAACCCCTGGGCTCAGGCGCTGGCCTCGCGCGGTGACCGCATCATCGCCATAGGATCTACAGAAGAAATCAACCGCCTCATAGAAGCTCAAACGCGCGTAGTCGACCTCAAAGGCCGGCTCGCAGTGCCGGGTTTCATAGACGATCACACGCATTTCATAGAGAGCGGGTTTCACCTGCTTTCGGTAGATCTTCGAGACGCTGAAAGCCCCGAAGAATTCGCGCGGCGGATTCGCGATCACGCTGCGAAACTGCCCGCTGGACGATGGATTCTCGGAGGCGACTGGGATCACGAACGTTGGCCCGAAGCTCATCTGCCTACGCGCCAGATGATAGATCAATACACTCCGAAGAATCCGGTGTTCGTTCAACGGCTCGACGGCCATATGGCGCTTGCCAACACCGCGGCATTGCGGCTCGCCGGAATAACTCGAGATACCAAGGACCCCGCAGGCGGCACCATCGTGCGAGATCCATCCACCGGAGAGCCGACAGGTGTTTTGAAAGACGAAGCGATGGGACTTGTCGTCGGAGTGATCCCCGCAGCGAGTAACGCTGAGGTTGATGATGCGCTCAGTGCTGCGTTGAAGGAGGCGGCGAGAAACGGAGTCACCTCGATTCAAGACATAACTCCGTGGAGAGATTGGGAGGCGTACAAGCGTTTTCGCGACTCGGGAAGACTTACGCTCAGGGTTTATGCGCGGACACCGATGAGCCAGTGGAAGCGACAGGTGGAGGTCGTGGGTAGAGAAGGCAAGGGCGACGAGTGGCTACGCCTTGGCGGGCTCAAGGCTTTTATGGATGGCTCGCTGGGTTCGACCACTGCATTGTTTTTTGAGCCGTTCTCTGACGCCCCGAGCACCTCGGGTCTGATGGTCGAAGACAACATACCTGAGGGTAAGCTCAGGCAGAGCGTTATGGACGCCGACAAGGCCGGGCTGCAGTGCTCGGTGCACGCAATAGGGGACCGAGCAAACAATCTCCTCTTGAATTATTTCGAGGATGTTGAAAAACAGAATGGCCCGCGAGATCGCCGCTTTCGAATCGAACACGCGCAGCATCTGCTTGAGGCCGACATCCCGCGCTTTGCGAAGCTTGGAGTGATCGCGTCAATGCAGCCTTATCATGCCATCGATGATGGGAGATGGGCCGAGAAGCGCATTGGTCAAAAGCGGGCCAAGACTACTTACGCATTTCGTTCTCTGCTTGACGCTGGTGCGAAGGTCGTTTTCGGCTCCGATTGGTTTGTTGCTCCGATCTCGCCGGTGCTCGGGATCTATGCGGCGGTGACTAGACAGACTCTGGACGGCAAGCATCCGGGGGGCTGGATCCCTGAACAGAAGATCACTGTTGAAGAAGCGTTGCGAGCGTACACTTCGGATTGCGCTTATGCTGAGTTCGGGGAACGAGAAAAGGGCACTCTCGAATTGGGGAAGCTTGCGGACGTCACGGTTCTGTCGCAGGACATTTTTCAAATCAAGCCCGAAGAAATTCGCAGCACTCGAATTGTTTACACGATCGTCGGCGGCAGGGTGGCAGGAGAGTTCTGAGTTCTGAGTTCTGAGTAGCAACCCCTTCGGCGTTGCAAGCTCAACACTCAGATCTCAGAACTCAGAACTCAGATCTCAGATCTCAGATCTCAGATCTCAGAACTCAGAACTTCCCTTTGGGGGTCTATGTCTCAACTTGCACGCGTGCTTGGTCGGCGTGACCTGATTCTGTTGGTGATCGGGTCGGTTATCGGGTCCGGGATTTTTCTGGTGCCCGGTGGCGTGATGGTCCAGTCCCACGGTTATGTAGGACCTGCTTTGCTCGCCTGGCTCGTCGGCGGACTGCTGTCATTACTCGGAGCTCTGACCTACGGCGAATTGAGCGCAGTGAATCCAAAAGCAGGCGGGATCTACGTCCATCTTCGTGATTGTTTTGGACCGCTGCCCGCGTTTCTTTTCGGTTGGACGTTGTTCTTTGCGATGAATGCAGGAACAGTTGCCACACTGGCCGTGGCGTTCAGCACTACGCTTGGCAAGCTCGTTCCCCTAAGCGAGCTTGCCGCGCGGCTCGTCTCGCTTGGTGTTATCGCAGTGCTTACCGTGGTCAACGTTCGTGGTACCCGGTCGAGCGCTGACCTGCAAAACTGGACGACTGCACTGAAGGTTGGCGCAATTCTTGTGATGTCCGCGATCCTGTTGCTGTTCGGGCATGGCCTCACCCAAAGCCCGCTGCCAATCGTGCCCAAGGCGATAACCGCTGATCTGTTTTCGGGCTTTGGTCTTGCGATGATCGGAGTGTTGTGGGCGTACGAGGGATGGCAGTATTGCACCTTCAGCGCCGGAGAAGTCGTGGATCCACAACGGAACTTCCCGCGGGCATTCTTCTTGGGCACGGTTGCTCTTATCGCAATCTATCTGCTCGCCAACATAGCCTACATTGGAGCGCTTGGCGCAGAGGGAGTTGCCAAATCAACAAGCGCAGCCGCCGAGGCGCTCACAGTGGTAGCCAGCCCGACTGCCGCGCGACTCGTCGGACTGACGATTCTGGTTTCGGTTTTCAGTGCAGCTAACAGCAACGTCCTGACCTGTCCGCGAGTCTACTACGCGATGGCAAACGACGGCCTGTTCTTCAAGAAACTGGCGGAGGTCCACCCCCGGTTTGGAACGCCCGCGTTCGCGATAATCGCAGGCTCGATCTGGTCGTCTGTGCTTGCGCTGTCGGGCACGTTCAACGAACTGCTCACCTACGTGGTGTTCTCGGGATGGGTCTTCTACGGACTGGCGGCTGCCACAATTTTCGTGTACCGCAGACGTGTTACCGATCATCAGGCGTATCGCGTTCCTGGCTATCCATGGACTCCCCTTTTGTTCATCGTGTCGGCGGTGGTTCTAGTGGTCAATACGCTTGTGACTCAGCTTCGCGAACAACCCACGAGAACTGCAAAAGCACTCGGCATCATCGTTCTCGGGGTTCCCGCCTACTTCATCTGGCGAATGGTGCGCGGAACGGCAGTAGTCAAGCAGCCGGAGCCTGAAACTGAAGAGATGAGGGGATGAGGAGAAAGGGGGGAAGGGGCGACGTTGTGACGCGGGGACGCGGAGAGGAGTAACGCGGAGACGCTTGGCGCCATTTCTGTACTCTGCTTCTTCTCTCTTTGTCCGCGTGTCATCAACTCTCGTGTCACCGAGTCGCCCCTTCGCCCTTCGCCATTCTCTCCTCTCCGCGTCCCCGCGTCTTCGCGTTCCCTTCGCCCTGTACCAACACCGGACGGCTGGTGTCTGCTAGCTTGTCTCACGCGACCCGACTCCGGGCACAAGAAGTCTCTCTCTTAAGATCCCGAAGGAAACCTCTGCGGCAATTGAAGACATCGCAACCGTGTGGGGCGGGGCACGTCTGTTGCCCATAGGTCCTCTTGTGACAGAACGTGCAGGAGAGTTGTACTACGGAGGAGGAAGTAGTGATGTTGAACAGAACCAAAGGAGGCACGACGAGTATCTCGCGAAGGGCCCTGATCCCGGGAGTGTTTCTCCTGTCGGTAGCGCTGACAGCGGCGATCGTGCTGCTGTTGCGAGGAGGAGGAAACCAGGTAACCGCGGACACCGGCATTGTCCCTCGCGCCGCGAGGCTTGACCGCGTTGATGGACAAGTGAATGTCGGTCGAGTCGATGATAATCAACAGACAGATTGGACACCGGGGACTGTCAATACACCAGTCACGGTTGGCAACAGAGTCTACACCCAAGAGAACTCTCGCGCTTCGATTGCGTTGACCGGTCGAAACTCGATCTCGCTCAACCCGCAAACTTCAATCGATGTCCTGGCGCTTGACGAACATCGCACACAGTTGGCGCTGAAGACCGGGTCGGCGATTTTCGACGTGCCCAACCTGAACAATGAAGACTTCTACGAGGTGGGTACGCCTTGCGGCGCAGTGAATTTCAAAGAGCCTGGTCTGTATCAAATTGGCATGGACGGGGAGAACGCCGTTGTGTCAGTACTCAGTGGGCTCGCACAAGTAATGGGGCTTGAAGGGTCGGGGACGGTTAGCAAGGGTCAGGTCGTGACATTGCTTGCGGCATCCGCCTCACAAGCGGTGTCATCCACTCTTTCACCTCAGACAGCCGGCGGCATCGTAGACGATTACTACCAGTACCGTTATCCGAGGAGGTACGACGGGCGTTACAAGAGCTACGAAACCTATTTGAGCGATCCTTTCTATTTCGATTCGTATCGAAACTCGCCGAGCTGGACCTACGTTTCATCGGACCTCGCGGGGCTCTATGAGCTGGATGATTACGGCGACTGGCAGATCGTCGACGACTATGGCTACTGCTGGGCACCGAGGGTAAGCGCAGGCTGGGCCCCATTCAGATTTGGACGCTGGGACTTCTACGACGTTTGGGGTCCGAGCTGGATTTCCAGCGAACCATGGGGCTGGGCGCCTTACCACTATGGGCGCTGGTTCTTTGTGCGGAATCGGTGGTTCTGGGTGCCCGGAGATCTCGCGATACGACGCACGTACTGTCCGGCCCCAGTCGCGTTTATCCCGCTGATTGAGACAAATCAGATTGCGTGGGTGCCGCTTGGTCCGCGAGAGGTGTATGTGCCGCGGTACTACGGAGCGAACTTCGAACCTCGATTCCTTGGATCGCCGCGGTTCATCAAGGTGTTCAACGACCAGCGGACTTTTGTAAACGTCGACACTCCAAATGGCGTGACTGTGGTCCCGGTGCGATCACTGGTTCGACCGATCGATCCACGCATTGCGGTTCAAGCGGACACAAACGTTATTCGAAGGAGTAGAGCGGCGATCGATCCGTTTGAAGCGCAGGCTGTGAGACAGGTCGTTCAATCCGAGCGGGAAGCGCGTCACAGGTTTGCTCCAACAAACGCCGAGGAGGCGGTGTTCAACAGGAAGGTAATCACAAGCCAGTCCCCGGCGGCGCTTCCAGATCGTTTGGATACAACCCGAGCGTTCGGGGTTCAGTCGGTACCAGACAATCGCAGAAGCAGCAGTTTGAAGTTCGAGCAGGCGCCGCAAGTCGCGAACACCAGGGAGCCGGATCGGTTGCCGCTCGCGGCGCGAAGGGGCGAGTCCTCAGATCGCCAGCGCGCTATGAACGATCTCTCCGCGCGAGCAGCGGGGGGCGATCGTTCGGCGCGACGAGGGCTGCGCAGAATGATGCGAGAACAACCGGAGGGTACACCGCCGGCTGCGCCCAATGCTACGCCGGAACGTAGAATGCAAGTGCCACAAGTTCAGCCCGACTCGAGGGCGAAGGAGCCACGCGGCCAGCAGCAAGCCGATCAAGGACGGCTACACCGTGAAATTCACCGGCAGCTCAATCAGGAACATCGGCCAAGGGCTGCGAGCGCCGGTCAGATGGAAGCAGCGCGAAGAGCACAGACGCAGCAGCAATCGCGACACGTACAGCGCCAGGAACGTCGGAATCAAGTTCCCAAACAGCCGTCGTTTCAGCCGCGACCGCAGAAGCCCGAAGTGATGATGCAACGCCCGAATCAAGCGGCGCCGAGTCGAGGGAAGCCTCCTGAAGTAATGATGCAACGCCCGAATCAGGCGACGCCGACTCGAGTTAAGCCTCCAGCCCAGGGGACGCCTCAAGAGCAACCCAAGCCTCCTGCTCAAAAGAAGCCTCCAGAGCAGGGGAAGAATTGAGGCTGGTCACAAGACAGGACCGCCATGACGCTAAGGACTTTTGTCAGTCGTCAGCGTCCGGCGGTCTTTTCTTTGACGAGCAAATCGGAGCTCACTTCGCCATTGCTTTAGCGGCGATCGATTCGTAGTGGGCGTCCTCACTGCACTCCGTGCAAGAGGGAAGATTGAGCATGCTCCATCCGGGCTCTACTACGCGTCCTGTGTTATCTGTCAAAGCGACAAAGCCACCGCGGATGTTCGAAAGATCGCTGTAGCCCATCTGGCTCATAAGCTCGCATGCTCGCGCCGACCGCCCGCCGGCCTTGCATCCCACCAGGAGCTTCGCATCGTGCGGCAGCGTAGCTTCCACAACCGCTACAAAATCCTGGTTGGGCACCATGCCCGAAGTGGACTCGAAGTGCAATAACGGAATGTTGATGGCGCCCGGCGCATGTCCTTGCTCGAACTCAGGCACCGACCTGACGTCCAGATAGATGTATCCCGAACCCGATTGCAATAGCTCGTAGGCCTGTTGTGCCGTGATCTCTTTCATTAGTCTCTCCAGTATTCGCAGCCGGTCATTTGATGTCCTATCGTTTCCACGTTCCCCGCGCCACCGCGGGAATGAACGAATCAAGCGATTCTGGCCTGAAATCGATGACCCTGCGCTGCTCTGCGCTCATGTAGGCGGTCATCAACAATTCGGTGACTTCCAGGCCGTCTGCGAACGATTCCTCCGGTTGTTTGCCGTCCAGAAAGCATCGCGTGAAGTAACGGTTTTCGCCTTCGTATCCGTACTCCACTGCCTCGTCCGATACGACCGGCATAAGACCTTGCTCTGCATTCTGCTTCTCAACCAGGTCTTCACCTGCCGGCCCTTGAACACGCCTGCTGAAGAAGAGCTTTGGTCCGGCTTCAAGCGAGTTGATTTCCATCGAGTACTCGGGGCCCAGGAGTGCCATGCTCAGGCGCAACCCAGCTCCAACATAGCTCCACGAAGTCGTCGCTTCGACAATCAGCGGGCGCCCGTTGTCATCTTCATAGTCGAACGTCGCGCGGGCAAAGTCCTCAGACGGTTTGCGACCGTAGTCTACGTCGGGGCCCATAGTCTTTTTCAGGAGCTCGACATACTCCGGTCTGGTCCATTTAAGCGAAGCGATTTCTGCCGAGACGCTCTTCGGTTTTATGCTGTGGCGCGGTTTGCCCGGCTCGGTTAAGAGATAGCGCGCGACTTCGAGGCTGTGACACATCATATCGTTGAGCACGCCTCCACCCTGCAACTCGCCCTGCCAGAACCACGGCATATGAGGTCCGCTGTGTTCCTCGGCCGCTCTTGCAAGATAGGGCCTCCCGGTCAGAGATGCGGCACGCTGCCAGATCAGAGTTCGGGCGCGTTGGACAGCCGGCGTGAAGACCTGATTTTCAAGGTATCCGTGGAGCAGGCCCGACTGCTGGACGAGCTCCAGCATTCTGCGGGCTTCTGCGACGTTTCGGGCAAGGGGCTTTTCGCAGGCAATTCCGATGAGCTTTGCTTTTCGTGACTTGATCGCATCGGCGATGGCTTCCATGTCCTCGATGCGCTTGTGGTTTGGGCCGCAAAGCCAGATGGCATCGATTTCGGGAGCCTCCACCATTTCCTGAACTGATTGAAAGGCTTTGGCGTCTCCGACTCTCAACGAGCGGGCGAGTTCGGCTGCGTGATTTGAATGTTGGGGGTTAGGGCTCCAGACGCCGCGGACGTCGGCATCTCGGACACCGACCCACGATCTGATGTGAAACTGAGCATTGAAGCCGCTTCCAATGAAGCCTACACCGAGAGTAGATGACATGTTGGATAGTAAATAGTAAAAGGCGAACGATGGTCAAATTGAAGTGCTGAGTGCTGAGTACGGCCGGTTTTGAGTTTTCAACCCCGAAGGGGTTGCCGTCCGCGGCTACCCTGGATACGGTCACGTTAATTGGTCGCAACCCTGTAGGGTTTGCGACATCGATTCGAACGAGCATAGTCCGATAATAATAAGGGGACGCAACCCTTGAGCTACACGACGCGACCCTTTCGGGGTTGTCAACTCAGCACTCAGGACTCAGCACTTCCTATCGTCGTTGGAACTCGGCTGAACCCAGCAACAACTCCAGAATGTGCTTCTGTTGATCACCGGGCTTCGACGATTCCAGAGAATTGCGTACCGCCTTCGAAGTCTCCGTCGATAATTCAGTGTGTACCACCAGCGCGCTCAACTGCTTAACCATTTCGTCTCCGCTCGCCGCACTCGCTACAAGCCTCGAATAATCAATGATCGTCCCGGCGATCTGATTGTTCGCCAGCGCGACTGCAAAGTTGATCCGATTGAAAAACACACCGGTGTTCACCCAACTCGAGGACTTTTCGCTATATCCGGTCGGAAACTGGTACTGATAAAGCGGCTCACCCATTCGACGCAGCCACTCGTGAAGCGCCGGTGCTCCGTTCGTATCGCCATCCAACCCACGTATAGCCGAGGCCGCCAGCTCCAGTGGCGATTTGACCTTCGCTCGAAAATTCTGCGGCGAGTTGAACTCCGGCGAGTTCAGGATCGTGCGAACAACTTCGCGAATGTCTCCGTCAGACTTCAGGAAGACTTGCGCGGCACGGTCTACGAGCGCCGCGGGCGGATCATCGGCAACAAGCCGCTGGCAAATCTTCTTCGACACAAAACGCGCGGTGGAGGGATGCCGAGCCAGAATATCGAGTACCGCCAGGCCGTCGCTTACGCCACCGCCCGCCGGAATCGAAGTCCCGAGAACTACCTTGGCTCCCTGATCGTGCATCCACGGGCGAAAGACAAAAGCACCGTTCTGATACGGGCGGTCGATAGTCCAACCTGTGAAGCAGCGCGCCACCTCCTGGACGTCCTTTTGAGTGTATCCTCCGTCGACTCCGAGCGTGTGCAGCTCCATCAACTCTCGAGCATAGTTCTCATTGATGTCTCTCTTGCGAGGCTGAGGCTTTGCGACCGCGGGCGCAGGATTTGGGTTCTGTGTCGGAGCTGCTGTCTGCTTCGATGGCTCAGATGATTGCGATGGAGTCTTGTTCTGGGCGGTGGGATTCGGCTGCTGCTTTACTCCCATTTGCGGCGAGTCTTTTTCCTGTTGATTACCGTCGGCGGCAATGTTTGGCACGGCGCGCGGCGGAGGTTGCGGGGTGGCCGGTCGGGGCGGCCTCGGCTCCTTAGCGTCGGGAGCGAACGACAACCAATTGTCCAGGTAATAAAGCATCGCCGGGCTCGACGCTACAGCGCGCAGCAGATCTCGAAACTTGCCAAGCGAGTGCGGCCGAATAACATCCCGCTCGTAGGAAGAGATCATCCATTGATCGGCTTCTTTGAATGCGAACACGTTGAAGTGGTTCAGCCAGAAATCGGTCATTACTTCTTGAAGCTGTCGGTTGGTTGAAACCGCGCGAGCCAGCTTTTGCTGCACGAGTTCGCCTACAACCTGCTGCGGACGACCGTACACCGGGGGTGGATTAGGTTGCTTTTCGCGTTGTGTTATCGCATTAGGTGGGGGGTAAAACTGAAAGAGTTCCACCGAGCTCAATTGAAGCGTCGGGAGCACCAACAATCGCTTTTCGAGATCCGAATCGTCGATAGCATCCGGGTTCAATTGCTCTTCGATGAATTTCGCGATTCCCATTTGTTTGACACGATCGACATCACCGGGTCGCGGACCAAACGTGACCCGATTCAGCAAGTGCAGAATCCGCTGGTCGTCGGTGAGTCGGCTGTTGCGGGGTTTTTGGGACGAAGAGGGAATCGGGATGAGGCGTTCGCCAGCAGCCAAAGCAGCCGGCGTCCCGGCATTCTCTTTTGAAGCGCGCGGCGGCAGATTGATGAGAATAAACGGAGGCGCGACCGGTACCGGCAGTCGCGTATCGACCGTGGCGAGTTTTGCTTTTTGCTCTTCGGTCAATAGCTCAGAAATCTCGCTACGAATCTCTTTTTGCTCCTTGTCGAGGTCGGGGGGTATCTCCGGGCTGTAGGGACTCTTTTCAGCGCGAGCGCGCAATTCATTTATCTTGGGAGCGTGTTTGGCAAACACACCGCGAACGCCGATGAGTTGCTGGTCATCGAGCTTGAGCGCGTCATGAAGTCTCTTCACGAGCGGTTCGACAATTTGGGGAGACTGGGCATTTACCGAGAGAGCCAGGCTCTGGGAGAAGAGCGCTACGGCAAGGACGAAAACGAGACCTTTTGACCTCATAAGCTTCTCCTCGCTGGTTGAACCTTTCGGATCTTTGAATGTTAGCAGAGACGGGGGAGGGCGGGGAGGAGAATGGGCGAAGGGGGGAGGAGGAATGAAGGGGCGAATGGGCGAATGGCCGAAGGGGCGACGCGGAGAGGGGGGACGCGGAGAGGAGGGACGTCGAGTTTCTCTGTCGCCCATTCGCCCCTTCGCTTCCTCCTCCCCCTACTGCAATTATTGACACGACTTAGCGCCTTAGTGTTAAATTTCAGTTTGTACCCTGAAAGGTGATCGGCGCGTGTGACAGTGCAAACTAGAATCAGATCCCGTGTGCGGACTACGTCACCCCTAGGTTCCGTGGCGTTACTCTGTTTGCTGGCGCACATAGTTTTCATCGGCGTCACCCATCACCACGAAAACCGTTCTCTTAAGTCCGATCCACAGACTCAAGCCCTACGAACTGCTAATTCAGACAATGGCTCAAATCCATCGTCAGGAGATGACGGTCAGTGTCTGTTGTGCCGCTTGCAGCGTAATTACGTCTCAGGCGTCCACCACGCTGCTCCCATCGTAGAACCCAACAGCGAAGGCATTATCGCTTCCACAAGCGTGCTGGAGCCCAAGCTCCTCGTCATTCCGCGCTTCCATTCCGGCAGAGCCCCTCCTCGGATCTGAATCGTCGCAGACTAACCGCGCGCCTCGCAGACTCCAATGACTGTCCGGTAGTTGATTGAAACCGCGCGCGGTCTCGAAGATCCGATTCCCCGAGAGTCGTTCCCCAGTGGGCTGAATACAGTGAGGGAAACACTCCAGCCCCAGCCTGAGGAGGCGTAGATGCTCAAAGTAGTTCTGGTACTTCTGATCTCAGCAACAACGATCACGCAAGCGCCGGCCGACGGTACCACGCCGGCGGACAACCCCACGCAGTCCACCGTAGGCATCGTCCAGGGACAGGTCACAGACCCAAGCGGCGCCGCTGTCATCGCCGCTAACGTCACGCTGCAAAACTCGATCACCAACTACAAGGTAACCGCTAAGACTGACGACACCGGTTCCTTCAAATTCCAAAATATCCCCTTCAATAACTACCGGCTGACCGTAGAAGCCGTCGACTTTCAAAACTCAGAGCAGACCGTCGACGTGCACAGCGCCGTACCCATTCAATTAACCGTGCAGCTCGCGGTCAAGAACCTCTCGGCCGAAGTGAACGTCACCGCCGACGATACGCATATGATCGAAGCAGATCGGACTGGAGCTGACACCGATCTGAACTCTCCCTTGCTGTTGAAATCACTTGGAGCCGCTCCTTCACGCGGACTCCAGAAGATGGTCGAATCAGCCCCGGGCGTGGTGGCTGACGACAACGGAAGAATTCATCCTCGAGGATCGGAATCGAACGTACAGACCGTCATTAATGGGGTCCCGGTCACCGAGAACATGTCGGCAATCTTTTCCACTTCAATCGATCCGAGGACCGCGTCTCACGTTGAAGTGCTGACCGGCGGCATACCGGCGGAGTTCGGGGATAAGCTGGGCGCGGTCGTGAACGTGAATACGAAATCCGGTCTCGACATGCCAATCTCCGGATCAATAACCGGGAACGTAGGCAGTTTTGTCACCGGTGATGTGGCAGCCGATTTCGGCGGTCACGTGAATAAGTTCGGGTGGTTTACAGCGTTTTCGGGTACGACGTCGCACCGTTATCTCGATCCTCCCACGATCGAGAACTTTCACAACGTTGGCCGCACAGCCGGAAATCTGACAACGATCGACTACAACGCGACTTCAAAGGACCTGCTTAAGGCTACGTTGATTTTCGGCGGCGCGAACTTTGAGGTGCCCAATCGTCTCGAACAGGAAATCGCCGGGCAGGATCAACGCCAGCAGCAACGAAACCAGTCGTACTTTCTTTCGTGGCAGCATCTGTTCAGCCAGACGACCGTGGCAAACTTTGCCGTGTTCTACCGCACGTCCAGTGCGAAGTTGAACTCCAATCCAGAGTCGACTCCCGTCGTGGCCTTTCAGGACCGAACTCTGACCAATTGGGGGTTCATCGGCTCTTACTCCTATGCCGGTCACGGACATACGCTGAAGGCCGGGATTCAATTTACTCGGACCCCGATACGTGAGAACTTCTCGTTCTATCCGACTGACCCGACATTCTTCCCGCCGATCGAGGATTCTCAAGGAAACGTTTTCCCCAATCCGGTTCTTGCCTTTTCGGCTGCAAACCCGTTCGTGTTCAGCGACAGGCGCACTGGGCGAACGTGGTCGGGCTACGTTCAGGATCGTTTCTCTCCATTCAAGAATTTCACGATTGATGCGGGTCTGCGATTCGATGACTACAAACTGCTCGTGCACAAGCACGAGTTCAGTCCTCGAATCGGAATCGCGTACCTCTTCCCGGCCACTCAGACGGTAATACGCGCTTCCTACAATCGGCTGTTTCAACCGCCCCCGGCCGAAAACCTGCTGCTGGCGAGCTCTGAACAGGCAGCCGCGCTTTCCCCGCTCGCGGTGACAACCGGTCAGTCCGGCGTGAAGCCGATCCTGCCCGACGAGGAGCACGTGTTCGAGTTCGGTGTGCAGCAGCAGTTGACGCGCTTTGGGCGGCTGACCGTCTCCGCTTACAACAAACAGATCAGAAATTTCTCGGACAAAGATCAGTTTTTTGATACAGGTGTGATCTTCCCGATCTCGATCTTCGCCGGCCGCGTAAACGGTATCGAAGCGAGGCTGGACACCGCCGAGTGGCACGGTCTCTCGGGGTACTTGAGTTACGCGAACTCGCGATCGTTCGGCATCACTCCGATAAATGGCGGACTGTTTTTGGGGGAGTCAGTTACGTCGCTGGAGAATCCCGGTCTGAGATTTCCAAACGATCATGACCAGCGGAATTCAGGCCAGTTTGGAGTGAACTACACGAACAAGAGGACAGGCTGGTGGGCTGCGTTCGGCGGCCGCTACGATTCTGGAGTGCCGGTCGATGTCGAGCCGGGGACGACGCTGGGAGAGTTCGTCGCCGAAGGCTTCGACCCGCGACTGTTTGACTTGATTGACTTTCAGCGAGGACGCGTCAAACCTCGAACTATTCTCAATTTCTCAACGGGTGTTGACCTCTTCCAAAAGGAACGTGTATCAATGTCGACGGCGCTGGACATTCAGAATCTGACTGACCGGCTGTTTGTTTATAACTTTGAGAGCGTCTTCTCGGGGACGCACATCGGGCCTCCACGGCAGTGGGGCGGTCGACTGACGCTCAAGTTTAAGTAAGTGCTGAGTGCTGAGTCGACAACCCCGACGGGGTTGTCTCGAACGACCAGCATCCGATAGCGAAACGGGACGCAACCCCTTCGGGGCTGATACTCAGAACTCTCTTCCCTCAGAGGGTCATGCGTATAGATGATTAGGTTCGTTCTAAGATTGCGACTTGCAAGGAATTGAGGAGGTTGCCGGTAGCTGAAGCTCGGGTATGCTTTCGTTTTTGATCTCCTACTTCAAGCAGTATGGCTACTGGGTCGTGCTGTTGGGAGTCATGCTTGAGAACGCCGGACTTCCGGTGCCCGGCGAGACGGTCCTGCTCGCCGCCGGCTTCTTTGCATCGCAAGGTCATTTTCAGCTTCTGCTCGTTATGCTCGTAGCCGCAGTCGGTGCAGTCCTGGGTGACAACGCGGGGTACTACATCGGGCGAAGAGTAGGACGCGCCGCGCTGGCCCGATGGGGTCGATACGGTGGCTTGACCACTCGTAGACTGGAACGCTTCGACAAGTTCTTTCACCAGCACGGCGACAAGACGATCCTGGTCGCCCGCTTTATCACCGGGCTCAGAGTATTTGCCGCGCTCCTCGCCGGCGCGGCTCATATGCCCTGGCGCACCTTTGCCTTGTACAACATGCTGGGCGCGATTCTTTGGTCCGTAGCGATCTCGCTTGCCGGCTTCTTCTTCGGTCACAGTTGGAACCTCCTTGAACAGTGGGTCGGTCGAGCCGGTCTGATCGCGCTTGCTCTTGTCGTCGCCGGACTGGTGATTGCTTTCGTGATTAAGCGACGAAGGGCCGCCGCCGCAGAAGCTTGATCATCACCAGTCAGCATCAACCGTTCACCCGTTCAAGTCACAGCTCGAAATGTCCCTCCCCGAGGATATTGAACTACACCGCGACCGAATGTGGCGCCGGACTCCGGAGCTGAGAGTCGAAACAGCTTTCGAGGCCGAAGCGCTTGTCGAGGAGATAGGCTTTTGCGCCACCCTCACCGACGCCCGAAAACCTGGACCATCCCTTTACGTCGCGGTCTGCGGCAGGCGCGACGCTTATATGCCCCGCAACGTTCAGAAGGATCCCGAGGCAAGCCTTGCGTGGTACATCAAGGACGATGTGATGCGGCGCGGCCGCGTGTACTATGCGAAGCTGGTCAAATCGCGCTCAACTCTGATTGCCCGCCGCCTGGTTCCCCACTTCAACGTACTGTGGGGCGTGAAACGAAACCGGGAAGGCCAACTGCTGAGCCCTCACGCACGCGCGGTCCTCAAGGTGTTGCGCGTGGAATGGGAGATGGCCACCGCAGATTTGAGAGGTGCCTCAGGCGTTCGCGATCGAGCGAAGTTTACTCGCGCGATCGATGAGCTCCAGAAGGCGATGAAGGTGATTCCAGGGGACGTAATGTACAAGCCGTTCACTTACATCTGGACGCTCGCGGAAGCGAGGTTCGCCGAAGAGATGTCGATCAAAGCAACCAGAGAGGAGGCATTGGCTGAGATAGCGCGCGCATTCTTGACCGGCGCTGGTTTGACGCTGCGAGGAGAGCTATCGAGGGTAACGGGCCTGTCGCGGCCAGATGCAGGACGGGGTAACCGAGCGCTTGTGACCGAGGGATTTGCGAATCGCGCTGAAGAAGGCGTATACAAGTTAAGCAATCTGGAGTGACCGCTCGTACGCGTTTGTAATCCGACTCGACGAGGATATAATCCGCTACCAATTCCGAGGAGGAGGACTCAATATGACAAGAAAAATCAAGCGCCGGGACTTCGTGCGTAGCGGCGCCGCAGCAGGCCTTGTTGCCGCGGCTGGAAAAACGTCGCCCGGTTCGCCGGTGATCCTGATTCCCTCCGCCGTAAAGCCGGTGGTGATCTCGTCGGCGAACGGCAACCACTACAAGAACGGTGGCACCCAGACGTGCGTTGAGAAGGCGTTCAGCATGATCACCTCCGGATCAGATGTGCTGGATGCGGTTATCGCAGGAGTGAATATCGTAGAGCTGGATCCGCTCGACGACAGTGTCGGGTACGGCGGTTTGCCGAATGCCGACGGTGTCGTGCAACTGGATTCAAGCTGCATGCATGGTCCGAAGAAAAGAGCGGGCGCGGTGGCCGCGATAGAAGGTGTGCGGACGCCGTCGCAGGTTGCGCGAGCGGTAATGGAATTCACCGACCACCACTTGATCGTCGGCAAAGGCGCACAGACTTTTGCCCGGGACATGGGTTTCAAGATCGAAGACGACCTGAACACCGAAAACTCGCGGAAGAAGTGGCTTCAGTGGAAGCGTCGCACCGATCCTCTGCACTATCTCGATCCGGCAAAACGTGCGGCAGCAGAACGACAGGTGGTGCGGGAGATGATTGCTGAGGGACTGCTGCGCCCTGATCACATCTACGGGACCATCAATTGCGACGGCATCAACTCGAAGGGCGAGATCTGTGGGGTTACGACCACTAGTGGTCTAGCGTGGAAGATTCCCGGTCGTGTAGGGGATTCGCCAATTCTGGGCGCAGGTCTGTATGTGGATGGTGACATCGGAGCCGCCGGCTCAACCGGAAGGGGCGAAGCAAATCTGTACGGACTCTGCTCGTTCCTGATCATCGAGAACCTGAGGCGCGGCATGCATCCCAAGGATGCGGGGATGGATGCTTTGCGAAGAATCAAATCCAACACCATCGAGCAGCGGCTGAGAAAAAAGAACGGCGATCCAAACTTCAACGTCAATTTTTATATTCTGAATGCGAAGGGTGAACACACAGGCGTTTCGCTGTTCGGAGAAGAAGCCGATAGTCGGGAATGGAAAGGGCCCGCTGACACCAGGTACTCGCGATATGCTTATTGCGACGAGAACGGGCCGCGAACCGTTCACTGCGAGAGCCTCTTGCCGGGGCCCCCTGTGGACTGAACAACGATGAAACTCGAGGGCAAAGTAGCAGTGGTAACCGGGGCCGCGCGGGGAATTGGGCGCGCGCTCTCGATTCGTTTTGCGGCAGAGAAGGCGCTTGGCGTTGTCGTTGCCGACCAGGACTACAGCGATGCTGCAGGTGTAGCCGATCAAATCGGCGGCTTGGCGGTCAAGGCAGACGTCAGCGTAGAGTGGGATGTGATTCGGCTGGTCGAGCAGGCGAGAGAGAAGTTCGGCCGCATCGACCTGTTCTGTTCGAACGCCGGAATCTCGGGGAAGGCGGGAGGCATAGAGGTAGCCAACGAGGATTGGCAAAAGATCTGGGACGTAAACGTGATGGCGCACATCTACGCCGCGCGTGCTGTGTTACCGGAGATGCTGGCTCGCGGAGACGGTTATCTGTTGAGCACGGCTTCTGCAGCCGGTTTGCTGACTACGATCGGAGCGGCTCCGTATTCGGTGACCAAGCATGCGGCATTAGCATTCTCCGAATGGCTTGCGATCACTTATGGCGACTCGGGGATAAAAGTATCGTGCTTATGTCCACAGGGCGTTAAGACGCGAATGCTGGACGAGTCGCTGAGCGGGGCGGGGCCGATATTGAGGGAGGGTGCCATCGAGCCCGAAGAGGTTGCCGATGCTGTTGTAAAGGGGCTTGCGGACGAGACGTTTTTGATACTGCCTCATCCCGAAGTGCGCGAGTATTTTTTGCGCAAGGCTACGGACTACGATCGCTGGATCCGCGGTATGCGTCGTCTGAAGAGAAGTATTGAGGGATAGTGCTGAGTTCCAACCCCGAAGGGGTTGCGTCGGCGCGTCAATTCGTCGCAACCTGCGACATCTATTCGAATCATCCGATCGCCAAACGGTGACGC
This sequence comes from Blastocatellia bacterium, assembly GCA_035315885.1. Taxonomy (GTDB): domain Bacteria; phylum Acidobacteriota; class Blastocatellia; order UBA7656; family UBA7656; genus DATFXM01. Next base: position 35,869 of record DATFXM010000138.1, read on the forward strand.
AACCCCTTCAGGGTTGGAGCCCCAAATCGCCATTTCCCAGGGTAGCCGGGGACGGCAACCCTGGGCTGTGGGGCGCAACCCCTTCAGGGTTGGAACCCAAAATCGCCATTTCTGAGTGCTGAGTGCTGAGTGTCGACCCTATAGGGTTCGGCACAAGACATGAGCCCGCGGAGCGGGCGACAGAATGTAGCCCCCGGTGAGTCCGCGAACCGGGGGTAAGACGACCAACAACGACCGGAGCCCGCGCAGCGGGCGACAGAACGCTATCCCCCGGTGAGTCCGCGAACCGGGGGTAATCGCACCAATAGAGACGCTAGCCCGCGCAGCGGGCGACAGAATGTAGCCCCCGGTGAGTCCGCGAACCGGGGGTAGTCGCACCAATAGAGACGCGAGCCCGCGCAGCGGGCGACAGAACGCTATCCCCCGGTGAGTCCGCGAAGCGGGGGCCTCGTCATT
>DATFXM010000139.1:0-23654 GCA_035315885.1 Blastocatellia bacterium
GGCCGTCAGGACCGATCAGCTGCGGATCGACGGCGAGGCGCTGAAGATCAGTGGAGCTCGCTCTTCCAACCTGCCGCGTGAGCGACGGGTGGAACATCTTCTCAATTTGCTTGAGGGTGACACCCGGAGCCAGGCGAACACCGGTTCTGGCTGGGTTGTTGTTCGGGCCGTTGTTGCCGTTGCCGTTTACAGTTTCGAAGCCACCGGTCAGTTGGATGGGCACGCCGGTCTGAAATACAAAAACCGAACCAAGAGTCCATCCCCCAAATCACTCCGTCCAGCACGCGGTTAGTATCGTGATCGAATATACTCTATTCGATCACCTACAGTACGCATTTATTGCAATATCGAGCATAAGTCAAGGCCGAAACGCACCATTTGAGCACTGGCCACAATGGTAGACTCGGGGTATGCTGCTGCCGCAGCCGCAACGAGTCCTGCCGGGCGGCGCTGCGGGGAGGGATTACGTTGACCGACCTCATTTCGCGAAGGTTGCTATTGAAGAGCATAGGATGTGCGGGCGCCGGTGCGCTTGCCAGACGATCAGCCCTCGCAGGCTCAGTTACTGCAGCAGGGCGCCCGGTCGAAATTCAGATTACGGAAGTTTCAGGATTCACTGTCCGCGTGAGTATCGTTCCCCTCGTACGCGATCAGCCAACGACAATCAGCAGTGACGGATCGCTCATCGACAAAGCCCTGCCGAATCCGACCGCACGTCTCTCGGGTCTCACAGGGTCGAAGACCGTGCCCTGCGGGAATATGGTCGTAATGCTGTCGACAGAGCCGCTTACTGTCACCGTGCGATCACGTGATGGCCGAGATATTCAGAGATTGCGCATAGACGAACAGTTCGGCTCGATGAGCTTTCTCCTGGGCGACAAGCCAGTGTTGGGTCTCGGCGAAGGCGGCCCGCAATTTGACCGTCGCGGCGCGAGCGATCCGATGCGCAGCGGGCAAGGCGGATACAAGCTTCGCACTCACGGCGGCCGCGTACCTATCCAATGGTTAATCGGCACGGGCGGCTGGGCGATGTTCATTCATCGGCCTCTCGGCGCGTTTGATCTCTCTGGCGAGGAAGGCCGCTTTGACCCTCACAATCGTGACGCCCCTTTGCCTCTTGATCTATTCATCGTTGCGGCGCGCGAGCCCGCTCAACTGATGGCTGAGTACGCGCGGCTGACGGGATTTCCTGAAATGCCTCCGATGTGGTCGCTCGGTTATCAACAATCACATCGAACGCTTGCAGGTCCCCAAGAAGTGATTTCCGTCGCCAAAACTTTCCGCGAAAAGAAGCTGCCCTGCGACGCGCTGATCTATCTCGGAACCGGTTTCACGCCCTCGGGGTGGAATGCCGCCAACGGCTCGTTTGCATTTAACCGCTCAGTCTTCGCCGATCCAAAGGCTATGCTGGACCAGCTCCACGCGCTGAATTTTAGAGTGGTGTTCCATGACGTGATACTCGCGCGGAGGCTTAGCGGAACGGTGCGCGATACGTGCGACCTGGCGAGATTCGATGAAGAAGAAGCGGGGTGCTACTGGAACCTTCATCGAAAGACGTTCTCGCTCGGAGTCGATGGGTGGTGGCCTGATGAAGGTGACCCGCTGGATGCAGCTTCGCGACTCGCGAGAATTCGAATGCACTATGAAGGCCCGCAGCTTGATCGCCCCAACCAGCGTCCCTACGCTCTTCATCGCAACGGCCATGCGGGTATGCAGCGCTACGGCGCGTTTCTCTGGTCGGGCGATGTCTACACTACGTGGGAAACGCTGCGTACTCATGTTGCCGTTGCGATTAACGCCGGATTGAGCGGCATCCCTTACTGGGGAACAGACATCGGCGGGTTTGTTCCAACGAAGGAATACACCGGCGAATTGCACGTACGATGGTTTCAGTTTGGCGCGTTCTGTCCCCTGTTCCGCGCGCACGGACGGACCTGGCATCTGCGATTGCCATGGGGTTGGAACACCGGTGAGCTTGGGCCAAACGAAATCGCCAGCTACGCAGGCGGCGCGGCTAATCCGGATCCAAGCGAGCTACACAATGCCGCCGTCGAGCCAATCTGCCGAAAGTATCTGGAGCTGCATTATCAACTGATGCCATATCTCTATTCAGTGGCGCGCGAAGGTCACGAGACGGGGTTGCCGATCATGCGTGCGCTTTGGCTGCATTATCCTGACGATCAGGTTGCGGCCGCGCGCGGAGACGAGTATCTCTGGGGGCGTGATCTCCTGGTAGCGCCAGTCTTCGAAAAGGGAGCAACCTCTCGCAAGCTTTATCTTCCGCCCGGAACCTGGCATGACTTTTGGACTGAGCAGAAAGTAGCGGGCGCCAGCGAGATCGATCGCCCGGTGGATCTTGCGACGATGCCGCTGTATGTCCGTGCTGGAGCCATCGTTCCGAGCGGGCCTGGCAAACAGTACACGACAGAAAAGGTAGAAGCTCCGCTGATGCTCACAGTCTATCCTGGGGCTGACGGTGTGTTCACTTTGTATGAAGATGATGGCGAGACCTTCAACTATCGCCGCGGTGAGTTTATGAAGCTGCGGTATTCCTGGAACGACCGGCGGCGCTTGTTGACGTTGAGCCTGGCAGAAGGATCACGTATGCTGGCGCCTCTCCGGCGAAGAATAGACGTGCGTTTGGCAGGCGAGAAGCAAACGCGTTCGGTGACATTCGAAGGCCGGCCGCTTCAGGTCCAGCTTTGATTAGGAGGACGCGATGAAACACAAGCGACACATCAAGGTGCTTCTGATTTCCGTGCTGTTTTTGCAGTCGTTGTTGGCGCATCCGAGGTTTACTGTCGCGCAAGGTACACTCGCCGACTACGGGCGCGCGGAAAATCTCCGCATTAAGCTGCAGGGGCTTGCTATCAACATTCCTGAAAGGCCGAACTGGATTGGAACGACCAGCCGCTTCTGGTATCGAAAGTCGGTCATAGGCGGCAACGAGTTCGTGCTCGTGGACGCCGAGACGCTGACTAAGAAACCCGCATTTGATCACGAGAGGCTGGCGTCATCGCTATCGGCGGCGGCGGGAGAAAAATACACCGCTCTAAAACTTCCATTCAATTCAATCAGCTTCGTTGATAACGAAAAGGCCATCGAGTTCACCGTCGGCGAGTTTCCGGGCTTTGGGTTTGGACCGCCAACGGCTGGTGCTGGATCCGGTCCGAGGTGGAAATGTGATCTTTCTGACTATTCTTGCAAAAAGCTTCCCACGGATCCGCGGCGGGAGCCGGCGCAGGGCGATATACGGGGCCGGGGAGGAATTCCTGGTCCACGGTACAACCAGGGTTCATCGGAACCCAAGCCCTCGCCCGATGGAAAATGGGAAGCGCTGATAAACAACTACAACGTCGCCATTCGCGCAAAGGGAAAAAGAGAACTGACAGCGCTCAGCTTCGATGGATCAGAGGGCAACCACTACACCGTGCAGTCCATAGCCTGGTCGCCCGATTCATCGAAGCTGGTCGCCTACCGAGTGCGACCAGGCTACGATCGCAAGATTCAGTACGTCGAGTCATCGCCGACCGATCAACTTCAACCTAAGTACTCGTCGATGGATTATGCGAAACCGGGCGACGCGCTCGACCTCCCGCAGCCGGTCCTCTTCGACGTCGCCACCAAAAAGAAGTTGGTCGTCGATAACGCCATCTTTCCCAACCCCTACCAGCTGTCGCGCCCCGAATGGCGTAAGGACAGCCGCACCTTCATCTTTGAATACAATCAACGAGGACATCAGGTTTACCGAGTGATCGAAGTAGACGCAGCAACAGGCGCTCCCCGTGCTGTGATCAGCGAAGAGCCCAAGACCTTCTTCTGCTACTCAGGTAAGAAATACCGCCACGAACTTGCCGACGGCAAAGAGATCATATGGATGTCCGAGCGGGATGGTTGGAACCACCTCTATCTCTGTGACGGAGTGACGGGCAAAGTTAAGAACCAGATCACCAAGGGCAATTGGGTGGTTCGGGCTGTGGATAAGGTCGATGACGAGAAGCGCCAGATCTGGTTTCAAGCGAGCGGGATGTATTCAGGCAAGGATCCGTATCTTACTCACTATTACCGGATCAACTTTGATGGCACGGGTCTGACGGCACTGACCGAAGCCGATGGAAACCACAATGTTGTTTTCTCGTCCGACATGAAGTATTACGTCGACACGTGGTCGCGAGTCGATCTCCCGAACATAAGCCAGCTTCGCCGCACGTTCGACCAGCAAGTGCTACTTGAACTCGAGCGTGGAGATATTCAAGAGCTTCTAAAAACCGGTTGGCGACCCCCTGAAGTATTCACCGCGATCGGCCGCGATGGTAAGACGGACATCTGGGGCGTAATAATCCGGCCCGCCCAGTTCGATCCGTCGAAGAAGTATCCGGTGATCGAAAACATCTATGCCGGCCCACAAGGCTCATTTGTTCCCAAAAGCTTCAGCACGCAAATCGGGATGCAGTCGCTCGCCGAGCTTGGGTTCATTGTTGTGCAAATCGACGGAATGGGGACGTCTAACCGGTCGAAGGCGTTTCACGATGTGGTTTGGAAGAACCTGGGCGACGCCGGGTTCCCCGACCGAATTCTGTGGCACAAAGCAGTCGCCGCCAAGTATCCGTATTACGACATCACACGAGTCGGAATTTATGGCAACTCGGCAGGCGGTCAGAATTCGCTGGGTGGGATGTTGTCCCATCCTGAGTTCTACAAAGTGTGTGTCTCATCGTGTGGCTGTCACGACAATCGAATGGACAAGATTTGGTGGAATGAGCAGTGGATGGGCTGGCCTCTGGGACCGGAGTACGCGACATCGTCGAACGTTGATAACGCCTCCAAACTTCAGGGCAGCCTGTTGCTGGTGGTCGGAGAAATGGATTCGAATGTCGATCCCGCTTCGACGATGCAGGTGGTCAACGCGCTGATCAAAGCCAATAAGACCTTCGATCTGTTAGTGATTCCCGGAGGAGGGCACGGACCCGGCGGTGCATACGGCGAGAGGAAGCGCAACGACTTCTTTGTCCATCATCTGCTTGGAGTAGAGCCTCCGGATTGGAACGCGACGGATAAGGGTAAGGCTCCCGCCGTGGGCAATTAGCGATCTATGAAAAAAACACGCGTGAAGCAAGCTATCTTAGAAGATTGAGCGGACGATGCCTGCTTTAAGCCCCAGTAACATAGAGAATTGTGACGAAGAATCGAGTTAGAGTTCAATTCAGATCGAGTTGTACAGAGATAGAGCTGGAAGCGTATTGAGGATTGGGCATTCTCAATATGGATTGACTTAATATGAGATCCTGGAGTGACGTTGATGCGGAATGACAAAGCGGACATAAAACCTCTTGTGGCCACATTTCTGCTTTTGTTTCAATTTGCAGTGAGAGCGCAGCAGCCAAATACTTCGACGGAAAAGACGCAAAGGGATAAAGAACTAATCTTCAGCCGTTATCCGATCATTTCATTTGATGCTCTCGCTCTGTCTCACATCGGGAAATCCGTCGTGACTAATCTTACACGTGATGACTTTACGATTTTGGAAAATGGTATTAAACAGGATATTTTTGCTTGGCGACGCCCGCCCGCCCCCTTATCCTTCCTTTTAGTAATTGATCCTGCTTCTGACGACACCAATGCAAACGCGCTAGATCACCAACTCAGCACGATGAAAGCGTCTCTTATTGCAAGACTAAATTCTAATGACGAGGTGAGCGTTGAGTTATTCGGGGAACGTCCGACTCTTTTGCAGGATTATACGAGTGATAAGCAACTGATAAATGATGCACTGGACCGGGTATCTCAGCAGCGTCTGGTGTCAACGATGCCAATCGACCAAAGGTTAAGCAATGGGCTAAAGGAGGCCGCCCAACACGCCCGATTCGTTCAAAACCCTGAGGCCCGTCGCGTTATCATTCTAATCTCAGACTCAGCCGAGAAAATTCGTGATTTGCTGATATCGCCAGAAGCCGTGAGAGCCATTATAGGGCCGGTTCCTATTATCTTTTGCTGGAACGTAACTGGGCATCTTGATTTTCAGGTATTGGGTGAATCCCAATACTCTCTGAATAAGATTAGCCTCCTTAACTTAGTCCAGTTGACCGGGGGGGAGTTCGTGAATAACGAGTGGGAGGCTTTTATTGAGCAGATGAGAGGAAGATACTGGATAGCCTATTTACCCTCTGCTCAGCGGCGCGGAGGGGAATTGGTTAAGATTGAGGTGCAACTCAAGCCGAGCCCAAAAACTAAACATCAATGATGTTGCGCTCACATATTCTAGAATTGCCATTATTCCATCAGTTAAATAGCAGCGAATTGAGCTGTAAGCACCCACTCCGTTGAAATCTTTTACCGTCCTGAATTCGCGACTGCCTATTGATTCGGGTGATGATAGTAGTCGGGATTCTGGCGACCGCCGGCGGAACCAGAGCGCAAGATTTAAAGGACCAGCCTAACCCCAGTCTTCGCATAAAGGACTCCTCCACGTCAGGTCAGTACACCGAGCGCTGGGGATAGACGGGCGACAAGCGGGCGGGCCACATACCAACTTCTCTGACAGCTCGGTGCGAGACTCAGGCTGGATGGCATTCAGCTCGCCGGTGGCCCAAACTTGGTTTACCTCGCCGCTTCAGACTCACTCCTGCTCGGAAGCACACGCGCTTTCTGCGTGAGCTTGCGATCGCCAACCTTCAGCGTCACTTCGTACTCGCCGGGAGGAATATCACGAAGCTCGCTTTGCGGCCTCTGGCGAAGCTCACCCTCGGATGGTTGCTGTCGATTCAAGCCTCCAAGCTCCAGGGCTACTCGATTGATTCCAGCTTTATTGGTTCCTTCGAGCGTCCGCAATGTCGCTCCTCCGGCCGCTGTCAACGTTATCGTTACTTTCTCTTTCGGCTGCTGTTTGAGGTAATAAACCACCGAGAGCCCGTTCGGATCGTTGGCGGTGATCAGATGACGATCACCAAGCATCCGGTAGTTGCCCACCGTGCCCTCGCTCCTGCGCGTCCTTGGCTGGACCTTAAAGAAATGTACATCTTCGTTCACAACCGCATCACTCATCTCGCGAAGCACAGAGATGTTCGTGATCCATATGCCTCGACCGTAAGTGCCGGCGACCAAATCTGCCTCCCGCGGGTGAATGATCAGGTCGTGCACCGGAACGGTTGGCATGTTCCCGCTCATCGCGAACCATCGCGCTCCGCCGTCGGGGGTTACATAGATCCCCGCGTCATTGCCGACGAATAACAGGTCGGCATCCGAGTAGTCCTCGACGACCACATTGATCGGGCGGTTTGGCAGGTTGTTCGCGATTGAAACCCATGTTGCACCGTAGTCGGTGGTCTTGAGAAGAAATGGCCTGAAGTCATCCTGCCGGTGTCTCGATTTGGCGACGTATGCGATCGCGGCACTCGAGTTCGACGCAAACACCCGCGTCACCCACGCGTCTACGGGCCCGCCGGCCTTCGCAACATTATCGGTCACATCAGTCCAACTCGCTCCGGCGTTCTTTGTGACCTGCACCTTACCATCATCCGTTCCAACCCAAATGACTCCGGATGCTGCTGGAGATTCTGAGATGGTTGTGATCGTGCAATGTTGGATCGCTGCTCCGGGCGGGCTGATCTTGTTCGGGTCGTTAGTCGTCAGATCGGGGCTGATCTCTTCCCAGTGATCGCCGCGATCGCGCGAGCGCAACAACACCTGCGCTCCTGCATACAACGTCTTCGGATCGTGCGGCGACAATCGAATCGGCGCGACCCAGTTGAACCGCAACATCGGTTGGCCCGCAGCTCTGGTCGGCGCAATGATCTTTCGAACTCGCGTCTTTTGATCATAACGAGCGTGACGCCCGAATTCCTGAGTGTTATAAACCCAGCGGCTGTCGGTGGGATCGACTTGATTGTACATGCCGTCGCCAATCCCGACAGTGACCCAATCAGCAAACCCTACGCTGCCCGACCATCCGTTGCTGGGGCCTTTCCACGACTCGTGGTCCTGAAGGCCCGCGTAGATGTTGTAGGGATCCTCCATATCGACGGTCAGCGCGTACACCTCACCCAGTGGCAGGTTCGCCAGATGATCGCAGGTCTTGCCACCGTCATATGAGACAGCCACGCCGCCGTCAGAGCCGGCCATCAGCCGGTCCGAGTTCTGAGGATCGATCCAGAGCGTGCGGAAGTCCCCGAACGCCCGGCGAAACACTCTGTTGGCTTGCGGTCCGCCAAGCCCCGCCCAGGTTTTTCCGCCGTCTTCCGAGCTGCTGATAGACATGCCTGTGATGAAAATCCTATCTGGGTTGTTTTGATCGACACGAAGTTGATTAAAGGCATAGCCGGTTTTTCTGCCAACGTCGTCGCGGGCCGAATTCATCTTGCGCCAGGTCAAGCCTCCGTCGTCAGTGCGGTAGACCTCGCCGCCAATCAACCGCTCGCCCTGTGGCGCCCCAGTAGGCTGCGGTGTCGCTGAACCTTCAGGCGTCTTGTTTCGGTTATCAATCACTGCGTACAGAATACTCGGGCTCTTTTGGTAGATATCCAGCCCGATTCGTCCAATGATGCCCTCAGGAAGTCCCCCCGAGAGCTTTTTCCAATTCGAGCCGCCATCCGTCGTTTTGTAGATCCCGCTTGAAGGTCCTCCGTCCTCCAGCCGCCACGGACTACGCATGCAGTCATAAGTCGCAGCGTACAGTATGTCCGGCTTGCTGCGGTCGATCACAAGGTCAACTGCGCCAGTTCGGTCGTTGACGTAAAGAACCTTCTTCCACGTGCTGCCACCGTCGGTGGTTTTGAAGACCCCTCTCTCCTCGTTATTAGAAAAGAGGTGCCCCATCGCAGCGACGTAAACAATGTCGGGATTAGTCGGGTGAATCACGATCCTTGCAATGTGATGGGAATCGGTGAGTCCCTTGCGCTGCCAGTTCGTGCCGCCATCGAGCGACTTATAAAGGCCGTTGCCAGGATAGGCGCTTCGAGTGCACGATGCATCTCCGGTGCCGACCCACACGACCTCACCGTTCGAAGGCGCGACCGAGAGAGCTCCCATCGACCAAACGTCTTTGCCTTCGAATACCAGCGTGAAGGTCGTTCCGTTGTTAGTCGTCTTCCAAACGCCACCATTCCGCGCCGCCACGTAGAAAGTGTAGAGATGAGCTTTCGCAGGTGCCTCCGGGACCGCGATATCTGAAACCCACGCGCTAACTCGAAACGGGCCGAGGTTCCGGTAGGAAAACCCGGTGTTAATGGCCTGCTCGATGCTCGCGCCGTCCTCTGCTCTCAGGGTGATCGTCGATAGAAAAATGATCGCGAGCAGGAATGTGGCGATTCTTGTTGTCTGGCGCATAGATTCATCTCCCTCGTGATGGTCGGTAAAGGGGATCGATTGGCACCTTACTTCAGAAGCGTCGGGTTAACAAAATACGGTCCCTACTGAAACACTCGGACATCGATCACCGCTCCCGCAGTCGCATCTGTGTGAGCCTGGAACTTCACCGTGATTCGCTGCTTGCCGCGCGTGAGAGTTTCGGGAATCGGGTACTCAAAATCGAATAGCTCAGTCGGATGTATCTCGAGTGTTTGCGAAGCGACCTTTTGCCCGTCAACCAGTATGTCAAACGCGCGCAGCCGGCCTTCGCTTCCGCGATAAGTGCAAGCGAGCGTAATCGGCTTGGCGGGCGAAATCTTCAGTTCATAGCTGAACCACCCGTTGCGAGCTTCGCGAAACCTGCCACCCTGGTTTGTGCGCTCGCCCTGGTAGTTGTGCTCGCTTTCGCTATGGGCCACACCTGCAGTCACAAAGTCGACGGTGCGATTCTCGATCTCCTTGCGGCGGGCTTCACGCGCCGCGATCTCCGCTTTGCGCTTCTCCCATTCAGGTTCTGTGTAAACTTTCCAGTACACGGTGTAACGAGCGTCGAACACTCTGTAGAACGGCCGCAGCGTTGCATCTTGAGGTCGGGCGAGTCCTTCAGTTCTGAAAGTCAGTGGCGCACCCGCGACCGGTTTCACTCGAGCGAGCACGTCTTTTACGTCGCCGATGAATGCTGGAACCTGGATAGCCTTGACGCGATTCATGGGCGGCGCGTTCGGACCATACTGGACTTCCTTGCTCAGACCTTCCTTCCCCAGATCGCCGGCCAACACAATCGGGCCGTACAACACCGCGATCATCCTGGGATCATCAGGCATCGCTTCAATTCGCAAGCTCATCGGCAATCGGATGTCGATGGTGTCGCCGTTCTTCCATTCGCGCTCGATGGTAACGTACGACCCGGGCTGCGCATTGATCGCTTGCTTCATGCCGTTGACGGTCAAAGTGATTCCTGACTGCGCCCACAGAGGATACCGAATCTTGATCGCCAGTCGGACAGACTTCTGCGGCTTGAGCACGAGGCGCGTCGAGTCTTCTTCCGGGAACCGCGTCTCCTGTCGCACAATCAAACCTTTTTCTTTCCAGTCTAACTCAGATGGGACGAACAGGTTGACGTAAAGCGACTGCGCATCGTGAAAGTAAATGGTATCGGGGTACTTTGCATGGTTCTCCATTCCTGTACCCACGCAGCACCAGAAAGAGTCTTCGGGTTTGGAGAAAGTCTTGAACGCGCCCGGACGCAGCGGAACGTAGTAGCACATCATCCCAGTCGCGGGATCCTGGGACGCGAGGATGTGGTTGTAAAGCCCGCGCTCGTAGAAGTCCATCCTGTCGACCGAAAGGTCCCAGGTGAACAGGTGACGCGTGAGCTTGAGCATATTGTAAGTGTTGCAAGTTTCGGTGCTGGATGGTCCGAGATGCTTCGAGAAGTGCTCGGGCGGGAAGAAAGCTTCGCCGTCGCTGTTGCCGCCAATCACGTATGACCGATGATGCGCAACGCGTTGCCAGAAAAACATCGCGACGTCGTAGTAACGCTTCTCGCCAGTCAGCTCATAATCGCGAGCTGCACCGATCGCTTTGGGTATCTGAGTGTTCGCGTGAAGCCCATTGAGAGGGTCTTCGCCGCGCGCCAGCGGATCAAATATTCGCTTGTGGTCAAACTTGCGGGACACCCGAAGATATTCTTGATTACCAGTAACTGCGTAAAGATTCGCGAGGACTTCTTCCATGCCTCCGAACTCGGTGTTCAGCGCGCGCTGCTGTTGCTCGTCCGAAAGCCTATCAACTCGGAACTTGACCCAATCCGCCATCTTCGTCACCACGTCAAGAGCCTGCTTGTTGTCGCAGTGGAGATAGACGTCCAGGAGTCCAGCCATGATCTTGTGCAGCGTGTAGTACGGCGCCCAAACGCGCTGGGCTTTGTCCACTCGATCAAAGAACTCTTCGGGATATGCCGAAAGATAACCGGTGTTAAACCCGCGAGAGGGCATTGCTTGTTGGACTTTGGCCAGTTCCGCGACCACGGACTGCGCTCGCGTCTTGAACCGCTCATCTCCTGTGCTCGAGTACATCAGCGCGCAAGCAGACAGGAAGTGGCCGGTGCTGTGCCCTCGAAGCTCGGAGTCTTGGGTGCCTTCCACGCCGAGCGCTTCCCATCCGCCGAGTGGCTTGGCCGAAGACGGCAGGCCTGCCGTCACACGGAAGTTGTGCAACAAACGATCAAGGTCGATGCTGAGAAGATATTGCTGATCGCGCAGCATTGCGTCGCGGAACGGGCCGTCCAATAGACGCACGTCCTTCAGGTCAAATGCTTGTGCCTTCAGCGGCGCCTTGTTGAGAATCTTGATCCTCGCGCTGTCTTGCCCGTACGCAACGGAGAGCGAAACCAGGATACCTGCGACGAGAGAAATTATTGATCGATGCTTCACGTCCTCATCTCCTGTCTTCCAATGCTTCGCAAATCATGTTCGGCGTAGCGCTTCTTGCTCGGTTGAGAGCGGAAACCGCAGCAATGCTCCAACAACTTCTCGGTAGCTTCAAGTTCTGACTTATCTCGTGGGTGGTTAGCGAGAGGTGAGAATAAACCAGCGGAGCCAACGCCATCAACTGTTCTAAGCAAAATAAACGCATTCTTAGCACTTTTGAGCCAGATTCGCGCACGAAAAACTTTCGAATCTTTGACAGTGCCCTTGGATTTGATTAGAATTGTGCTACAGACTAAGGCTTAGTCGACACAGTGCCAACGCAATTGCCTCCCGGCTCCCAATTGTGGACGCTTGGGCAACTGGTTTCTGCGATCAGAGCCACTTGACCCGAACCTTCAAGCGCTGCGCGGGCGTGCCGCCTTCTCACTATCGAGAGTCTTTTCGTAGACAGTAAATGGGATCGGTCTCAGGCGCGAAGTACGGCAATCTTCTTTTCGTTGAACGGTGCAATTGCCTGGTCGGAAGTATCCTTGTCTGTGACCACTGTATGGATATCGGAAGCGGGCCAGATCAAAGAAGTTCCTAGTTGTCCAATCTTCCGATGATCTGCTACCACGATGCGTTGGCGCGCCTGGTGCAGCATGCTGCGATGGATTGCGGCTTGTTCCGGATAATTTGTGGTAAGACCATGCTCGGGATGAATTCCATCAACACCTATGAAAACTTTGTCCACAAATATTTCGCTGGCGTTGCGCTGCGCGGTGTCCCCCACCACCGCGAACCAATCGCCACTGAGATACCCCCCGGTTATGAACACCTTGATATCAGGCAGGTGGCTGAGCTCCATTGCGATGTTCACCGCATTGGTTACAACCGTGATCCCTTTCCGATGACGTAAGCTGCGCGCGACCTGCGTGGTGGTGGTGCCGGCGCCGATGGCGATGATTTCTCCGTCGGCGACCAGGTTGGCTGCCGTTAGTCCGATTCGGCGCTTCTCTGACGCGCACTGTTGTTCCTGTTCCTGGAATGATGAGACATGACGGAAGGCCTCATACAACATCGGAGCAACAGGCACAGCTCCGCCATGATTTCGATGCAGCAGTCCCTGCTGTTCCAGCTCAGCAAGATCGCGTCGTATAGTTGCGGCTGAGACATTGAACCTCCTTGCGAGGCGCTCGACAGAGACCTGCCCATGTTGGAGCAGTTCCTGGAGAATCAACGCGCTGCGATCTTCCAAGACGGAGGAATTGGTGGTCATCGCTTGAAAAAAATTGACAGAGCCATATCCCAATTAAAGGTGGGCTCCGCGGCAAGCTTAGCACTAGATGCACTCCAATATCCATCGCTTCCATGAAAGAGGCTACTGCTTGGACCACAGCATTCTCGAAGCAGTGATTACGCAGCGGATCACAGGGGTTCATTGAATGCTGAGAAATACTACTAAAGGATTCAGGAACCTACTGGCAAGATCACCACAAGGGGGGTTCACATCACATAAATGATTGGCTCTCGCTCGGTAATAGCAGGAGGGAGGCTAGTCACGTCTAATATTCCGAGAGATTACCATCGATCATTTGAGAAGATATCCGTCACTGTGAATTCTCATAGTGACTTCACGGCGTCATTTGGATACTCTTGGCTAGTCCTTCCGATTGTCTCTAGGCGGTCGGCGTTGTTTTAATCGACGTTGAGCTCCGACGACGACGCCAAAGCTCTCCGTTTCCTCATTTTAGACTTAACGGCTCGGACTCTTGCTACATTAGGTTTCTCAAGAGGAGCAAAACACAAGGTCGAATAGAAATAACCAAACATCAGAAGCGTAGGAAATCACTTGCGCTGGTACCCTTTCCCGTGAAAAGGAGGGAAAAATGAGTAAGTCCACATCTTCAGCAGAAGGGTTCGGCCCAAAACTTCAGGATCCGTCGATTCCTAACTATCGAATTACCAATTTAGATTCTTTCGAAGGCGCAACGAAGGAACCGCGACAGATCGCGGGACTCTATTTCTATCAACTCTTGGACTGCCTGGTAGACCTTGCGTATAAAGTGTCGATCGACTTTCGCAAGAGGCCACACCAGTACCAAGACTTGGGAGACGCATCCATTCCCCAGAGTCTTGCCGAGCTAAATGCAAGATACGGCACGGAGATAAACCTCTTGGCGCTAGGGCAGCGTAATGAGATTTACCTCCCCATTTTCGGCAGCTGGGATGGCTCCTCATCAAGCGAGAGCGACAGTTTCCCGCACTTGAGGGATGAACTTATCCAGGCCGCAACCGCCTTTGCCGAGCGCGCGACGAATACCGGCGTGGAGCAGCTGAGAGAAGTCGTACGCCAGGCTCATAGGCCTTTCAAAGATTATCTCGTCGGCTTGCAAGGAGATTCGGTCAGGTTCAGCAAAGACAAGGCCCTTTCAGACGAAACGGAAAAGACTTGCTATCCGATTCTGCGCAGCCAGGGGGTGGCCGCAGTTTTCGGAATCACGAGGAAAGGGGGCGGTCAGTACCCGTATGCGACTGATCCCGACGAGGATAAATTGGTCGAAGACATTTCGAAAGAGTTAATGTGGGTTGATAAATCACAAACCTACATTACCAGAGAGCGTATCAGTAATCTTCAAAGAGCAGCGCTCCGGGGCGCTGAGGCGATTGCCACGGCCATCGACTTCGAAGAATCGAGTGCAACGGACCAGGATCTCGATGTGCTGATTACCAAGTGCTACGCCTGGGGGAAGGCATTGGCGAGTCTCAAGGGCCAAGCAAAAGTCTGGGAACCTCCCCTACAGCCGACCGCGCCCACACCCGCCACGGTTGCAGCGGGGCCAACTGGATATGGGCGGTGAACCGGGGAACACAAGACGCTGCTGCGTACGTCGGACTCCAATAGATCAGTTGTCGACCTTTCCTAGTGTGGTGCGTCGAAGGATCGAACCGTGCACATCCCAGCGGAGAACCGCTGCGGCACTGTGATATCGAGGGTGTTCATGGACGGCTGACGCGACGAGTGCCTGATCGTCGACTGCGATGTGCGAGCGTCTGTCAACCGGGATGCGCTAGGTGTCGGGTCGTTCGATGACGCCACGTGCACGCCCGCGGGAGATTCTTATGGCCGCCAGTCTGCAATCAACTTCCAAGTTCATGGTCGGATACTTCCCCGGATTAGCGATCCACGCGCGAGGCTACCACGTGTCAGACATTCCAGCTGACAAGTTGACCCACATTAACTATGCTTTCGCCTGGGTCTCCAATAGCGGCGGGTGCGTATCGCTCAGTCCTCAAGATGACCAGATCAACTTTCCCGCACTTCAGCTCTTGAAGCAGCAGCACCCCGGGCTCAGGACGCTCATCGCCGTCGGCGGCGCCTCCCATTCAGGTAACTTCTCCAAAGCGACCGCGACGGCCGCCGCGCGTCAATCTCTAGCGCAATCCTGCGTGAGCTTCATGAGAGTGTCGGGTTTTGACGGGATCGATATCGACTGGGAGTTTCCTGGGCCAACGGATAAACCGAACTACACGGCGCTGCTGAAGGAACTGCGCAGCCAACTTGACGTGCAAGGCGTCACTGATGGCACACACTATTTGTTGACCGCAGCGCTCTCAGGCAGTCCGGATCATTTCGCCCATTTCGAGCTCCCTCAGATTGCCCAGTACCTCGACTGGATCAATCTGATGGCGTACGACTTCTACACGGCCTCGAGCTCGAAAACACATTTTTCTGCTCCACTCTATGCTTCGTCCACCGATCCCGAACCAGATCCGAAGAAACGCTCATCGTCCAATGTAGACGCCTCGGTCCGCGCCTACCTTTCCGAGGGAGTCCCCGCCGGGAAGATCGTCGTCGGCCTGCCGTTCTTTGGTTATGGTTGGGAAGGCGTGACCAATGTCAATCACGGTCTCTATCAAGCCACGACTGGACCTGCCCATGGCACTTGGCAACAAGATGGCCTACTTGATTTTCAGGACTTGAAGAACAATTACGTGGGGACCTATCTTCGGTTCTGGAGTACCGAAGCCTCAGCGCCATGGCTCTACAGCCCGGACACCGGGATCATGATCAATTACGACGACGCGCAGTCGTTGGGTCTCAAGGCCGATTACGTCAATGCGAATAAACTAGGTGGGGTGATGATCTGGCAGTTGAGCGCCGATGACGCGCAGTCTTCTCTGGTCAACGCGCTATCGGCCCGCTTAAATCCACCCGCACCGGCGCCCTCCCCACAACCCGAGGCCTCGCCGGTGTTGACCAATGCGACTCGATCAATAACGAAGGTAACGCACGTGCCGTTGATGGTCGATACAGGGGGCGGGACGAGCGATGTAGCGACAACCGAAGGGTTAGCGCTTATTAAATTTGGATACGTTCGTCAGCTTTCGCTACAGCCCGGCGAAGTCGATGCGGTACGAACCAGTGTGTCATCGGGTGCGTCACGACGGAGCGAAGAGTTCTCTGCGACTGAATCGCCCTGGGATTTGCTGACGTCCTTCGAAGGAAAACCAATACCCGCCTCGCTGCCGCCGGCAAGCGAATTTGCAGGCATCCCCGGCGCAATCCTGCAAAGCTTCGGAAAAGCACTGGCGGCGTTGCGCAAACAAGCCGTTGCCCAAATCAGCTCGAGTTTGCCGGCGCCGACAGGTCGTCCCACTGCGATAGGTACTTATGTTGAGTCGGCGGCTCCAATGCGAGTAGAGTTGCGCAAACAAGCCGTCGCCCAAATCGGCTCGAGTTTGCCAGCGGCGACCGGACAAAGTGCGATAAGTACTTATGTTGAGCCGGCTCCTCCGGTGCCAACCGCTACTCAAATCGATCTTGGCACAGCGCAGCACCTGCTCAACCTGGTTGCGGTCGCCAACAAGGGACTTGACATCAACATTGCTGCTACGCCGATCGGCATGGTCAATCTCGAACGCCTCGAGATGGCGCCGGCTGGCATCGAACGCGGAGAACTGATCGCGACAATCCCTCTGGCTCCTGGAGAGAGGACCGCAGTCGTGCAGAAGGAATGGTCGGTTACGACTAAGGAGTTCACTTCGATCGTTACTGATTCATTGGAGAACTATAGCGAGACGGGCGTCACGGACAACACCGAACTGGCCCAATCGACTACATCGAACTTACAACACAGCAACCAGTTCAACATCACAGGCACGGTCTCTGGAGGTATTCCTGATATCGTCACCGGATCGGTTACCGCTAGCTTCGGCGCGCAGGATTCCTTGTCGCAGTCAGCCACGGACAGCCGGAACCATGCGGTCGCGCTCACACAAAAGGCGTCCGCGCGAACAAAGAAAGAACACAAGGTCACGATTTCCACGACGACAGTCACAGGCACATCGCAAAGCACGACTCGTGAGCTCGTGAATCCGAGCACGACCGACCCGATCCGCATCGATTACTTCAGCATGATGCGAAAATGGCGCGTGAGATTGTATCGGTATGGGCTGCGGCTGACATACGACATCGTTATTCCAGAGCCGGCGGGAGCAATGCGGGAAGCGTATGCATACCTTGAGTGGTTGCGCAGTCAGATCGGGCCGTTTACGTTTCTTGTGCCCCATTTTCCCGCTAATTACGTAAAGAGCAAGTCGGATCCCAACTACGCAGTAATTTTAAAACTGGCAGATCAGTACAACGCACAGATCCCGCCGTTTCCAGAAGCGCCCGGGCCGATAATTATCAGTGCGTTGCTTCAGAACGACACGGATGCCAATGCCATAAGGGATGAATCACTCCCTGTCATTAATGTTCCGCAAGGATTCTGGATCGAAAATTTGCTCATTTCCATTCGCCTGAGAAACGTCGGTGCGGCGCTTAGGGTGTTGTTCAGCGGGTATCCAGAAAAAAAATGTGATCGCCCTGAGGGAAACGATTTCGGACCGGATGACCTCACCAAGTTCGGTTTCTCGGACCATGCAACTGGAAACGTTGTGGTTCGAGTCAGCCACCACGACTGCCAGAATTCCGGAGTCCAACTGGAAGCAGTTCTTTCGCCCACGGATCAAAATATAAACGGTTGGCTAAACGACGTCTGGAACGCACTCTACAATGCCGCCCAAACACAATATTATGCCCAGCAGCAGGATATAGCCGGAAAAATCGCACAACTTGAGGATCAGCTAAACAATGTCGATACCCTGACGCTTCGACGCGAGGAGAGCGAGGAGATTATGAAGGGCGTTCTCCGGTACATTCTTGGGCCTGGCTTCGACCACTTACCGCAGTACGTTGTAGACGCGATCAAAAGTACTGGCGCTGACATAGTCCACGGCGTTGTCTTTACGGGAAACGAACCGGTCCTTACGCCGCTGGAATGGAGCGTGGTCCGCCAGTACGAAGATACAGTTCGTTTTATCAATCAAGCCATTGAATGGGAGAACGTCGTTTCA
The DNA here is from genome assembly GCA_035315885.1 of Blastocatellia bacterium. GTDB lineage: Bacteria > Acidobacteriota > Blastocatellia > UBA7656 > UBA7656 > DATFXM01. The sequence continues at coordinate 18,156 of DATFXM010000139.1, forward strand.
TTTCTTTACTCGTACTTCTGGGACGTATCAGAAAGCTGGGACTTTATTCGCCAGATTCGGCATCCTGATGCGGCCCGGCAAGCGTTTCTGCGGGCCGGCAGCGCCCGTGTGGTTCTCACTGTACGGAAAGGCTGGGAAACAGCATGGGCCGGCTTCGTAGACAGTGGTATTCCGGGTGGGCCATCACCTTATCTCACCATCGCGCAGGAGATCGCAGCCTACGATGATAGGAACTATCCAGGTATCCCACCGGCCAATCCAAGCCAGCAGTCGGTACGCTTAGAGGACTCGGTATACACGACATCGTCGACAAAATTGAATCCACCGATCGGAGGGAAAGCAAACGTTGAAATCGAAGTGGGGTCAAGTAAGGGGTTTATAGTTGGGGAGCATGTCGTCATAGATTCAGGAGTTGCAGAAATCTATTCTCCAGATAACGCTGGACGCCAAGAGAAAACAACGATTATCGCCATCCGCGACGGCACCCACATTACGCTTGCACAGGTATTGTACCCACACGGGAGCGATGACCAACCTTATGCGATAGTCCAACCTGGTGAAAAAGGAGTGTTGATCGCAGAATGGTTCGAGTATACGCCGACGTCGGGGACGGACATTGCGGTTACAAGCAATTTGGCGACGGTCGCCTGACCCGTAGGAAAGGCTTCCTCGAGCACCCGCCCTGCGCTAGCGCTACGGTCCAAGCCGATGTCCCAGCGAACGCCCGTGGAGTACAACACAGCAGTAGGCTAATGGATTCGAACCGCATTTCTCGGAGCGTGGATGGGTCACGCCGCGTTAGTCATAATGAGACGGTTCAGTCAGGCTGGAAGGAACGAGGCCAGGCCAGTGCCGCTCGAGAGTCGGTGACCTATGGGCGCTTTCGGTGGGTTTGACGTCGACACGTGGCAGGCGAATACCTGTTGGCTGTGGCGTTGGTCAAACCTTCGGTTCATAGGCTTCTACCTTAACCACCTCGAACATCCGCATCATGCTGGGAGCAATTGGAATACACACCTATATGATCTAACGGATAGCGGCTGGCGGATCTTGCCGCTCTGGTTGCCCTTCAGCTTCCAGGACATCCTTGCTCTCATGCCAGCGACGGACGGAGGGACGGATGGCAGGACCGCAGCGAGCGCCGCGACTAGCGCAGGCTTCGAGCGTGGCGCAACTATTTATCTCGACGTGGAGGCTCAGATGTTCAAGGGCGGTCTACGCGATGCACACGGACAGCTAACCGGCCAGGCTCGCTACCTTATTGACTGGCTGAGGGCGGTGCGCACAGCCGGGTTTGCTGTCGGTATTTATTGCAGTTGGCTCGACGCGAAACCCGAAGCACTGCTCTCGCCGCTCCTGTACGACTATGCACCTGTGCTATGGCCCTTCGCAACCCTGCTGACACCTCGAGCGGCATGGGATCAAAGCCACTATCGTCTCGATCCCGCTCTTCCCCCAGAGTGGCCTGTCTCCGCGCAGGGCGAGTTGGCTCCGGCCGATCAGACGTGGCCACGCGCGACGCAGGTAATCGGATGTCAGTACGACCAAGACCAGCGAAACAACGCTCTAACCTGGCCAAAGCAAGACGGACAGCCGAACGGATCGCGAAGTGTCGACTGGGACGCGTCAAAGGTACCTGACCCCGCGCACCCACGAGCTAGTGGGGTGGTGACGTCCGCAGCGAACTGGGGCAACCCGGACTTCTTGGACGTGTTCGTGGTCCGCCCCGATGCCATCGACGTCACGAGTCGCGGCCGCAGTAGCTCGCTCTCAGTTGGGAGCACTTTGAGATTCGGGGTTGGGGAGATTGGGCCTACGCCCACTGCCGCCCGTGACGATGGTTTCGATAGCGCCGCGGCCGCGGTATCCAGGGCAAGCGGGGTGACCAATCTCTTCGTTCTAGGTCTCGATGGTCTAGTGCGTACGCTCTACAAGAACCCGCGTGATACCTACCCAGTTCACGATTGGGCCCTCAATCCGACCGCCGGTGACCTAGCGCGTCGTGCCAGTCCACTGGCTGCGGTCACCCGAACCCAAGGGCAAATCGACCTGTTCTACGTCGATCGTGCGCATCGCATGGTGACGCAGTGGTTGAATCCCGGACGCTCGGATAGTGCCACGGACTGGAACGCGTCGAGACGAATACTCCTCGGACCCCCGGTAGCGGGCGGAAGCAACCTGACCGCGTTACCCTCGCCTGCGGACTACGCCAACTCTCCTGGTGAAATCATGAATCGGCTCGACGTGTTCTATATTAGCTTTGATTACAGCGACCCAGCACATCCTAATGCGTGGCAAGTTGTGCATGCTCAATGGTCCCAAAGCGCAGACTGGGCCATAGCACCCATCCCCGGACTCAGTGGAGTAGCCGCCGCGAGCGGTGTAGCCGCTACACGCGACTCCGCCGGAGACCTGCACGTCATAGTTCAACTTCGCGGCCGAACCGCTACCAGGCATGCGCGGCGACAGCCCGAGGCTACCTGGTCGGTTGGTCCCGGGCCGCAAGCACCGTCGCCCGGCCCTGCGGCCACACCAAGCGCGCCGGACTCCTGGGTGACGGTTCACTTGGCGGCATTGCGGGACGCGGTTATCATGGTCGGAATGACGCGACTTGGTCGCCTCGCGTGGAGCACATGGGCTCCGAGCGGTGGGTGGTCCAACTCATCCGCAAGCGCGCCAACACTGGACCAACATGGATTTCCAGTAGCAGCGTTCTCCACCGGCGCCCGACTAAGTCTCGCGCGACGAGGCCCGAGCGATCTCGACATTCTTGGAATCGCGGAAAACGGGGAGCTTACGTCGCGAACCTTACACGTCATTAGCGGCGAAAACGCCGTTCTCGCCGCTCCATAAACGCCGCCTCGACGCTCCAGTTCGCCGATTTTGTCCCATTATTACGCGTCGGGCCGAGTGGCTCTTGTTTCATGAAAGGAGCGCGGTAGGTGGCAATAAATCAGCAACCGGCATTTTGTTCCTTAGGAAAGATGGAAATCTGAGGCAAATTCCGAAGCTTTACCCAGAAGCATTTGCGTAGACCCGATCGCCGGGGCAGCTTGCGAAAGACATGGAAAAATACAGCAAGGTAGAGTGTCTTCATAACAGACTGTCAGATGATAAAGTCCAGTGACTTCGATCATCTAACGTGACCTTGCAGTGTTCGTGGTTTACATTACGTCTACACATGATAGGCAACTCCGATCATCATTCGCCGCCTGACCGGAGAATTCAGCCATCACGAGGTCTGAAACGATGAGCATTATCGACACCCCATTCAACACTGAATCCAGGATACCTTGCCTGACATCGCAAGGCGCGCGAACTTTGATCCGCTATTACAACTTCAGCAACTCACGAACTTTTCCAAACAAGCGTATGGAGCTTTCCGAAGCTCAGGCGATTGCAGCAAATGGAATGCAAATCGCCGTTGTGTTCCAGCAGCGCCAGAATCAAGTGGCGGATTTCACCGAACCGAAAGGAGCCGCTGCCGGTACTCGAGCCTATAGGTTTGCGCAAGACAATATCGGTCAACCTGCTGGATCGGGAATCTATTTCTCTGTTGATTTTGATGCCAGCAGTAGTGAAATCAAGAACAACATCGCGCCATTCTTTGAGGGTGTAAAGCGCGCGTTCGGTGAACAGAGCGGGGGACAACCTGATTACCGTGTTGGTGCTTACGGATCGGGATTGACCTGTACGACTCTCACTCAAAAAGGTCTAATTGAGTTGACTTGGCTGGCGATGTCGCGCGGCTTTAGGGGCACGGAGGCGGCGTTGAGAGCAGGCGAGTTTCACTTAGCTCAGCGCCCACCTGCTACGACGCTGTGCGGACTTGGGGTTGATTTCAATGATGCCAATCCTGATCGACCTGATTTTGGCGCATTCACGATCGACGCCGAGAGTGTAAGTCCAGCCCCGGTCGCGATAGTCGGCGAGCGACACAGAGTAGTCGCACGATCAGGTTTACGCCTGCGCGAAGGTCCCGGAACTCAGTTCGATATCGTCGGAAGTTTGCGCCCTGGACAGATAGTTTTTGTTTTATCAGTCACAGACGGATTTGCTCGTGTTGACGTAGATGGTGACGGGCAAATCGACGGGTTTGCCTCCGCCGGTTTCCTGGAGCGCATTTGACAAGCACCCCGATAAACGGAACTTACCTAAGACCTGCGCCATGTGACACGAGAAGCTGAATGAAGTCTAGACGCTTTAGTGAAACAGAATACATCAGCACATCATTCTTCGGTTCTCGATCCGGCCTTTTGAACTCAGTTCTTCAACAGCAGCATCGAGCGTCTTCCGACCTCAACCCGTGATTGTTATTTTGCCGCTGGTTTCTTCTTAACTGTAGAGTATCTGAGCCAGTCCTCGAAGCGTGTCACCCCAAAATGCGAGTTGCCTATCGGAACGAGGGATTGCTCGTCCAGTTTTGCGCCAAAGTAACGCGCGTTCATATCTGTGACGACCTGACGTGTGTCCTGGGTTGCGCTCAGGAATTGGCGTATGAATTCGTCGAAACGGAACCGCTCTGGACCAGCTAAATCGATAATGCCGTTTACTGGCTCTCCCAGTGTGACATCGACCAGCGCAGCAACCACATCGTCCGACAGGATGGGCTGGAAAAAGCCAGAGGGGCAGCGAACCTTTTGCCCATCGGTGGGGAATTGAGCGATGATCGTCTCTGTGAACTCAAAGAACTGCGTCGCGCGGAGGATGGTATAGGGTATTCCTTCGGACTGGATCAACTTCTCCTGAGCGACTTTCGCACGCATATAGCCGCTATCAGGGTTGCGATCGACACCGACAATTGATACTGCAATGTGATGACCCACACCAGCGTCTGCCTCCGCCGCAAGCAGGTTCCGAGTTGACTTCTCGAAGAACTCCAACACCGCCGTGTCCTCAAAGGATGGTGAATTCGTTACATCGACAACAACCTCAGCATCCACCAGCACATCAGCCAGTCCCGCACCTGTAACGGCGTTGACACCTGAAGAAGGGGACGCTGCCACCGCCTCATGTCCGCGCTCATGTAGGCTGGTCACAAGCTTCTTACCAATCAGCCCACTGCCACCAATGACGACAATTTTCATGACACACCTCTCATAATCTAAAGACCATGGTTGTTGAGAAGCCAGGCAGTCCATGAACGATCGCGTGCATGACGACGATCGTTGTTCCATATTGAGCAACCTTCATCTTGCTTCTCCCTTAACTTGTTAACTGCCATGAGCCACGGCGGTGTCAGCGATCCACTCCAACGGTCGCGGCTGAAACTTCAGTTCGCGTTTTGCCTTGGCATTCAATACGCCTCGCATCTGAATCCCATAGTAAACCGCATCCGCACCACCACTCGCCTTCAGAGCATCCTCGACCGATATCTGCGGCGGTGCTGGAGCATTCAGCCATTGAGCAAACGCAGGGAGCCATTCGCGCACCGCTAAAGGCTGATCATTCGCGATCAGATAAATGCCACGATTGCCTAGCTCTGCAGCTGCAACGGTG
>DATFXM010000140.1:0-98578 GCA_035315885.1 Blastocatellia bacterium
CGCTGCTTCCTCGCAAGTCTCGTAGTTGGTTACTGGGGACATTCGCCGAAATGTGTTTGCCCGCGCTTCAGGAGGAGTGAATGAGATAGAACCTCCGATGCGACTCCGTGGCCGGCGGCGATGCCTGCCTGGTTGCTAAACTCGAAGTGTATTCCACCTACTACGCGCGACCTCCCCGCCTCAGCCTCGGCTGCGGAGAAGCTGGGATAAGTGCGGGCTTGCCCGCCCGGCGCGGAATCGGTAACGAGAGTGAATGAAATGTTGTCGTCGCAGAAAAAGCCGGCGAGCACTCGCGCCGCGGCCCCGCTGAACGAGCTGTGTCCGGACCAGTGCTCCGGCGTTCCTCCTATGCCTCCCGCGCGTGGACTCCATCCCTGGTCTTGTGTCGTATTCGGATTGCCGTCGGTATCCGCTTCCCGAATCGCCGTAGCCGGGCGCCACGCGTGAAATTGGAACTTGGTCTGATAAGTAGGCGCTACGGTGTCGGCCATCGCCATACTGAGCAGCGCGAACAGCCGCGCCATTTCCTGGAGCTGAAGCGGTCTGTCGTCGGTGACTGCGAGCGCTATCTGGATCCACGCACCTGGGGGCTGGTCTGTTCCCGCTCCAAGGCTCCAAAACTGAAATGTAGCGAACTTGTCTGCGTCCGGTATTGCCGCATTGCCGAGCAGCTTCACCTCTGCGAACGCAGCAGCATAATCCAGACTTGTGAGGTCCGGAGGGCCCGGGCTGACGTAGACTTTCGGATCAGCGATCGCGAACGGCAATAAATTGCGAAACTGCGTGCCTGACCAGGTGGCCCTGAACTGTCCCGCCGCAACCACTCCCGGCTGGCTTTCGTCAGGACTCGAGCCGTCATTTGCTCGTGCTGACAGGACCTGTGCGCCGACGTGTTCACCCCAACTCTGTCCCGCCTCCACGGGTCCTGTCCCACTGAGCCCCGACAGATCGGTCGCAAGCTGCGCATCGAATCGCGAAGCCAGATCGGGGTAGAGGCCAATCAACACCGCATGCGCCGCGCTCGCGGCTGCCGCAACGAGGTCCCCTTCGGCTGGAGCTCCGTCAGGCGGTACTAAGGCGTGATCACGGTCGCGTGCACCGTGTCTCGAAGCGATACCGTTGACCGCATCATAGATCGCTACATTGACCATGGCGTAGAGCCGCGCGGCTTGGGCATCACTAGCAAGCTTCACTCGCACGGTGTCCAGCGCCAATTGATTCCAGTTGCGTATGACAACGGCGGGATTTTCAGAAGTATGTGCCTGACCGCTGTATATCCAGCCAAGCGACACAAAGAGCGTCAGCGATACAATGACAGCGGTACCGCGTATTGTGCGTCTCATAGCTATTCTCCTTTTTGGGTTTCTTGACTTGTTAATTGTGGAGACAAGCTTTAGCAGCCACGGGCTAAGGCTACTTTATTCTTCTTATGAGAACTTTCTTGCGAACACCCTGGTTAGGCACGAAATGATGGCGCTTTGCACGCGTGCTGTGAGCATCTATGTACGCCGGGTGTCTGCGAATGTTTCTGAATTCGTATGCCCGACATCAATAAACTCCTGTAGTGTGCTTTTAGACTCTCAGGACAAGGTGCAGTCGTGAGTGTCACGATTCTATGAAGCGAATATCGTAATCCGGCGTAAGCATGAGAGTCATAAACTTGGTGTAGTGTTGCGGTAATGTTTTGGTAATGCGGTCCGGTTCCTTGTTCGATTACTCAACTTCAAGGGGTTACATGATTATTCGTGTAACCGTAATCCAATGACATGCGAGTAGACTCGCACAGACGCCATCGCATAGCGGTTTCTCCGGTTTTCTGTATATTCATGTTCGGCGCTTGAAAAGCCATGACGAAGAGGCATGAAAAGTCGAGTGATTCCGAAGAGGGTGAGGCGTTGTTTGCCGCATGGCGCACGAACAACCGCGTAACGACCTATCTCATCGAGAACCTGCCGTCCGAAATGTGGTCGAAGACTGTTCCCGGTAACCCGGGACGGACCGTCCGTATGATCGCTGCCCACATACACAACGCAAGGTGCATGTGGATCAAGATGCTCGCCGAGCGTCACGGCGTAGCGGTCCCGCGGCGTGTCAATGGCCGCTCGGTTCGCCAGTCAGAGCTGGCGCGGGCGCTCGGACGCAGCAGCGAGGGTATGATTAGCCTGATCCGGCTAGGGGTGGCTCGGGGAGGCTCGGTTCCGCCTGCAGCATGGCAAAACTTCCCAACTGATCTTGTGCACTTTCTTAACTACTTCGTTGCGCATGAGGCTCACCACCGAGGTCAATTGTGCATGATTGCGCGGCAACTCGGGCATCGCCTGCCAGCGGGCGTGACCGGCGGACTCTGGCAATGGAAGAAGCGGTCGCAAGAGTGAATACTCGCGGTGACCAACCGCCTGCCGCTAATTCGAGAGATACTCGGTTCATGACTTTGCTATTGCAAAACGAACATCAATCAAGCGGTCCAGCGACAGGATGCACAAGATTTTTTCTTTCAGAAATCGTCTCAGCCGGGTAGTATTCAGGGCGGCGCGACGCTCGCCTGGTTTTGTCCCCACATCCCGGGAAATCTGATTTTGCTCGGCTACCCGGCAGGCAATTGCACAGATCGTGGCCTCATCGCAGGGCTTTGTGATCAAGCGGATACGCCTTTATGAACTGCGGCGGCGAATTCGCTCGATTGCTGACTGAAGTGAAGTCGTGTGACTGTTGCGCGCATGTTAGAGCGAAGCGCTGACACTACCGGTTGACGTGATCCGTGACAATTTGAGGAGGAAGTGCAATGAATTTCATTCGAACCTTGATGCCGGCGCTCTTGCTGCTTTCAAGTGCGGTCGTTACTTATGCCCAGTCAGAGCAAAGCGCTAAGGGGTCTCCGACACCTGACCCGACTATCGCAGTCTCAAGCTCCGACAAGGGCTTACGCTTCGCGGCCTTCGGCAGCGTAGGGCAGATGCGACTCGAGATCTTCAACACGAGCGGCGATTTGCTGTACAGCTCCGAATTCCAGCCCGGCAATGTGCGAGACTGGGGGCTGAAGGATAAAAGCGGTCAGTCGTTACCCGATGGTTCGTATGTGAGTGTCGTCACGGTCCGCGACTTCTCCGGCAAGCTGAGCCTGAAGCAGGGCACCGTATTGCTGCGAGGTGGACATGCCGCGCTGAAGTTGGGTGAGGTCGAACTGGGCAGCGCTGCCGATCCGCAAAATGCACTGTCACCTGTTGCGGACGACAACGCGAATGCTATCGGCCTGTTGACACACAATGGCGCGGATGGACAGATCGTAAGCACGCGTGGCGGCCTGACTTTTAAGTTAGGTGATTTCTTTGCGGGATCAGAAAGGGAATTGATGCGGCTTACTCCGGAGGGGAATCTTGGAATCGGCATGACTCATCCGACCGCAAAGCTCGACGTCGAAGGGCTGATCCGCGCGGGCAAGGGAATCATCTTTCCAGACGGCTCCGTTCAGTTATCCGCAGCGAGAAAAACCCTCGGAGCGTCGAGCGTCAAGCTAGATCAGTCGGGCAGGATTTCAAGCCTCAATCAGGAGCTTGCCGCGACCCCAACGTTAGCGGCGGGAACTCAGAATAGAATTTCTAAGTTCGTCGACGGTTCAGGAACGCTTGGAGATTCGATAGTCACTGATACGGGTTTTCTAGCTATTGACAGCAACAGCAATCCTCAAGCAGCCGGTACGGGCACGTTGATCATTCAGGGCAGTGTAAACAAGGAACGCATCGAGTTGCGGAGCTCCGGTTCGACTCCCGGCCCGGCGCTGCAAGGGAAGGGATTCGGAGGAACGATTGATTCTCCGACACCCACACTCGCGAACTCCGATATGTTCATCATCGGAGGATCCGGGTTCAACGGTACTTCGCTCGTTTTGTTCAATGCGGCAACGATAAAGATCAAGGCTGAGCAGGATTGGACGGCTACCGCGAACGGAGCGTTTATAAACTTTGAGACAACGCCTTCCGGAAGTCCGACGTCCGCGAGATTGGAGCGAATGAGGATTACTGGCGATGGCAAGGTTGGTATCGGCACTACCACGCCAACCGTGGCGCTGGATGTCGCAGGTGACATTCGGGCTAGCCACGTCACAACTACAGGGTTTGTTGCCGCTGCACATCAAGACGTCGCCGAATGGGTTCCTGCACATCAGAAAGTCGACGCCGGAACAGTTGTAAGTGTGGATTTGGAACTTCCAAATGTGGTGCGTCCTTCCACTAGCGCATACGATACGCATGTCGCCGGCGTTGTGTCGGAAAAACCGGGCCTGATACTTGGCGAAGGCGGGGAAGGCAAAGTAATGGTTGCCACGACTGGCAGGGTTAAGGTGAAGGTAGATGCGACAAGACACCCCATTAAGATCGGGGACTTGCTTGTAACCAGTGGCCGGGAAGGCGTGGCCATGAAGTCCCAGCCTATCAAGGTGAGCGGCACATTAATCCATCGGCCAGGCACAATTATTGGCAAGGCGTTAGAGCCATTGGCCAAGGGTCAGGGAGAGATACTGGTTCTGTTGAGTCTGCAGTGACGATGAGCAGCAGGGCGGCAGCGTGCGCCCTTCTCACCTTATTGGTTCTGGGGGAGCAGGCATCGTCTCCCCGACGACCTCATCCGTTTGGCCGATGAAGGTAACGCATGCCTTATTGGGTTACGCAATGCCGGAGCTCACTCAATGGAATAGCTTTTATGTAATTGTCGGCTCATCGGCTGGCGCTCTGATCGGGTTGCAGTTCGTCGTTCTGACCCTCATCGCCCAGAGGCCGCCGCTACGCGTGGCGGAGGCCGGCGCGGCCTTTGCGACGCCGAGCGTAGTTCATTTCGCAGTCGTGCTCCTGTTAGCGGCCGTCGCGAGCGCTCCCTGGCATGCGATCGGTTTTGTCGCGGTCTTTTGGGGATTGGTGGGTCTCGGTGGAGTCTTATACTCGATCATAGTTGCCCGGCGTGTGAAGATGCAGACCGTCTACGAGCCGGTGTTCGAGGATTGGTTGTTTCATCTGTTGCTTCCAATTGCTTCATATGCAACGCTGGCCGTTGCCGCCTTCATGGTTCACATCTATGAGCGTACTGCACTGTTCATGGTGGGCGGTGCGACGTTGATCCTCCTCTTTGTTGGCATTCACAATGCGTGGGACGGAGTGACCTACCACGTCTTTGGCAACACAGGAGAGCACCCGGGGTCTGAGCCGCCTCAATGAGACTGTTCAGTGCATGGAAAGGCCAGGCACGAACGGTAGCGAAACTGATTGAGCGTCAAAATCTATCCGCGCTGGGCCCACAAGCGGGACCACCAGTTCGCCTCGCTGCCATCCGTCGGGCCGGGTTTATCTCCGGAGCCAGAGGGATTCTTTCGTTCCGAGCCTGCACCGCCGAATTCGGTGAAGTTCTGATAGAGCGCCCAAACGTACAGCACTTGTGCGTCTTCAGACAGCCGCTCAATCGTGTACGCCAGGCTCTCTGGTAGAATATTGCCCTTGCCCGCAAGTTCCTTGAGTGTTCCGGGCATGCTCTGAGGCATTATTGCCCCCTTCTCGTCAAAATTGAATTTCTTGCGAAACGTGGCCAGGTCGATTGCGCCCGTTATGCCCTGCTCCTCAAGCACCTCCCAGGTCTTGGGCAGAGTATTCATCAGAATCGCTTCGTCGATCCATGCGAGTATCTGTCTCAGGTCGAAGCTGGTATTGCGGAGCAGGCGGACAGGCTCGGCCTGCGCTAAAGAGCTGACGTCACCGATCCCTTCCTCACCAAGTCGTTCCTCGACCTGTGCGCTGATGCCTCGAATCTTGCTGAGGGGCACCAGTCTCGACTGGACTACTACTCCCGGTCCGCCGAGCTTCAATAACTGGACCGCGAATGTAGTCAAAGCCGTTATGACTCTTCGTGGAGCAAAGCCGGTAAAGAACAGCACAACTCCGCCAGCCCACCACTCGCTATTTGTCGGTTCTGACATTCGCAAGAGAACCGATACCGCGGCGGCGAGGATGGGCCCTAGTATCAGGTTCACAAGACACCACATCGCACTGGCACCGGTGATGTCGTGGCGAAACGTTCGTTGTCCCAGCTCCAACAAAACATAAGTGTAAGCGCCGATCGCACCCAGTTTCAGACCCGTAAAGATCTTTTCTATGGTCGGCTCGGTGCTCAAGTCTTTGATTTCCTTCCCTGATAGGAATGTGACCGAGGAAAAGAAATCAGCGGGTGTTGCCAAAACGTGAAGAATGATCACGCCCGCGATACCGAGCAGCACCGCCGGGAACAGGTATCGAATCGATAGAGTCGACACCCCAAAGTGCCCGCTGACTGAGTTCAGCGCACGAAGTCGATATTTCTCGAGCAAGTTGTCTTCCCAGGTTTCGGGTGTGTCACTTTTCCGTGTCCTCGTCTCTTTGGGTTGGTAGAGCCAAAGAAAGAATGCCTGATAAGCAACAAGTATCGACGGAAGCAGGCCAACAACGAGCGTCCAACGATGTCCAATCGGGGTATCCAATATTGCGTACAGCAACAACAAGAGGCAGATAAGCAGCAACAAGTTGGATTGGATCGATGCGCGATGCCTCCACTTCGGAACGATGATAGTAATCGCGAGCGTTATCGCGAGAGCCAGTCCTGTCCATACGAAAATGGTTGGTGGGAAGAAGAAAACAATGTGAGGTTGTTCCATGCCGATTGTTCTCCGCGCATCGGCGCACTTGCAGATCTGAGTTAACGCCGTGAACGTGTCCCTATGAACCAAAAGACGTTTACGCCACACGCAATCTTCGTCGGTGCGTACATTCGTCTTCGAGAAGTCCTGCGATTAGGGCAAAAGCACCAGGAAGAACGGAACTGCCATTGACGACCCGATTATGTGCTGCGCTTGTATGCCGGTGGCTGTGCTTCGCCCCTGTTATAACAGACGCGATTTGCTGTCTAAAGCATTCGAGTCGAATAGGTATTTTAGGGGGTCCGCAATGAGGATTGGGGACTCCGACTATCGGACCTGACGCCTTCCCGTGTTCGCAGCTCCGAGATTTGTTATAGTTTTTATCTGGGCTCGCGGCGGTCGGATCAACTCAACCGGGTTGAACGCGAGAGGGTCGTATGAAGATAGCGATTCTGACTTTCGAAGGATTTAACGAGATCGATTCGATTGTTGCGTTAACAATCTTGAATCGAGTGAACGCAACCGACTGGAGAGTATCGATCGCATGCCCCAATGACCGCGTCACCTCGATGAACGGTCTAGTAGTTGATTCACAGATCTCTCTCAGCCACGCTTGTAACGCGGACGCAGTCATAGTTGGAAGCGGTGTGAACACGCAACAGATCGTGAGGACGCCGGAATTGATGAGCCAGCTCGAGCTCGATCCGTCTCGGCAATTGATTGGCGCCCAGTGTTCGGGCACATTGATTCTCGCAAAACTTGGCCTGCTGCGTGGGGTGCCGGCGTGTACAGACCTCGTCACCAAGCCGTGGGTGCAGGAAGCGGGTGTCGAAGTGCTGGATCGGCCTTTTTTCGCCAAAGACAACGTTGCCACAGCAGGTGGCTGCCTTGCTTCTCAGTATCTCTCAGCGTGGATTATCGCTCGGTTAGAAGGTATTCAAGCGGCTGAGATCGCTCTACACTATGTCGCACCGGTAGGCGAGAAAGGTGAGTACGTCTCTCGCGCGCTCGCCAACATTGTTCGATTCTTGCCGGCACCCGTGGTGGAAGTAAACGCGCTGATGCACCGGTCCCATTAGCCGCGTCGGCGCTCCCGCTAGCCGGTCGTTGCCATCGAGTGCAATGATTCCTACCGAACAGTCATCTCCGCCTCAGCACGAGCCGCAGCGATCCACCCTGAAATTCTTCCCTGGATTCAGCGAGGTGCGCCAACAGACCACTGGCGCAACTATCAACGGCGTGATCGGCGGGAGCGGGCCGCCTGTTCTGCTCCTGCACGGCTGGCCGCAGACGCACATCGAGTGGCATAAGATCACTCCAATGCTCGCACAACGTTTCACCGTTATAGCTACCGATCTTCGGGGCTACGGTGACAGCAGCAAGCCTGAGGAAGGGATCAATCACGAGGGGTACTCCAAGCGTGCGATGGCTCGAGATCAACTAGAGCTTATGCGGCAGCTTGGGTTCAATCATTTTGCGGTGGTCGGGCATGATCGCGGAGGCAGAGTTGGCCATCGTATGTCGCTGGATTACCCCGAAGCGGTCACAAAGCTTGCTGTGCTGGATATCGTACCCACGTACAAGTTGTACACGACGGTGACGAGAGAATTCGCAAGCGTGTACTTTCACTGGTTCTTCTTTATCCAACCGTCGCCTCTGCCTGAGACCCTCATTGCGAGTAACGCGGAATTCATATTGCGGGCGTGGGCATTCAGAGGACTTATTCCGAGTGCGATCAGCGATGAGGCGTTTGAAGATTACCTTCGCTGCTTCAGTGATCCGCGGACTCTTCACGCAATGTGTGAGGACTATCGCGCTGGGGCTACGATCGATCTCGAGCACGACAAGGCTGATCTTGAGAAGAAGGTCCAGTGTCCGCTGCTGGCGCTGTGGGGCAGTAACGGAGCGATGGAACCTCTCTTCGATGTGGTAGCGACCTGGAAGGAGAGGGCCACGCTAGTAAAGGGTAAGGCGCTTGCCGGCGGTCATTTCTTGCCTGAGCAGTTGCCAGACGAAGTCCACACGGAACTCGAAGCTTTTCTTTCTTCATAACCACTCAACATCTCTTTGCCATTCGTCCATCTCTATGGATAATGGCGCTCATGACTGAACAAGCCGGTAGCTATTACAGACATTCGGGGCGCTTTCCTACGGGCGGGTTGGTGGTCGCGATCGCCGGTGGGGGTGCTGTGGGAGCTTTCCTCGCGCTGATCTATGCTTACTTCGACGCCCTCGATCCATTCATCTACTTCAACATGATGGCGAGCGTGATTCTCGGGGCAGCATCGGGATGGTTTACCGGACTGCTGCTGGCACGGCAACGTGTTCGCAACAACCTGATAGCGGCGTTCGCGGGCGGACTAGTAGGCCTCATCGCGCTCTATGTTGCTTGGGCCGCGTGGCCCGATGCCGTCCTGGGAGACCGGTCGGGCATGAACATGAAGTTCTTGCACCTTCTCACAAGTCCCGCGGCTCTCCTCCAAAGCGTTGGTTGGATCAACAAAAACGGAGCGTGGAGAATAGGCTATTCAGTTCAGACAGGTTTTGTGCTGTGGGTGGCCTGGGTCGGAGAGGCGGTAATTGTCATCGGGTTTTCGATGTACGTTGCGCGCATCTTCGTCAGAGACCGAGTCTTCTGCGAGGCGTGTCAGCATTGGTGCGAAAAGGAGAAGAACGTGCTCGAGGCTCACGGCTGGGGCACGGAGGAGCTAAGCTCTAGGCTCGAGGCAAAGGACTTTGATTACCTCGCGACGCTTGGACCGCGAACGCGTAATGATGTGGAGTGGATTCGGCTGGATCTGGATCGGTGCAAGAACTGCGGCGAAACAACAACGCTGACCGCTAAGAGGGTGGACCTTACGCGAGAAAAAGGACGTGAGTTGCCCCAACCAATTATCAAGGATTTGTTGTTGAGTCCTTCAGAGGTCGAGCGGCTTCGAAGCTATAACTTTGATACCAGCCAATCGCGGAGCGCTTAGGTCGATGGTTCATAATTCATGGCCTGAGTCCGCGAGAATTTGGCTCGGGCGCCGTGCGATTACTTTCACACTTACATTTCTTCTCAAACTCATCAAGGCAGACACATCCGGCTGGCGAGTGGCAAATTCGATATCCAACGAGTCAAGCTCTATCGCTATCGGTGAAACGAGGTCTCATTCTTGGCCGCTTAGGCAGCTTTTGCGGACGAGGGCCTCGGTACTTCATTCCCGAAGCTGCCGCATAGTCCAACTCAGTGCCGCTCTCCACAGACCTCAGCAACAGTCCGCCTCGGCTCATATCGCCACGACCGATAAAATCGATCGGAAATCTCAAAGAGGGCCCGAAAGCGTCGGTCAGGATCTGCAGATACTTGTCCGTAGCGATGCTGCCCAGGAAGACCACTTCGCACTCTGCCGAAAGCCTTTGCGCAATGCTTTTCGCGTCGCGTTCCAGCGGCTCTCGATACGAGCGATTCTTCTCGTCAATCTCGACGGCGGCAAAACTTTTCAGCGTTTCAATCCCAACCAACTGCTGATCGGCACAAAGACCGGCCCCCGGAGTTATTACAAGCACGCCGGGCACGCCGTTGGGAGGATTGGCAAATGCCTTGGCATAAGTCAGCTTGCCTCGAAAGTACAGAGCACTCAAGAAAGAAAAAACTGCTCCAAGCGTTGCGGTGCCCAAGCTCAGCTCCTGTGCCAGAGGGAACTCGCCTTGTCCCGAGATCAGTCTTTTAGCCCGCAGCCCGTCACAGCGTGCCGGAGAGAGAATGAAGATGCGTCTGTTCGTGGTGTCCATTGGGAACAAGGGCTACCGAATCAGTTGCAATCAGGCGGCTTCAATAATGCACTGCGGCAGCCGCATTTTGAAAGACGATGGCAGGTTCCATGTGATGGAATCCGGTGGCGGGTCATACAGGATTGAGAACTGTAGCATCGGGGCCCAGGGCCTCGAAGCGAAGTCGAATCCTGTAAGGAGATAAGAACTATGTCAGCGAACGCAACAACACTGCCCGCAACAACAGCCCCGGGAGGCACCGCTACGACCAACGTTGCTTCCGCCACCAAGACTGATTGGGCACCCACAGCGAAAGTGGGTGTTGGAGCCCTTGCCGCGGCGATCACCACCCTGATCATCGCTTTTTGGAAGTCTGCGACCGCGGCAGAAGCAGCGGCCATCACTACCTTGATCACGTTCGCGGTGCAATACCTGATTCCGGATCGAAAGTGATCGAGTTGCCCGTCCAGTTCGCCCGCTGAAACCCTCCCGCGGTGGGTCGTGTTCATAAGAATACGATTCGTGCGTTATAGAAATGGCAACCTGTCATAATCGGCTTCGCAGTGGCGGGAGGGACGAATATGAAGGCACAGTTGTTAACTGCCATTGGTGCAATATATTTGTGCATCTCCGGCGTATCAGTGACCAGCTCCGCGGGTTTGACCAATTCAAGCTCTGATTGGCCGCAGTGGCGCGGCCCTCAGCGGAATGGCATCTCGCAGGAAAGCGGGCTGTTGAAGCAATGGCCAGTGCAAGGACCGAAACTGCTTTGGCAGGTGAACGATATTGGAGACGGCTACTCGTCCCCCGCGGTAGTAGGGTCGCGGATCTACGTTATGAGCAACCGCGGCATGGAGAACGAGTTTGTGCAAGCTCTCTCCACTCAAGACGGCAAGCCTGTCTGGACGACCCGCATCGGCAACGTCGGAAACCCGAAGGACTTTCTCTACGCGAAGGCTCGGTCCACTCCTACGGTTGATGGAGACTTCATGTATGCGCTCGGGTCGGACGGCGACCTCGCATGTCTTGAAACAAAGACCGGGAAGATTCGTTGGCAAAAAAGCCTTCGTAACGAGTTTGGCGGACTCCCCGGCGTTTGGGCTTATGCAGAGTCGCCACTAGTTGACGGTGACGTTGTTGTAGTGACTCCCGGCGGAGCCAAGGCCACGATGCTGGCGTTGAACAAGAAGACAGGCGAGGTCGTCTGGACATCGGCCTTCTCCGGCGGGGAGCCCGCGGCTTATGCGTCCGCTATAGTCGTACACGCGGGCGGGCGCAAACAATATGTGCAGTTCCTGAGCAAGGGCTTAGTCGGAGTTGATGCTAAGACCGGCCAGTTTCTCTGGCGATACAAGGACGTTGCCAAGGGTATGGCGCAGATACCCACGCCGGTGGCGCGCGATGGGTATGTGTACGGTGGAGCGATGAACATTGGGGGTGGGCTTATCAAGCTCAAGCCCGACGCCAGCGGAGTCGCGGCGGAGCAGGTCTACTTCCAGCGCGGTCTGCCGAACGGCATTGGTGGCGCGGTATTGGTGGGCGACTATCTGTACGGAACTGAGGACGCGGGCGGCAACCTGGTCGCAGTGGAGTTCACCACGGGCAAAGTGAAATGGAATGCCGAGAGCATCGGCATAGGCTCAGTAGCATTCGCCGACGGCTTCCTCTATGTTCACGGCGCGAACGGAACCGTCGCATTGGTTGAGGCTACGCCTGAGGCGTATCGGGAAAAGGGCCGGTTCACACCGCCGGCTCAGCCGCAACGCAGACGACTCGGACCGTACCCCGAGAAAGCGTGGACCTATCCGGTGATTTCTAATGGCAGGCTCTACATCCGGGACATCGGAACGCTTTGGGCCTACGACATCAAGGCCGGACGGTAGAGTCAAAACGTCACGTTATCGATGAGTCGCACGTCTCCCAGCCTCACCGCTCCAAATCGGCGGCCCAGGCGATCTTCAACGTAATCTACCTGGAAGCCCGCTTCCTCCAGACGCTTCACAACTTCGCCGGCGCCAATATCCGACCGGAGGATTCGCGGGAACGCCGGCGCGAGCGCTCGTTGCTCCTGCGACAGCCTCGAGTTTCTCGAGCTCATCGCCAGCCCGTCAGCTTCCCTGACCGTGGCGACGCCGGCAACCTCAATGTCGAGAAAAAACGCATCCATCATTCCTCGCACCAACTCGAGTTGTTGGTAGTCCTTTTCGCCGAAATAGGCGCGGTCGGGTTTCACCAGATTGAACAGCTTGAGGACCACCGAGAGCACGCCATCGAAGTGGCCCGGCCGATACGCGCCACAAAGCTCGTGGGAAAAGGCGGTCTCGATCACTCGATAACGATACTCATCCCGGTACATCGACTCGAAATCGGGCATGAACACGAAGTCCACTCCCTCACGCAGCGCGACCTTTAGATCACTCTCTTCGGTGCTCGGGTAGTTCAGCAGGTCCTGCTGATCGTTGAACTGGGTTGGGTTAACGAAAATGCTCAGCACTGACAATTCGCATTCGGCGCGCGACCGGCGAATGAGGGCTGCGTGACCTTCGTGCAGAGCGCCCATCGTCGCTACGAAGCCGACGGTGCCCGAAGGAAAGCGCGTTCGCTCCTGTCTCCATTCCGCGACTGACCGGATTACTTTCATGAATAGCTCTCGTTTTCGGAGGGAAACGCCCCGGCCTTGACGTCTCTGTCGTAGGCGTTGAGCGCAGTTCGCACTGATTCAAACAACCCTGCATAGGTTCTCAGAAACTTGGGCCGGAAGTTCGGATTGAGCCCGAGCAGGTCCTGAAATACAAGCACCTGTCCGCTTACGCCGGGACCAGCTCCAATGCCGATGGTTGGAATTTTCAGAAGGGCGGTCATCTTCCGGGCGGCTTCCGACGGCACGCACTCGAGTACCAGAGAGAAGCATCCGGCCTCTTCGAGCTGAAGAGCCTGCGCAGTGAGGACGTCCACCGCGGCGTTGTCCCGAGCCTGCAGCTTCATACCTCCCAGGGCATTGACCGACTGAGGCGTCAGGCCGAGGTGTCCCATCACCGGCACTCCGGAGTCGACTATGTGCTTCACGATGTCTGCATGACCCCGCACGCCCTCGAGCTTAACTGCATGAGCGCCCGCCCTGATCAACTTGTGAACTGAATCCATCGCAGGTTTAAGACCCTTGCGATATGAAAGGAAAGGGAGGTCGGCAATGATGAGCTTCGACGGTGCACCTTTCGCAACAGCCGCAGTGTGCATTGCCATCATACCGGTGGTCGCCGACAGAGTCGTGGGGTACCCGTGCATGGTCATCGCCAGACTGTCGCCAACCAGGATGCAGTCGATACCGGATTCGTTCACCACCCGCGCACTTGTGTAGTCGTAACAAGTGACCATCGAGATTTTGCGACCCTCGTTCTTCATTCTCTGGAAATCGAGTACATTCATGCGGTCAGCCAGTCCTTCCCACGCGCCAGCGTGCGAATCGAGGTGAAGTAAAGCTCTTGTGGCTGGGGGAATCGTCGAGAACGGTCAATAAATTCTCACGCAGACCATCGAACTCCATCAACGGAAAAATAACCGTGACTTATCCGGCTAACAAGACTGCGGGCAAAAAATGAGGGGGTGAGGAGATGAGCGGATGAGGGCCTCATCCCCTCATCTCCGCGTCGCCCCTTCGCCCCTTCGCTCAATCCCACCCTTATTTATTTTGAGTATGCCGCAGTTGTGGTTCGTAGACCGTCGGAGTCGAGAACCGCGGACTAGCGCTGGGGCGTTTTGGGGGTTTGGTAACAAAGTACTTTTGCAAGGGCGATATTTTATGTAAAAATACGGGTCTTCTTTGCAACATTCTGTTTAAGTCTCAGCTTTAGCGCAGGACCCGCACACAACTTTGAAGAGAAGGGGGCTCGGCCAAAGTGGGCTCACCCAGAATAGTGCTTACTGCTTCCAACAGCGAAGCCAGCGAGTGGCGCCACAGCATATGGCAGCAAATGCTGTCGGCAACTATACCAGCGAAGTTCCGCAATACCTTCATTAACGCTGAGGCGCTGCTCAATGAGTCATGGCCGGACGGCAGGGCTAAGTATGTCCCCAACGGCTTGCGAATGGTAGAGACTCTGCTCCTCCGTCACTACTCGGAGGACGACGTAGTCACCTGCTACGTCGAGAACCTCGAAAAATTCGTTGGCCCAGAGACTAAGATCCTCGCCATCCACGCGCACAATCCCCTTGGCATCTCCTACGCCACCGACGTCTACTCCAAGCTCGGTGGCGAGAACCTGATGCCGGTCAACGCGAGTGAGTTCCTGCGCATCGTCAAGCATCCGGTCATCCAGAAGTACAAACCCAAGATCATCGTTGGAGGCCCGGGAGGCTGGCAGCTCGAGCGCGCGAACCGACTCGAAGAGTTCAATGTCGATTACCTGATTGACGGCGAAATAGAGCGCGTCTTTGGCGATGTATTCAAGAGGATACTTGACGGTGATCCGTCCCTCCCGAAAATTATCAAGATCCCGAAATCCATGCAGCCTACGGTGGAAGAAATACCGGTCGTAAGGCATCGCTCGACATTCGGAGTCGTCGAGATTACTCGGGGATGCGGACGCGGCTGCCAGTTCTGCGGGCCGGCCACTAAGGTTGGACGCTCGTTTCCGCTAGAGCACATTCTCAACAGTGTTCGCGTCAACGTTGAGGAAGGTGCGACGGAAATCATGCTGGTCAGCGAAGATATCTTCCTCTTCGAGCAACTCCCCAACTTCGAGACCAATGTTCCGGCGCTCGAAAGGATGCTGCAACAGGTTGTGTCAGTGCCGGGCCTCGAGAGTATGCAGCTCTCGCACCTGACGATGGCGCCCGTAGTCAAGGACCCGACGCTCATCGAGCGCTTGACCCCACTCACCGTACCGTACTCACACCTTACGCACCCCGAGTCAACCGATCCCAAAACCCGTATCGTCGATGCGATCATCGGACTCGAGACTGGCAGCCCGCGGCTGTTTGAGACTTTTATGAAGGGCAAGGCGTATCCATACCGTGCCCATCAGTGGCGGGACGTGGTGCTCAAGGGCATGGAGATTCTCAACCGGCACAACTGGTTTCCATTCTGCACGTTCATTATCGGGTTGCCCGGTGAGACCGACGAGGACACTCGACAATCGCTTGACTTTTTGTTCGACCTCCGCGATGCCAAAGGAATGTTCGTACCCACGTGGTTCGTTCCGCTCGAGGACACGCGGATGCAGAAGAGAGAGAGCGCCAAGCTGATCGAGATGACCGACCTGCAATGGGAATTCTTCTTCACTTGCTGGAAGTACAATCTGGAGTTCTGGCGCGGCGGATCATTCGACCGCTACAAATACACGCTTGGTGTGCCGGTTTACTATCGGATGCTTGGGCGAAAGCTTTTCGGAAGCGGGGTCAAGTACCCGCTGTACAGACTTGCCGGATTGCCGGACCGCTTCATGCGCAAGCACCTTTACCTCGACTTCAGCGGGAAGACCCGGAACAAGGCGGGGCTCAAGCGCTTCGAAAGCGAGATACCTCCGGGCTTCCGCACAGTTACCGGACTCAACATGATCGACGCTACACAGCTTCGAGCCGCGAGCCGAAATATCTCTCCGAACGAGCAGTCAGCCGGAGGGCGGAGCGCGACCGGAGACTGAAGTCGCTGCCGCGACATCGATCTAAGCTTGAATTAATTCTGTTCGCTCTTGGAGCGAGCTGAAGCGATCCGTGCCCTGTACCGAGTTATTAACGCCTCGCTCGCCTGCATGGTGGAGCTTGTCGCCTCTCGAATAAGCAACACCCTTCCTTTTGAATCGATGGAACTCGAGCGTCGACTTCGTCCGGCTCGCAAGACTCGATACAATCGACAAGGAGAAGATGGACGCCCAACAAGATTGTCAGATTCGCAGATCAGAGTTCTAATCGAACTTGCGAGGGCATTATGGAATTCAAACTTGATCACGCAATCAATATATTGAGTCGCACACCAAACGTGTTGAGGTCGATGCTAGATGGTTTGCCTTCGGAGTGGATCAGCATGAACGAAGGCGAGACGACCTGGAGCCCATACGATGTAGTCGGTCACCTCATCCACGGCGAGCGCACCGATTGGATTCCCCGCGCCAGAATCATTCTGCAAGAAGGAGAGAGCAGAGCGTTTGAGCCGTTCGATCGATTCGCGCAGTTTGACGAGAACCGGGGCAAGTCGCCGGAGGAACTGCTGCGGACATTCGAAGTATTGAGACGGGAAAACATCGACGCGCTCAGGAGCATGTCTCTCAGACCGGAGGATTTATCGAGAAAGGGCAAGCATCCGGAACTGGGTCAGGTGACCCTCGGGGAACTGCTTGCGACCTGGGTGGCGCACGATCAGGATCATCTCGTTCAGATAGCTCGTACGATGGCTAAGCAGTATCGCGAGGCAGTAGGCCCCTGGCAGGCTTATTTGTCAGTGATGCAGAAGTGACCGCGGCGGCCCGTCATCACACGACGAGCGGAAGACAGACTGAGTATGACTCAATACTCAGGCCGACCCGGAGCGAGCTGGCGCTGTCTGGTGGATACTGCTCTGATGGCGCCAAATGCCGCCATTGGCAGCAAGCCCAACGAGGACAAGGGCGCTGGAATCGCAGTCAAGACGCCTGCTACGAGACCTTTGGCGGTGGCAATTCCTGCCTCATCCTTGTAGACGCGTTTCTGAATTAGGATCGTCGCGAGTCCAAGGACGAGACCCGCCGGCAAGGAAACCAACCAACCTACACCGCCCGTTGCAACCTCTTCGCCGAACAACAGCCAGTCGACGACGATGAGCGCGACCGCTGAAACGGGGTGCAAGCCAAATATCTGACTGAAGTACTTAAGCTTCTTCACAGTAGATTAGATCACCTTTCGACCGCCATGGTTGCTTACGCCAGTTCGCACCACTGAGTTCCGAGGGAGTGGGGGATGAGGGATGAGTCGAAGGTGGCGAATGGGCGACGCGGAGAGGAGAGACGCGGTGACGCGGAGAGCACAGCTCCGTCACGCCACTTCTCCCCATCGCCGCGTTGTCTCCGCGTCTCTGTGTCCCCGCGTCTCCGCGTCGCCCCTTAGCCTCCTCTCTGCCTACTGCCTACTGCCTAACATTCGGACGCCGATTTGTAGGTTTGGCTGAAAAACTTCCTGCCCAGCAGTGAACCTCTTGCAAGAGCCACTCCAGCAAGCGTTACTCGTATATCAAGACGCTGGCAGTCTTGAGATAGGGAAAACAAAAACTCAGACAATCATTAATTCAGGAGAAGAAACAATGAACAGACGTCGACAAGTTCTCGACTCCCCTTCCGCTCCCTTATTCGTGCTGCCTGTCAGTAACGAGAGACCCGTGGCTGGTTGCGACAACATAGCCTTTCGCTTCGGGAAGCGGACTCGAGTCATGAACCACAAGGCCGGTTGGATACTTCAAGCAATCCTGTTACCCGTGTGCTGCGTGTTAGCTCTGGCACAAGCCGCTTCAGCACAGCAGTATCAGGTGTCGTATCTCGATTCGCTCGGTGGTTCAAATAGCAGGGGCAACAGCATCAACAATCGAGGTTGGATAGCCGGCTTCTCCCGATTGGCTGGAAACCAGAACCGACACGCTACACTGTGGCGAGATGGTAGTTTGATCGACCTCGGAACGCTTGGAGGACCAGACAAGAACAGCAGCGTGGCTTGGCCGGTTAAGAATAATCGAGGGATTCTCGCCGGAATCTCCCAGACAGATGCACCCGAACCCAACGGAGAAACGTGGAGTTGCGGTGCTTTTTTCTCAGGACCGAGAAGAACAGGATTTACCTGTCTTGGGTTCGTTTGGGAAAACGGCCTGATGAAACCTCTGAACCCTTTGCCCGGCGGCAACAACAGCTTTGCGACTGGTGCTAACAATCGCGGCCAGGTAGTCGGTTGGGCGGAGAACGGTATCCACGATTCGACCTGCGTAGGCACTCAAGTTCTCCAGTTTCGACCGGTAGTCTGGGCACCCGACACGCGCCAGATCCAAAAACTTCCTTTGTTTTCCGGCGACACAAACGGCGCCGCCACCGCAATCAACGACCGTGGACAGATCGTCGGCATAACCGGCATTTGCGATCAGGCTGTCGGCAGACGAACCGCCAAGCACGCGGTGGTCTGGGAAGGTGAGACAGTCACTGACATTGGCAATCTGGGCGTGGAACTCTGGAACACTCCTATGGCCATCAATGAGCGCGGAGACATAGTAGGTTTCGCAGGCACTGACCCCGACGACCTCGATGGCAACCTGCTTCGAGCGTTCATCTGGACACGAAAGGACGGCATTCACGCGCTCGATCCGCTGCCATTGGCCGGTCATGTCTTCAGTCAGGCGACTGGCATAAACGAGCAGCGACAGGTCGTAGGATCTTCATGCACGATTGATGGCGATTGTCTGGCGGTGCTGTGGGAAGGCGCTGTCCAAAAGAATCTGAACGATTTCATAGCGCCGGGGTTCAACGGGGTCCTGCTCAACGCGCAGGACATCAATGACAGCGGAGAGATCACCGGCAGGGCTTTCGATCCTGCGACCGGACAGCTTAGGGCGTTTGTAGCGATTCCGGTTGCGGGCGGTGGCAATGAAAACGTCCAGTCGACTAGTCGTGCAGTGTCGACGTCCCTGCCCGGACACATCAGGCAAACGCTTAGACAGCAGCGAGGGCTTGCAAGCGCGCTCAAGCTTCAGTGATCGAGTGCGGTGGAGCTTCTGCGCTCGAGTGTTGCGTTCAGCCTGCTGAATGGTGCAGTGCTGCGAGTTTTGTGAATCCCCCAGCGCAGGCCGTGCGTGGTGCTGACTTGCGGGAAAGCAGTCAGCAGTTTCGGCTCACGAAGTGCCGCGCTGGATCCGGCGGCGATCCAACGGCCTGCGAGGGGGGAGATTCGATTAACCCCGAACGAATAAGATTGGGAAGTCGTGAATCACTTCTAGCGATGGAGGATTTGCAAATGAGTTCTCAAGCAACCCGGATCGACAACCTGGCCACAACGATGCAGAGCGTGCAAATGCTTGTAGCGGCACTCGACACCGAATACCAGGAAGCGGTAAAGAACAATGACGTCGAGACGATGGATCGCATCCTCGAAGATGATTTTATTCTCGTTACCGGGAATGGAAAGGTGTTCACCAAGGCCGACCTGTTGACGGAGGCCGCGGAAAACAGAGTAATCTACGAGCGGCAGGAAGATACGCACCAAACCGTGCGAGTTTGGGGCGACACGGCTGTAGTGACCGCGCTATTGTGGGCAAAGGGAACGGATCGTGGAGAACCATTCAACTATCGAGTCTGGTTCAGCGATACCTATGTCCGTACTGCGAGCGGCTGGCGCTATGTGTTTGGCCAGTCAGGGAAGAGGGATGAGGAGTAGGCAGCAGGCAGTATGCAGTATGTAGCAGGCAGTAACGCGTAGTCAGCCCAAACTGCCTACTGCTCGGGGGGGCACAATGAATTCGATACCTGAATCGGCTCGTGTTAGTCACAACGGTTTTAGTTTTAGTCTGCTGACCGATATGCCCGGCCTAGTGGAAGTTCCGGGAATGGAGGAACTGAGGGTCTCGATCCACGCCGGACCGCCAGTTCAGGTTTCTTGCCGCAGGGCAGGCCTCTATCACTCCGGGACATCAGTGTACGGGGATATCCACGTCATTCCCGCTGGAACTCCGAGCACATGGGAAATCCGCGGCAAGGACACGTTCCTGACCTTGAGCCTGTCTGCAGCGCTCCTCACTAAGGCAGCCGAGGAACTAAATCTTGATCCGTCCAGGATAGAGATCAGGAACCGCTTCCAGGTGCGCGACAGTCAATTGGAACACATCGGATGGGTCCTGAAGGAAGAAATGGAGTGCGGCTGTCCTTGCGGCCCTGGATACATTGACAGCCTGGCGATGGCAGTCGCTACGCGATTGGTCTGCTGCCACAGTTCGACACCGGTCGACGTCCGAAGGCCTAATAAACGATTGTCGGATCGCAGGCTCAGACAGGTATTCGCTTACATCGAGGACAATCTTGCAGCGAACGTTTCTCTAGGGGATCTCGCCGCGGTAGTTGGTCTTAGCGTCTCGCACTTCAAGATTCTATTCCGTGAGGCAGTTGGATTGTCGCCTCATCAATACCTGATCAAGCGACGGGTGGAACGCGCGAGAAGCTTGCTCAGCGAAGGAGAACTCTCAATCGGTCAGATAGCGCTCCAGACCGGTTTCGTGGATCAGAGCCATCTCTGCCGTCATGTGCAAAGGACATTCGGTGTGTCACCCCGAGCGCTCAGACAGATGTTGAGGTGAAGGCGGTAGGCAGTAGGCAGTATGCAGTATGCAGTATGCAGTAGGCAGTAGGCAGTAGGCAGCAGGCAGTTGGTGGGTGAGTAGCGTGGCGTCACGCCGTCTACCTTCATTCGTTGTCATAAACCTGGCGCCTACTGCATACTGCCTACTGCCTACTTTTCTATGTTCAATCGAGGCATACCAATGAAATCCCGAGCAGGTGGAGTCCTCGCCCTGGTTTTGTCCCTGTCCGTTGCTATTGCAGGTCAGCAGCCGGCGGCGGACTTGGGCTCGCAAATCGAGCGCATTGTCACAACGACTTTGGAGAAGCAGCACACACCGGCGATGACTGTAGCCGTCGCGCTGGACGGGCGAATGATCTTCTCAAAGGGATTCGGTACTGCCGACCTCGAGAACGGCGTGCCTGCAACCTCCGAAACACTCATTCGCACGGGTTCAATCGCGAAGTCGATCACCGCCGCCGCTGCGATGACACTCGTTGAGGCGGGCAAACTCGACCTCGACGCCCCAATCGCAAAATATTGCTCCGCATTTCCCAAACAGCAGGGAACCATCACGACGCGACAACTTCTGACTCACACCTCGGGCATTCGGCACTATAAGGACAGGGCCGAGGTCGACAGCACGAAGCACTATCAAAGCATGAGCGACGGCTTCGCGATTTTTGCAGCCGACGCGCCTCTGTTTGAGGCGGGCACTAAGTACAGCTACAGCACCTATGGGTACACGGTCGTGGGATGCGTGATCGAAGGTGCGTCCGGGCAGAAGTATTGGGACTACGTCCGTGAGCACGTGCTGCTTCCTGCGGGTATGACTCATACCTTCGTTGACGATCTCTACACGATCGTGCCGCACCGCGCGCGTGGGTATCAGTTCAAGCAGGGGAAGGTGGAAAATGCCGGGCTGATGGACTCGAGTTATAAGATTCCCGGTGGGGGACTCGTTTCTACTGCCGAAGATCTCGTGCGGTTTGGCGTGGCGCTCATTGACGGAAAAATCGTGAAGCCGGAGACGCTCGCGGAGATGTGGCACCCGACCGGGCGTCCCCAGCTACAGAATGGAAGGCCATCGAACTACGGAATTGGCTTCGGTGTTCTTGCGATCGATGGCCAAAAGTACGTCACACACAGCGGCGGTCAGCAAGGAACGAGCACGGACATGGTATTGATACCCGGCAAGCGCTTCGTCGTCGCAGTGATGGCCAACAACGAAGACGCGCAGCCCTTCGAAGTAACAAGGTCCGTCCTCGACCTTTACCACATGCCGCGTCCTCAGCAGAGATGAATCGCAGCTCGTGACTCTGCCGGGAACGTACCGCCTCACTGAATCTCTTGAGCTACGTTCGTTTTCCTCGCTCGATAATGATCTTCAGCGCCAGGAATGTCGCAAAGAACTGCCAGATCATGCAGAGTGAAAGTAACACCACGCGCGGTGGACTCACGTATGGCAGGCTTTGAAACGTCACCATCGCCGCTGTAGCGGTGAGTGAGCTACTCATCACGGCGAAGATCATGAAATCTACGCAGTAGTGGGCAGTACGCAGTACGCAGTAGGCAGTTTGGATGGACTGGCGGTAACTGTCTACTGGAGTCTATTGCATGACATACACAGCACCGCCTGTTGTCCCTGCCTGCTGCCTACTCCCTACTGCGTACTGCGCACTGCCTACTGCCCAGGAGCCCGTTCATTCCAAAAATACGCTAAGTAAGATGAAGGGAATGGTAGAAGAGATGAACGGACCTGGATATCAGTACTGCGGGATCGCGTTCATCCGCACGGTTGAAGGTGGATCATTCTAGCCAACTAAGGAGACAGATAATCATGAGCGCGATTCAATCAGAGATTACGTATAGTTATCGGGAGACGTTGGCCGCTTCGCAGAGAGCGAACTGGCGTATTGAAGACATCATCGGTGGAGACAAGCGACTGAGTTTCACAAGCCCGCTGATGCCGGAATCTTTCGCACGCGTAGAGGAACTCAGTTTCCTTACGCCCATCGAGAAGTTGAAGTTGAATCAGATTCGCGGCTTCGACTACTTGTGTGCATTCGGGCTGGTAGAAGAGTTCATTCTGCCATTCGTGCTCGATCACGCACGCACGCACCTGCAGGATGATGACTACCGCGTGCGCGCGTTTCTGTCATTCGCTTCGGAGGAGGCTAAGCACATTCAGCTCTTCAAGCTCTTCCGCGAGGATTTCGAGCAGGGATTCGGGCCCGAGTGCCTGTTCATCGGGCCGCCAAGCGCAATCGCCGAGACCATTCTTGCGCATGACCCTTTGGCGGTTGCGTTGGTGATCCTGCACCTTGAATGGATGACGCAGCGCCATTACGTAGATTCAATCAAGAACGTTCGCGACCTCGACCCCCAGTTCACCAGTTTGCTCAGGCATCACTGGATGGAGGAGTCGCAGCACGCGAAGCTGGACACCCTGATGGTCGAAGCTCTGGCGGAAGGCCGAAGCGAGGCCGAATTGGAGCAGGCGCTTTCTGGGTATTTGGAGATTGGAGGCTTTCTCGATTCGGGGTTGCGACAGCAGGCCGAATTCAATCTCGAAAACCTGAAACGCAGCACTGGGCGCGCATTCACATCAGACGAAGAGACAGAGTTCGTGACTAAGCAACATCAGGCGTTGCGATGGACTTTTCTTGGTTCGGGCATGACCCATCCGAAGTTCCAGGCCACCCTTGAGCGGCTGTCGCCGGCATTGCGGAAGCGCATCGAGGAGGTTGCGCCTTTGTTTTGTTGAGAAAGTTGTGGTTGGCGGGGAGGGCGGAAGGCGAAGGGGCGACGGGCGAACGGGCGACACGGAGAAAGTGACACGCTAATAACGACAATGCCTGGGAGAATGTGTACGCATCTGCGCGTCCGAGTCGCCCCTTCGCCCTTCGCCCCTTCTCTCCGCGTCCCTCCTCCCCGCGTCCCCGCGTCTTCCCTTCGCAGTACTCACGCCGCCCCTTTGCCCACAAGGCCGTAATGTTGAATCAACTGCTTCCTCAACTCGAACTTCTTGACCTTCCCGCTCGCAGTTAATGGAAACGACGTCGTGAAGCTCAAATATCTTGGAACCTTATGGCGGCTGATCCCCTCGCGGCAGTATTGAAGGACTTCATCAGACGTCAGCGACGAGCCGGCCTTCAACCGGATCACCGCAGCGACTTCCTCACCCATGAATTCGTCGGGCAAGCCGACAACCTGAGCCTCGGCGATGTCGGAATGACGCATGAGGAACGATTCGATCTCCGCCGGATATATGTTCTCACCGCCGCGGATGATCATGTCTTTCACTCGTCCAACAATGTTTACGTAGCCGAGCTCATTCATCGTCGCCAGATCACCGGTGTGCAACCAGCCTTCACTGTCGATCGCTTCGGCAGTTTGCTCCGGCATGTTGTAGTAGCCCTTCATAACGAGAAACCCGCGAGCCATCAACTCGCCTGATTGCCCGAGGCCCAGCGGCTCGCCGGTGACCGGATCCGCGATCTTTATGTCAATGTGCGGATGCGGTATTCCTACCGTGGAGGACTTGAGTTCGAAACTGTCTGTTTGAATCGTCTGGGTCACTGTCCCGGTCGCTTCGGTGAGTCCGAACACTATCGTGCAGTCGGCTCCCATTCTGGCCAGGACTTCTTCCATCAGGACCATCGGCACTGGCGTCGCGCCGCTGATATTCTCGCGCAGCGATGACACGTCGAACTCTCCCGCCAGGAAGCGCGGATGGTTAAGCATCGCGATCAGCATCGTTGGAACATTGAACGAGAAGGTCGCCTTCTCGTTGTGGAACAGTTCCAGCTCTTTTGCGGGATCGAATGTTATCAGCGGGATCAGCGTGCAGCCGACGTATATCGGAAACAGGATTGCACCGAGGCTCCCGGCGATGTGAAAAAACGGCATCGGCGTTACGTAGCGGTCATCCTGGCTCAACCTGCAGAGAATGCACGAGACGTGAGTCTGATTGACCATCGCGTAGTGCGTCAACATCACACCTTTTGGAAACCCCGTCGTCCCGCTGGTGTACTGTATCTGGATCACATCGTGTGGGTCGAGACTCGACTCTCTCTCTATCAGCCTATCGTCCGGCAACTCGGAACCCAATCGAGCCACGTCTGAATAGAGCATCATCCCCGGCTTTACTTCGTTGCCAATCAATATCACACGTTGCAGCCTGGGGAGATTCGAACTTCGCAGCTTTTCTCGAATCGGATCGCTCAGCGATTTCAATTCAGGCGCTATGCAGTACATGGATTCGACGAAGGAATTCCCGCGATGCTCTTCAATCGTGAACAGCGTAGTGACGTCGCCCTGACGCAACACATACTCAAGCTCGGCGGTGCGGTAATTAGTGTTAACCGTGACCAGAATCGCGCCAATCTTCGACAGCGCGATCTCGAGCATCGCCCATTCGGGCAGATTGGTGGCCCACACCGCTACGTGTTCACCCTTTTGAATTCCGAACGCCAGCAGCCCCTTGGCGATCTGGTCCACTTCGCGCTTGTATTCGGAGTAAGTGAGACGCAACTCGAGACCGATCTCCGGATAGTTGTAGACCAACGCTTCCTTGTCGGGAAGAGCCTCGCATTGTCGGTTGAACAGCTCACCGATCGTGAGATCGATCAACTCGATGCCGCGACTCTCTGCGTCCCAGACGGCCCTATCGCCCTTGAGCCCCATTTTGGCCTCGCTCTGCTGCAGTGAATTCTGGTTGCTGCGTTTTTGGGTTGAGAATAAAACGCAACCAAGTACTGGCTTGTGATCAGACAAACTGCCCTTTTCTTGACAAGCAACAGGGCGTTCTTTACTGTCTCAGGGCTTCGCTAGGCTATCAATTCTCTTCGGTCATCGCAACGACGGCAGGCGCGCATGCAAGTCATCAAAACGGTCGTCAATTCCAGCGACGAAATCTACAGAGCTAACTACGAAACAAATTCGGCGGCAATCGAAAAATTGAAGCGCGAACTCTCTCGCTCGACCAAAGGAGGCGGCGATCAGTACGTCAAACGTCATCTCGCGCGAGGTCGGATGCTTCCGCGTGAACGCATAGAGATGCTACTCGACGAGGGCTCGTACTTTCTGGAGGTCGCACCGCTTGCGGGCATCGGAATGGAGAACGAGTTTATAGGTGCCGGCGTTGTTGGCGGCGTAGGCCTCGTCTCCGGGCGAGAGTGCATCATCATAGCCAACGAGGCCACGGTCAAAGGCGGAGCGGTCAGCGAGATCGGACAGCTCAAGAATCGGCGCCTCTCCGATATTGGTACCGAAAACCATCTGCCGAGCATTAGCCTTGTCGAGTCTGCAGGGGCTGATCTTCCGGTGCAAGCAAAAATCTTCGTTCCCGGAGGCCGCGGGTTTCGCGAGATAACTCGCCGCTCGAAGCTGCGCATCCCGAGCATTTCGGTTGTGTTCGGCAATTCGACTGCGGGAGGTGCGTACCTGCCCGGAATGTCCGATTACGTGATAATGGTCAGGAACCAGGCGCAGGTTTTTCTGGGAGGTCCGCCGCTTGTAAAGATGGCGACCGGTGAAGTGGTCGATGAGGAATCATTGGGCGGAGCTGAAATGCACTCGCAGACATCGGGGCTGTCGGACTATCTTGCGGAGGATGAACTCGACGGGATTCGAATGGCCAGAGATATCGTCAGGCATTACTGCGACCCTTCCCCAAGGCCTCGCCTGCGTCCAGTCGAAGAACCTCTGTACCCTGCGGATGAATTGTTGGGGATAGCTTCGGCCGACGTGCGAGTCCCGTTCGAGTCGCGTGAAGTCATCGCGAGAATTGTGGACGGCTCGCGATTCGAGGAATTCAAATCCAAATACGGCACAACGCTGGTGACCGGGTTCGCTTACGTACACGGTTACTCGGTAGGCATACTTGCAAACAACGGGGTGTTGATGTCCGAGTCGGCGGCCAAGGGCGCTCAGTTCATCCAGCTTTGCAATCAACAGAACATTCCGCTTGTATTTCTGCAAAACATCACCGGTTTCATGGTAGGTCGAACTTATGAAGAGCAGGGAATCATCCGCAACGGAGCAAAACTGATCAACGGGGTGTCGAACTCTACCGTGCCGGCGATAACGATCATGACCGGGAGTTCGTACGGGGCGGGCAACTACGCGATGTGCGGTCGAGCTTACGAGCCGCGCTTCTTGTTCACATGGCCCAATCACCGGATTGCGGTGATGGGTCCGCAGCAGCTTTCGGGGGTGATGGACATCATCAAGCGCGAGGCTTTAGCCAAGCAAGGACTGCCCGTCGAGGAAGAAAAGCTGAACGCCGCGAAAATGGCTCTGGAGGCTCAGATCGAAAGAGAGTCCGATCCTTACTTTGCAACTGCGAGGCTTTGGGATGACGGGATCATCGACCCGCGCGATACTCGGACCGTGATAGCAATATCGCTCTCGGCGTCTTGCAACAGACCAGTGGAAGGAACGATGGAGTGGGGAGTGTTCAGGCACTAGTCCGATCGCGATGATAACCTTCGATAAAATCCTCATCGCAAATCGCGGCGAAATCGCTCTTCGTGTGATGAGAACTTGCCGGCAGATGGGCATCTCAACCGTTGCCGTCTACTCCGACGCGGATGCGCGAGCCCTCCACGTGCGTTTTGCCGAC
Organism: Blastocatellia bacterium; assembly: GCA_035315885.1. Taxonomy (GTDB): domain Bacteria; phylum Acidobacteriota; class Blastocatellia; order UBA7656; family UBA7656; genus DATFXM01. The sequence continues at coordinate 27,306 of DATFXM010000140.1, forward strand.
GAGGCGGTTCACATCGGCGCAGCCGCGTCGAAAGATTCCTACCTCAACATTGAGAAGATAATTGAAGCCGGCAGCCGGAGCGGCGCTCGCGCGATTCATCCGGGCTATGGCTTTCTCTCCGAGAACGCCGACTTCGCGGAGGCTTGCGAATCCGCCGGCATGACATTTATCGGTCCTTCTCCGGACGCGATCCGCAAAGCCGCAGTGAAAAGCACCGCTCGTAGGATAATGGCGGGCGCGGGGGTACCGGTCGTTCCCGGCTACGACGGCGAAGAACAGTCCGCAAAGGTACTCCGCGGAAGAGCGGAACCGATAGGAATGCCTCTCTTGATTAAAGCCTCGGCCGGCGGCGGAGGCAGGGGCATGCGAATCGTTCGCGAACCGCGCGAACTCGACGAAGCGATCGAGGCAGCGCGGCGCGAAGCCGAGAAGGCGTTTGGCGATGGCGACTTGTTGCTCGAGAAGTATGTCGAAGGCGCGCGGCACATCGAGGTGCAGATCCTTGGAGACAAGCACGGCAATCTGATTCACCTCTACGAACGCGAGTGCTCGATACAACGCCGTCATCAGAAAGTCATTGAAGAGAGCCCGTCACCTGCATTGAACTCGGAGCTGCGAAATAAAATATGCGCCGCGGCGCTCGAGGCCGGTCGTTCCATAGACTACACGAACGCGGGAACGGTAGAGTTCATCCTGACGCCGACAGCCGAGTTCTACTTCATTGAAGTCAATACCAGACTTCAAGTCGAGCATCCGGTGACTGAGATGATTACCGGTGTCGATCTGGTGAGGCTCCAGATTGAGATTGCTGCCGGCAATAAGCTTTCACTCAAGCAGGAGGAGATCAGACAGGCCGGGCACGCAATTGAGGCTCGCCTTTACGCTGAAGACCCGAATATCGATTTCTTGCCTGCGGCCGGTACACTCCTCGAGTGGTGCGAGCCAGAATCAGTAGAAGGCTTGCGAATCGACGCGGGTGTTGATCGAGGAGCTGAGGTCGGTATTCATTACGATCCGATGCTCGCTAAGGTGATTGCACACGCGGCTGATCGCGAATCCGCGCGAAGAAAACTCATTCGGGGATTGAGTCAGCTTTTCGCTCCCGGTGTACAGACGAACCGCGAGTTTTTGATCAACACGATCGATCATCCGCAGTTTGCCAGCGGCAGGTTCCACACGGGCTTTATCGCGGATCACATCGAAGAGCTGACTGTGCGAGGTGATCCTACCGAAGATCTGGTCGCTGCGGTCGTAGTCGCGGTGTACATAGACGCGCTGCGTCAAGCGGATGCTGAGATTTTGCCGGGGTTGCCGCCGCACTACCGGAACAATCCCTTTCGCGATCCATCGATTCGTCTACAGGTGCAAGAACAGCCGATCGATGTCTCGTGGAAGACAGTTGGAGATGGCGGCTTCGCGATGAGCTGTGGAGATTGGCAATCCAACGTGCGAGTTATCTCGGTCGAACAGGGCGGGATTCGCGTTACGGTGGATTCTATTCAACGGCTTTTCCGAATTGCAGAGTCGGGCGATCAGTTCTACGTGCAGTCTAATTCCTGGTCGAAGGTGGTGACTCGCTTACCGCGATATCCTGACTCGCGCGCCGCTTCCGAGCATGAGAGCGCCTACGCTCCGATGCCTGGTCAGGTGTTGAAAGTCCTGGTGGCGGTAGGGCAGGAGGTCGCGGCGGGAGACGGGCTGGTAATACTCGAGGCGATGAAAGTTGAGCAGACCCTGCGGGCCGCGCAGGCCGGAATTGTCGAAGCAGTGCTTGTGAAGGCGGGGGATGTCGTAGCGCCGGGAGATCGTCTGGTCGAGATTTCTGCGGCGCCGGCTGTATAAATTGAGTGATGAGTGGTGAGTGCTGGTGAGTGCTAGGCACGATCGACCGCAGCGCGCGCAGCGGGCGACAGATCGATAACCCTCGGTTAGTTCGCAGTACTCATTACTCAGAACTCAGAACTCAGAACTTTTTCCACGTGGAGGAGCGCTGATCATGTCCAGCACGACTGAAGCAGCCCCGGTGGCTGCGCAGATTCCTTATCCTTATTTCACTGATGAACACCATTTCTTTCGTCAAACAGTGAAACAGTTTGTTGAGGCTGAAATCGCTCCTCACGCGGAAGAATGGGACGAGGCGGGCATATTTCCCAAAGAGCTCTTCAAGAAGGCTGCCGATCTCGGACTATTTGGCATCCGTCTGGATCCGAAGTACGGCGGCAGCGGGCTGGATTGGTGGTACACCGCCGCCTACCTCGAAGGCTTTTCATATGCGAACAGCGGCGGAGTGTCCATGGCGATGTTTGTTCAGTCCGATATCACATTGCCTGTGCTTGACGAGCTTGGCACCGAGGAGCAGAAGGAAGAGTTTCTGAGGCCCGCCATCGCTGGAGATCGCATAGCCGCGCTTGGCATCAGCGAACCGGGAGGCGGGTCAGACGTCGGCGCGCTCAAGACGAGGGCGCGGGTCGAGGGGGACGACCTCGTGATCTCGGGCCAGAAACTCTGGATCACCAACGGCGTTCGTGCCGATTTTATAATCCTCGCCGTTCGCACCGCCGAAGACCGCTATAAGGGCGTCTCAATGGTACTCTTTCCGACGGACGTGAAAGGCTTCGCCGTCGGAAAGAAACTCAAAAAGGTCGGCAACCTCTCGTCCGATACCGCTGAGTTGTTCTTCGACAACTGCCGAATCCCGAAGCGATACGTGCTTGGTGAGATCAACCGAGGCTTCTACTACACGATGCACAACTTTCAAGGTGAGCGTTTGGCGTCTGCCCTCTCTACGGTTGCGATGATGGAGCGCGCTGTGGAATGCGCTGTGGCGTACGGCAAGGAGCGGATGGCTTTCGGGCAACCCATCGGTGATTTTCAGGTGTGGAAGCACAGGTTCGCCGAACACAAGACCAATATCGAAGCGGGCAAATGGCTGTCTTACCGCGCGCTCGATCTGATTAACAGGGGCGAACGGGCGGTGCGAGAGATCACCATGGCAAAGCTCTACACCAGCGACCTGTCGCAAAGAGTGACTTATGACTGCATGCAGATTTTCGGTGGCTTCGGGTACACCACCGAGTACCCGATTAGCCGTTTCTGGCGGGACGCGCGCTTGAATACAATCGGCGCTGGCGCATCTGAAATAATGAAGGAGATCCTGGCTAAAGAAGAGAAGTTGTGAGCCCCGTCTTTGCGGCAGTCTCTGACCCAACCAATCCAACGTCCGGGAGATCGTTCTCAGGTCGCTTTCGTCTGCTTCTTGAGACTCCTCGAGTTCACGCTTCGAATGTATGTTTTTCCATTCGCCTCGCGGAGCTTGAAGTAAGGCTCAAGTCGATGAAGCGTGTTCTGCAACGCCGAATTGATGTGAGCGCGCATTGCTTCGGCTGCTGATGGCGGATCCCCTCCCGACAATGCCTCGATGAGGTCCTGGTGGCGGCGCGGCGATTGACCGGGCGCGGCCTGTCTGGCAACACACAACCATGTCGAAGCAAGCACGTGGTTCTTCTCGATGGCCTCACAAAGAGGGCGGCAACGCGTGCACTCGGCAATTCTTCGATGCAGCTTTTCGTGCAGGCTCAGATAGACGAACCGATTCCCATCAGTCTGCGTCGAGAGTGCATCCACTCGCGCCGCAAGCTTCTGCAACTCGGACCGCTCGCGTACGGTGGCGACCTCAGCAAATAACCAGGCGGCTTCTGCCTCAAGCGCCTGGCGCACGACATAGTGGCCTTTCACGTCCTGTTCGGTAGGTATGCGGACCCTTGTGCCCGCGCGCGGGCGACTCTCGAGCAGCCCTTCGAACTCCAGTCGGATAAACGCTTCGGATACGGGCAGCAGGCTCATTCCCAGCTCATTGGCCAGCTTCCGGCGAGATATTACCCTCCCGATGGGCAGCTCGCCGCGGAGAATGCGATCACGTAAAACAACGTAGGCTTCCCCCGCCAGACTCACTTCGTGGGATTCGTTCATGGGCTGTTTGCCTTGTGATTGCCTCGCGAGTCAGTAAGTATGATGGCTGTGGTTTTGTGAGTCAAGAAACGCGTCTATCCAGTGTATCCTGGATTGATTGGCTTGGCGATGCGGCTCTGTCCTCTATGCGCGACCGACCGGTCGCTCATAGCGGGGACAGAAGCAAGCTCACTAAGCAACGCGCTCCAATCTGCAAATCTGATATAGCAGAATTACAGATTTTTCTTGACACCCTTTGAGGCCTTGCCATACTCTGGCCTTCGTTTCCAGATGCAAGTTTTCGTATTATCTGAGCGAGGTTTGTCGTCGCTGTCAGCTCTTCTCAACGCAAGCAAGAAAGAAGTTCTGAAGATACTCAGGAACATCAATGAGCACTGAAGTACCGGGGTCAGTTGCGGATTCAGTTTCGGATGCAGCATGGGATGCGATCCAAGGCGCTTATGACCTGCAGGTCCACGTAGCGCCCGACGTGATTGAGCGACGGACCGACGACATCGATCTGGCCAGGGACTTTCTGGCTCGCGGTCTAAGCGGATTCGTGCTCAAGTCACATTATGTGCCTACCGCTGAGCGCGCTAAGGTGGTGAGGCGCGCAGTGCCCGGCATCGACGCCTACGGTGCAATTACTCTCAATCACAGCGTAGGCGGACTCAATCCGGTGGCGATCGAGATTGCCGGCCGTTCCGGAAACAAGATCGTTTGGTTTCCCACGGTGGATGCGGCCAATGAAACAGCCGGCCGCCTCGATGGTGGGTCTGAAAAGCTGCCGTTTTGGGCGAAGATCCAACGCGAAATCGCCGCGGCAGGAATTACGCGGCCGCCGATTACGGTGCTCGATGATGGACGAATCTCTTCACACGTGCGTCAATGTCTCGAGCTGATAGCCAAGTATGACATGATCCTTGCAACGGGACATCTCGGTCGTCACGAGATTTTTCCGTTGGTCAAAGTTGCGCGCGAATGCGGAGTATCGCGGATCATCGTCACTCACGCAGAGTTTCCTTCGCAAAACCTGAGCGGTGATGAACAACATAGCCTTGCAGAGATGGGAGCAGTTATAGAGCATTGCTTCACTACCTATCATACGAACAAGGCGAGTTGGCAATCGGTCTTTTCCAACATCCGGCGCGTTGGTGTCGAGTGTTCGATGCTCTCGACCGATCTTGGACAGGCCACGAACCCTCCGGTTGCGGAAGGTTTCGCATTGTTCGCGCAGAAACTGCTTGATGCCGGGTTTGGCAAATCTGAGATTTCGACTATGAGTTCGAAGGTGCCCGGGGAGTTAGTGAGGTAAAGAGGAACGGCGATAAAGATGGACTTGGCAAAACAGACAGTTCTTGTAGTGAGTGCTCACGCGGCTGATTTTGTGTGGCGGGCGGGTGGTGCGATAGCGTTGTACTCTTCGCGCGGCTGCCGGGTTCGAGTGCTATGCCTCTCGTTTGGCGAGCGGGGCGAGTCGGAGAAGCTCTGGAAACAACAGGGCATGACCTTAGACCGGGTCAAGCAAACTCGCTGCGCCGAGGCAGAACGCGCCGCCGCGGTGCTCGGCGCAGAGATCCGGTTCTTCGATGTCGGAGACTATCCACTGCAGCGTAGTCCCGAGTTGGTAGATCAACTCGTGCAGGAGTACCGGGCGGTTCAGCCTGCGATAGTGCTTACGCATTCATTTAATGACCCGTACAACGGAGACCACTCGGAGACCAACCGAATCGCGATGGACGCTCGAGTATATGCGCAAGCCGCCGGTTATCCCGCGGGCGGACAGAAGCTGGGCGCTCCGCCGGTCTTTCTGTTCGAGCCTCATCAAACTGAAATGTGCGAGTTCAAACCACAAGTGCTGCTGGATATCACCGCAGTGTTCGAGCTCAAGCGGCAAGCCATGGAATGTATGGAGGCGCAGGAACACCTTTGGGAATACTATAGTGATCTTGCGCGGCGTCGAGGCACTCAAGCGGTGCGCAATTCGGCAAACAGAGAGATCAAGTTCGCCGAAGCCTATCAGCGAGTCTATCCGCAAGTAACGGACCATCTGTCATGAATCACCGCATAGTCAGGAGAATCCGTCGCGCCGACGCAGAGATTATTCAGTTACTCGGCGCGCAAGGCGTGGCCACCATTCACGAGGCTCAAGGTCGTTCGGGGCTCATGCGTCCATACTTGAGACCTATATACGCGACGGCTCGAATGGCCGCATCGGCAGTGACCGTATCGTGTCAGCCCGGTGACAACCTGATGATTCACGCTGCGATCGAGGTTTGCCAGCCGGGCGATGCGCTAGTCGTTGCGACCACGTCTGAGAGCACTGACGGAATGTTTGGCGAGCTTCTGGCAACATCTTGCCGCGCTCACGGAATTGTGGGACTGGTGATCGATGCTGGCGTGAGAGATGCGGCCGATCTCGCAGCGATGCCGTTTCCGGTTTGGGCAAAGGCTATTTCGGCACAAGGGACCGTTAAAGCAAGTGCCGGCTCGGTAAACGTGGATGTAGTTTGCGCGGGAGCGCTTGTCCGGCCGGGTGACGTTGTTGTGGGCGATCACGATGGAGTCGTGGTGGTGAGTCGAGAGTCCGCGCCGGAGGTCGCCCGACTTGCGGCAGCACGGATGGCAAAGGAGGAGAAATCACGCGAGCGGTTGCGCGCCGGCGAGCTGGGTATTGATATGTACGGGCTTCGGGCCAAAATTGGGGAGCTCGGAATTCAGTACATAGACGAGGAGGATCAGAATGGGTGAGATAGTCGCGGCGATGGCGACATGTCAGCGCCGCAATTGTTTATCTATCCGCCAGACGAGGATCCGGCTCAACTCGACGCGACTATCGCGGCAATGCGGCAGCTCGGGAATCTCCTGGATGAAACCAGTCCCGACGTAGTGATCTTCCTCGGAAGCGATCATCTTGAGACCTTCTCAATAAACTGTGTGCCGACATTTGCAATTGTTGCCGGCAGTCGCGCGATAGCTGAGTTCGCCGGACGACGTTACGACCTGCCGATCCACCGTGAGATGGCCGAGGATCTCTTGAATCAGTTGGTGCGCGCCAGGTTCGACATTGCTTACTCGGAGGACGCAGTACTGGGCCACACGTTCGCGGTACCCTTCGAATTTGTGCTTGCGGGACGCAACATTCCTGTCGTGCCTTTTCACACGAACGTATATATGCCGCCGTTGCCAAGCCCAGCGCGCTGCGCGAGTCTGGGTCGCCAGATCGCTCAGATCGTCAAATCGCGACCGGAGAGAGTCGCGATAATTGCGAGCGGCGGGATGTCGCACTACCCGGGGACCTGGAAATACTCACAGCCGGAGTTCGACTTTGACCGGTGGATGATCGCAGAGCTCGAGGCCGCAAACACCGCCGCGCTCCTGGAGATGACGGTCGAGCAGTTGGATGAGGTCGGGAACACCGAGCTTCTCAACTGGTCAGCTTTGCTCGGCGCAATTGGAGACGTGCCGGGCGAGCTAATCCAATACACGGATACGTGGCATCACGGGCACGCGATGATGCGCTTTCTGCCGGCGAGGTCCGGTGCGGGTGAAGGCGGCACTGATCGCTCGACTAGACCTGCCTACAAATTTGAGAACCAGGGTTTCGAGTTCTACAAACATCCTCCCGCCTCTGCGTACAAACGCCGATCGCTCGACCGTACTCCGTGCCGAATGAGCTGTTTACTACGCGGAATTCCTGTACGGATTCCTGTGGCGGAGTCGCCCGCTGTACTCCGGTGTTGGCGTTGATGAAGTCCGCGCCATCAACCGTGATCAGATTGCTGAACGATCTCATGCCGCCAAACGAGATCTGGGTTATTTCAAACTCGGTGAATGTAGTGCCGAGACTGGTCCGGCCGGTGGCGACCCCCGGAGTCAGCAGAGCGAAATCAGTGAACAGTCTTCCGCTTACCGGGAGTGAGGCTATTTGTTTTGTTTCGATCACCTGACTGGTTTCGGTTCGAGTGGGTTCGATAAGCGGGGTCGCGCTGGAGACGTCGACACTCTGCTCGACGGTGGGATTCAGTGTTATGGTGACGGTAGCGCTTTGGCCCACAGTCACCACTATTCCGCTCTGAGTGTACTTTGCGAATCCGCTGTATGAGGCCGTCAGCTCATAGCGCCCCGGAGGAAGGTTGGGCACCACAAAGTATCCGGCGTCATTAGAGGTGGCCGCGTAAGACTGATTGGTGTCCATCTGGCGCACGGTGATTGCGCACCTGACGACTGCTGCTCCGTTTGTGTCCACTACAGTGCCGCTGAGCTGAGCGTAGCTTGTTGTAGCCTGGGAGAGTGCGGTGGTTGTACAAACAAGAAGGATCAGAACTGACAGGACACAACGGAGACCCCAGGATGGTTTCATACGTGACTCCTTCCGGTGAGTTCTTACGTGGCCTGAAAATAACTGGTTGTGAGCGCTAAAATCCGGCGGATTATATCCTTCGCATTCTCAGACTGTCAATTCTGAAATATCAGAATGTGCACCACGAAAACCGATCGATTTGAGACAATTAGGCTGTGGAAGTTTCCGCGCTTGTCTTGGGTTCGACTTCAATGTTGATATGTGATGAGGCGAGATTGAATTGATGAAACGAGCAAGCCAAAAGAAATGATGATCGAGCACGACGTAGTCCAATCCTTCCACTCGCCGGTGGTGCGTGTATTACTGGGAGCGCTTGCTGCCGGACTCATCTATGTACTCTGGAGAGAAGTCCGCAAGATCCCCGCGCGATTGTTCGCGCTGATGGCCATCGCCTTCGTAGATATGGTCGGATTGTTGATGATCGTTCCGCTTCTTCCGTTTTATGTGAAGGAGCTTGGCGGAACGGGGATAGGTGTGCTTGGCCGCCATGTTGGGGTGGGCACAATCACCGGAGTCATAATCGCTTCGTTCACAGTTGCTCAACTGCTAAGCGCGCCGGTATGGGGGCGGCTCTCGGATCGAGTAGGGCGCCGGCCGGTGCTTCTGATCGCGCTGGGGGCGTCGGGAGTCGCCTACTTGATCTTCGGCTTCGCGCAGTCGCTGGTTGTTCTTTTCTTGTCGCGACTGGTGCAAGGTGCAGGTGGCGGCACCGTGGGAGTGATCCAAGCCTACGTCGCAGATTCGACCGATCCGAAGGACCGTGCCCGCGCGCTTGGCTGGCTTTCTGCGACTACGAATCTTGGTGTTGCGCTCGGGCCGGTACTCGGGTCTTTTGCCACTGCGATAGGCGAGCGAGATTTCTCAGGATCCGGAGGTGTGGATCTGGGGCGCGCGGCGCCGGGAATTCTCGCAGCGGCGCTCTGTTTTTTGAACGTGATTTTTGCCGCACGCTTTTTGCGCGAGCCGCGCGACGCGAAGGATCGCGTACATCCGGCGGAGTCGCGTCCGACGGAATCGCGTCCGACGTCCGTTCAAGCGATCTGGCGAGTGATTTCACATTCGAAGGAGCCTTCGTCGCGACTGATATGGATCTACGCCATTGCAATTGGGGCGTTCCAGGGGACGTTCTCGGTGCTTGCGTTGTTTCTGAGCGTCCGTTTTCAGGTGACCAAACAGACGATTGGCTATTTTTTCATGTACGTCGGGTCGATCTCGGTATTCGCTCGGGTATTGCTGCTTGGGCGAGCGGTGGACCGATTCGGAGAGGCTAATTTGTCGCGCCTCGGACTGGTGTTGCTGGCCGGAGGAGTCATCGGCATGCCGCTTTCTTCGAACCTGGGAATGTTGGCGGTAGCGGTGGCGCTGATGCCCCTTGGAACAGCGTTCACTTTTCCTTGCGTAACAGCGCTGCTGTCTCGGGTGATTTCGCCCGAAGAGCGCGGGCTGTATATGGGAATGCAGCAGACGTACGGCGGAGTCGCGCGAATCATCGCGCCGCTGTTCTATGGCTGGTCGTTTGATTCACTCGGAGTGTCGTCGCCTTACTTCTTTTCTGCCGCGATCATTCTGGCGACGATCCCTCTTGGCTTCGGTTTGGATCAATATGCGCGACCGGCCGTTGCGGTTGGAGCGGCGGCCGGCAGCGAGGAGAGCCAAACAGCGGATTGAGTTCTGAGTGATGCGTCGCAGGCTCGGCATCATTACTCGCGCTTCCTTGTTCCGCCCAGATTAGTTTCTTTTGTGTCTGCATCCTTGTAGAGTGTTGCAGCGTTCAGAAATTGATACTCAGAACTCACAACTACAGAGTGCTGCAGCTTAGAAATTGATACTCAGAACTCAGAACTTCCCAGGAGGTTACTATGAAAATGACGGAACTATTCAGCGCACAATTGGAGGCCGAGGCGAGTCGGACTCGTCGAGCCCTCGAGAAGGTACCCGAAGGACTCGACGATTGGAAACCTCACGAGAAATCGATGCCTTTCGGCCGGCTTGCCATGCTGGTGGCGAGAATGCCGGCGTGGATATCCTTGATCATCGGCCGTGACGACCTGACGCTCGGAGCGTCGGGTATGGATCAGCGTCCGCTGCGAACAAGTGCTGAGCTGGTACAGGCTCTTGATGAGGGCGTCGCAGGAGCGCGGCAGGCCCTCGAAAATACTACCGAGGAGCATTTGCAGAAACCTTGGAAGCTGCTGGTCTCCGGCCAGGTTGTGAGTGAGGAGCCTCGATACGTCGTACTGCGCGACACGTTCGCGCACCTTGCGCATCACCGCGGGCAGCTCACCGTTTATCTGCGCCTGAACGATGTTCCGGTTCCGGCGATTTACGGACCGTCAGCCGACGAGAACAGCTTCGCTTGATGATATTGCTGGCGGCATGCCCTGGGTGTCTGCGATCGTCCGACGGGTTATCGTTTTCCTACAAAGGGCTGAGACTGGCGCGGACTGCGAGGAAAAAGATGGGAAAAACACACAGCAAGAGTCGAGCGCTTGCCCTGCTGATGCTGCTGTTTCTTGCATTCAGTTCCTATCGGACGCTGGCAGAGCGTCCGTCGAGCAAGGCCGGGGAACTTCCAGTAAGCAGTCCAGAATCCGTTGGGTTTTCTTCGGATCGCCTCGAACGGCTTCACGCGCTGATGCAGCAGACAGTTGATCAGAAGCAGTTGTCGGGCATCGTCACGATACTCGCGCGACACGGGAAGATCGTTGACTATCGCGCGTACGGCAGTAAAGACCTGACGACAGGCGCTACGATGACCAAGGATACAATCTTCCGCGACTACTCAATGACTAAACCAGTCACTGCGGTTGCGATGATGATCCTGTATGAGCAGGGGAAGTGGCTTCCCTGGGATCGCATCTCGAAATTTGTTCCCGAGTTTAAGGATCTGAAAGTTTTTAAGGGTGTGGGACCGGACGGAAAGATGATCCTCGAGGACCCGGTACATCCTCCGACACTCGGCGAACTACTGACCCACACCGCAGGATTCACGTACGGGTTCTTCGGCAACAGCCCTGTAGACAAGATGTATCGCGATGAGCGCATTCTTCAATCACAGAATCTCCAGCAGATGATTGAAAAGCTTGCGAAGATCCCGCTCGCCTATCAGCCGGGCAAAGGGTGGATCTACAGCGTCTCGATGGACATCCAGGGTTACATCATCGAAAAGCTGTCCGGGCAATCGCTGCCGGATTTCATGGAGCAGAACATCTTCAAGCCCCTCGGCATGAAAGATGCTGGTTTCTTTGTTCCTAAGGAGAAGCGTGCACGTTTCGTGACGCTGTATCGGACGAATGAGAAAGGTGAGCTTGTCGCTGACGGAACGCCTGGCTCACCTGCCGACTACGCCGAGCAGCCGGGGTTGCCTTCGGGAGGCGGCGGAATGGTGTCGACCGCCGAGGACTACTTTCGATTTGCTCAGATGCTGTGCAATGGTGGCGAACTTGATGGCAAGCGGGTGCTGTCGCCCGCTTCGGTACGAATGATGGGGTCGAACCATATAGCGGCCAGTTTGCTTACTGGTGAGTTCGGGATCGGTCAACACATGCTTCGGTCCGGGTTCGGATATGGGTACAACTGCGCGGTGGTGTACGACCCGCCGCAGGCGGGGCTGCCGGAAGGAAAAGGGACGTTCTTTTGGGACGGAGCTGCGGGCACGTGGTTCTGGGTTGATCCTACGAACGATATTGTTTTTGTAGGGATGATACAGCGGTTTCTAGGCCCTGCCAGTCCGAACCTTGAATATCTGAGCCGCTCTGCTGTCTACCAGGCACTCGTGAAGCCGGGGATGTAAGCTGAGTGCTGAGTGCCGAGTTTTGAGTTCTGAGTTCTGAGTGCTGGGTTCTGATTGCTGATTGGTGAGTGCCGAGTGCTGAGTGCTGAGTTCTGAGTGCTGGGTCCTGAGTGCTGAGTTCTGAGTGCTGAGTGCTGGGTCCTGAGTGCCAACCCCGAAGGGGTTGCGTCGTTCAGCCCAGGGTTGCCGTCCACGGCTACCCTGGGTCGAATTGGTGAAGCTCCCGCAACCCTGAAGGGGTTGCGTCCGAAAGACTGAATTGATCGGCCCTTCCTCAACCCCTTCGGGGTTGTTACTCAGCACTCAGCACTCTTGTCCGCACTCAGCACTGCTCAAGACTCTCCTTCCTCCACCGTAGCCGCGAAGACCAACGTGCCAATTATTCCGATGATTCCCGCAGTGATGAATGGTACCTGCGGAGTGATCTTCCACAACAATCCTCCAATCGCCGCTGCAGGCGTTATCGACAGACTCCGAACCAGGTAATAAAGTCCGACCGACCGAGCCCTCATTTCCGGAACTGCGAAATCGACGATCATTGCTTTTCGAGCCGGCTCTCCAATCTCTCTCAGGCCGCCAATCACAAAAGCCAGTACCAACAATGCAAAGCTCGAACCTATGATTACCGCCAATGGAAAAAGCGCGAAACTAAGAAACGTGGCAATGACAAACGGCTTGCGCCCGATTCGATCCGCGATCTTGCCTGCGGGAACATAAACCAGAATTGAAGTCGTCATCTGAATAGCCACGAGGGTGCCGTACCGCGCAAGAGTTGAATGGTGGACGTTGGTTACATAAAGAATTGTCAATACTCCGGTCATGCCTTCGCACGTCCGGATAATCACATCTGAAACCAGCAGGCGTTTGAGCGAGTCGTGAAACGATCGCCAAACTCCGGTGATATTGGTCGATTCCGGAGCCTTCAATTTGATGTTGATTCCGAGTATGAGCATTGTAGTGACTGCTGCGAGCACCAGAGTGATAATCAGTCCCGCATGCACCCCGCGCACAATTCCTATCGAAGAAATCAGAGCCCCGCCCACGACTGGTGCAATGATGATGGGAATACGCTTCAGGATCGACTGCAGTGTAAAGCCCATCGCGCGCCTTGCCCGAGGCAGCGCGTCGCCGATTACCGCAAAGATCGCCGGCGAAGCCATGCTCTGCCACGCCATCACAAATCCTAGTCCAACGAATACAAAGACCCACGAGGGACTAAAAAGGTAAATAACGTAGCCGACACAAGCGAGACTGATGAATATGAGGAAAGCTCGCCTCCGTCCGAGATGATCGGCGAGCCATCCGCCGGGATACTGGTAAACTGCATCGAAGAAATCTTCCACCGTGCCGAACAGCCCGATAGCCGGTATGCCCGCTCCGAGCGCTTCGAGGTATTTCGGCAGGAACCTCTTCCATAGCTCTTCACCGAGACCGACAAGAAACACCGCCGCCGAGGCAATCGAGACATTGCGTTCGAGGCTGAGATAGTCCACGACGCGCTGGCGCCAGTTGTTCATTGTGATTTCGCGTTGCATATCAAATAAGACACTCAAGAGCTATCACTCGAACATTAATCCAAAAGAAAGGGCAAATGAAAATTTACTCAGAATCGGATTTGAAAACGCCCGCTACTCGAGACCCCTATTGCCATTCGCCGCCCATTGAGCTGTCCAGTGACTTTTGACTGAGTAGTCGGCCGTTTGCGGTTTGCCGCGCCTGCCGACATTATTTAAGTTCTGGGTTCTGAGTCCTGAGTTCTGAGTACCGGACCGGTAGGGTACGACTAATGAGTTAATACTGTACTCAGGACTCAGAACTTAGAACTCAGAAGTTGTTCGCAGCGGAGTGCGCAATCACAAGGAGTTTGATCGTTTTATGCACGCAATTGAATTCATCAGCAATGAGTTATCTGAAACTGGAGACGCGCGTCAGCCTCAGGATGGTCTGGAACAGGCGGAAGCGCCGGAAGACCTTCTGGATGCCTATTCCCGCGCAGTGATCACCGCGGCTGAGAGGGTCAGCCCTTCGGTTGTCTACATTGAAGTGGAACAGCCTGTCAGAAGCAGGAGGACGAATATGCCTCGCGGCCCTCAGCGCGCGCGGGGCAGTGGTTCAGGGTTTGTATTTACGCCTGACGGTTTCATTTTGACAAACAGTCATGTGGTGCATGGAGCAACGAGCATTGCAGTCACCGTGTCAGACGGGCGCAAGTACGACGCCGTGTTGATCGGCGACGATCCCGACACCGATCTGGCGGTGATCAGAATGAACGCGCCCAGCGTGGTGCCGGCTCATCTGGGCGAGGCTCAGAAGATTCGTGTTGGGCAACTGGTTGTGGCCATCGGAAACCCTTACGGTTTCCAGTACAGTGTCACCGCAGGAGTCGTGAGCGCTCTTGGGCGCTCGTTGCGAGCGCAGACCGGGAGGTTGATGGACGACGTGATTCAAACAGACGCCGCGCTCAACCCGGGCAACTCGGGCGGCCCTCTGGTCAATGCTCGCGGGGAGGTCATAGGCGTCAACACAGCGATGATTCTGCCGGCGCAGGGCATCTCCTTTGCGACGTCGATTGACACTGCCAAGTTCGTTGCCGGGCGACTGATTAGGTACGGCAAGGTGAGTCGAAGTTATATCGGCCTTGCGGGGCAGAATGTTCGGCTGCCACGCCGGATTGTGCGGTACTACAACCTTTCGGTTGAGAGTGGGATTCTGGTCGTATCATTTGAAGCCAACAGCCCCGCGAAACAAGGTGGAGCACGTGAGGGGGACATTATTATCGGCTTAGACGACCATCCCACGGCCGGAATCGACGATCTTCATAAGCTGCTGACCGAGGATCGCATCGGTCACAGATCCCAGCTTGTCGTAATCAGAGGAACAGATAAGCTAACCCTGGAGGTTGTGCCGCAAGAAACTCAACCACGAGCAGCAAACTAGTCATGAGGTTGCAACTGCATGGAATGCACTAGAGCGGGATTCTTCTTAATACGAGCCAGGCAAAAAAGGGCGAAGCTCCGTGTCGATATTCGGCCTTCTCATTCGATGTAATCATAGAGGGCCGGATCAGCCGTCTGAAAAGAGGGGTGCGAGAGCTGAATCAAAACCGACAACACAAAAGGAGATAGTCCCAATGGCAACTGCAGAGAACACTCAATCGAGGCGCCAGAAGATTACGCCGTTTTTGTGGTTTGACCATCAGGCTGAGGAGGCGGTCAATTTTTATTGCTCAATTTTCAAGAACTCGAAGGTCCTGAGCATCAGTCGTTTTAGCGAGTCAGGTCCGGGACCAGAAGGCAGCGTGATGATCGTGGTGTTTCAACTTGAGGGGCAGGAGTTCATAGCTCTGAATGGCGGACCACTCTTCAAGTTCACCGAGGCGATCTCGCTTTTTGTCGACTGCAAGACACAGGCTGAGGTAGACGGACTGTGGGAGCGGCTCACGGAAAGAGGAGAAGTACAGCAATGCGGTTGGCTGAAGGATAAGTATGGTTTGTCGTGGCAGATAGTCCCTACGATTCTGACTGGAATGTTGAACGACGCCAATCCGAAGAAAGTTAAGCGAGTCACTGAAGCTATGCTTCAGATGAAGAAGATCGACATCGAGGCCCTAAGGCACGCCTACGAAGGGTAGGGTAAGGAAATGCTGAGTGCTGAGTTCTGAGTAACAACCTCGAAGGGGTTGAAGATCGAAGCCCAGGGTTGCCGTCCGCGGCTACCCTGGGTACTCGTCATAGAAGTTTCCGCAACCCTGAACGGGCTGCGGAACCCTCGAAATCTCAAATCGCAAATCTCAAACGCTCAGCACTCGCCTAAGGCTTGATTTGCTGCTGACGCTGATCCGTGTCAATCAACTTCAGGGATGTGCTGTTGCGCCACGCGGTCAATGAAGCGTAAGTCGGATTTGACTCGCCGCCCACCAGCACACCGGCTCCCAACTCCGTAGTCTCGATCTTCACGTTAGGACGACCCTTCGAACTTATCAGCCGAAGCAAAACTGTCTCCGGATATCCAGTAGTGCCGTCGGGCATCTTTACCTTGGGATCGGCGGGGATGACAGTTATGCTCGCGCGAATGCGGCCCTGATCATCCACGATTTCCAGCGCGCGTCCGCGAAGCACCGGCGCGACTGAATCCGCTTCAACGCGACCCAGATTTGTGAGCACCAGCAGCAGAAAAGCCAAGTTTGCTATCGTCGCGGCGACTACCAGGCGATGAGTCTTCATAGTGGTCCTCCTTGCATCAAGTTCCGGACAACATTCTGAGTTCCCCTGTTAGACGGGGCAAGCCCACCAAATCTTTCATCGGATTCCAAGAAAAGTGCGCGGAACTTTTCTGCCCGCACGTCTACGTTATAGGATCAACTCGTGAATCTTCCCGTGAAACCGACGATCCTGCCGATGCTTGCCAAGCGAGTCGGCGAACTGCCATCAGCCGGTGATTATATCTTCGAACCAAAGTGGGATGGTTTTAGAGCCTTGGTCTTTCGCGATGAAGACGACATCCTCATCCAGAGTCGCGACGAGAAATCTCTGAATCGTTACTTCCCGGAGCTGCTCGAACCGCTCAAGTCGCAATTGCCTGGTCGCGTCGTGCTAGACGGCGAAATCGTCATCGCGAGAGAAAGCGGTCTGGAGTTTGATGCCCTCCAGCTCCGGATACACCCCGCGGCGTCGCGAGTGAAACTTCTTTCGAAAGAAATGCCGGCATCCATTGTGTTCTTTGATCTCCTCAGCCAAGGCGATGTGGATCTTCGCGACAGTCCGTTCCGCGACCGGCGAGTGAAACTCGAGTCCATTCTCGCGACCGCAGTATCGCCCATATACATCACACCCGCGACATCGGATCTGAGCAGGGCGGCGGACTGGTTTCGACGTTTCGAGGGGGCAGGTCTGGACGGCGTAATCGCGAAACCGGTCGACGGAAGATACGAGTCCAACAAACGCGTGATGCTCAAGGTCAAACACGAACGAGATTGCGACTGTGTGGTGGCGGGCTTTCGTTGGCATAAGAACAGCGAAGGCACAGCGGTAGGTTCACTTCTGCTCGGTCTTTTCGATGAGGCGGGCGCGCTCCAGCACGTAGGGGTGTGCGCCAGCTTCTCGCTGAGCAAGCGCCGCGAGCTGGTAAAGTTCCTTGCGCCATATCGCAAGAATGCACTTGAAGGGCATCCGTGGAAACGATGGGCAGAGTATGCAGCTTCCGAAGGGCAGGTTGGGCGTCGAGTGCCTGGAGCACAGAGCAGGTGGAGTCAGGGCAAGGATCTGTCTTGGGAGCCTCTGCGCCCGGAGCTGGTCGTCGAAGTGGCCTACGATCACATGCAGGGCAGCCGTTTCCGCCACATAGCTCAGTTCAGGCGATGGCGCACTGACAAAAAGCCTTCGGACTGCACATACGAACAACTCGAAGTTGTAGCGCCTCAGGAACTCGCTGAGATCTTCTTGACGGAGCGGTGAGGGGAAGGGCGACGCGGGGACGCGCAGAGGAGAGACGCGGGGACGCCAGACGCGGAGCGACTGAGAAGCTTCTGTGGACACATCCGAGTTCTGTTTGCCCCTTCGCCCATCCCCCCTTCTCTCCTCTCCGCGTCCCTCCTCCCGCGTCTCCGTGTCACTGCGTCTCGCCCTTCCGGAAACCTCGCATCGCGTGGCGCATGTTTCGCCACTCGCGAGTGGGGTCGTCGTCAGGATCGGGAGTCTCCTGAGGCGGCCGTAGCGCCTCCGGTACATTTCGCAGGTTGACCCTGATCCGAGTCCAGGTGGAGGATCTGCCCCGCATTGAGTCGATCAACACATCGTCGACCGCAAGCAACCCCGCTACCTCCGGATATTTCTCCTTCCACCTCTGCAACCCTGCCAGCGCCGCCTCCTTCTTCGGAGAGTTGGCGATTACCAACAGCGGCATCTTTGTTCGTGACTTCTTCTTAGCAGGTTTGTTTGCCGAGCCACGCGCCCGAGAGGGATTGACGCGAGTACCTTCCCCCTTCATCTTGCGAAAATGGGGAGGCCATGGAGCGTCCCCGAGACCAGCGGCCTCGTCCCTCTCCGCAAGTTCCAGCAGCTTCTCGAGCGATCCCGGCTTCTCATCCATGCGTGCATGAGGATCACCGAGCTCCGCGAAACGTCCGGGCACAGTCAAGATGGTGAAGTCTGCCGGCTCGCAGTCTGGCACTTCACTCCAGTCGAGCGGCGTCGACACACGTGCATCTGGCAGCGGCCGCACCGAGTATGCCGAACAGGTGGTCCGGTCTTTGGCATTCTGGTTGTAGTCCAGAAATACACCGTGGCGCTCTTCCTTCCACCACTTCGAGGTCGCCAGCGAAGGTACTCGTCGCTCGACCGCGCGAGACAATGCAAGCGCGGCACGACGCACCTGGATAAACGACCATCGCTGTTGGATTCGAACATTCACGTGCATGCCCCTCGATCCGCTGGTCTTCGGCCAACCTGCGAGCCCCATCTCTTCGAGGATGTACTTCACTTCCAGAGTGACGCGGCGCACGTCCTCCCAGCCGACGCCCGGTCCCGGATCCAGATCAACTCGCAGCTCATCGGGGTGCTCGAGATCGCTTGCTCGCACCGCGTGCGGGTGCAACTCGATGCACCCCAGGTTCACGATCCAGGCGAGGCCTGCTGCATCGTCGACTACAATCTCCTCGGCTTTTCGGCCTGACGGGAATGACAAGGTCACCGTGCGCAGCCATTCGGGTCGCGGGTCTGGCGCGCGTTTCTGATAAAAGGGTTCCTCTTCGGCTCCGTGAACGAAGCGCTTAAGAACCACGGGCCGGTCCCGAATCCCTGCAAGCGCGCCAGGCGCTACGGACAAGTAGTAGCGGACGAGATCGAGCTTTGACAGCTTCGTTTGGATTGTGAAGTACGGCTTATGTGGATGGGTAACGGCAACTTCGCGACCGTTTATCGACAGCACTTCGGCTGGATCCTCGTTCTTCACACAAGCAGGCTAACATTCCGCGACTCGAGTTGTTTAGTGAAACCACTGTCTTTACAGACGCTGGCGGCCGGTGAATCAACGTTCAAGGGAATGGCTCTCTTACTCAGCGGAGTTTCCAAAGCCGTACCGTCTTATCATCGGATGCCGACGCGAGCGTAACTCCGTCGGGCGAGAATGATATGCCGTTTACACAAGCGGTGTGTCCGTCGATCGTGCCTAACAATTTGCCTTCCGGGACACTGTAGAGTCGAATCGCTTTGTCGCCGGCGGTGAACGCGATGATCCGGCCGTCGGGAGCGAATTTGACTTTGCTTGTCCCGGTCGAAGTGTGACTCACGGCCTTCAGCATTTTGCCGTCCGAGACGCGCCATATCCTGACTTGGGGATCAGAGATCAAAGTCAGGGTGCTCGATGCCAGTAGCGACCCGTCGGGCGAGAATGACAAGGATGAAATCCACTCAGTATGCCCCTCAAGAGTCTTCAACAGTGTTCCATCCGATACTCTCCACAGGCGGATCTTTTTCTCGTATCCTGCTGAAGCCAGCATCTGGCCGTCCGGTGAGAATTGGACATCGCAGAGGACCTGGGTCCCACTCAGTATTCGGACCGATTTACTGTCACAGTCTTGCCACAAGCGTACAGAGCCGTCATGCGAGCTCGAGGCTAATATCTTGCCGTCGGGTGAGAAGCACAATCCGGTCACCTGGCTTGTGTGTCCTTCCAGATGGCGCAGTAACTTGCCGTCCGCAACGTTCCAAACTCGTATTTTCTTTTCGTTTGATCCCGCTGCTACTAACTTACAATTCGGGGAGAAGGCTACACACGTTGCCGTATATCCAAGCCCGTCGAGTTTGTGGATAAGCCCGCCATCATCCGCGCGCCAAAGGCGGATTGACGAATCGATGGCAATCAGAATCGAGCCTCCGGCCCCTGACGCGACCATCCGGCCGTCAGGTGAGAATTCAGCGCACACAACCTTGCTGCCATGTCCTTCCAGGACTCGCCCTGACGGAGGAAGCAAAAGCGTTGACTGGACCTTGGGCGAACTCTTTCGGCGAGTGCGCTTCTTAGCGACGCTCTTCTCCAAGGCCATCTCGTCGACCGCTTCTTTAGCTTTATTCAATCCGACATCGAATGCCTCGCGATAAAGTGTAATCGCCTCGACTCTCTTGCCGTCTTCGATCAGCCCGGCGATTTCGACCATAGCGGAACGGTGGTCCTTGGCAACCCTTCTGGCCGGCTGCGAGGAAGACATGTTTTCCACCGCTTGCTTGGCTTCATATAAACCGACGCCGAATGTTTCCCGGTAGAGCTTGATGGCATCGATCTTTCTGTTCTTTTCGATAAGCCGCACGATTTCGGCGGTCTTTTCGCGGCGCTCTTTTGGTAAGAGAGACAACGCTGCCGGATTCGCCTCAGTGGTTTCTGCAGCTCGTTTTTTTGGCTCGACTCGCTTTGGAGCAGTGCCCGCTGCAGAAGGCGGAGCTACGGGTTCTTTTACTTCAGTTCGTTCCATCGGGGCTTCAGGTGCGGGCTCGGCCTTCGCCGGCACTTCTTTGGGAACTTCAGGTACGGGTTCGGCCTTCGTCGTCAGCAACTGCGAAACAAGTGTATGCACCTGGCGGCTGTCATCGTCAGCCATGTTTTTCAGAGCTAAGAGTGCCGCCGCCGCTAGACCCTTGTCTGAACCTTTCATAAGTCGACCGAGCTCTTCGACTGCTGCTGCTCGAAAGTTTGCGTAAGGGGATTCGATGCCTTTTCGAAGCTCGAGCGGCAGATCCTCGATCGTGTGCGTCTTGCGATTGCTCTTGGCGATGATGATTTCGCCTTGCTGGCTGTAAGTCCACTTCTGAGGTGTCTGCAGCTCAGTCTGACCCAGGATCTTTCCATAGACGTATTCATACCAGTCGTCCAGCGAGACAAACCCTCGGCCTTCCGCGTCGGCATCGCCGGTCACCAGCCCTTGAAGCAGATAGTGACTGAACAAGGAAAGCTCCGCTTGCTGGATGATCTGGTCTCCTTCCAGAGCGTACTGTGTCGAGTTGGAAGCGGTGAGCACCACGCGACCATAACCATTGCCCTTGAAGGTTGCCTCATCCACCGTCGCGTGCCCCTTTGCGCCGCGAACAAATGCTCCGCTGTGACAACAATCGAGAATAAGGATTTGTCGCTTTGAGCGGCAGCTATCCATCTCGCTGGTGATGAAAGCAGCGGATATAGCGGTGGAGTTCAGATATTCGCGGCACGTGTCCTTAACGGCGAGATAGAGGCGGCCTTGATCGTCCAGAACCCCGTGTCCCGAGAAGTAGAGCAGCAACAGATCGTCGGCTCTTCGACGGCTGAAGAATTTGCCTACCGCACGTCGAACGTGGACGTCGGCCTCGTTGATGAGTTGACTTACCTCATCAAAATGGCCGATGGATGGGTCCTCGAACGCCCTTGCGAGTCCCTGAACGTCCGCCGAGGGCGTTTTGAGTCGCGCTAGAGATTGGTCTTCGTACTGGTCGTTCCCGATGAACAGCGCAAATCTTTCCGGCATGTTCACCTCCGGTAGAAGACACGGAAAGGCGGATGAAAGATCGTCACGAGGTTTACTCCGTAGATTTGATCTCCGTCAAGAGCTGTTTCAGATCCTTTGGTGAGCCCTCGAACTCTATATCCTGGCCCGCAAACTTTCCCTTGAACTTCACGCTGCGCCCGACACCGCGCTGTACCCAGCTTTGAAGGAATTCGACTATCTTGGGTAAGACGGTGGGCAGAACTACGAGCGCGATTGCGCCCAGAGTCACCGGGTCGGCGGCCTTGGTGCCCGGCGAAGCATTATCTTCTCTAATCAAATCGGCGGACTCGACATTGTGTTCCCGTAGTTCGGCGAGCAATTGTCTGGTGGCCCGGTCTAGCTCTTCAGCTTCGCCTTCGACCTCGATTCTTACGTTCATTGCAATCGGCTGTTCGCTCGACATCTGCTTTGACTCCTTCGCTGCTGGGGTTTTGGCTCCAGAACTGGGTTATTCTAACTCCGAATCGCCTGCCTCTCCTTTTTTTTCGCGTCTTCAAGAAGGAACGTCGCGCCGCGAGCAACCTCATCTACCCGCCTTGTTCGGGATTGTCTGCGACCTGTCGGCTCTGGCCGCTTCACAAGGATCCTATGAAGAAGGACGAAAAGTGTGCCCTCGGGAATCCGTCTGCTCAAGAGAAAAGGGTGCTACACGCACCCTTTCATGAACTTCCAGCCGGATTCAGAGCAAAGACACAAGCTGTGCGGCCTGCCGCTCGTTACAGCTTAATCTTACGCAGTTCTACTTTGTGTACTTGCTTGCACCCTGAAAGTGGAGAGACACATACGGCTCGTCTCCGATTACCCAACTGTCGTGCGCAATGGGTGGTATATAGAAGAGAGTGCCCGGCGTAAGCTCGTGCACCTCGCCATCCTTAATCGCCGCAGTTGCCTTGCCCGAGACTACCATTCCGATATGCTCCACTTCGCAAAAAGGAGTACCGGCGAGGGGACTGACGTGTTGTGACCACTTCCACCCGGGCTCGTACGTGGCACGCCCTATCGTCATGCCGCCGATGCTGATGATCTCGAATTTTCCTTTTTCAAACACTCGTACTTCGTCTGGATTCTCGAACATCTTCAGAATCACTTCGTTCATTTCAAACCTCCGCTTGGAATACCCGGAACTTTTGCGTGCTTTGCGAAGCCTTGCGGCCTTTGCGTGCAACCCGAATGACATAAACGCGCGTGGAGGGACAACGCGAAACTCAACATTCCTGATCAGACAATGAGCCAATGCGATGCTCCTCTCTCAGAGCGTTGCCGTCATCCGGGTGGGAATTACTTTTTCCTGGTTGCAAGCTCATCCAGCAGGCGCCTGAGGTGGACTACTATGACGTCGCGCGCCGTTTCGTAACCTTCACCCACGGTTGGCACGTCATCCCATTCTTCAACGTTGGCAGCTTTGTAGTCTTGTGGCAGCGCGCAGAACGTCACTACCTTGACTGCTTTGGAGACGTCATCTTTTGTGAGCCCCTTCGGCTTTTGCTCGGTCAATGACAGACCATCGGACTGAAGTCCCTTCTCTGCCGAGACCGCGATATCCGCTTGCGGGTTGGTACCTCGTGCAATCGCTCGAATACCCAAGTGACGCTCGCTGGCAAGCTTATTGAAGAAGGCAGCCGCAACGACGCTCTTGGCCGCGCCGTGCTCGCAAACGAAGACAACGACCTGCGCCTGGTTGTCGGCGGTTTTTGAGTCTTCAGAAGTTTGCGCTTGAGCCGGCGGAAACATCGTTTGGGCGAGCGCAAGCAACGGCGCTGTCAGATGCAATAGAATGCTGTGATACGGCTGCTTCATCTTTTGAGTCCTCCAGCAAACAATACCAGCGGTGCGAGGTAAACGTACACCGATTGCCTCGTAGAAAAATTCTGAATCAGGTATCGTCGAAGTTCTGCAACCCCTTCGGGGTTGAATAGGTTTCATCGGCGACCACCGTGGACGGGAATTTCAAATTTCAGATTTCAGATTTCAAAACTCAGCACTCAGAACTCAGCACTTTCCCCGGGGCAGGGTTGCTGCGAAGGCCCTTGATTCATATACTGGCCGCGTTTAGCACCGGCAATTCAAGGGTCGCCATTCCGCTGACATTGCGAGCGGGAGCGGATAATTCTATACTAAACGACCAGTCGGTAGGTTTGTTCTCGGCTACTAACCGTTCCGTATTTCACAAAATGGAGACGTCATGGAGGACACTTCTGATCCCGGGCGCAAGGACGGAGTCGCGAAGCCAAAAGGCTCGAGGAGGACATTCCTCGCGCGCGCCCTTACCGGCGTGGGAGCCACGGCGCTCACCGCAGTGAGCAAACGAGCAGCGTACGGCGCCGATGCCCCGGATGGCAGATCGATAAAGATCCCGGACGAATTCGCTCAGGCGTCGAAGACTGCGGGCACCAAGGCCAGCTTCCCAATGACCGGGGCACAGGTGTTCGCCCGAGTCTGTAAGGAAGAAGGTCTGGCGGCGCTTTTCTGTTGTCCTGGAAACTACAACATCCAGAATGCGATCGCGGTCGAGGGAATACCGACTTATTCCGGGCGCAACGAAGGAGCGATGTGTCATGCCGCTGACGCGTTCACCAGGGTGACTGGTGAAGTAGCGGCGACTTCCGGCACTGAGGGCCCGGGCTTTGCCAACATGATTTGCGCAATCGCCGCCGCGAACGCGGCGCGGTCGCCGGTGCTGGTCCTCGCCAGCAACATGTCGATCAACAACGAAGACACGGAAGCCGGCATTCAACTGATGTATCAGCAGCCGCTGACCGACGGCATCAAGAAATATGGGAAGCGGTTAATCACTCCCAAGCGAATTCACGAGTACGCCGGATATGCCTTCCGCCAACTTCGATCGGGTATTCCTCGGCCGGTGCACATCGACTTTCCGAGTGAGGTCTATCGCGCAAACTTCAAGACATCAGGCGACCTCGATTACTTCTACGATCAGTCCAAGTATCGCACTGTGTCAAAGCCGTACCCGGCTCCAAAGGATATCAGCGCCGCAGTCGAGCTGCTGAAGCAGGCTCGGCGTCCGATCATCGTTTCCAGCAATGGAGTCTTCTATAACCGCGCGTGGGAACCGATGAAAGCGCTTGCGGAGAAGGCGAACATTCCGGTCGTTGAGTCGGGTGCTATGAAGGGGCAATTCTCCGATGCGCATCCGTTGTCTGCGAATGCGGCGCCCTCGGCGCTGGCGAGCGCAGACGTCGTGGTGCTCGCCGGCCAGTACTGCATGCCCACCGCCGGCGAATTCGCTTTTGGCCCTGACGCAAAGTACATTCGAATCGACCCGTGTCCCGAAGACATCGGTCGCAACCTCCCAATAGATGTAGGTCTGGTTAGCTGCGAGAAGGCAGCTTTCGAAGCGCTTTGTGATGGGATGCCTGCGATGAAGCACGACGCATGGGTCGCGGAGATCGCGGCCGCCCGGCAGAAGTTCGAGGATGAGCTGGAGAGCTTTTACAAAGTCGGACTGACTTACGCCGACGCGGTTCATCCATCAGTCATCGCGAAGGAACTGAGCGACTTCATGTATCGCGGAAAGCTGCCCAAAGAGCAAACGACGTTTGTGTCCGGAGGGTACGGCATCGCGAGATATGTGCGTCGGTGGCTGCGGGGGTATCGTCCGGGTCAAATAATGAACGGCGCCTATCAGTATGGAGCGATAGGTCCGGACGTCGGCTACTCGTTCGGCGTTAGCGCGGCGGTGCAGAACGGCATCAGCATCCAGGCTCCGTACAAGGGCTCACCGGTTATCTGCGTGACGGGCGACGCAGGTTTCGGCTACACCGCGATGGAAATCGAGACCCTCGCGAAGTATAGGATGCCGGTGATCGTAATCGTGTACAACAACAATGCGTGGGGTACGTGGACTGGCAATCGCCGGAATCCAGTGACGCTTAGCATTCACTTGTTTCAGGAGAATCTTCGATACGATAAGATCGCCGAGGCGTTGGGGGCGAACGGTGAGTACGTCACCAAGCCCGGCGACTTCCGGCCGGCGCTGGAGCGCTGTTATCAAATTGCGGCCAAGGAAAGCCGGCCGTCGGTCATAAATTGCCAGGCCAGAAAAGAATTCTGGATTAAGGAAGAGTATCCGCCGGGATTTCTTGGCACCGTCGAGCCCGGTTGCATGTCGTACTACCACTAACTGATGCGATGGCCAAAGGCGCTATGAAGGTGGTCAGAAAGCAGCTCCAATATTACGCCGACCGCGGCATCTTTAGCGGCTTCACCGAGGCCCGAAACGGCTGTTTCACTTTTTCATGGCTGATCGGTCATCAGATGGAATTGAGAGTTGACACTGCCAGACACGTCTTGAAGTTCAGGCGGCTGCTCGAAGGTGTGCCTCCTGCTTCAAGGATGTACGCTGACTTGAAGAGCTTCATCCGGCAGCTCCACGATGCGAACCTGCCGGCGCATCGGCGCATCGATCGCAAGCGCGCAGAGGCGTCCTGTTCGAATCGAAACGGTTTTGTTTCAGTTTCGCTGAGGGTCAAGAACAATCAGTACGCGTATGGGGCGCGACGCATAGTCAACCTGGTGCACGAGCTGTTCTTGCACTTGCGACAGGCCTATCCGGAATACCTGGCGGAGAATTTCGATGTACCTCAGGAATAAGGCTCATGATCGCGCGAGGGTTGTTGTCGCGTCGGTATGCGTTCTCGCCGGGCTTTTCATGTTTTCGAGCCGCCGAGCCGAGGCGCACAGGGAAGAGCAGAGTTCCGCGGTTGAAGCGCGAAAGCTCAAGAACCCGTTGACCGGGGATGCAGCTACTGTAGAGGCCGGAAAGAAGATCTATCAACGAAACTGCGCCGGTTGTCACGGGCCCGGCGGCAAGGGCGACGGCAGCATGGCGCTGTCGGGAGGTACTCCATCAGATCTGACCGACGATGTTTGGGATCATGGCTCGACCGATGGCGAGATCTTCATGGTGATACGCGATGGCGTCTCGAGCGACATGCTCGCGTACAAGGGCAAGCTTACCGATGAGCAGATATGGCAAGTTATAACGTTCATAAGAAGTATCGGGCCCAAGTCGAATGACAATAAGCTGTGACCGGGCGTAACGTAAGCTCTTTCTGAACGGGATGAGAAGAAACGAAGGCACATTCAACGGGACAACGCCCACGATGGTGCTGCGGTTCCTCTTCTGCGCGTGGGTCTGCGGATCGATGTGCGCATTGATCTGCGGCTCTTCCAAAATCGTTGGTGCGTCGCGTCAAGACTCGGGCACCTCGGCGGAGGGAGCAGGTCTGTACCAGGAGAAGTGCGCCGTCTGTCATGACAATCCTCAGGATCGAGTTCCACCTTTGTTCCTGATTAAGAGACGCTCCGCGGAGGATGTGATTCAGACGCTCACCACTGGTGCAATGAGACAGCAGGCATCGGGACTCAACTCCAGCCAGATTCGTGCGCTGGCTGTTTACCTGACCGGAAAACAGCCGGGCACCGCCTCAGCCGTAAATGTGGCGGCGAACCTCTGCAAAGCAAACTCGCGGCCGGTCGATCTAAAAGGTCCGATATGGAATGGCTGGGGTCGTGACCTGGATAACTCTCGCTTCCAGCCCAAGCCGGGAATCGCGGCAGATGATGTTCCGAAGCTCAAAGTGAAGTGGGCGTTTGCGCATCCCGGCCCGATGGCAACAGGTCAACCTGTAATCATCGGAGACCGACTCTACGTTACAACAGAGATCGGAGTCATCTACTGTCTGGATGCTCGAACCGGGTGCACGTACTGGACTGCGAACGCCGGCGGCGAAGTACGAACCGCGATCAGCGTTGGACCGCTGCCGCACGGTGCGCCGGCAAAATTCGCTGCGTACTTTGGCGATGAGAAGTCGAACATTCACGCTGTCGATGCCGAGACGGGCAGGCCTCTATGGAAGACGAAGGTCGAGGATCATCTTCTGTCCCGAATCACCGGCTCCCCGCTTCTTTATGGCGATCGTATCTATGCGCCGGTTTCTTCCTTCGAAGAAACCGCCGGCCGCGACGCCAAGTATGAATGCTGCAAATTCCGCGGAAGTCTGGTCGCTCTGGATGCGTGCAACGGCAAGATCATCTGGAAGAGTTACTCGGTGCAGGAGCCGCCGAAGCCCTTCAAAAAGAATTCCTCAGGAACGCAGATGTACGGTCCGGCGGGCGGCGCGATCTGGTCTGCCCCGACGCTCGATCTAAAACGCAAGGCAATCTACGTCGGAACTGGCAACTCCTACACCGATGTGCCGACCGGACATTCCGACTCGATCATCGCGTTCGACATGGACACCGGCGCTATCAAGTGGGTGAATCAGGTCACTCCCAAAGACAACTTTCTTGTAGGCTGTCGTCAACCGGGTGTCGGCAACTGCCCGGAGAATGCCGGCCCCGATTACGATTTCGGCAGTTCGCCAATGTTACGAACGTTGGTGGGTGGCAAGCAGATTCTGATTGTGGGGCAGAAGTCCGGAGTCGTTTACGCTCTCGATCCGGACAATGGCGGCAAGAAGCTGTGGGAGACCCGCATCGGTAACGGAGGCGCGCTGGGCGGCATTGAGTGGGGCTTCGCCGCTGATGAACAGAATGTGTACGTCCCGGTTGCGGACGTAGGCGGACCGCCCGATAAGCGACGACCGGGAATCAGCGCGCTAAAAATCGCAACCGGAGAGATCCTGTGGCAGAAGCCTGCTCCCGAAGCGCGTTGTTCCTGGGGTACGGGCCGATGCTACAACTCGCAATCGGCCGCGGCGACAGCGATTCCAGGCGTAGTCTTCTCTGGTGCACTGGACGGTCATCTGCGAGCCTATCGGGTGACGGATGGTGCGGTAATATGGGACTTTGATACGGCGGCGGTATCGTATTCGGCGGTCAACGGCTATCCGGCAAAAGGAGGAGCGCTGGACGGCGGCGGTCCGGTGATTGCTAATGGAGTGCTCTACGTGAATTCGGGTTACGGGAGGCTGATCGGTCAACCCGGCAATTTGTTGTTGGCTTTTACCGTTGATGGGCAGTGATTCAATAACGCTTCAATGACCTCAGGAGGTCCGGCTATGAAACGCGCACTCGGCTTTGGCCTGTTCATCGGTTGTCTTTCTTTAGTACTGTTCGCGTGGCCCGGTTCGAGCCAGGCGATCGAAGACCCGCACGGCGTCACCTTCACAAAAGACGTCGCGCCGATCATTCAAAAGAACTGCCAGGTCTGCCATCGACCCGGAGAGGTCGCCCCCATGTCTCTGCTGTCCTACAAGGAGACACGGCCGTGGGTCAGGGCCATTCGCGAGAAAGTTGCGTCGCGAGAAATGCCCCCGTGGTTTGCGGATCCGAAGTTCGGTGAGTTCTCGAACGACTGCAGGCTCTCGCAAAAGGAGATCGATACCATCGTGGCGTGGGCTGACGGCGGAGCGAAGGAGGGCAACCCTGCGGACCTGGCTCCGAACCCCAAATTCACCGAAGGATGGCAAATCGGAAAACCCGACGTCGTTCTTTCAATGACTCAGGAGTTCGCCGTTCCCACCGAAGGCACGATCAATTATAAGTACTTCGCCATACCTACGAATTTCACCGAGGATAAATATGTTCAGTTCGCAGAAGTCCGAGCCGGAGACCGCGCGCATGTTCACCACGTCATAGTCAGCGTTCAGTACCCGGGTGAAGGACAGTTGCCGGCCGCGGGAGAAATCTCGCCGGCGGCTCTTGCGTCAATTCGACAGCGTCTCGCCGGAGGGCAGGGGCGCAGCGCCGAGGAATCGGACGGCCGAGTCGTAGGTTGGGCTCCCGGCGAAGCGCCTTTGATGTTGAGACCCGGTCAGGCAAAACTCGTGAAGAAGGGGTCGGTGCTTATCCTTCAGGTGCACTACACTACGAATGGCCAGCCCGGTAGAGATCGGACCAGCGCTGGATTCATATTCTCCAAAGCGCCAGTCGAGAAGCGCGTGATTACTGCGGGGGCTGTCGCGCATAACCTGGTTATTCCGCCCGGCGATCCGAACTACGAATCTACCGCGACCTTCGCGTTCAAAGACGACAGTCACATTGAAAGCCTGCATCCGCACATGCATCTGCGCGGGAAAGATTTTCTCTACCGGCTCGTCTATCCGGACGGGACTTCGAAGGTATTGCTTTCGGTGCCGCGCTTCGATTTCGGATGGCAATTGACTTACTTTTTGAAAGAGCCGATCGCCGCGCCGAAAGGTAGCCGGCTCGAGGTGATCGCCCATCACGACAACTCGACCAAGAACAAATTCAACCCGGACCCAACGAAGGAGGTTCGTTGGGGCGAACAGACGTGGGACGAAATGATGATCGGGTATCTGGATTACACCGTCGACAAACAGGACTTGCGACGGGCGACACCCGAAGCAAAGGCCGGCAGGTAAGCGGCACAAGGAGGACGGTCATGAAGCGCGTATTCGTCATCATGATCCTGATGGTTGCGGCGCCCGCAGCGTTCGTCTCGAGAACCAACGAGGCTGCCAGCGTGACCTTTACAAAAGACGTTGCGCCGATCGTGTTCAACAAATGCGCGAGTTGTCACCGCCCGGGAGAGGTTGCTCCGATGCCGCTGACCTCGTACAAGGAAGTCCGCCCGTGGAGCAAGGCCATCAAGGAGGCGGTCATTCAGCACGCGATGCCGCCGTGGTTCGCCGATCCGCAAACTTCGACTCTCAAGTTCAGCAATGATCGGCGGCTCTCACAGCAGGAGATCGATACGATCGTCGCCTGGGTTGATGCGGGATCTCCAAAGGGAGAGGAGAAGGATCTTCCGTCGATGCCTTCGTACACTCCGGGTTGGACGTTCGGCGAGCCTGACGTGATCATTGAGATGCCCATCGAATTCCAGATACCAGCAGAGGGCGAACTGCCCATGCAGAACTTCTATACCCCGGTGCCTTTCAACGAAGAACGTTGGGTCGAAAAAGTGGAGCTGCGTCCGGGCAACCCGGCGGTGGTGCATCATTCGATCGCCAACGTCGTCAAACTGCCTGAAGGGGCAACGATCGTAGACGGGCGAGCGGTAAAGGACGGCAAGCCCGTCGGCCAACTCAATCGTCAGGATGTGCGCGACACAAGCGCGTTGAGCGAGACCGCCTCGCGCGAGGTCTTCCTGAGCCAGGATTCATTCACCCGCGCGGGCGCGTTCAAACTAGTTGGTCAAGCGCCTGGAAAAGGCTTCGAGAGCCATTATCCCGGGACTGCCAAACGCATACCGCCGGGCACGTACATTCAATTCAACATGCACTACCAGGTGAGCGGACGTCCGGAGAAGGATCGCTCGATGCTCGGCCTATGGTTCGCGAAGCGGCCGGTCACGCACGAGGTTCTTACAAAGGGCGTTACCGATACGCTGTTCATCGGCGGCAAGGAATTGAGCGAGGTCAGGGTCATCAACGGCAAAGAGGCCAAGGTGCGAGGTAAGATCCCGAATATTCCGCCCAACGC
Organism: Blastocatellia bacterium; assembly: GCA_035315885.1. Classification (GTDB taxonomy): domain Bacteria; phylum Acidobacteriota; class Blastocatellia; order UBA7656; family UBA7656; genus DATFXM01. The sequence continues at coordinate 58,329 of DATFXM010000140.1, forward strand.
GGATAACTGGGAGATCAGCGGTGAAGTTGCGATCAAGGAGCCGATAACCCTGTATGCGTTTGCACCGCACATGCACCTGCGAGGCAAGGACATCAAATACACGCTCATTTTGCCGGACGGCAGGCGGCGAGTATTGCTGGATGTACCCAAGTTCGATTTCAACTGGCAGCTTCACTACGAGCTGACCGAGCCACTCAAGATTCCCGCGGGGAGTAAGATGGTTGCAGTCGCGCACTACGACAACTCGATCAAGAACAGGTACAATCCCGCGCCGCAGAAGGAGGTCTTCTGGAGCGAACAGAGTTGGGATGAGATGTTCATTCCGTGGTTCGAGTACACGATCGACAGCAAGTCGCTGAACGGCACTAACGCAACTGCAAGCAGGAAGTGAATCCGCGCGTGAATCAGTTGATGAAGCGAAATGGGCACGAGTGAAAACGCGTGTATAAGAAGATTCTGTTATTGGTGCTTCTATTAAGTCAGCCGGTGTGGCAGGTGCCGGCGGCCAAGTCTTCTCAGAAACCTTCGCAACAACCTTCACAACAACCTCAGCAGCCACCTTCGCGGCCGACGCAGCCAGATGATCCGATGCCTCCGCCAAACCTCGACTACTTCATCGGCGCATGGTCTTTCGAATGGAATGTGCCGGAGTCACCACTTGGTCCTCCCGGCAAACTGAAGGGCACAGAGGTGTTCAGGAAAGATGCAAAGAGTGGTGCGTATGAAAGCGAGATAGTTGGAGAGGGGCCTGAGGGTTCGATCAAGGGACACGCGACTACGCGCTACAACGAAAAAGACAAAGTTGTGACGCGGTCCGAGACGGGTTTGTTTGGCATATCGTTGACGAAGGTTGGGCCGATTGGCGGCGATCTGGGTGGCTACTACACGATTTTTTGGGAGACGGCGCCTTTCAAGAGAGAAGGGAAGACGATCAAGCTGAAGGGTAAAACGCTTATGTTGTCTCCGGCGAACTATAGGGTACAGGTTCAGATTTCGGTGGATGGCGGCCCATTCACTAACTTCGGCAACCCATGGTTTCATAAAGACTAGTCCTTAGTGCTGAGTTCTGAGTAACCCCTTCGGGGTTGTTTCCCGGAACTCAGAACTCAGAACTCAGAACTCCCATAGCTGGGTGGGACGATTTCGTCGACTGTCTTTCCAGACCAGTGCCAGCTCGGCACCGCCCGCCAAAGCCGCTCACCTTCCTCCTGAACCTCACGCAACATCTTTGCCTCATCGAACCGCACAGCCTTTCCGCCCTCGACCAGCGTCTGACCGTCTACGATAATCATCTCCACATCGCGACCGCTTCCACACTCCACCAACGACCTGATCGGGTCGTACACCGCGCCGTAGTGCACCTGTAGCAAATCGACGACGATGATGTCCGCCTTCGCGCCGACTGCCAACCGGCCGATGTCCTCTCGACCGAGGTGCGCTGCCCCGCCCAGCGTCGCGGCGTCGAAGACATCGCGTGCCTGTCCAACAGTGAAGCTTTCTTCGGCCATCCGATTCATAAGCGCCGCCCACCGCATCTCGTGGATGATGTCTTGAGGATACGTATCTGTGGCCAGTGCTATGTTGATCCCCGCCTCGCGGTAACGAGAGAACGATTCAAACGTGATCCCCATCTTGGCATATTTGTACGGCGCGTGAACCACAGTGGTGCCGCGGTCCGCTAGAATTTTCAAATCGTCCCCGTATGGATAGTGACACCACGAGTGGCGGTTGTGGAATACGCAGTGACCGAGCCCTGTCCGTGGTTTGAGAAATCCAATCGACTCTAGCAGCGCGATCGGCGTCTTGCCGTATTGCTCCAGAATCTTATGAAACTCTCGCTGGTTCATCGCCGCATGGAGCTGCAGCGGAACATTCAGGTCATCAGCAGCCCGACGAGCCGCCCTCAACAAATCGAGAGTGCATGTGTCCATCTGACCTGGGTAGATCATCGCGCGAATGCGACCGTCGTAAGCGCCGTCGTACTCCTTCGCATAGCCGATCGCGCGCTCAAGCCCCGCAGTTCCTTTTGACTCGTTCCACTCCCATACGACGCGCTCGCCTTCAAAGCGATACTCAGCCGACCGGAATCCCGGGCCCAGATAGGCGCGCATTCCAAGCTCGCCTACCAGTTTGGTAAATGCGTCCGGACCCCCGGGCATGGTTCCTGCATCGAGAATTGTCGTAGCTCCCGCGCGAAGCGCCGACCACATACCGTAGGTACCTGCCAGATCCGATCTGGCGATTGAGCTCGGGGGATCCGCGCCCCTCCGCGGCGCGGCGTAGCCGATGAAGTTGCTGCCGAAGTAGTCGAGCTTGCCGCCGGCGATGAATACCGTCTGCGCGGCGTTGACCGCGGCATGCAAATGACAGTTGATAAACCCGGGAGACACAAGCTTGCCACGCGCATCGATCGTACGGTCGACGCTGCCGTCGAAGTCGCTCCCAACATGAATCAGTCGATCCCCTTCGAACACAACCGTGCCGTTGTGAATGAGGTTATGACTGCCGTTCTTATGACCTACAACCCAACCACCTCTGATCAGTGTTCGCATGAAGTCAACCTCCGGCGCCGCGTGCTTGCGCGCGCCGGAGGTATGCTAGCATCCCGCCCCGACTCCGTCAGCAGAGGCAGCGCCAGATGTGTCGTTGTCTATGGGATCCGAAGTCTACTTGCCTAAGTAGAGCTTCAGGATGAAGTCGGCGCCGATAGCGCTGCCTCCAGTGGATGGGCCTCCGGACCACCAGACGTCTACTCGGTAGGTTCCTGGAGGTATTTCGCCGATCCCAGTCCCGACGCGTTGGAAGAAGTTGCGGAAAGCATGTCCACGTCGTGTTCGGCCTCCATGGCTACAGCCGGGCCATAGGTGCCATACGGCGTCTCGTAGTGACCAAACATATGCTGCGGAGCGCCGTTCACCGGGGTGAGCGTCACTTGCATCATGGTAATTTCGGATATAGCGGGACCGTATGTCTGGCGGCTGCCAAGCAAAGCGCTTAAATGCGCATTGACGCACGTTCCCTCAGTCAGCGTAACAGCGGTGCTCAGCAGCTGCCGGATTGAGGTTAGTTGTGCGATTGGTCTCATTCGACTAAACGTTGGTTTTTTTGCGGAGGATCAGCACCCGAGCCCGCTCAGCAGGCTCGGGTGCGGCGGGTCGCTTTATCTTATCTGACGTCGTCCGTCAGGAGCGCTCTGTTTATAGGACTTACGGTTTGCTTTCGTCCCAAAGCAGTCTCAATTCGCGCAGAGGATCATTCTCGACTCGGACGTCCTTATCGAAGATCATTGTCGCGCGCGTGTCGGGATTGTAAGCAGGCCACTGTGGAAGTCCGGTGGCGTTGGGGTTGCCGGTCTTCGCAAAGGCGACCCACGCCGAGGCCATCTTGTCCGCAAGCATCCGCGCCTCCGGGCCCGTGCCGGTTATGGGACCATGAGCGTTGTGGAAGACCAGCGAAACATCGGTGCCATGCACCGCGCCAAACTTTCCTCCCACTCCCGGCGAAGGCCAGGTGAAGAGATACAAAAAGACCGGCGCCTTGTGTTGCGCGGCCTTGCGCTCGGCCAGCGTGTTGGCTGACTTGCGTCCACCGCGGTCAGTCAGCAGTCGCGCCTGCAGAAGGTACGGTGTCACATTTGGATAGATGCGACGATAAGTACTGAGCACCTGCTCCGACTTATCTCCCACCGTAGTCTTTAGCACCGCTTTCAGGCCTGCCTCGTCGAGACTGAAATTCGTCAGGCCCAGCGCTGCATCATCCAGAGTCGTGCTGACGATGATTGGAACATCCGCCGATATCTCCGGAGCTGTCGGATCAAACGGATGCTGCGGGATCGCGCTTCCATCAACTACCGGCGCAAAGCCGACTGGCGGGCTCTGGGCACCCAGTGTTGCCTGCGCTCCCATCATCATCTCAACTGGAATGTCCTGAAGTTCAGTGACCCGGCTCTTGTCGAGCCCCATCTGATCCAGCAGTCGCTGCGCGGATCGGGTCGCGGTCTCGCGAGGAGTGAGGCGTAACGCCGAGCCGCTTTGGATTGCCGCGCGGTGAAAGAGACCTTTCGCCGAAGGCATCGCAAGAAGCGTTGACGTTTTTGCACCGCCTCCAGATTGGCCGAATATCATTACGTTATTCGGATCGCCGCCGAAGCTGTCGATATGCTCTCGGATCCAGCCAAGCGCCGCAACACAATCAAGCATGCCTACCACACCCGACTGCGCAAACTCGGGCGGCGCGCCAAGGTCGGCCAGATGCAGGTAACCGAGACAGCCGAGCCGATGATTGATCGTTACGACGACTACGTTGCCAAAGCTCGCAAGCGGCTGACCGTTGAATCCGCTGTGACCTCCCGATCCGGACGCGAACCCGCCGCCATGCAGCGACACCATCACCGGACGTTTGCCTCCGTCTTTGATCGCCGGAGTGAATACGTTCAGCACCAGGCAATCTTCACTCTGACCGCCGGGCTGATTCGTCCAGTCGATCAAGCGCACATAATCGATTCTGCCGTTCGGAGGCGGCTGAGGTGCGATGTGACCCCATTCAAGACAATCTCGAACGCCGGTCCACGACTTCGGTTTTTGTGGAGGCATGAACCGGTTCTTTCCAGCGGTGTTTCCCCCGTAAGGAATTCCTTTGAATACCTTGATGCCGTCGACGACCGTGCCGCGAACCTTACCGGCCACGGTCTCCACGACTATCTCGGATCCCTTAGTTGAAGTCCTGCCTTTCGTGGCCGCGGTGCCGGCGCCGCTCTCGCCCGGAACGAGAGGCAGCACTGCACCCGCGGCGAGCATCAACGAAGATTGCTTCAGGAAGTTGCGGCGAGCCGGCTCTTGCAACGTGCCGCTCGTGGTCGAGTCACACGATTTGGTAGTCATGATTCTCCCCCGGGTAATTGGCTACAACTCATAAGTACTCAGCGGCGTTTTTGAAACTGCTCCAGAAAATCAAGCTGGGCTTTGAGCAGATGGTTACGCACCTGCGGCGCATCGCCAAAATCCATATAAGCCTCGGACGTCGGATCATAGGGCGTCCATTTCGGAAGGCGCGACGCATTTGGATCGCCGGTGCTTGCAAAGCTCACCCAATAACTCGACATTGTATCGGCCAGCTTGAAGTCGACATCCTGATGCGGGCGGTTTACTCGGCTCAGGTTGTTGAAGACATAAGCGATCTCTGACGCATGATATGCACCCAGGGTCTTGCTGTTCGGACCTGGAGGCACGTGACTGAAGAAATACAGGTAGGCTTTCGAGCGACCGGTTCCGGTCAGCCGTGCCCATGTCCGCATCTGCAACGTAAACGCAACGTCGCGCGCACTCCCAAGAAAAGACGTGGTAGCGTCCCCATCATTGTTGATCGGATACACGGTTTCGAATTCCTTAACCATCTCGCCGTACTGTGCTGCGATGCGCTTGCGGTATTCCTCCGCACTCTTTGGCCAGGTGGCTGGAAGGGTGAGCGTCGTCATTTCGTTGGCGTTTGAACCGACGATCACCGGCACATCGTTCTGCTTACTGTGCGCGAAGATGCTTTGAATCTCTTCGGGCAGCACCCATCCATCGACATTAGGTTGGGTGCGAAACTTCTTGCCTTCGGTATCGTTGTTGAAAACATCGATGATCTTGTCCGCCGGCAAAGCTCGCAGGGCTTTGATCGAGTCGGCGCCGGCAGCCTTGGCAAACGCCGCGCCGATCTTTTCGGCGGACGACATGCCCTGGCGATCCTCCTTCAAGAAAGCCATCCGGTTGAACAAAGCACCGCTTTCGCCGATCGCTCTTTGAAACAGTCCTCTTGCCAGCGGAGTCGCCACCAGCACGTTGACGCTCCACGATCCGGCAGACTCGCCGAATATGGTGACCCGCGCCGGATCGCCACCAAACGCGGCGATATTTTTCTGCACCCATTTCAACGCGGCGATCTGGTCCAGCACGCCGTAGTTGCCCGATGAGCGTTCCGGAGATTCGCTCGTCAATTCCGGATGCGCCAAATACCCCAGCGGTCCGAGTCGATAGTTGATCGACACCAGCACAACGCCTTTCTTTGCTAACGCGGTGCCGTCATAAACTGGATTCGCGCCTGACCCGCGCGTAAGTGCGCCGCCGTGGATCCACACCATCACCGGACGGTGCTCACCGGCTCTTGCGGCGGTCCACACGTTGAGATAGAGACAATCTTCGCTTTGCTTTTCGGCCGGACGTGCGTAAATGGAGCCGGCCGCGTACGGAGCCTGTGGGCACTCAGGCCCGAATGTGTCGCACTGCCGCACCCCGTCCCAGTGGACAACGGGTTGAGGCGCCTTCCATCGAAGGTCGCCTGTCGGGGGAGCAGCAAAGGGAATTCCTTTATAAATGCGAACGCCGTCGGCGGCGGTGCCCGAAATCAGGCCTCCTTCAACCTTGATTGTGTCGTTTGTGGCGAACGCTGGGCGGATAAATGCCAGAGCGACGCCGAGCAGGATTAGTTTGCGTAGCATCGGAATGGTCCTCGTCGATCGGGTTTTTGTAATGAGCTTATGAATCGTAGACGCGAGCCGGATTTCACGCAAAGCCGCGGAGCCGCAACCCTCCACAAGTCCGATAAACAACCTTCTGCGTCGGGTCCACTGCGGCTCGGCTGTGTCGCGCCAATCCGACTCGCGTTCTAGTCAAGCGCCTGACTCAATCTCAGAAACTGAGTTTCAGGCCAAACTGGATTCTGCGCGGAGAATCGACACCGATAAATGCGAGTGGCGTATCAGCCAACTGGTTCTTGCTCGTGGGCACAAACGGCTTCAAGTTGTAAGGGCCCGTCAACAAGTTGGCCTTCGATCCATCCGCAAACGTCACGATTGGACTGATGTTCGGGTCGAAACCGGTTGCAGGGTAAGGGCTGCGGAACTGGTCCCATACCTTGTTGAAGTTTATGGTGTTCAGAAGGTTGGTGCCTTCCGCGACCACGTCGATCTTCAAGCCGCGATCGCTCCATACGATGAAGGACTTTTGAATCCTGAAGTCCAGACTGTAGTACGCGTCACCCCTTGATGAATCCCGGCTTGCAGCGAATGGTGTCGCAAAGTTCGCGTCCAGACTGGTCACGCCGTTTGCGAGCGATGGCATTCTGATGGAAAACGGAATGCCGCTGCGCATCGTCAAGATCGGCGACATCGTGATGTCCGAAACAGCCTTAGACACCCAGTTGCTTGCGGCGCTGGCCTTCAATGTCCGGTATACAGCGTTCGCTACAAACACGTGCGGAAAATCGAATACCGAGACCGACCGGTACAGATTCAGCCGCGTAGGTCTGAACCACGTCTGGCTGCTGCTGAAATCGATGATGTCATCGAGTGTCTTGCTGAAGGTGTAGTTGACTCCGAATTGCAAGCCGCTGCTGTAGCGCTTGTTCAGCGACACCGTCATAGCGTGATAAATCGACTTGCCTCTCGAGTTGTAACCAACCTTCTGAAGGATCGTCGGATCAATTATGCTGTAACGAGGACCTACAAACGGATCAACGACCCCGGTCTCCTTGTAGTTGAGCTCCACCGGCATCTGCAGATGCAGACCGTGGTACATCAGGTAGCCCACTTCGAGAGACATGTTTCGGAACAGCTCCCTCTGCACGCTGAGGCTTGCCTGGACCGAATAAGGGTTCTCGTAGTTCGGGTCGACGAGGAAGACCACCCGGTTGGGGTTCCCCTGCCCGGTGGGCAGGCCGTTCGGGAAAAACGGGTTCCTGATGCTGTTGAGAAAATCCGAGGAGAGATGTTTGAACGGCAGCAGGCCGGCGGCTACGCCCGTCTGATAGATCGACGCCGAAGCTAAACCGGTCGGCAAAACCTGATTAATGTACTTGCCGCTGTCGTCGAGCAACGCGCCGTAAGAGGGTATCAACACGTCGATTGGTCCCTCGAATACACCGGCGCCTCCGCGAATGATCGTCTTCTGGTCTGACCACGGTGTCCACGCGAAACCAAGGCGAGGCGACACGTAGGTGTTGCGATGCAGTGGCGTTGGCTCGCTGTCGAGATCGATGCGCGCGCCGAAGTCCAGTGTGAGCTTAGAGGAAACCTTCCATGAGTCTTGTGCGAAGCTCCCGAAGTAGTGGGCCCATCCTTGCCACTTGGGGTTGTTGAAGCCCTGATGGTAGAAGCTTGGCAGCCCGAACGTAAACGATTGCGCGCCGGTCAAGCTCGCGGCAGGCGGGCCGTTGGCGCCAATGCACGGCGGCGCCGTCTGGCAATTGCCGCCTGAAATATTGTGGGTGAGGTTGTAGCCCGCTACCGCAGCACGCTGGGCGGGGGGCACCGCCAGGATGATCGGATAAGTGTTGTCGGCGAAGTTAAACTGACCCGCGAAGTACAGATCGTCTTCAACGTTGTAGTTTACTGGCCGATAGGACGCACCGAACTTGAACGAGTGACTACGGTGAGTCCACGAAATCGTGTCTTCGAATTGATACCTTTGCTGATGCGCGATATAGGGGATCGCTGCCGGACTCCCGAAATTGAACGAAGGAACAAACCCGCCGATCGAGAAACCCGCTATGGTGATCGCCGGTGGCAGGTTGGGACTGGGATTCGCTATTGAGCCGTCCACGATGTTCGGGAGATTGTCAGCTTTGTTGTACGGGACAACTTGCACGCGAAGCTGGTTGACCAGGGTCGGGCTGATGACGCGCGACCAGCTCCCGAGGATGCTGTAGTCTCGCGTCTTCAGGCTGGCGCCGTCCGGATACGTCTGCGCCCCAAACAGACCGCGTGCCAGCTCGAACCGAAAATTCATTGTATCTTTGGCGCTGGGTTGCCAATCGGCACGCGTAATCAGCGTATGAGTCTTGGTCAAGTTATTGTAAGCGCCGTCGTCGCGGGTCAGCATCTTGAGCAGGTTGGGATTGTTTTGTGGGACGAGCCCGGTGCGGAGTTGGGCAGCCACAGCCGCGAGCGTCGCGTTTCCCGAGTTAGCGAGCAGGTTGAGATAGTTCTGCTGTGCGACCCCCGCGGAGGTCCCGCCGTTGATCCCGAGCGACGAAGGGCTGTTCAGGAGGAAGTTGAACGCTCCCAAATCCGATTTCACAAATTCGTAGGAGGCGAAGAAGAAGAGTTTGTTCTTGATCACTGGCCCGCCGATCGTGCCGCCGGTAATCAGATTCTGGCTATACAGCTCTCCGGTGCCTCGAAGGTTATCAATAAAGTTATTCGCCTGCGTGAAGTGATCTCGGAAATAACCGTAGGCGCTGCCATGCAGTTGATTCGTGCCGCTCTTGGTTACGATATTGACTGAGCTGCCGACGGTAAAACCAAATTCGGCGGAGAAAGCGTTGCGATTTACCTGAAACTCCTGAATGGCGTCCACCGGTATGCTGGCGACTCGATACTGGCCGGAACCGTATTCGTTCTCGCCGCCGTCAATCGTTGACAGGTTGTTGCGTCCGTTGCTGCCGCCGATTGAAAAACCGGTTGTCGCAAAGCCGGTGAAACCCGGTTGCTGAGAGCGGGTTGCCTCTGAATTGCTCACGCCGGGCAACGTAAAGACCGCCGCGGTCATACTGCGGTTGATGTTGGGGAGGTTTTCAACCTGCAGCTTATTGATCGTGTTGGCTTGTTGAGTTTGCTCGACCTGGAGCAGCGGCGCGTCCGCGGTGACGTTTACGACTGAGGTTATAGCGCCCAAGCGGAGGCTGACGTCGTAGACTAGGCTCTGGCCTACGGTCAACTGTACGTTTTGGGCTACGACTTTTTCAAAGCCTTGTGCTTCGACCTGAAGCTGATAGATACCGGGCTGAAGCAACAGAATCTTGTAACTTCCGTCCTGCCCGGTGGTGGTACTCTTTTTTATCCCGGTTTCGCTGCTGATGGCGCTGACCGCCGCTCCAACGACTGCGGCGCCGTTTGGATCCGTTATTGCGCCTTTCAACGTTGCGGTGCTGACGTCAGCCTGGCCCAGAACCGGTGGCGGGCAGAGCGAAATCACGAGGAGAACAAGGCAACCCAAGCTCTTCTTGTGCATAGAGACTCCTCCTGTTTTTGAGATCCTGAATGAGCGGAAAATGCCTTGAGTATGAGGCCCGAGCTGACGGTATGTAAGAACCGAGGGAGTTTCGCGACGAGAGGTCCTGCAGCTCCGAGTCGCTGGAAAGAAATGGAGTCAGGTCGCGCGACCCGGCTCGCAGATGCGGCGCACAGACGGATAGTAATATGGGATGAGTTGGCGATCCCCGACGACAGGAGCGATTGAGCATTTCGTCCTCTAGCTGCAGCCAGTCGAATTTGCCCGAAGGCGCTAGAGCCTATTTGTGCCTCGCGCTCAGCCTCGTCACAGGTTCAAGAAAGACAAGGGAAAAAATCCCCGCTTACACCCACGGCATACGAATAAGAATGCGGAAAGCTTGTTTACTACGAGATATAAGACCTTAGAGCCCGCGATGTAATACCAACCGACCGGACGGTCGGATACTATCGCAATTTGCTGACGGTTGTCAATCACTGATTTTCGAGTCCGACCGACCGGTAAGTAGGTACACAAAATCCTGCAAAAACCGCGGGGAAATGGCGGCTTTCCCCTTGAGAACCGGTGTCCCCGACGGTCACTGGCGGGACGAGGCGCCCGGTTGCCGCGTTCGCATTAGCGGCGAGCGCCGGGACGGAGGCCTCAGCACCCCGCCAAGCGCGATCTTTGTGACCTCGTCCGCGACTTCTTCCGGTGAGAGCCTCCCGTTAGGTACATACCACCGCGAAAGCCACAGAATCATTCCAATGAGGCTGAACGCGGCTGCGCCGACGTCGAGGTCCCTTAACTTGCCGCTCGCCTGCAAATGCCGGAGCGTCTCCCTAATCAACTCGACATACGCCCGCTTCCGCTGGTTGATCTTGCTCCGCTGACCCGGCGTGAGCCCGGCAACTTCGTCCATCACTATCGTCACCGGATTGGCGCCCTGAGGAGTGCTGCGGCTGGTAATCAAATGCGCGTGTCGCGCAATGATCGTGCGCAACCGCAGCTCCGCATCGCTGACGCCCAGAGCGGGCGTGATTACTTCCTGTTCGAGCACGTCCAACCCGAAGTTCATGATCTGGAACAGCAGGGTTCGCTTGCCGGAGATGTGATGATAAAGGCCTGCCTTGGTGATACCCACCGCCTCTGCGATCTCGTTCATTGACGTCGCATCATAGCCCTTCTCGCAAATGATCTGGGCTGCAACTCGATAGATTTCTATCAGGCGATCCGGCTCGCCGGCTACAGATCGACTGAAAGGATTGTTCAGCGGCCTCATAGGCCCTCGCCCATTGAAATGCTGCTCGCGTCGCTCAGAATACCCAATCGGCTTGCGGGCTTCAACATCGATCTTGCGGTACGACGAGAAACATCGGCGAAAACCACCTGCAATCTACCCGCCTCAGGCTCGGCCTTCACCGTCAAGCTGCACGATGCCTTTTGTGTACGAGGCATCGTGAAAGTCCTCCTCGAAGGCGCGCTGCACGTCGTCAAGCGACCGATATCGATGGGAGATGAAAGGCTCGACTTCGATCACGCCTGATTCCAACAGATCAAGCGCCTGACGGTAAACGGCGGGACGGGCGTCCGCGTCGAAGCCTCCAGACCCGCCGACCGGAGACACCAGCACTGGCTCCTTGAACTGCAATCCGTTTAGCACGCTCAGGTCTACACCTCCGTGCCCATGGCCGTAGAGTAACACGGTGCTTTGTTTTCGCAGCAGACCCGGAAGAAGAGAGAACACTTCGCCGGCTCCGGACGCTTCAACGATCAGTTCCGCCATGCTACCGCCGGTTCTGTCCCGCAACCTCTCGATGATGTCCTCGACGGTAGGGTCTATGACTTCCGCGCCAAACCGCGACGCCAGACCGCGCTTAAGCTCGTTAGGCTCGCTCGCTAGCAGCAAGCCGTCAAATCTGATCACTCGTCGAAGGTATTGCGCAAAGAGTAACCCTGCGGGTCCCGCGCCGATTATCAGAGCTGTCTTTACCCGTTGCTCGGGTCGAGCAGCGAAGAGTGAGTATCGAGTGCCTGCTGCGCGTTCGACTGCGTTCATCGCATGAACGATGCAAGCGAGCGGCTCGGTTAGAGCGACCTGTGCCGGTTCCAGACTTGAACGCACGGTCACCGTGTTGACTGCGGGAATCGCGATGAACTGCGCCAGCCCGCCCTGCAAACCGGTTATTCCATGCTCGGTGTAGAACTCGCACTGATGCGAGTCTTTGGTCGCGCAGTACTCGCACAACGGCGTGCGATGTCGGCTCAAGCAGTTTATTCCCTGGTCAATCGCAACTCTGTCGCCCTCGCGTAGATCGCTTACGCCGGTGCCTACCTGTTCAACGATCCCCGTTATTTCGTGGCCGAGAATCTGCGGATGCGCTGAGAGGGGAATCGGCTGACCTCTGCTGTCGGTGTTGTAGTTAGCTTCACCGCGGTAGATATGCAGGTCGGTGCCGCAGAGTCCGACTGCTTGAACGCGAACGAGCACTTCGTGAGGTCCAGGAGCCGGAGCTGGAACGTCGCGAACTTCGAGTCGCCGAACGTCGCGCAGCACACAGCCGCGCATCGTTTGGTTGGCGATCTGCGTTGACATATGGAATCGCGCGTTGCAGGAGTCGTGAGTCCATTAGGTAACACCAGGAGCGAGCGGTGTCAACGGGGAAGGGGAGACGCGGGGACGCGGAGAGGAGGAGAGGAGGGAAGGGGCGAAGAGGCGAAGGAGCGAAGGGGAGACGCTGCGAAGCGGGTGAGTTGTCATTTACTGCGTCTGATTCACCGCTGCTCCACGTCACTGCGTCTCTGCGTCGCCCCTTCGCCCCTTCGTCTTTCCCCTCCCCGCGTTGCCCTTTCGCCCATTCACCCGCTCACTTAATTGCTGGGCGTTGACATTGAGAGAGAGCGATACACGAATGTGATTGCTTCCGATTCGCCGAGCCGTACAACCGACGCGTCCTGCTGATTCGGGAGCGTCCTGAGAATCGAACTGATCGCACAGTCCTGCAGGTTCATCGTGAAAAAGAGCTCGTCAGACTTTCCGTTCGGATCCACTCTGAACCACTGCAATACTACCTCCCGGATATGTTCCCCGGTGCTGTGCAATCGGTTGAGTGCCGGAGTGTATCCGTCGATACGCTTCATCACCGTCACCGTCCCTGGATCAAACTTCGGAGCACCGCCTCCGGCATCCAACGTAAGGTCTAAGCGTGTCTGCTGCTGATAGCCAAACACATCGATCTGATCACCAACGCCCTGAATTTGCATCCGAATATGAACTGTCGGGCTCGGGTCCGACGCTTCGTTCGAGAATGTTTTCATTGCCGAACGCGGCGACTTGCCGCCGGCCTTCAATGTCTGTGCAATGCTTGCGGGGCCGGACGCCACTATACCCGCGGCCAATACCACACCGAGTAATCTTGCCAGAATCGTCTTCGCTTTCATTTACGCTCTCCTTGTCGATCAATAAGTTTGATTTTGCGGGCCGGTGCATAACGTCTGCCCGAGCCTTGCGTTCAGTCATTAGTGGCGGGGAACCGGGAAACATCACAGGTCATAAGCGAAAGGGAGTTGAGATGATGTTGGAGCGGGTAAGACCCGACGACGCTGATAAGCGCGATCAAAAGGAGGGGAGACGCGAAATGTTCGCGCTACTTGATCACATCAAAGTAGTGATAAGCGACGTCGTCGGTCTTTCCAGAAGAGCTTATTCCCTTCAGGGCCAACTCATGCTGACCTGCTTTGAGAATGGCGGCGGGAAGATTCAACACTAAGGTGCGACCGGAGCGTCCTCGGACTGGGGAAAGACTGTCCTGGGTCCACACTGAATTGCCGGACGGGCCTCGAAGATCCACCCGGTATTGCGGGTAATCGTCTGCGGGATCGATTCCGATTTGAAGACGCACTCTTCGTGCGGACTCGGGCAGTTTGAGTTTTGGATGCGCGCTGCCGCCTCTTGAAATTCCAGGCAACAGCACCATCGACACGATGCCCGGTCGTTCGACGGGCGAGGGATTTTGTTCCGCCTGGTGCTGAAGCTCGCTGACCATCTGTTGTGCCTGGTCAAGCTGCTCACGCATCCGTTTGAGCTGTTCATCGCTGCTCGCCAGCTCGTCGGCGTGTTGGCGTTGAAGCGTCTGTTCCTCCCGTTCGCGCGACCTTTGCTCATCGCTGAGTCGGGCAAGCTGCGCCCGCAATCGCACGCTCTCGGTTACCAACCACAATGCGCCCACAAACAGGATCAATGCCGCCGCTGCAAAAGCAAAGCGAGCTGCCGGCGTGAGCCTGCCAATTAGCGCAGCCAGTGCCTGTCGAAACGGGATCGGTTCTTGAGCTAGTGCGGATCGAGCATCTTTCACGGCCAGGAAGTCTGGTCCTACGCGGGCGAGAGCCCTGGCGAATTCTATCTTCTGGCGTCGCTCAGCAGAGGCCAAAAACCGCGTCTCAAAGTGTTGCCTCCTCGAATCAGGCAGGTCCCCGCGAACGTACTCGTCGATCAGGTCAGCCTCAATGGCGAGTATGCTCTGCAGGCACTGTTGATCTTGAAATGCACGGTCTTCGACCTCAATCTGCTCGTTTTCCTCAAGCTCCCCAAGCAGATAGCGAATTATCAACCCCTCATTTAAAGGACTTTTATCCACGATATCCGTTCCCCTTGAATCCCTCATGGATAAGTGGCGACTATCTACGTTTCATCACACGTCAATGGATTCATTTCTCAGACAGCCTTCGACGCAAGTCTGAAGTTTCTCCCTCAAGCGGAGGGCTCGCATTCTGAGAGTATTCACCGGAATCTTGAAACGTTCGGTCAACTTCTTTCTATTCTCTATCTTTGAGCCCTTCTCTCCTTGGTAATAGCTGACGATCAACTCCCGATTCTCTGCGGGCAGGACCGCCAGACATCGGCGAAGACACTCGATGGGCTTCTCCGACTCAGGTGACTCAGGCTGGGCGACTTCGCCCGTAGCGATCTCGCCCAGGGCAAGTTGTTCCCGCGCACGTTCTTTATTGATTTCGAGGACAAGGAGTCTTGCGACTCCAATGCAGTAGCCGGATGCATTTAGAATCTCTTCGCCTTGGGCCAGTCTCTTGGCGACTCGATTGATTGTCTCGTCGGCGTGATCTTCGGGGAACGGACACCCGCGCCATTCGAAGAACCGCGTCAGGTTTCCGCGTATCTCGAGGTATTTTTCTCCAGCGCGCTGGCGGTCCTGATCGAACGCCGCGAGCAAACGATCGAATGCCTCCTGGGTCAGCGCCCACTTTCGGCGCGTTCGAGTGCCCGCTGGTGAATCGGCCGCGTCCTCTGGTGTATCAAGCTCGCCCCTTGGTTCCATTCAGCCGTGCCCGTGGTGCGAACTCCCATCAAATAATTCGCGATTGCGCGAATTTCGAACTTTACAGCAGTAGGCGATGGTCTCTAAAAGCACTGACGCCACGGCAGAACCAGTCTGCCAACAACGCCCTTGATCGAAATGCATTTCGCCGTTGCGACCTTGCGTTAAGACCATCGCCACACCTCAAGCTACGCTACCCGGCTCAAGTCGTGCAGTCGCACGAATTGTTCATAATATTTGAGTCGGTGATCGTACACGTCAAGTTACCCGGAGGTGATTGCACGGTAGCGGTAGCCTTCTTCGTAGAAAGATCGATCCTGATCAGCACTCTGCGACTCGGAGTGTTGTCGGTGATCGTCACTATACTTCCTTTTTTCACCACTACCCCGGTGCCGGTAAACGTGCTTCCGCCGCACGTGATCTGATAGGCGCCAGTGGTAGAGTCGATGGTAGCCGTCTTGCCTGCGACTGAATCATCCTGAACGCAGAGGTCGGCGAGTTGAACCGCCGTACACTGCGCCGGAGTAATCACCAGCGAGAACGCTCGAATGTTGCCGGTGTCCTCGGCGAAGAAGTCCTGCACCTTTAGCTGCCAAGTGCCGTTTGGAGTCTCGCCGTCGAAGGCAGACAGTGGATTGGCCGGCTTGAACGACCCGGTGAACGGCGCCTGAGACGAAGCTACAGATTGAATGCTTGGGCCTGCTGATTCGTCATCAAGCGTTGTCTGACAGAAATTGTTTCCCGATCCGTCGGTGTTGTCTATCAACTTGACCTGAGTCCCGGCGGGCGAGATGAGCGTTACCTGTAGATCGTTGATGAACGTGTGGTCCAGACCGACTGTTGTAGATCCAGGCGTAGCTGAACAGCTCGTTCCGTCGAACCGGAAGTCTATATCGAAAATACTTCCCGTCAAACCGCTCACCGTGAGATTTGCGAAGGCCGGCGCTCCGGGATTACTTCCGGACAAATCCGTGGCATCGGGTATTGGAACTACCGGACCGGTATAGCTGACGGTGACTGGCGCGCCCGCCGCCCCGGTCTTAAGAGAGAATGTAAACACCTGAGGACTTGGCCCGCCGCTGTAGGTGACGGTCAAAGTGAAATTCAGCGCGGCTCCACATGTAGCCCCGCAGGCGTATTTGAACTTGAAGGGTGGCGTGCTGGTTCCAGTGGCGCTCGGCGCAAGGTTTGGATAAGCAGCCGTTCCGGTCACGATCGTCACACCCGGGCTCGCGCTTGTCAACACTCCGCTAATGGCAGTGGCGCCCGCCCCGCCTACGTTGGTAAGAGGAAGAGACAGGCTAACCGACTCACAGGGATCGATCGTGCCGTTACCGTTACAGAGGTCCGTGAAGGTCACGTTTCCGAGTTGTAGGAAGGCCTTAGGTGTTGCCCCGACCGCTTGCAGAGCCTGGAAAGCCATTACGATACCGGCGCCGGAGTCTCGGTCCACACCCGCCGCTTCAATATCGAGTGCCGAAGACGTTAGCCCGGTCCGAACCTGGGCCGGCGTAAGCGCAAAGTTGGATGATAACAACAGGCCTGCGATTGCCGCAGCGTGCGGCGCCGCAGCCGAGGTCCCGAAGAACGGGTTGAATCCGGGAGTGGCAACCGCGACTCCATCGGCGGCTGCAATGTCAGGCTTTTGCCGCAAAAGACCACCAGTCGAGGAAACATTGCCAGGAGTGATTTCGCTGCTGTCAGGGTTGTAGAACAGTCTTCGTGGTCCGTCCGCGCTGAAGTTTTCAACGGGATTGGTGGCGCCGCCGACGAACGCGGTGGTGCCCCCACTTGCGGTAGCGACATCCACCGCGGCCACCGCGAAAGCGTTAGCAACGGCGCTATGTCCAAAGGTCGCACCAGAAGTTGCCTGCTCTGTAGTGCCGAGGAATTCTTCGAGCCGGATGTATCGATTTGCGCCTGCGAACTGCACGACCACCAGCCGCTCATTGGTGAACGATGGACCGGCAATCTCAATCGGATCGTCATTTCCGTCCTGCACGTCGGTGGAGGCGTCAAAGACCGTGGTCAGCGCATTGTCCAGGATGTAGACGTCGTAGTCGTTACCGGAAGCGCCGAGCGGGTCGGACCAGTCCAATAAGGTGAGTTCTCCGCTTGAGGTGACCCGATTCGACTGGCCGCCGTCGCCGAAGTTGTGAGCGACCCCGGCGCCGCTGCCGAGGATGGCAACCGTGCCGTTAGGGTTGAAATCGCCTTCCCAGGTGCCGGAGGTACCATCGTCAAGGTTGCCTTCATTGCCCGCGGAGGAGAAATACAGCACCCCGGCAGCCGTCACATCACGTACTGCCTGCGCAATAATGCCGCCGTTTGTTGGCGACGTGACGGCAGGTGCTTGACCATCCTGGAATGGCGATTCCACGAAGTAGACCACGTCGTCTACGATCACTCGACATCCCGCAGTCGCGAGGTCGCGAATGTTCTGGGCAAACTGAGCGGGACTGCCACCGGCAGTCGCGAAAAAGAGTTGCGCGCCCGGAGCGAGGTCATGCACGATTTCAAGCATTGCGCTACCTTCGTCACCGAAACCCGCCTGGCCCGCAAGAACAGTTACCACCGACGGCAGATCGCCCGACGCCTGCAGGGCTGCCAGAGAATCTACTCCGTCCGAGAGCACTCCGATCTTTACGCCGGCTCCGGTAGTTCCAAAAAAGTTTCGTGCCTCCTGCGCCCGGTGGGTGATGTCGCCCTGTGAAACGTTGAGGGCCATTGGTGAGCTCGAAGGCGGTAGAGAGTTCAGAGAAGTTCTCAACGATGAATAGAATTGTTGAGCGCGGCCGGCGAATCCCGGTTTCAAGGAGGGCGCGATCAACGAGTTCAGGCTGCCCGGCCCCGAGAGGTTCGGTTTATACGACCGATGAGTGGCAAATTTGTCCGGTGGCCGGATCGAAACGACTTCCGGATACGAGGCAATCTGGGAGAGTTTGTCTATGGATACCTCTGCAAGAACTGATTTGCCTAAGTGGCTTGTGATAGAAGCGCCCAGCGCGTCGAGACGCTTTAGAACCCCGATATTCTGAACAGTGTTGAGCCTGATATCTACAGTGATATTGCCGAACCTGTCAGGAGCAACGTTACTGCGCAGCCTCTGAAAGACGTTGGATACCCTTTCACCGGCATGCACTCTTACCTGGTAAAGTAGCTTCGAGCTGATCTTTCTTTCCGCCGCAGTTCGCGACATTTTTTCTTGAATCAGATCGTTGATTTGCTGCAAAGCACTTGCCGAAAGCTTCGGGGAGCTCGTGCCAGTTCCGGAAGAGAAGAGACTTGTAAGGTAGTTGCCCAGCGTCCTGATTGCCGGAGCGTTGCCAAGCGCATATGCGAAGGCCGACATCTGTCCAAAGGTCAAAATAAAGATAAGGGTGCCAACTACAATTGGCTGCTTGAACTGTCTGA
Source organism: Blastocatellia bacterium (assembly GCA_035315885.1). GTDB lineage: Bacteria > Acidobacteriota > Blastocatellia > UBA7656 > UBA7656 > DATFXM01. Next base: position 77,044 of record DATFXM010000140.1, read on the forward strand.
GGGAGTGCGACTTCTGTTTTGGTGTCTTACGCCTACTTCCATTTGGGTCCATGAGATATTGTTCCTTTCCCGAATATGTTGCAGAGGAGCAGTGAAGCACTCGTGTTTTCGCTCCGCGAGATCGCGATTAATGTATTGCCAGGCATTGACCGAACAATCGACTGAAGCGGTTTCGACCGTTCCAGAGGGGAGTGACCTTAGCCGGATCTAAACAAGCAGCCCCGCTATGGGTTCATGGGTTCCCTTACACCGTACTTTTATACTGATGCCCGATGCTGCAAAGGGCGCAGTTTTCTTCGGAGGCTAAAAGGCTCATTGCGAGAACGCGCGGATGCTAGCATTGATCAATCGGCGATGCAAGATCGATGGCTGTTTCAAAGTCGGGGGGCGGGGAGTATCTTATCAGCGTTTGATTTCTCCTTCGGAGTTGAGACATGTCTACGGCCCACGCAGACGAATTCGCGGCAATGGACGCGACCGCTCAGGCAGAGCTTGTTCGCAAGAAGCAGGTGAAGCCAATAGAGCTTGTGGAAGCAGCCATTAAACGCGTCGAACGCGTCAATCCCGAACTCAACGCGGTGATAACTCCAATGTATGAGGAGGCCCGCGAGGCGGCGGCACTGGTCTCGACCGAAGCCCCGTTTGCTGGAGTGCCCTTCCTGCTGAAGGATCTGCTGGCGTCATATGCCGGAGTACGAATGTGCTCGGGCAGCAGGTTTCTGCGCGACTTCACCCCTAACCACGATTCGGAACTTGTAAGGCGGTTTAAAGCGGCGGGGCTGATTACAATCGGCAAAACTAATACTCCCGAGCACGGTAGTGTTCCGACTACCGAACCCGCGCTCTTCGGCGCGTCGAAAAACCCATGGGACACGAGCCGTACCACTGGCGGGTCGAGCGGAGGGTCAGCCGCCGCGGTCGCTGCAGGAATCGTTCCGATGGCTCATGCCAACGACGGTGGAGGGTCAATCAGAATTCCCGCGTCGTGCTGCGGTGTTTTCGGACTGAAGCCGACGCGCGCTCGGATTTCGCTCGGTCCGGATTTTGGCGACATGTTCGGCGGACTCGTAGCAGAACACGCGGTGACGCGCTCGGTAAGGGACAGCGCAGCACTGTTGGACGCCACTTCGGGAGCCATGGCGGGTGATCCGTATTGCGCGCCGCCAAAGGCTCGGCCGTTTGCCGACGAAATAGGCGTCGAAACCACCCGCCTTCGTGTTGCGCTAACGACCCAGTCATTGACCGGCACTGTGATTCACGGCGATTGCGTTGCCGCTGCGAAGGATGCCGCTGCGTTGTGCTCTGAGCTCGGTCACGAGGTCACAGAGGCTGCGCCCGCGATGAATGGCGAGTTGCTGCTACGGTCTTTTATGACGCTATGGTCTGCCGGCTGTGCATGGACAATCGACGGATTCTCGATGTTGATTGGCAGCGCGCCAAGACCGGAAGACATGGAGCCCGCCACCTGGGCTCTGTACGAGATGGGGAAGAGCCAGAAGGCCACCGATTATCTTATGGCGTTGCAATGGCTGCAGGGAATGTCGCGGGAGGTTGCTGCATTCATGAGTGATTTCGACGTCTGGCTAACGCCGACACTGGGAGATCCGCCGCTCCCGCTTGGTAGTTTTGACTCTCCGCCGGAGAACCCGATGGCCGGAATGGCTCGGGCTACTACGTTCGTGCCCTACACTCCAATCTGCAACGCGACCGGTCAGCCGGCGATGTCGGTTCCTCTCTATTGGAACGATGAGGGCTTGCCGATAGGCGTTCACTTCATCGGCCGATTCGGCGACGAGGCAACCCTCTTCCGGCTTGCGTCTCAACTCGAGGAGGCTCGTCCCTGGTCAGCAAGACGTCCTCCGGTGTTCGCTGCATAAGCGCTGGTCTGTTCTCTCGGAACTCAGTGTTTGCGCGTTTCTTGGTGCGGGACATGACTTACATAATGGTGGACAGCATCAACGCGACCCTTAAGAATATTGCGTCCGCGGGGGGCGAAACAGTAACCCCGTTTACCGAGTTGCCCAATGGCTCGGGTTATGCGACGTTCCGCGACCCTGCCGGGAACCAGCTTGGTCTTTATCAGGAAGCCAGATAGTGCAGAGCTTCGGTGGCGTGTATCCCCAAGCTCAGCACTCAGGACTCAGCACTCCTTATGGACAGGCAGATAACATTTCGCATCACCTTAACGGCGCCGCCGCTCGGAGTTGATTTCGGCCTGCAAAAAGGCAAAGGATCGAACTACGAAACAGTTCAGAAGCAGCGATCCGCAGGAAAGGACCTACACTTCGAATTCACGGCCGGCCTCAAGCCGGGCGGAAAGTCAAATGAGCCGGCGTTGAGCGGTCCTTTCGTGCAGGGGCCGACGGGCGGCAAATTCGTTTATCTGGACATAGGCACGTACGCAGGGCAATTGGATACTTGCTGGAGCCGGAGACTGAAGATCCCGCTGTACGGGATCACGACCGACCTTTTGAGCGAGTCTTCAGACGAGTCTGACCTGGTCCTCGAGACCCGAGTCCCGGGGACTGGCCGGGACGGCGGCCCCAACTGCGCAACCGTGAAACCATTTGAGGGTTGGAGGATGGCCTGCGCGCAAGGCTCCGGCAAGTCAGCTAGGGGAAGTTCCGATCGAGACGCCCGGCTGACCAAACGGCGCGCTGCCAATAAGTCATCGGTCGCGCGCAAGAATAACGAAAGCAGCGCTCGCGCTACGGCGGCCAAGGGTGCTCGCGTCGCAGCGAGCAAAGGTGCACGCGCTGGAGCGCGAAAGGGTTCTGGATGCGATTGGTCTACCGTTCAACAGATTGCGCGCGGATTGCCGGAGGCGGTGGAGGGCTTGTCCTACGGCACAGCAGCGTTCCACGTTCGAAAGAAACTTTTCGTCAGAATGCACCAAGGGCGAGAATCAGTGGTGGTCATGATCCCGATTGAGGTGCGCGAAGGCTTGATGCAAAGCGATCCGGAAACGTTCTACATAACCGACCACTATCTGGGTTATCCGGCGATGCTTGTCAGACTCCGAACAGTTCGGTTTGAAGATCTCCGATCCCTTGTTGAAGAGAGCTGGCGTAGTCAGGCGCCGCTGAAGCTTCTTGTGGAATACGATTCAAAGTAGGCGGCAGACTCTTGAAGGTCTAAGGATCAGATTTCCGGATTAACCATGAATTATCGCCGGTCGCGACGCGTGGAGACTCGAACTGGCAGGCGGGGAGTAAATTTCGCGAGCGCTTACCCAGTCCCTGCGCAAATTCTCGCATTCAACGCGTGAAGAATTCCGCGGGGATCTTGAAATTCGTCCTTTCAGAAGCTTGTCCCGATTTTTTGGTAGGCACGCCAGTTGCGGATTACACCGGGTCTCGGGAAATTGAAGCCTTTAAGATCTCGGTCTGCGGCAAACCCAAAGCTAGAAATGTGTTGATATCGAGGTTGAGTTGAATTCGATTGTTGTTTCTGAATGGGATCCTGAATGCTTTCATCGAAAGGTGCTCGATCTGGAGGCAAACGGATACGTTTGCCGGCAAGAGACATATCGGGTGACTGCTGAGATGAATCCTGAGACTGGACGGATCTCGCACGTCTACACGATCGAGATGCAACGGGAAGAGGAGAAGGAGTACTGACTTCTAAGTGCTGAGTGCTGAGTCTTGAGTGCTGAGTGCTGACAACCCCGAAGGGGTTGCGTCGTCGAGCCCAGGGTTGCCGTCCGCGGCTACCCTGGGGTCAAGATGATCAAAGCCGTCCAACCCCGAAGTGGTTGCGTCGTCGAGCCCAGGGTTGGCCGTCCGCGGCTACCCTGGGGTCAAGATGATCAAAGCCGTCCAACCCCGAAGTGGTTGCGTCGTCGAGCCCAGGGTTGCCGTCCGCGGCTACCCTGGGGTCAAGATGATCAAAGCCGTCCAACCCCGAAGGGGTTGCGTCGTCCAGCCCAGGGTTGGCCGTCCGCGGCTACCCTGGGGTCAAGATGATCAAATGCGTCCAACCCCGAAGGGGTTGCGTCGTCCAGCCCAGGGTTGGCCGGCCGCGGCTACCCTGGGGTCAAGTTGATCAAATCCCTCCAACCCTGAAAGGGTTGCGTCCTGAAACCTGAAATTGATCGTCCCTTGCAGGTTAGCGAAACAGAATCGCCCTAACCCTTTTTCCGATAGTGACCCGCTCGAGACTCAGCCCCCGAATCTCTGCGCGGCGCGCACCTTCGCCTTAGCAGCTTCATCTTCGCGATTCTTTGGCGGGACGGTTGTCTCGAGAGAGTTCAAGAGCCGTGCTGAGATCCCAGCTATCTCATCTACCGCCTCGAGGAACGAAGCTTCGTTTGCCTTCGAAGGCTTGGTGAAGCCACTGATTTTTCTGACGAATTGCATAGAAGCCGCCCGAATCTCTTCATCGGTGACAGGCGGCTCAAAGTTAAAGAGCGTTTTGATATTCCTACACATCAGTCCTGACCTCGAACCCTCATGACGGTTGTCGTCGATCACAATTGTTGTCGTTGTCGACAGTATCTTAAACGCTTGATGTGAATGAGTCGAACTTTCAGGTGTCCGGGCGTTGTCTTAGTTTGATGTCGCGCTAATCAAATCAGGCGTCGCCCTTTGCGGTGAATCGACCCGCAGACGTTGCGTCCTCCGCCGATACTTGCTAGAGTCCTGCGACGATTAGGCCTTTGGATTCATCCCCAATCCGGCTCGGGAAGAGCTGGTAGGTCCTCAACCGACGAATCGAAAATTCCGGGAGTCCCTATGAGTATTCATGTTCCCAAGACGGCGCCTCGTCATTTTTCAACCGCCCTCCGTCTAGGTGTGTTTCTTGCGGCTGCACTGCTTGCAACTCTTTTTTCCACGAACTGGTCCACAACAGGTATCGCGGTGGGCGGCAGCCGTTGGCGTGCGGGTCAGGAGAAAGCCCCGCAACCTGCCGTGGAACCGCTCGAACAGGGCAAACCAATTGATCGTCCGATCTCAGGAGGCGAGAAGCACTACTATCAGCTTGCTCTTCGAGAGGGTGAATACGCGAAAGTGACCATCGAGCAGCACGCGATAGATTTCACGGTCAGATGCTACGCGCCGGACGGCAAAGTGATGTCGGAGTCGGACCAGGAGACCACGCTTAACGGAGATGAGAGGGCTGAGGTGGTCGCGAGCGTTGCGGGTGCCTACAAGATTGAGATCGATGCAAAATACAAGGTCTTTCCTGCTGGGAGCTATGTGATACGCATCGACGAGCTGCGAGCGGCAACAGACAATGACAGATCGCTACAGGAAGCGCGCGAGCTTTACCGGCAAGCCTTCTACGACATCCCGAAGGGAAAATACGATGAAGCACAAAAGGCCCTCGAGCGGGTCCTCGAGATAAGGCAAAAGATCCTCGGACCGGATCATCGCGACATAGCCCACGCGCTGACTTCTTTGGGAAATATCGCGTACTACAAGGGCGACTTGCCGAACTCCGAGCGATACTTTCGCGCCTCAATAGACATGCTGAAGAAGACCGTAGGCCCTGAGCATGCCTACCTGGCCACCACCATGAATAACCTGGCGAGCCTCTATTCGGTAAAAGGAGACCTGCCGGCTGCAGAACTCATTCACAAAGAGGCCCTCAAGATACGCGAACAAGTGCTGTGGCCAGAGCATCCGGATATCGCGCAGTCTTTGAACAACCTCGCCAACATCTACAACACCAAAGGCGACGTCGAAAGCGCCGAGCCTCTCTATCAACGAGCGATTGAGATAAACGAAAAAGTACTGGGCGCCGATCACGTCAATCTCGCTTTTCCATTGAATAATCTCGGTCAGTGCTACATGCAGAGGGAGGAGTTCGATAAGGCGGAAGCGATGCTGCAAAGAGCGCTGGCCATCAGGGAGAAGCAACTCGGCAAGGATCATCCCGGCGTCGCCATGGTCGTTTACAACCTGGGCGAGACTTACGTTGGCAAAGGGGACTACGAGAAGGCGGAAAGGCTGCATCAAAGAGCGCTCAAGATCAGAGAGACCGCGCTGGGATTGGACCACCCGGAATCTGCGCGCTCTCTGAACAGCCTCGGGACCTTGTACCTTGCGCAGAACAGGTTCGATCTCTCCGAGGAGTTTTACAATCGCGCACTCGAGATAAGAGAGCGGGTCCTTGGACCGGCGCACCCCGATACGCTGAAGACACTGAACGGCCTCGCCAAGCTCTACACCGCAAAAGGAGACTTTCCTCGCGCAATTCAGTTTCAGGCGCGGGCCATCGAGGGCACCGAAAAGGACATCGATCTGAACCTTGCGATCGGGTCAGAGCGACAGAAAGAGACGTACCTTGCAAATTTGCCGGAGGAGCTGGACCGCGCGATCTCGCTCAACGTTAGCTTTGCCCCTCAAGATCAGACCGCAGCCGATCTGGCGGCGACGACGGTGTTGAGGCGAAAGGGGCGTGTGCTGGACGCGATGTCCGACAGCTTCGCGTCGCTGCGTAGTCGCGCCGATATGCAGGGACAGTCGCTCATAGCGAAATTCAACGAGGTAACCGCGCAACTGGCAAGACTCGTACTCAACGGACCACGCGGCGAAAACGCAGCAGAGCACCAGAAGAAGATAAAGGCTCTGGAAGCCGACCGCGAGGCGCTGGAGAGTGAGATAAGCCGAAGCGTAGGCTTTTACGAGCGGCCGGCCCACATCGGGTTGAATAGCGTTAAGGCTGAGATCCCGGCCGATGCAGCTTTGCTGGAGTTTGCCACCTTTCTGCTAGCGCCAAAAGACCAAAAGGAAGCTTCGTCCGGCAGTCCTCACTACGCGGTGTACATCCTTCGCCGAAGCGGTCAGGTTCAATGGAAAGACCTGGGCCCTGCACAACAGATCGACGATTCGGTTGCTGCGCTTCGGAAGGCGCTGCACGATCCGAGGCGAGCCGACGTCAAGACAATAGCTCGCTCGGTGGATGAAAAAGTTATGCGTCCGGTGAGAGCGATGATCGGCGATGCGACGCGCTTGCTGGTTTCGCCCGACGGCTCGCTGAACCTGATTCCGTTTGAGGCTCTCTGCGATGAGCGCGGCAAGTATCTCCTGGAGCGCTACACAATCAGTTATCTGACAAGCGGTCGCGACCTGTTGAGGTTGAGGGTGCCGCGCCCCAGCAAGCAGGAGCCGGTCGTGCTGGCCGACCCGTGGTTTGGCGAGCCGAGCGTCTCGCACAGGCCTGCCGGAAAACCGCGCGTCAAGAATGCATCATTTAATAAGAGGCGACAGAACGTCACAACTGGAGAAGATTTATCCAGCGTCTACTTCGGACGGCTCACCGGCACGGCACAGGAGGCGGGCAGTATAAAAGCGCTCTTCCCTCAGGCTACAGTGCTCACAGGAAAGCAGGCGACGGAATCCGCGTTGAAGAGTGTTAATGCGCCTGAGCTTCTGCACATTGCAACGCACGGCTTCTTTCTACAAGACCCCGCGGCGAAGCAGAAGGGCGAAATCAGCGGCTTGAGCGGGACACGGGCGATCAATGCACTTGTTCGCGTGGACAATCCGCTGTTGAGGTCGGGACTCGCGCTTGCGGGAGCGAACACTACTACGGGCGGAACCGACGACGGCGTTCTAACTGCGCTTGAAGCGTCTGGGTTGAACTTGTGGGGCACGAAGTTGGTTACTCTTTCGGCTTGCGACACAGGCATCGGCGAAGTGAAAAACGGCGAAGGAGTATACGGGCTGCGCAGGGCGTTCACGCTTGCGGGAGCGGAGACACTCGTGATGAGCCTGTGGGCGGTAAGCGATGTGGTAACCAGGGAGCTGATGACTGCATATTATGAACGGCTGAAGGCGGGAGAGGGACGGGGAGAGGCGTTGCGACATGTAAAGCTGAAGATCATGGAGTCCGAAGGGCGTCGACACCCGTTCTATTGGGCGAGTTTCATTCAATCAGGCGAGTGGGGCAGTCTGGAAGTAAAGCGGTGAAGGGGACTGGGAGTTTCGGGTTTCGGGTTTCGGGTTATTCAGATAGAGACTCGAATGGCGGGCTATGCTCGACGAAAGACCCACTCAATCAAACGAACCCGAAACTCGAAACGCTAACCCGAAACCCTAACCCAACGTCAGTCGTTCACTACTGCAATAGCCTCCACTTCGCAAAGGTACTCAGGCCGAACGAGCTGCTTTACCACTACCAGCGTGCTGGCAGGCGGCGCGTCTTTGTTGACGAAGCTGTCGCGCGTTTCTCGTAACGCTTGCAGGTCAGACGCGTCGGTTATGTAGTAGTTCAGCTTGACCACATCCTTGAACTGCGCGCCAGCCTCCTTAAGCCTGCTATTCAGGTTCGAGAACACTTGCCGGATCTGCGCGCGAAAATCACCGGCCCCGACTAGATTTCCCCCGCCATCAAGCGCGATTTGTCCTGCAATGTACAGAGTTCTACCGCCGCGTACTTCTACAACGTGCGAGTAACCTGCCGGAGCTCGGTCGATGAAACGAACTGATGATTCCCTTGTACTCATCTTTTGCCTCCCCTGCGGTTTGTTGGTTGTTTGTCCACCGTAGCCTTCGCTGAGCGCGAATATAGAAACTGAAAAGAGGAGAATCTTTATCGGGGTGTAGCGATTCATGAGTCCCTCCCGAAAGAGCCGCGTCGACTTCAATCAGTTGTCGGCGGCTCTTGTTGTGATCGAAACTGGGAATTGAATCTCGGTCAGATATGCATTGGGTCGTTTGCTGTTGGCTTGCGGCCAGTAGAACTCGAGATTTGCGCCTGTCGGATTGTAGCCTTGCGATTTGATCCACACCCTGAGCCCGCGATACGTGTCCTCGATCGTGTCGTCTTCACCCAGGTGAACAGCCGCAGCCGTAGTGCTCGCGGGCAGCTCAAACACTCGAACTCGTTTGCTCTGCGGCACCGGTTTATGCAGTAGAATCAAGGCCTCGCATTCTATCGAGTGCCCGCTCGCAGCACACGCATGCCATATCGCGGCGCGTTGTCCAACTCGCTGATAACGGCGAAGGTAATGTTGAAGCTCGTCGAACAAATTTTCCGCTTCATCATAGCCGCCGAGGGTCTCCCGCACCGATGCTACAAGGAGCGAAGGAGACTGCTTCAACGCAAACGGAGAATCCGCTTCGCGCGGCGTCGCCGGCAACTCACGCAGCCAATCCTCGAGCCGCGCGAGTTGCACCTTTTCGCGTGCGATGCTACGACGCAACTCAGACCTCTTGCGTTCGAGGATCGTGCGAAGATGCTTGTCGGACAGCGGGGCTTGAAATAAGGAAAGTATTTCGGACAACGAAAAGCCGAGCTCCTTGAAGGCCAGGATGTGATTCAGGCGTGATAGTAGATGAGGGTCATAGTAGCGGTAACCGGTATGCCGATCCACCGAAGTCGGTCTGAGCAGACCGATCTCGTCATAGAAGCGCAACGCCTTTACGCTTACCTGGGCGAGTCTCGCGAAGTCTCCAATTCGCAACATGGGCCTCTCCTGAATAGTCGTCTGAGGCTATAGCCTAAAGCCTCCCGCAACAGGAGAGTCAATCATAAAGTGGCCGATCCAGAAAATCATATTTGGGGTCAAACAAGTAAGTCAGGCTGCAGTGCAATTGGACCGGCCCTCACTGCGGGTTAACGACCGTCACTCGGCACGGACTCGATCACCGACAGGTCAATCGGGACAAGCCCCCAAGCACCTCCGGTTTGCGCCACGCATTGATAATATGATAGGTCATAACCGGTGCAGACAGAGCCAAATCTGGATGATCTTTTTCGGGCACGAGATTTTGCTTCATTGCGCGAGACTCTGTCCCGATTGACTCCGCCCGAGCTGGCAATGATGATCGCCGATGCGCCTTCTCATGAGCGAGTCATTCTCTTCCGCATTCTCCCTCGCAGGCTCGCAGCATCTATTTTCGAATACCTGCCTTTCGACAAGCAGCGTGAGCTGATCACAGGGATGGCAAAGACTGAGACGGCGGACATCTTGAACGAGATGTCTCCCGACGACCGCACGATGCTGCTCGAGGAGTTACCGGCTGAGGTGACGAAGGAATTGCTAGCCACGTTGCCGGCCGAAGAGCGGGCGGTTGCTGCCTCGCTGCTGGGGTATCCGGAAAACAGCATCGGGCGGCTTATGACTCCGAACTACATCGCGGTCAAGCCGGAGTGGACTGTGCGTTACGTGCTGGACTACATTCGCGAGCACGGCGAGGACAGCGAGACGCTGAGTACCATTTACGTCATCGACGATGACGGTGTGTTGATTGACGACCTGCGCATCAGGGTGTTTTTGCTTGCGTCGCTCTACAAGTCAGTATCAGAGCTGATGGACCATCGCTTTGTTTCGCTGAAGGCCACGGAGGATCAGGAACACGCAGTAGGGGTATTTCGGCAGTACGATCGCAACGCGTTACCGGTTACCGATACAACAGGGGTGTTGATAGGGATAGTCACGGTCGACGACGTGCTGGACGTAGCCGAACTGGAAGCTACCGAAGACATTCAGAAGATCGGCGGTATGGAAGCGCTCGAAGAACCCTACATGAAGATCGCATTCACGCGGATGGTCCGAAAGAGGGCGGGCTGGCTGGTGATCCTGTTCCTCGGCGAGATGCTTACAGCGACGGCGATGGGATACTTCGAAGAGGAGATCAAACGAGCAGTCGTTCTTGCCCTTTTTGTTCCGCTGATCATCTCCAGCGGGGGTAATTCGGGGTCGCAGGCAGCAACACTTGTAATTCGCGCGTTGGCACTGGGTGAAGTCTCTTTGAGAGACTGGTGGCGAGTTGTGCGCCGGGAGATTCTGTCGGGGCTGGCGCTTGGTTCGATTCTTGGAACCATCGGGTTCTTGCGTATCGTGATATGGGCGACATTCACGAGTCTTTATGGTCCGCACTGGCTGTTAGTTGCCTTGACGGTCGGCGTTGCGCTGGTAGGCATTGTGTTGTGGGGGACCTTGACCGGATCGATGTTGCCGCTCCTGCTACGCAGGCTGGGATTTGATCCTGCGGCCTCGTCGGCGCCATTCGTGGCAACGCTCGTGGATGTGACCGGGTTGCTGATCTACTTCAGCGTGGCAGCGGTAATTCTGCGCGGCACTCTGCTCTGAAGGAAAAGAAAAGGCGGGGCTGCGCTCTTCCAGCACGAAGCGGTCTGTCGGGAAAAAAGTCATGGGCAACTGAGTGAGAATTAACCCCGATAGGAGTCAGCATGCGACGCCTCCGCCAGGAGGGGCCTGTTTATAGAAGCCCTCCTTACGGAGGGCTCGGAGCCTAATCTATATCTGCTGCCTCAGGTACTAGCGATAACGCTAATACAGCCAGCTAATTTCTCCATCCTTCTTTCGACGTCATCGGTGTCTCTCCTTTCTATCGGCGCCTTTTGTCGCCGGCGCATTACTTTCTTTGAATAAAGAGTGAAACAAGCGAGCTAACGAACTCTTTGCCGGGTAAGCAGAAGCATCGCGTATCTCGGCGAGATAGTTTGCGAGTTCGCGCTTCATGAGGCGGCGACGGAATTTCGTCGTCAGTTTGAGCGTTCTTTCCGTCGCTGTCTTCACAATAGGCCCCTGTCGAGACTTCGGCGGTCTACAACTTCACGAGTAGCGCAATGGTGAACCTGTTTTCGTACTTTCGAAGATCCGGAGCAAAGCCGGGCACAAACGAACCGGGAGGTCCCTGGTTGCCGCCGGGAGGCGTCAGACCACCGGGCCCTGTGAAGTACGGGACGTTTGATGCTCGGTGATTGAACTCAAAGCGGAATGTTGTGAACTGTTTGGGCATCCAGTCGAAGGTAATCGACGAATCCCAGGCTTTGAATTCATCTCCAGGAGCTGCAGTGAAGTAGGGCGTACCCGAGAATGCGGTCGCTCCGTTGATTGGCGGAATCAGGACAAGGTAGCGCCCGGGATTGTTGATCGCCCCGCCGCCGAGGGTCAAACCGAACAGGTCCTTGTGAAACCAGAACCGGTTGTAGGCCATGAAACCCAGGAAGTATTGAGATGGCTTCTGCGGCGTACCGCCGGTGCAACTGACACCGCTGTCGCTTCCGAACTCGCAACCAGCATCAATGGTGAAAGTGAACGCTGCTTTGCTGAGGCCTCTTTGCGGACGATCCAGATACTTTACTTGAATACTGTCGTCGGTGTGAAAGCGCTTCCTTCCAGATATCCCCAACGTGTCGGTACCCCAGTATTGATTGCCAAGGATTGAGATGTTGCCATTGGGCCGCCATAGAACCTGCAAGCCGACTCCGGGTGCCTTGTTGAATTTGCCGTACGACTGCCAGCCATTGACGAACCACGGTTCGATCTTCAACTTGTCGCTGGGGAATATCTGAATCCGGACGCCGTTAAAAAACCATGGCGTGTTTGATGAAACGTACGACGGCTGATAGGCCCAGTTGTCGAATTGGTAGTAGCTGAACAGGCCTACGTACGACATGAATATGCCGGCATCTACGTTGATGCCGTGCAGCTTGTCGAAGTGATATCCACCGTATGCTTCCGAGATGTACCGGTAGGCGTTATCCAGTTGCCATTGACCGCGGGCGGGGCTGGCATCGTTGCGCGGAGTCGTTTGAGAGTACATCCCGAACTGAGTCATCAATCTTCCGCGAACATTGTTGTAGTGGAAGTCTCCGCCGACACCAATTTGCGTTACTTGCACCTCGTTCGATCGGAAGACTTCGCTCGATCCTCCGATCGTGTGATCCGTCGGATGATGAAACGAATAGTGATAGGCGGTATCGAATCTTATTTCGGCGGTGAAGACCTTCGTGTCGATCGGAGACTCTTTTGTGCGGGGATTACCCGTCAGCCATGTGAAGTCGGCAAACGCAAATGGTTCCTTCTTAGCGGGGGCCTGTGCCGGTTCGGTTTGTAAGGTTGGTGAAGCAGAGGCGGCAAGCGAGGCAGATTGCTGCGACGCCGTAGAAGAGCCTTGCGAACCAACGTCCTTGGTAGAGGCTGGATTGATCGATGAGGACTCGGCAGCTCCCTGATTTTCATGCGACCCATTAGCGGGGTTTGTCGCGGCGCGCGACTCGAGTGCGGCCAGACGCTGTTCGAGCTTTTCGATCCTGTCGAGCAGCAGTCGCTCCCGCTCGGTCAGCGGCGCCGAGGAATCTTTGTTTGTAGCGCCGCTATCCGCCGCTTTCTTTTCAACCGTCGCCGGCGACACAGAACCTCCGGCGGAGGGCGACGAATTGTTCTTTGCGCCGTCGGTACTCTTTTCATCTCTCTGGCCCGCAGTCGCGATCCCGCTAGCAAATATCACAAGCACCGCAGCGCAAAGAGCGCCGGCTATCGGAGATGTTGCCAAAGGGCGTGTCCTGTGCGGCCCTCGAACAACAAACGACCTGGGCGTGTAGGTCCAGATGAGTGGAATTCTTGTCAGTCTCATTTGGTCTCCTTGAGTAAGTGGTTTGTTACCCGTCATCACCGGTAACTGTTTAGGACGAGCATCTGTGTGCCCTTAAAAAAAGACATAAGGGGCGACTCTAACAATAGGAAGATCAGGAAGTAATAAGTTGCACATAGAAAATCCGTAAGAATTGAATTAAGAAGTCGTAATGTCAGGACTGTAGCGGGCAGCGCGAGCCGCCGGCATACAGTTCCGGTCTCTTTTCGAGACTAACAGCCTTACGAACTCCGAAGGATTTCCTGATGAATTCTTGACGCCGCGATTATGACTTCCTTACGCCAGGACCGTTAGAGTTGCTAACGGTATAAGCGGGGGCGACCTCAGTATGACAATCGAAATAGTTGGCGTTATGGCGACGTTCGGGGTCACAGCTCTGTTGTTGGTCCTTAGACACCTGCTGGTAAGCGCGGGGAAATCAGCCAGAAACGTTTCGGTTCGGATGCGCTCTCAAGATGAACGTAACGGTCCTGGAGCTGAACGGGGTCAGGTGCGGCAAATTTATCCCGTGGAGGGCAAGCGCGGAACGCTTAAGGCTGGCGCCAGCAGTCAACCCCGTTGATCCAGGATCGTTTCCCGACTACCCGATTAGAACGGGAGCGCGTTGTTACGGGAAACTCTGGTGCCGACGGTTTTACTGCGGATTTTGCAGGAGTCGATGAGGATCGTGGTCCTGTTACGGTGGAATGAGCAAGGCGGGAACCTTCTCGAAGGTTGGCTCGTGGTCCCAGTTGCGGCTGCAGGACGCCAAGAGCGTTTTGCGACGAATCAGCATGCCAGACTGGCTAATAGGCTGTGCTTGGTGATTGAATCGGAGCCGCAGCCGAAAGGAGGGCGCATGAGGACCACGAGAAACTACCGGCAAACATTCAGGCGCTGCGAATACGATTCGAACCTTGGTCTGAACAACTTTTCCTCCGGAGCGCGACTTGGCTCCGTAGTCGTGCTGTTAGCCGCGGGTATCTGTATTCTGTTTCCAGGTGTGAACGTGAACGGTCAGAGCAGACCGATTGCCAGCCAACGGGCGCTCGCTTCGATCGATACCGGCAAAGCCATTACTGGGAAATCGTCTGCAGACGAGAAGAGTGGCCGCGACAGAGAAGACGTCACTTTCCGGTCGACTGTGGACTCCTCCGCACTGCTTGAAGAGATAAGACAAATGCGGCAGGACATCGAGCGTTTGCACGCGCATGTTGCGGAGCTCGAAACGCACATAAACCGGCTTGAAGCGGAGAGGCAGGGCCGCGGGGTGTCCGATACGTTCGCTTCTGATCGCAATGACGCGGGCGACCTGGCCTCGTTCAATGTCGCCGCAAAACAGCCGGTCGATACGAGCGGGAGTGGGCCAGGGTCCAGCATCGCTGACGCATCAGTTCCCAGCGCTGTCGAAGGTGAGTTAACAACAACCCAGGAAAAGAGTGCCGCCAAGGACGATTCGGCGGTGCTTGCATTCTTTCGGGATACGACTATCAACGTCACCGTAGACGGTTACTACGCGTACAACTTCAACCACCCGATTGGACGCGTGAATCTGTTGCGGGCTTATGATGTGTCGCACAACAGCTTCAGCTTGAATCAGGCTGCGGTAGTGATAGAGCAGGCGCCGAACGTGGAAGCCGGGAGACGATTTGGACTACGATTGGATTTGCAGTATGGGCAGGCGACCGAGACGCTGCAGGGAAGTGCGAATAACGAGCTTCGGCCGCAGGCTTATCGTCCGGTGTGGCAGGCGTATGGGACCTACATCGCTCCGATCGGAAAGGGACTCTCGATCGACTTCGGCAAATTCGCGAGCAATCTCGGATACGAGTCCAACTATACCAAAGACAACTACAACTATTCCCGAGCGTTCTATTTCAATTTTCTGCCGTTTTATCACTTCGGCCTGCGCACTAAGTTGCCGATAAACGACAAGGTGACGGTGATGTATAACTTGATGAACGGCGTACAAGAGTCGGAGGATTTCAACCGATTCAAGTCGCAGCACTTTGCCGTGACTCTCACGCCGGTCAAGAAGGTGACGTGGCAGGTGAACTACTACGTCGGCCGCGAGCAACGCGACGTCGTTCCGATCCTAAACCCGACGTTCCCAACGTTGCCGACGCAACCCGGCCTGCCGACCGAGGGCATTTCACCGGCCCCGAAAGGCAGGTTCCACATAGTCGACACCTACGCTGCGTTCAACATCACTGACAACTTCCTGTTTGCTCTGGAAGGCGACTATGTGATCCACCGCGTTGAAGAGTTCTCGGCGCCGTCGCGAGTAACCGGGGGCGCGGCGTATGCGCGTTATCAATTCACTCCGAAGTTTGCCCTTGCAGCGCGAGGCGAGTATCTCTCGGATCGCGGCGGACTTTTCAGCGGGGTAACTCAAGCGCTGAAGGAAACGACGCTGACGGCCGACTTCAAGGTTGCCGACGGGCTGATACTGCGAGGCGAATGGCGGCGGGATTTTTCGAACCAGGAGTTCTTTTTGACCGACACTCAGGGCATCCGCAAGCGCGAACAGAATACCGCCACCATTGGAATGATCTGGTGGATTGGGAAGAAGCAAGGCTCCTGGTAGCGAGTGTTGTCGTGTAATACAGCGGGTATGGAGAGGTGAGATCTCGAGGGGAGACTACGATGATTGATGTGATGTACATCGCCATTGTGTGCGCATTCTTCGCGGTTGCTTTTTGGTACGTGCGGTTCTGCGAAAAGGTCTGAGGGAGTCAATAGTTTGTGTTGTGACAGGTTTATTCAAGGAACGTGCAAGCGTGGCGCACTTCGAGGAGTGAACAGATGAACGCGGAATACATAGTGAGCGGGCTGATCGCGCTGGCGCTATTGATCTATCTGGCGGTGGCTCTGCTAAAGCCGGAGAAGTTTTAGGAAGTGTTGAGTGCTGAGTAGTGAGTGGCAAGGAGCTTTCGGCGAATCAGACTCAGCACTCAACACTCAGCACTTCTGTTAGAGGTTAAGAAAATGACCCTCAATGGACTCTTGCAGGTCGCAATCTATATTCTGGTCCTTCTAGCGATCATCAAACCGCTGGGGATCTATATGACCAAGGTCTTTTCTGGTGAGAAGACCTTTCTGGAACGAGTATTCGGTCCGATCGAGCGGTTGATCTACCGCATCTGCCGCGTCGATCCCAGTCAGGAACAGCACTGGACCGTTTACACCGCGGCGATGCTGATGTTCAGTCTGATCTCGCTGCTCGTGCTGTACGCTATGCAGCGACTTCAGTATTACCTGCCGCTGAATCCGCAACAGTTCACCGGGCTCAACGAGCACATGGCGTTCAACACCGCCGCGAGCTTCACCACAAATACAAACTGGCAGGACTATTCGGGCGAATCTACGATGAGCTACCTGGTGCAGATGGCCGGGTTGGCGTTCCACAACTTCACCTCGGCGGCGGTAGGCATCGCGCTGGCCGTCGCTTTCATTCGCGGCATAGCTAGGCGCGAGGCAAAGACCATTGGCAACTTCTGGGTGGACCTCACCCGCTGCTCGTTGTATTTGCTGCTGCCTTTTTGCATCGTCGGCGCGCTGGCGCTGGTGTCACAAGGGGTCATCCAGAATTTCAAACCCTACACTCAAGCCTCGCTCGTTGAACCGCAGCAGGTCACTCAGACGGACCCCGACACCGGGCAGGAAAGCAGTCAAACAGTAACCGGTCAAACGCTTGCGCAGGGTCCGGTAGCTTCGCAGGAGATTATCAAAGAGCTCGGCACAAACGGTGGCGGCTTCTTCAACGCAAACTCGGCGCATCCGTTCGAGAACCCCACGCCCCTGACGAATTTCATTGAGGTGGTGGCGATCTTTGCGATCGGTGGAGGACTGACGTATATGCTCGGTCGGATGACCGGCAATCAGAAGCATGGTTGGGCGGTGCTGGCCTCGATGGTGATCATCTTTTTGGCCGGCTTCTTCGTAGCCTATTACTTTGAAGCGAAGGGCAATCCAAACTTCAATCAATACGGCGTTACTCAGGAGGCCGTGCAAACGCGCGGCGTCGAGCAGTCGGGCGGAAACATGGAAGGCAAGGAAGTGCGCTTTGGGATCATGAATTCGACGCTGTTCGCTACGGTCACCACCGATGCATCCTGTGGCGCCATCAACTCCTGGCACGATTCTTATACGCCGTTGGCAGGCATGATTCCGCTGCTGAACATCATGCTGGGCGAGATCATCTTTGGCGGTGTGGGCTCTGGTCTCTACGGCATGCTGGTGATGGTGGTGTTGACGGTGTTCATCGCCGGGCTGATGGTAGGCCGTACGCCTGAATATCTCGGAAAGAAAATAGAAGCGAAAGACGTCAAGCTGGCGATGCTCTACGTGCTGGTGTTCGGTCTGTCGATTCTGTGTTTCTCTGCGTGGTCTAGCGTGGTGCCTTACGCCACGTCTAAGATCAACAACGGCGGTCCACACGGGTTGTCGGAGATCATCTACGCTTTTACCTCAACTACCGGGAATAACGGCTCGGCGTTCGCGGGTCTGACGGTGAACACCTATTGGTTTGACACGACGCTGGGACTCGCGACGCTGATCGGCCGCTTTCTAATGATCATCCCGATGATGGGAATTGCCGGCAGTCTGGCAGCTAAGAAGAGTGTGCCGCCATCAGCCGGCACGTTCCCTGTACACACACCGCTGTTCGTCGTGTTGCTGATTGGCGTAATCCTCATCGTCGGAGCGTTGACCTTCTTTCCGGCGTTGTCACTGGGTCCGATTGTCGAGCATTTCCTGATGAATTCAGGAACGATGTTTTGAAGGTGAGTCATGTCTGAAAGAGCGCACAAAAGACCGTTGCTGGATCCGCCGATTGTCCGGCGTGCAATCAAGGACGCGTTCACGAAGTTGAATCCTCGTCAGGTCGCGCGCAACCCGGTGATGTTCGTGGTCGAGGTTGGAAGCCTTCTCACAACGTTCCTGATTATCCGCGACATCGCCCAGGCTCATACCGAGCACCTGTTGTTTACCGTGCAGGTCGCTTTGTGGCTCTGGTTCACCGTAGTTTTTGCAAACTTCGCCGAAGCCATGGCCGAAGGACGTGGTAAGGCTCAGGCCGATACTCTGCGCAAGGCCAAGACCGAGACAATCGCCAATCGAATCATTGGCGATGTCGGCACCGGCGTCGAGTGGGTGAAGACCGTGCAAATCGCCGCGCCGCAGCTCCGCAAGAATGACATCGTGCTGGTTCACGCGGGCGAGTTCATACCGGGAGACGGCGAGGTGATCGAAGGCGTTGCGTCCGTAGACGAGTCGGCGATCACCGGCGAGTCGGCGCCGGTCATACGGGAGTCGGGAGGCGATCGCTCGGCGGTCACCGGAGGAACCCGAGTAATTTCGGACTGGATCAAAGTCAGGATCCTGTCCAATCCAGGCGAGACCTTTCTGGATCGCATGATCGCACTTGTTGAAGGAGCCGAACGTCAAAAGACTCCTAACGAGATCGCGCTGAACATCTTGCTCTCGGGTCTGACGATTATTTTTCTGCTCGCGGTTGTGACCCTTCTTCCGTACGCGATCTACAGCGTGGAGCAAGCGAACGCGGCGGGCGGGTTTCTGCAAAGCGTTCCGCCTTCGATCACCGTGCTGGTTGCTCTGCTGGTCTGTCTGATACCGACGACGATAGGCGGGTTGTTGTCCGCGATAGGAATCGCCGGCATGGATCGCGTCATTCAGCACAACGTGCTTGCGATGTCCGGACGCGCGGTTGAAGCGGCCGGAGACGTCAATACACTTCTCCTGGATAAGACCGGCACGATAACACTCGGCAACAGGCAAGCAGTGGAATTCATTCCGCTGCCGGGCATCGCCGAACGCGAGCTCGCAGACGCGGCACAGCTGTCCAGCCTTTCGGATGAGACTCCCGAAGGGCGTTCGATCGTTGTGCTCGCAAAAGCGAAATACGCGATTCGTGGTCGAGAGCTTGCGCCCCACGAGGCGCATTTCATTCCGTTTACCGCGCAGACCCGAATGAGCGGCGTCGACCTGAATGGACGGTCAGTTCGTAAAGGAGCTGCGGATGCAGTTTCCGGCTTCATCGTCTCTCAGGGAGGTACGGTCCCGCCCGAGCTGAAATCGGCGGTCGAGCGAATCGCGAGCAGCGGCGGGACTCCGTTGGTGGTGGCCGATCACGGACGCGCGCTTGGCGTCATTCACCTGAAGGACATCGTGAAAGGCGGGATGAAGGAGAGGTTCGACCAGCTTCGAAAAATGGGCATCAAGACGGTGATGATAACCGGGGACAATCCGTTGACCGCCGCCGCGATTGCTCGTGAAGCAGGCGTCGACGATTTCCTTGCAGAAGCGAAACCTGAAGACAAGATGGCGCTCATCAGACGCGAGCAGGCGGAAGGCAAACTTGTGGCGATGACCGGCGATGGTACTAACGACGCACCGGCCCTGGCGCAGGCTGATGTTGGAGTGGCAATGAACACCGGCACCATGGCTGCAAAAGAAGCCGGCAACATGGTCGATCTCGATTCGAACCCCACGAAGCTGATCGAGATCGTAGAGATCGGCAAGCAGTTGCTAATGACTCGCGGTGCGTTGACGACATTTTCAATAGCTAACGACGTTGCGAAGTACTTCGCGATCATTCCCGCGATGTTTTCGACCCTTTATGCGGTCGCGGGAGCGAAATCAGGTCCGCTCGGCGCGCTTAATATCATGAGACTCGCGACTCCGGAGTCGGCGATTCTGTCCGCGGTGATTTTCAATGCGCTGATCATCATCGCGCTGGTGCCGCTGGCGCTTCGCGGCATCAAGTACCGGCCGCTGGGAGCGGCTGCGGTGTTGAGACGGAACCTGTTCATCTACGGCGTCGGCGGCATCATCATCCCGTTCATCGGGATCAAGATCATCGACGTGATCATCACCGCGTTGCACCTGGCGTGACGTGCGGCAGGAGACAAGTATGAATCTTACAAAACAAATCTATCCGGCAATCGCGTTCACAGTTGTGCTGACCGTGCTCCTTGGGATCGTTTACCCGCTGGTGGTGACCGGGCTTGCACAGGTTATGTTCAAGGAGCAGGCGAATGGCAGTTTGATCGAAAGGAACGGGCAGATCATCGGATCGCGACTCATCGGTCAGCCGTTTACAGGTCCCGGGTATTTTCATTCGAGACCGTCTGCGGCGGGCAACGGCTACGACGCCACCGCTTCGGCGGGCACGAACCTTGGTCCGACCAGTCAAAAGCTGTTTGAGACAAACATCAAGACAGCGGCTGACGCGCTCAAGGAAGAGAATCCGGACGCGCCGATTCCGGTTGATATGGTGACTGCCTCGTGCTCGGGATTGGATCCGCACATTACACCCGCGGCCGCGGAGTTTCAGGTGATGCGAGTCGCTCGAGAACGCGGGCTCAACCCTGAAGAGGTGCGGAGGCTGGTGAGTCAACACACCGAGGGGCGGCAATTGGGATTTCTCGGCGAGCCTCGGGTAAACGTGCTCGAGTTGAATCTGACGCTCGATCAAATGGTGAAGCGCTAAAGTGCGAAGCCTGACTCAAGTACATTGGGTGATTCTTTGAAAAGGGAGTGGAGGCCGCGCAGCGGGCGACAGAAAGTAGCCCCCGGTGAGTCGGGGAACCGGGGGAAAGATGACGAACAAAGAGTGGAGCCCGCGCAGCGGGCGACAGAAAGTAGCCCCCGGTGAGTCGGCGAACCGGGGGAAAGATGACGAACAAAGAGTGGAGCCCGCGCAGCGGGCGACAGAAAGTTATCCCCCGGTGAGTCGGCGAACCGGGGGAAAGATGACGAACAAAGAGTGGAGCCCGCGCAGCGGGCGACAGAAAGTAGCCCCGGTGAGTCCGCGAACCGGGGGGAAAGATGACGAACAAAGAGTGGAGCCCGCGCAGCGGGCGACAGAAAGTTATCCCCCGGTGAGTCGGCGAACCGGGGAAAAGATGACGAACAAAGAGTGGAGCCCGCGCAGCGGCCGACAGAAAGTTATCCCCCGGTGAGTCGGCGAACCGGGGGAAAAGATGACGAACAAAGAGTGGAGCCCGCGCAGCGGGCGACAGAAAGTAGCCCCCGGTGAGTCGGCGAACCGGGGAAAGGATGACGAACAAAGAGTGGAGCCCGCGCAGCGGGCGACAGAAAGTAGCCCCGGTGAGTCGGCGAACCGGGGAAAAGATGACGAACAAAGAGTGGAGCCCGCGCAGCGGGCGACAGAAAGT
>DATFXM010000141.1:0-29343 GCA_035315885.1 Blastocatellia bacterium
GTTGACGACGGTAGCGTCGACGTCTGGCGTATAGCCTTCGAGTGTAGACGAGCCGTTCATCATTGGAACGCCAGCGAGCATGATGTTGTCCTTGAGGACTATCGTCTTCCCCTTGAGCTTCCCGTTTCTCGCGCCCTCGACGCGCGACTTGTAGTACCAGGCATTGTGCTTATTTTCGTCGGGCGACGGTCGGTAACCAGGATTACGCGGATATTTAACCGGAGGCAGGTTATCGGGAAGCTGGTCGACGACGTTGTAGCCTTCAACACTAGGTTTCATTAGTTCGATAAAAGACTCGACGTCGCTGTCTGTGCGATAGATCCATTTCACTGGCGATCTGCTTCAACTGGTCTGGAGTCGGGGCGCTTACTGGCATAGTGGTCCCTTTCTTGTGAGCTACAAATAATCAACCGGCAGTAGTGCCGCGATATTACTGATTGGTCTCGCGCCCTTCATACTGGAATTAGTGTAAGTCATGCAAATGGCATTTCTCTGAGTGTAAGGTGGGCTCCTGGCTTCGAGTTTGGTTATTGTGCGGCTACAAGCTTCAGAATTCTCTTCAGTTTGTGCATAATCTAACCGCTGCAATACCTTCCAGACGTAAACGAGGTCGTCGCCAATGCCAGGCTCGACTCGGAGACTAGTGGTCTATCAGTCCGTACATGCGCTTGCGTTCGTATTGTTCTGTTCCGCAGTAGTATGCTCAGAGCAACTGCCGATCAAGCACTACACCACCGCGGACGGATTGCCCGTTGATATCGTCGAGCGCATCAAGCGCGACTCGCACGGATTCCTGTGGTTCTGCACTCGCGACGGGCTGAGCAAATTCGATGGCTATCAGTTCACCAGTTACGGGAGAGAGCAGGGCTTGCCTCACCCGCGAGTCAATGACCTGCTCGAATCGGGCGATGGGACCTATTGGGTGGCGACTAACGGCGACGGCGTTTGCAGCTTCAACCCAGCGGAGCGCGCTCCCGCTGATTCCACTTCGCGATTCAAGGTCTACTCGCTTGACACGAATCCGACATCAAATATCGTCAACCGTTTGTGCGAAGACCGGCAGGGTCGCATATGGGCAGGCACCGATCTGGGTTTGTTCTACTTTGATAAGACGAAAGATCAGTTCACTGCAGCTATCCCGGACGCGGTTGAGATTTATTCGCTGATGACCGACCGGCAGGGTGAATTGTGGATAGGGTCGGGAAATCAACTGTTGCGACAAAGCCCTGGTGGACGGTTGACTCGGTATTCTTTTCGAGTGGCCAGGAATCCCGGTCGCATCTTTTCGCTGCTCGAAGACGATAACGGAAAGCTACTAGTAGGTACTTGGTTTGCTGGATTGATCGAGCTGAAGCCGAAGCTGTTGCCGTTGGTAGACAGTGCAATCGAGCCCGGCAAAACCAACGCCTGCGGCAATCATTACACAGTTGTCGATGGAGCACCGATCGGCACGGTTCAAGACTTACACATATCACCAGACGGGCATCTGTGGATCGCTGCATCGCCTGATTTTACAACCTCGCTTGGCGGAGGCTTGTTCGAGTTCGATGGACAGAGATTTCGCCGCTACGGAAAAGCGCAGGGGTTAATGAGGAATTCGATTTGGTCTCTGGAAGTCGACAGCGCCGGCAACCTCTGGCTGGGCGGCCTTGACGGAGCATTAAAGATCGCGCGAAACGGGTTTATTACTTTTGGCGAATGGGACGGATTGGCTGGTGGCGCTATTGCGATGTTTGAAGATAGATTCGGCGAGCTTTGTGTCATTACCGAAGCAGGCATGGCAGTCAATCGCTTTGAAGACGGCAGATTCATCTCGACTCGCATTAACGTGCCCGCAGCTCTCAAAAACAGACAGTTTTGGGGCAGCTATCAAGTCACCTTGCAGGACCACGAGGGCGACTGGTGGGTTCCGACCTTGAAAGGCTTGATGCGTTTTGCAAAGGTCGCACGAATAGAGCAACTCGCGAGCGCCCGCCCAAAAGCGCACTACATGTTGCAAGGCAACGGTGATACGTTTGATATCTTTCGAATGTTTGAGGACTCGCGCGGCGACATCTGGGTTGGGTTGGGCACCAGAGACAGAAACAGGTTATTGAAATGGGAGCGAGCCACCGAAAAGTTTCGTTATTACACCGAACGCGATGGCGTTCCGCCGATGAATACGCCAACGACATTTTGCGAAGACGCGCATGGCAACGTTTGGATTGGTCTTTACGGCGGCGGCTTGCTGCGCTACCGGGAGGGAGGATTCACTCTGTTTGGAGCCGAAGACGGCTTGCCTTCGGGACGCATAGTTAATCTCCACTTAGACCGCGGAGCCCGCCTGTGGATCGGTTCCACCTCGGATGGTGTTGCCCGAATTGATGACACCAGCCGAGATCGTCCCGCTTTCAGTCGGCTCACCGCTGCGGATGGCTTGTCGAGCAATGTCGTTTATTCGATAACCGAAGACAAATGGGGGCGCATTTACATTGGCACGCCTCGCAGCGTTGATCGTCTCAATCCGGCTACTGGGAACATCAAGCGATACACGACGGCGGATGGATTGCCGAGTGGGGGTGCGATACTGGCGTTTCGCGAATCGGCCGGCGCACTGTGGTTCGGCGGGAGTTATGAGGTTGCGAGGCTGGTGCCAGAACCTGAATCACAATTGTCCGCTCCGCCAATCCTCATCACCGGTTTGCGTGTGGCAGGCCGTGCGGAAACGGTAGCCGATCTGGGTGAATCCTTTATGCGAGGGTTTGAATTCCGATCGAGCCAGAATCAGGTTGAGATAGATTTCGTGGGACTGGCGTTCGGCGCGGGCGAGACGCTCGAATATCAGTACCGGCTCGATGGGGCGAATAAGGACTGGCAGCCGATGACCTGGCTACGCGCGGTCAATTATGCCAACCTTGCGCCGGGCCGGTATCGCTTCCTGGTGCGCGCGATGAACGCGGAAGGCCAGTTCAGCCCGACCCCCGCGTCGGTTGAGTTCACGATACTTGCGCCAATATATCAGCGGTGGTGGTTCGTGGCGATTGTTGTTGAATTGGTTGGCCTCATGGCTTACGGGCTGTATCGCTATCGCGTTCGACGACTAATCGAGCTCGAGCGAGTGCGGACGCGCATCGCCGCTGATCTTCACGACGACATCGGAGCCAACCTGACGAAGATAGGCATCCTCAGCGAAGTGGTCCGCCAGCAAGCGAAGACCCTGGATGGCCGAATGGCCGAGCCGCTTTCGTCTATCGCCCGCATTTCGCGCGAGTCGGTTGCTTCGATGAGTGACATTGTCTGGGCGATCAAGCCCGGGCGCGACACGCTGCGCGATTTGACGCGCCGTATGAGAGAGTTCGCCGGAGAGATATTCAGCAATCGCAACATAGAGTTTGAGCTTGGCGCGCCCGCTTCGGAAACTTACTTGAAGCTCGGGGCGGATGTTCGCCGCGGCGTCTTCTTGATATTCAAAGAAGCGGTCAACAACATTGTCCGCCACTCCGATTGCGACAGAGCCGATATCGACCTTCGCGTTGAAGGCTCGCTTCTGGTGTTGACCGTGAGTGATGACGGTAACGGTTTCGATGCGATGCGGGAAACCGCAGGCAACGGCCTTCCGAGCATGCGGAGTCGGGCAGCTTCGATTGGTGGTGAAGTCGAGATCAGTTCGCGCGAGCCTTCAGGCACGCGAGTGACTCTGCGCCTGCCAATCAAGCACGGCAAAGTGAGGGTAGCCAAGCGAACGGAGGGAGCCGCGCATTGAGGGCAAGCTGAAGTTTGAACTCTAAGCGACCCACATAAACAGGTGGGTGACTCGTTGGGTAACCCGTTATAAATTGTCATCGAATTATCCATCGCTTAAAGAGCCTGACGTGCAAAACGAAAGCAACATAGGCGCCACCGCAGCGCGACCAATAAGCGTCGCCATTGTCGAAGACCAGTACGAAGTCCGCGAAGGCCTCGCCGTCTTGATAAACGGTACGCCTGGTTTCAAATGCGCGGGCAACTACCGCACGATGGAAGACGCCCTGCTGGTGCTCGAAAAGGAACCGCCTGATGTTCTGCTCACCGATCTTGGTTTGCCGCTGATGAGCGGCCAGGAAGGCATTCGCATACTCAAGGAGCGACACCCAAATCTACCGATACTCGCGCTGACCGTCTATAACGATGAAGAGGATATCTTTGAAGCGCTTTGTGCTGGTGCGTCCGGTTATTTGCTGAAGAACACATCGCCCGCCAGGTTGTTGGAGAGTATTAGAGAAGTGTTGGACGGAGGTGCGCCGATGTCGCCGGAGGTCGCGCGCAGAGTCATTCGGTTGTTCAGAGAGATAAGCCCGCCGGCAAAAGCCGACTATCAATTGACGCCGCAAGAGACCGAACTGTTGAAGCTGATGGTCGAGGGACACAACTACAAATCGGCGGCGGCAAAGCTCGGCATAACAATCAACACGGTTTCATTCCACGTCCGAAACATCTACGCCAAGCTGCAAGTCCACTCCAAGTCTGAAGCAGTGGCGAAAGCCCTGCGAAACCGCCTCATATAAAGAACGCACCCCGCATGTTCGGGTAGTTACATCGCTCCTCAAAATACAGTAAACAGAACTCGCGAACATTTTCGATCCCATCAAGGAGTGGCAAATCATGAAAGCAAACGGATTGTTCTCGATAGTCGCGATGCTTGCGCTATGCGTCGCCTTGACTAGCTTTCAGGCACAGGCGCAGCAACCTGGCACACTATCAAACACCGCAAAGGGTTCTGTTCAATTGGGCGATGAGACGTGGCTTTCAAACCTCATGGCTCAGGCGCAACCTCGAAGCCGAGCCAGTTTCTCGCTGATGGCGGCGAGCAGCGATGCGAGGGTAAGCATGCCAGTCTTTAAAATCAATCTCGCAGCCGCGGGGCCGAGCCTGACTGTGATGGGCAGCGGTACGTTGGGAAGGCTGACGAAATGGACTGGATTTACCTCGAGCAACTCATTCATCGGAGACACAACTATCTTTGAAGACAAGTTAGGCAAGGTTGGAATAGGCACGGACTCGCCGACGTCGAGCCTCACGGTTGCCGGAGTGATTGAATCTAACCCGGCGGTGAATGCCAGCAGTCCTTCGTTCAGCATCAAGCCGATGGCCGCAGGGCCGAACCTGACAGTGCTTGGTGGCGGGACATTAGGAAGGCTGACCAAATGGACAGGCTTCACATCGAGCAACTCGTTCATCGGGGATTCGACGATCTTCGAAGACAAGTTCGGAATGGTCGGTATAGGAACGGATACGCCCACGTCGAAGCTGACGGTTGCCGGGATGATTCAGTCAATGGGCGGAGGGTTGAAGTTCCCTGATGGGACTGTGCAGACGACATCGGCAAGCGGCGCACTGTTGACTGTACAGCACGATTCGACGCTCACCGGTGGCGGCACACAAGCTTCGCCGCTCGGAGTAGCGTCGCCGCTGGAGGTGCGAGACCTGGACAATCCGGCAAGACAACCTGTTCAAGTCCATACAGGCTGCTCAACCCAAGCGGCTCTTTGTGAAATTGTTATTTATAACGTGCCCGCCAATAAGCGGTTGGTCATCGAATACGCCTCTATGGCAGGCGCCATAGGTACAGGTCAGGTTGCTCTTTTCGACCTTGAGACAACACTCTCTGGCAATGACGTGGTACATGCCGTTCAAATGAGCCAGCCGGCTACGGCTTTCGGGAAGGTTCGGGTGGGCCAGCAAGTTCGTATCTATGCGGATCCGGGAACTAACGTGATCGTGTCCTCTCGATGTCAAACTGGGGGCGCGTTCGAGTACTCGATCTCGGGCCACCTGGTGGACATACCTTGACGCCCCTCTCCCGGCGTTGACGATTGGTGATGAGTAGACGTCACACGCACTCAGCCAACGCAAACGGAAGAGGACTTGGCGGCGCGACCTCGACGGTATGCGGCAGGTCAAGCACTGTGGGATTCAAACAGAGCAGTCGCGAAAGCAACTATCGAGTCCGCGATAGACCAGTACGTTTGAGCCGGTTTTCGCGGCGGACAGAATTCACATCAACGATCAACTAACCGATTCCGAGTGCAGAAAAGGAGCAAAGCTATGGAGGTTAGAAGCGCATTTAACGAATCATCAAACATCTCAACTCAGAAACTGGTCTCGTTTGTCCGGGAGGTGATAACCGGTGTCAGCGGCTACGAAGACCCCGAACATCCGTCAACCCCGGGACCGTGGGATCCCTACATTCGCAGAGCGCTACTCCGACTGAGCTTGATTCTCGGTCCGACTCCAGAACCCTGGCGGACAATTTTCGGTCCAGGCCCACAACCCTGGACGTCAGTCTTCGGACCGGTGCCTGACCCCTGGATTGAGGTCGTGCTCAACCCGCAACCGCTCCCGCCAAAAGCCGCATTCGCCGCAAGCCTCGCCGAGGAGGTGATTGACCGCGCCGTGTTGATGCAAGAGATCGCCAACGCGTTTCCGCAAGCAGATGACCAGCAAGGCATCAGCATCGTGGGTGGTCTGTTTTCCAGATTCATCGACGATTGCGGCAATGACAGGGTATGGAAGAAGCGACCGTTCCCACCGCGTCATGATGAACGCGATGACAAATTGTCGGCTGTAGAACTGATTACGATGGGAGCAGTGTTCGATGCGAGAGCGCGAACAGTTGTCAACATCCAGTTGCAAAATCAATTCAGAGATGCCGGAGCACGGCTGACCGAAATGGGATTCGCGCGAATGTAAACCAGCTGGGTTTCGCACTTTGGGCGTAGGCTCGTCCGTCTAAGGCGGATGAGCCCATCGTTCGCCGGACTTGGATTCTTTTTGGCGATCCTTCAATGCCGATAAAGTAATGAAATTCTCTAACCGACATCGAAAACAATATTCATTACCTCACACCTGGCCGCAAGGAGGTCTAGCTATGTCTTTCATATCATCCAAAATGGTAAAACACTTTGTCCTTGTCGTCTTCGCGGCATTGGCATTAAGCATGACGCCATCACATCAAGCCTCCGACAAAGACGAGCTTTCCGGCGATGTGCCGCCAGCGGCGCAAATCAAGCTACCGCCAGCCGCCTCCAGGAAAGTTGACTATAAGCAGGACATCCAGCCGCTGCTTGCCCAGAAATGTTACTCCTGCCACGGTGGTGATGTTCAGCAGGCTGGCTTACGGCTTGACCTGCGTCAGAATGCACTGCGCGGAGGCGATTACGGCCCGGTCATCAAAATCGGAGACAGCGCCGCAAGCAAGCTGATCCGTCGCGTGGTGGACGGCGACGGCGGACTGCAGATGCCCCCTACAGGGGCGCTCTCCGACGATGAAATCGGCCTGCTGCGCGCCTGGATCGATCAGGGCGCAGAGTTTCGCACAGACATCCTCGCCGAGGCGCCGCGCATTCCAGTAGACCCTAAAGTTACAGCCCTGATCGCCGCGGTGCGCGCCGGAAATCGCCCTGAGATC
This sequence comes from Blastocatellia bacterium, assembly GCA_035315885.1. Classification (GTDB taxonomy): domain Bacteria; phylum Acidobacteriota; class Blastocatellia; order UBA7656; family UBA7656; genus DATFXM01. Next base: position 7,427 of record DATFXM010000141.1, read on the forward strand.
GAGCGGCAGATCGCCGCCAGTCCAGGAGTTGTTAACGGAAAGGATGACGGTGGTGCGACAGCGCTGCATCACGCCGCCGGTTACGGGCCGCTCGCTAACGTAGAGTTGCTCATCAACAAGGGCGCCGACGTCCACGCCAAAAATCGTCGCCGTTCGACGCCCTTGCACTGGGCCATCCATGACGAGGCCAAGGTACGTCTGCTGCTATCGACAGGTGCCGACGTCAACGCCAGGCAGGCGCAGGGACGCACGCCGCTCTTTCTGGCAGCCATGCTCGCTGACGGCGTCTCGACTATACAATTGTTGTTTGCCAGAGGCGCCGATCCCAACCTTGCCAGCGCCAACGGACAAACGCCGCTGATGATGACAGCCGCGCGCGGCAATGTCGAAGCAATAAGGTTGTTGATCGAGAAGGGAGCGGAAGTAAACGCCAGGGACGGCGCGCGTGAGACCGCACTGATGGCCGCATGCACCAGTGGCAATGCGGATGCCGTGCGGTTGCTGATCGAGAAGGGGGCGGACGTCAAAGTTAAATCGAAGCGCAACGAAAGTGCGCTGGGCTTTGCGGCCACCTCGGGCGTGCAGTCATCTGTCGAGTTGTTGCTCGCCAAAGGCGCGGAGGTGAACGTCCGCAACTTCCGGGGCTACTCGCCGCTGATGTTCGCCGCCAACTCGGACGCCATGCCGGCGGGAATCATCAGGCTTCTTTTGGACAAGGGCGCCGACGCAAGGTTCACCGGCGATTACGATGAGCCTGCCAGCGCTCTCGCCGCAAAACGCGGCCACACAGAAGCGGCCAGGTTGCTCGGCGCAGAACCTCCATCTGCGCCCGCTGGAGTTACGGCCACGGTTGCGCCCGTCCATGTCAGCTTTCAATCCATTCTAGGCGCGGTGAGGAGCTCCCTGGCGTTGCTCGAAAAGCAAAGCAATACCTTCATTCGAACCGCCGGGTGCAACTCCTGTCACTCACAGAGCCTGCCTTCGGCAGTCGCGGGACTGGCTCGCGATTACGGACTCACTTCCCTGAAAAGATTTCCGCAACTGCCTGCCACGATGACCGCGCCAGCCGAGCAGCTGATGGACTTCGTAATCGTCAGCCCAAGCATAGCCTGGGAATTATTCGACGCAGGCATGAATCACGAACCTCGGACGCAGGTGACGGACGCCATCGTCCGCTATCTCATGGCCTTGCAGACCGCCGAGGGCGGCTGGCGTATCCCTGAGAGTCGCCGCCCTCCGATGAACTCGGGAACGATTCAAACCGCTGCGCTGGCGATTTATGCGATGAAGAACTATGCACCGGAGGCGGAAAAGCTGAATTGCGAAAAAGCCATCGCCCGCTCGGTGGCCTGGCTGCAGAAGGCTACACCGGTGACGAATCAGGATCATGCTTTCAGACTACTGGGGCTCGTCTGGGGAGGGGCGCCGGCATCGACAATTCGCGAGGACGCGAAATCTATTGCGGCGCTGCAGCGCGCCGACGGCGGCTGGAGCCAGTTGCCGGAATTGTCCTCCGACGCCTATGCCACAGGAGAAGCGTTGTTTGCGCTGGGCTCGGCTGGAAGGATGGTCGATCCTGTCTTCCGCAGGGGCGTCGATTATCTCCTGAGCACGCAGGCCAGTGACGGGTCGTGGCATGTCAAGTCACGATCCATCTGGCTGCAGCCGTACCTGGAAAGCGGGTTTCCCTACGGGCGGGATCAGTTCATCTCTACCGCAGGAACTGCCTGGGCCACGCTAGCGCTGACTCTTACGGCGGAACCTGCGAAACAATCGCGACGATAAATAATCTCGGGGAACATGTGGAATTGATAGGCATGATGATGCATATGACCGAAAACAATTATCACTGGTTCATTACAACTGTGTTGGCGATCGTCGCGCTAGCGGCGTACATAGCATATCGCTACCGCGTAGCGCAGCTGCTCGAGATCGAACGTGTACGAACCCGAATTGCAACCGACCTGCATGATGACATCGGCGCAGGATTGTCCCGAATGGCTGTGTTGAGCGAGGTGGTCAAGCGACAGACACAAGCTGATCATAGGGAGTCAGGTGTTATGCTCACAGATATCGCCGATTCAGCGCGAGGACTTGTGGATTCGATGAGTGACATCGTCTGGTCGATCGATCCGCATAAAGATGATTTACACAATGTCGCGTCCAGAATAAGACAGTGCGCATCGGATGTCTGGGAAGCCGGAGGAATAGATTGGGAGTTCAAAGCATCCGAGGAAATAGGCCACATCAAATTGCCACCTGAGCAACGGCGCCATATCTATTTGATTTTCAAGGAGGCGATCAACAACATCGCTCGACACTCAGAATGTCGCAAGGTCGCTCTGGAAAATGAGAGTTTCGAATGATCTACTAATTGGGTTAATCAGCGACGATGGGCGGGGCTTTGCTATCCAGTCTGACGGCGTTTCTGCCAATGCGCGCGGGGGGAACGGTCTGAGGAATATGCGATCACGCGCCCTTGAGCTGGGAGGGCAAATAGATATCGAACCTTCTCCCGGGAGCGGAACTAAGTTGACGCTGAGCATTCCGCTGAAGGCGCGAAGACGCAGGGAAGGGTGAGCCAGGAACCATTCCGATGAATCAGGTTTGTTAGGGACACATCGGAGCCGCGCACTGTGCTTGAAAAGTTTATCTTAGAGGACGCGTTATGTGAGGCAACTCGCCAACTTGGTTTGTTGAACTGATCGCGACGCTGCGATGACACTTACATTGAGAGGTTAGGGAATTTGTTCTGCGTCATCTGCGTGATCTGCGGATGAGTTCTGGCTTATCCACAGATTACACAGAAAGAGTCACAAAGATCGAGTCGCCTCACCACCATCTCGCGAGACCTTCCACAAATCGCTGGCATACGAGAAGACAATCTGTGTCTTGCTCAATGTCGGATTGCGCATCATCAGGGGCTGGCTGGTTTGCGCCGAGCGCCGCGACTGCCAATAATAGAACGCACAGAAATACGAGCGATACTTTTTTATTATGACAAACAGTAGATCTTTCGGATGTAGATATCTCGTATGGAGTAGTTGGGCTCGACTATTCTTTGTTCGACAGTCGAGCCACGGTGGATGGAGATTTTCGAGTCCAGCTTGATATCTCGAGCCAGTCAGTTCCGTTGTGCACCTTTTTGATTCGATCCAGAGACGGATCGTAGATATACATACCCCTTCGCGTAATCGTTAAGATGGGTACACCGAACCTTTGGGCAACAAGAAGGTCTTGTTCTTGAGGCTTGGGATCGCGGCTGTTCGGGTGGGTGTGGACGATGGCGATGATTGAAGGGTTCCAATGGAACGTAAATTTATAGGACTCATTTGTGCAGCCGCCCCACACTGCGTCGACCGAACCGTCCGCCTTGCGAACGACGAAAACCACAGCTTCCGAGTCCTTCGTACCTAAACCTGATTGTTGCCAGGCTCCTTTGAATTGCTTGACGATCTTTTCATCTATGTCCGATAACACGAATCGCTGGTTTCGGGGTACTGGGCGGGAAGCGCGATCATTTGGTGGCGCGTCCAGCCGGGTCTGCGCCCGACCAACTTCACAGACCAGTATCAAAGAGAGCAGCAGAAATGACTGCCTCATGGGACCTCCGGTAAGCAGATATTGATCAAGGAATCTTTAAATGTTTCACAGCGACCGGAGAAAATCTAAAACGGCAGTTACCTGAACGACATGTGAATTTATCTTCATATGACCTCCATTTGCAGCTGTGTGCGTGTTTGTGATTCCAACCCGTGTAAAAAGAGCCCGCCTCAAAACGAGACTATTGGGTTTGTGAGGTTCTTGCTTGATCAGCCGGTTTTTGTTTCTTCTACCACTTAATGGCTTAAGGAGCTCTCTCCGACAGCCCTAGAGCCGATTGTGAGGATTGGTTGTTGCGGTTTCCTGGCGGCCATTGAAGCTCACATTTGTTTGCCCCCAGGTTTCTAGTGTCAGTTGGCCTTCGAGTTTCTTGTCTGCTCTTGCGCTGCGTCTCCTCCCAGGGTAAGCAAGGCGATTAACAGAGCCGTGCAGTGAACGAATCGCTTTGTCATTCATTCCTCTTTGATTGAGTGCGCTCGCTTGAGTAGCAAATCCTCCCACTGATTATTGCTGGCAGTCGGTCAGTGCTGTTGCTGCTTGAACTTCTGCTCCGCTTCGATGCGTCGCTGCTTGAGGCGTTGCATCATCTCAGGATGACGCGCCCATTCGACGCCGCGCTCTTGCTGTTGACCGTAAGCTTCAGGACTCAAGTAATAGCCGCGCTCGTGATCGGCCTTGTCTTCTTCCAACCTGAATGGATTCTTCAGCAGCGCGGCGTCCGAACGCACACCAATCACCTGCCACGATACTTCCACGTTCGGCGCGTTGGTCTTGACCTTGAACCGATTGTTCTTGATCTTGCTGGCCACAATCGCCTGCGCGAATTGACCGACGACGGTGAGTTGATAACGGAAGTCGCGGTTGATGGCTTCGAACCACTCGGGCAAAATGACGACCGCACTGCCGTCCTGATCGGTGGCGATATTGCCGCTGTAGACGTTGAGCACTTCGGATGATTCGATAGCCGCGTGGTAGAGGTACTTGTTTTCCGGATCCAGCGGATGGTCGATCTTGAAGTTCTTGGTGCCGGTGACGCTGAGATTGCCTGACACCGTCACGTCGCCGTGGAAGTCGCCTGCCGGTCCATTACTCGCGCCGTTGGTGCCGTTACCGCCTTGCGCGACCAAGCCAGAGCCGCTGCGAAGCCCCGACCCACTTCCGTTGCCACCGATCGCGAACACACCATGGCCCCCGTTGCTGTCGGTGTTGGCGCTGTGGTTGCCGCCATTGGCAACCACGCCAATGCCACCAAAGAAGGTGCCCTCGCCGCCCTGTGCATCCACCCCAGTGCCTCCATGGTCGTTGCTGGGACCGCCCCGCGCCGCCACGCCTGAGCCGCCCTGGCCCTGATTACTGTTTCCCAAACCACCAAAGGCATTCACGCCATTGCCGCCGGAGGCGCCGCTCCCACCGGCGGCAATTACGCCGACGCCTCCGAAGCTGGATGCACTGTCACCGCCAAAGGCAGTCACGCCAAGACCCCCATCCGCTGTGTTGGTCGCTTTTATTACGGCACCAAACGAAGAGACATTTGTGGGAACCGCTCCGGTCAAATTGAGCGGTATTGCCAGGCCGAGCAGCGAGCCGCTCGTCCCATTGCCGGTCAGCGAAGTGTCGTGGAAGATTGAGCTCAACGCATCAGGCGCCGCTACGGTCAGGGTGCTTCCTAATGACGTAATCATAATGTTCGATCCCGGTGTCAGCGTTACCTCGTCCTTGAGACCATTCAACCCGGTCACCACCTGCCCGGGCGCTATCTTGGCAGCAGTCACCGCACCGATTGCTAGCTGGGTCGGCCCGATGCCCCCATTTGATACCCCCAGTGGCGAGCCGCTCGTCCCATTGCCGGTCAGGGTCAGATCGTGAAAGATCGAGGTCAGCCCACCCGCTGCTGCAGTGGTCTGCGTCGTACCGTCCGGAAATTTCACGCCGCCGAGCGTCGTCTCGATCATTCCGGCTACAGTCAACTTCGAAGCCGCGTCGGTAACGCCGATACCGACGTTGCCGCCTCCGGGCGCGAGCAGCACCTGTCCGAATCCTCCGCTGACACTACCAACTCCTGCGGCTCCCGGTTGGATTGTGACCAGGCCGCCCCGACCGCTTGTTCCCGTCAGAGCGTCACCGCCGTCACCTGCTTGCAGGACGAGGTTTGCGCCACTGCCGGCCGACTGACCGGAGCCACTCGTATCGCCACCTTTGCCTCCGATAACGCGCAAACCTTCGGTGGCGTTGGTACCAGCGAGCATAGAAGTCGCCGGATGCGAGCCGAGAATGTGAAGAAGAGAGAAGGGATTTGTGATTCCGAGGCCGATCTTGCCATCCTTCTCAGTCAGGACTGAATCCCCGAGCGTTGTCGTCCCGGTCCACTTGGTTATCTGGCCGGCTGTGCCGGTTCCGGTTACGTTACCTGAGCCGTTTCCTGAACCAGCTGCCGCAAGGCGCACTAGCGGTGGAGCATTCTCCAGGTCTCGCCCCTCGCGGACCAGTGAGAGCTGACTCGATTGCGTCTCGCGGTTTTTGCCGCCACGCATAGTGGTCGTAACGAGGTAGTCATACATTCCGTCCGCTACCGGCTCACCCTGTTGATCCATCATATTCCAGTCGAGAGTCCCGCCAGCCACGAAGCCGCTGTCAAACAACTTCTCACCAGCAGTGTTGAAAACCTCCACCCGGAATTCCTTGATCGGCTCCCGGGACTCGAATCGGACCTTATCCCGATAAACCGTCGCATTGATTGTTGGCGTCTGCGCCAGTGCGATTTGCAATCCCGACATAGTTATTAAACATAGCGTCAAACCTCGAAGCATTGTTCGTTTCATAGTTTGCTCTCCCTGTCTGCGAACTGTTGAAGGTTCCAATATCTGAATCGGAAATATGGTGCGGGAAGCTCGCACCAATGCGGATCCCGTTTCTTAAGCCAGTTGGGATAGATTGTGAGGAATCGGCTTCATCATCGCGCCTTTCGAAGACTCCCGCGGCGCGCGGAGACGGGCCATACCGTGCGCGGTCGAACGCCTGGGCCAGATGGTCGCGTCACTGGTGTTCGACATTCTTGCGCGACCGGCAAATGGCCGGGTCAAGTCTACCGAAGTGACTGCTCGACAACTCTTGTACAGAGCTGTCGACTTCAGCATCGATTGAAAGGGTTGGTAATCCACAAAGCTAACCAACAGGTCTCGATGCTTGTTGGCTAAAAGACAAAGACGAAGAATGGAGCATCGGTTCTATCGCCATTACTCACGTACATGGTATGAATAATCACGAAACCCGTACTTGAACAGCCTATACAAAAGAAATCAGCCGTTACGGGAAAAACAGCGCTTTCCCCAGCGGTGACTAGAATGAATCGCCCACGAATATCAAACCCGAAATCAATAATGTGGCTTCCAAGAGCACCGTAAGTAAAGTTAAATCCACACGGGGGTACCGTTCGCACGAGTCCTGACGCCTGCGAGTTGTAGCAGCGCACGATTCCATTGGCGGGATCTACGTAGGCCATGGCTTTGACCCAACCCCCGCTGTCGAGAGTCTGGACAGCGTTTCCATCCGCTCTGATCGCTATCGCAGCCGTGTTGCCGGTATTCTTAAACCAACCACCCAGGCCATTGATAATGTCGTTGGATTCGCCTAATACACCAACGCTGCGGGACGTGGCGTGCAGGCTGGCAAACGGGTAAGGCGAGCTCGTCCCGATGCCCACGTTGCCACCCGGCACGATGGTCATTTGATCGGCACCATTGTTTTCCCGGAAATGTAGGCTACGGCCCGTCGGACGGTTGATAAACACTCCTGCGTTTGCGTTATTACTGACATCGCCTCCTAACGCAAAGTCATTACACCCTCCCATCGCGCCAAATCCAATTGCCCCAGTAGGCGCCGGACAGCCGGCACTGCCAATCAGCACTGCTATCCCATCCCCCTGGACAGCGAGACGCGCTGCCGGCGCGCTGGTCCCGATTCCGACGCGGCCGCCACCAGACTGCAGAACTAAATTCCTCCACGCCACGTTCGGAGTCAGCGACTCGATATAACCAACTTGATTCGTCTGATCATAGGACATTCCTATGCCCCCGCTATTCCCTCCGCCCCCGATTACAAAATGCCTTGCATCCCACGCTGTTATAAAACCAGGGTTGGTATCGTTGACAGTGGTTAGCTGCAGCCTGGCCAATGGTGATGCTGTCCCAATGCCAACATTCCCCGGAGACGTCACTCGCATCCGCTCGGTTATTGTGCCTCCAGCGCCTGTCGTGCGCATTATCACCGCCCCGTCGTTATGCGCACCTGAGTCGAGGTACAACTGACCAGGAAACACTGAGTTGTTCCCCCAAAACTGTATCGCCGCCGCTGCAGGCGTTGTAGTCAGCGGAAAAGGCGCACCGTAGAATCTCAGACCTCCGGTGTTGTTCTGTATTGTGATGTCCCGTGCAGGAAGGGACAGCGGCGGCGGCGTGAAGATGATATTCCCGTTAACGGTCAGGTCCTCATTTACGAACAATTCGGGCGATAAATGATCGTTTCTCTTACCCTTCTTGCCGTTTGGGTTTTGATTGAGAGACCCGAGCTGATCCGCGCCTCCTAAGGTGGGTGTTGTCGGCCTACTTGTGCCAGCAGTGCCGCTCGCTGTAGTTTGGATCGTACCGTCCGGAAAGAGTATGCCTTGCGAAGTGCGGATCAAGCCGTCGACGTCCAGCCGCGCCCTCGGATTTGTGATTCCAATTCCAAGATTACCCTCTTGAGTCAGACGCATCTGCTCGGCATCGCTCCCGCGGAAGAAGTCGCCAATGCGAAACGAAAGCGCGCCTCTGCCTCTCGTAATTTGTCCTTCTTCTCCGTTATGAGCGATCACCGTGGCTGTCTGACTGCTATCGTCATTTAGCACCGTCAGCGAGGCGTTCTCTTCTATGGGTCCGATGGCTTGCGACTGCTGAGCGGTCATCTGCGAAGCGTCTACAGCCCGGATGGTGGCGGACGGCTTCATTATTGTTACTGAGCCGATCCTCTCAGTGAGTTTTCCCGAGACGTTTTTGACCGTGACGACGCACAGGTAAGTATCATCTGCGAGCGGTTCAGCTTGTCCGTCACGCAATTGCCAGTCGAGTACATTTCCTCCACGCACCTCGTTGTCGAACAGCTTCCTGCCGGCTAAGTTGTAGACCTCCAATCTGATCTGCACGATGGACGAAGGCGCGGTGAAGCGGACGTGATCGCCGGATGCGAACGCTGTGACAGTATCCGGAGAGTCTTTACTTGCGGCATGGTCTTGTGCTGTGACCGGCTTTAGAAGAGAAAAACCAACAAGAAGGCTGATTGCTAATCGAGATCGTATATGCATTGCGGATCTCCCTTATTGATAAACTACCTGCTTTCAATATCGTTGGCCGACGAGTTGATCGTGTAGGCTTACGCTGCGGGGATGTTAAGAGCGATCAGAGTGATCGAGGCACTCCCGCGATGAATCAATCGTTTCATCACTATTATCTCTACCTTGAACGCTCCATCATTCGATTCACAAAACACGAACCATAGTAATCAGATTGCCTGGCTGGCGTAACTACGCAGGTAGGCGGGTTGAGCCATGGAAAAACGGAAACAAAACTGCTACGGAAAGGGAACAGAACTAAGTCTGTAGTTGTGATGCGAGCGTGGCGCAGTTAAGTCAGGCGACCACCAGAGGCGTTCACACGAGGCGGTTGCGCAGCGCCTTAGCGACCGCCTCGCTCTTTGAATGGACCTGAAGTTTTTCGTAGATGTTTCGCAGATGAAAGGATACGGTGTTAATACTTATATCCATCTCCGCCGCCGCGGTTTTGTAGTTATGGCCTTCAACCAGAAGCTTCAATAACTCAGTTTCTTGCGGCGTGAGGTGATATTCAGCTCGCTCCGGAGGGCTGATCTCGCGAAACAGTTTGATCACTCGGCGAGCAACTTCGGGGGACATCGGGGCGCCGCCGTTCACCACTTCCTTGATGGATTCCAAAAGCCGTGCAGGCGGTGTGTTCTTCAAAAGATATCCTGAGGCGCCGGCGCACAGCGCTTTGAACACGTCCTCGTCATCGTCGTAAACCGTGAGCGCAAGCAAGGGAATATCAGGATAGCGCTCTCGCAAAACGCGAATGCCCTCAATCCCGCTCATACCCGGCAATCCAATGTCGGTTAGAACGACATCAGGAAGTTTATCTCCGATAAGACGAAGGGCGTCTTCCATCGAGCGAAAGGCGCCCGTGCACTCATATCCGCGCGTTCCGTTTATCAGCATTGACAAGCCATCGCGAACCTCACGTTGGTCCTCGATGACCGCGACTTTGATCGAGCCCGGCATTGACGTGTTGCTGTGAACCTCCGTCAAAATCTCCCCTCCATGTGCCAAATCTGTTCGTCTGGTCCGAGTGTACAACATGCCAATCCCGACGTCGCCCACCTATTCACGTAGGTCGTGCTGAAAGAAAAGAAGTGAGGACTCGAAAAAGCTCAGGAGTTCCGTCTGCGTGAGAACCTGCCGCCGTTGAGCCGGCTTGAGAACCAGCGCTTCCGGCCGAGAGGTACCTGGAGAGTGACGATTGTTCCGCGGCCGGGAAGCGATGCGACTTCAAACCCTCCGCCAAATCCTTCAGCGCGTTTGCGCATGTTTACCAGTCCCTGCCCATCGCCGGCTTCCGCGGGCTCAAACCCCTTGCCGTTGTCTTCGATTTTCAGTTCGAGATGGCCCCCAAGGATTCGAAGCTCGATGCTCGCTTCCGCGCAACCCGAATGGCGAACGACGTTGTTGATCGCTTCCTTGAAAATAAGGAAGACATCACGGCGCACGTCCGCCCGAAGGTTCAATGGTTGATTAACGTCGGGCGCGCGAAATTGGAACCTGATATTGCGGGCGGTGAGCGTATCGGCTGCAAAACCCCTCATTCTGCGTGTCAAGTCGCGCAGCTGATCTCGTCCTGGCTTCACCGCCCATACTATGTCGCTCATCGATGCTACCGACTCTCGCGAGATCCGCGCAATCGACGCAAGCGGGCTGTCTTTGTCTTTATCAACATTTCCGAGCTGCTGGTAAGCGACCTCGCTCAGAATTGCAATCTTGGTCAGATTAGCGCCGATGTCATCGTGAAGATCCGATGCGATTCGCGTGCGCACGCGCTCCAACTCCAGCAAGCGCACGACACGATAACGGTACAGCCAAAAAAGCATCAACGTGAGAACGCCTCCAGCAAGTGCGACAAACCACCACCGCGCCCAAATCGGGGGAAGGATTCTGAACGTGACGACTGCCGGACTGGAACTCGCTACGCCGGCGGAATTGACTGCGCGTACGAGGAATCTGTAACGTCCGGGCGCAAGCCGGTAATCCACGCTGCGCTGCTCGGTTGGCATGCTCCAGTCAGCGTCGTTGCCTTCGAGCTGATGTTGGTAATGCAACACCCCGCCCGCCGCAAAGCTCGGGCCTAAGAAATCGATCTGCAGTTGATTCTGATCTGCGGCCAGATCGGGCAGCGTAACATCGGTTTCACCAACCGCCGAAACGAATCGGTTTGAGCCTGCAACGCGCAGGGCACTGATAAGAATCGTTGGGGCCGCCTGCGACTGGTCATCGGGTGCCGGCACAAAATGCGATAACCCTCCCGTCGTACCAAACCAAAGCCCGCCCGAGCGATCTCGAAAGCAAGATCTGAAGGAGCCAGAGGCTAAACCATCGGCAGTGGTAAAGTGCCAGAAATGACCGGTTGTCGGGTCGAGCCGGTCGAGTCCGCGTGCGGTGCCAATGTAGATGCGTCCTTGAGGATCCTCGACTATCAGTCGATCCGAGGCTAGCTCCGTGCTGTTACTGGACAGCCCTTGCGCAGTCGAATAGGAAATGAACTCGGGCCGTTCGGCCTGTGGATCGTCAACGCGAATAAGCCCGCTTCGAGCCGAAGCGAACCAGAGTCTGCCGGCGTGATCCAGATATATGCTGGTGATCGCTCCGGGCGGTACTCCGTCGGTTGCTGTGAAAAAGGTAAACCCTCCATCGCGATATCGAGCTATCCTGTCATTGAACCCAATCCAAACATTGCCCACGCGGTCTTCACAGAACGAGTGGGGTATGTCGTTCTCGATACGGAAGCCCGGAGCACTCGACACGTCGCGAAGGGTTTCAGTGGCACGTTCCCATAGCCACAAGGGCTTGGGGGTGAACCATCTCGCAATCCAAATGTTGCTTCGAGAGTCCGCAAAGAGGCGCAGGAGCTGGTTATCTTCTATACCGTCCTTGCTTGCGTAAACCGCGAGCGGACGCTCCGCTTTTATTTGATCGAGAGTATCAGCGGCACGAAACCTGTAGAGGCCCGCTGTTGTGCCGATCCACCATTCACCATTGGGAGCTTGCAGCGTGACCCCTTCCGACCTCCAGCCTAAATCGGGGATCCCACCAGGCTTGAACCAACTGAAGCGCTGCTCGTCAAAGCTGCCTAAACGTAGGTAGTGATACTCCAGTGAGCCTCCCAGCGGGTCTGGCCTTGCACCGTCAAAAAAGCTCGTGCGTTGGTCGCCAAAAACTGATCCTCTGAAACACACCTCACCCGCCCTGTCCTCGAAAATCGAATCGATTTCGCAGATGCCGTCACGCTGGTCGTAAGTAACAAAGCCGTTGCGTTCCAGTTTCATCGCTCCAGCGTTGAGGGTGCCCAGCCAGAGGTTGCCGGCAAGATCCTGGTTAAGCGCGGTGATATCAAAATAACTCAGGCCGTTCTTCTCGCTATAGGTATGAAACCACCGTCCCCGTTCGTCGCGGTTGGGAAAGAATTGGACCAACCCACGCGCAGTTGCAATCCAGAATTTGCGATCGGAAGTCTCAAGGAGTTGGAATACCCACGGAACTGGCATACCTTCCTGCATCGAATAGTGCTCGGCAACGACGGGCGGTTTGTGCGTATCGTCGGCGACGAACCGGAAAAAACCGCCATAGCGTGTCCCGGCCCATAGCTGGCCCTGGTGGTCTTCCAGGAGGTCGTGCAGATAGTTGTCCGGCAGTCCGTCACTTTTTGTGTAGTGCGCCGAGCTACCATCGGGCCAACGGCGATACAGACCACTTGGCGCAGCCACCCATACCGAACCGTCCTTGCCTTCCAATAGGTCAGAGATAATCCCGCCTTCAGTCCAGTCCGGCGGAATTCCGAGGTTTACGGGCCGTAACGCGAAATGCTCCTTATCTTCCTCGAGTCGGTACAGTCCCTTGTCGGTGCCGCACCAGATTACACCGTCGTGGTTTTCCAACAGTACAGTAACCGATCTAGCGGACCCGTCTTCGTCATTAGCGATGACGGAAAACATGGGTCGAGTGCGCGAGTCTGTCTCGTTAGCGTATATCACTCGATGCTCGGGCGCCGCGTTTGGATTGAATCGGACCAGTCCAGCGCTCGTGGCTATCCAATATTCACCTTTACACGTTTCCAAAAAATCAGTGACCGCACGGTTTGGCAGGCCTTGATCCGTGCCGTAGTTGGTAAAGGTGTATCCATCAAAACGCGACAGCCCATCACCGGTACAAAACCAAAGGAATCCACGCGAGTCACGTATTACCTTACTGATTCTATTGTGTGTCAATCCGTCGGCAGTCGTGTAGGTTTTTATCGGCAACCGTTCTGCTCGAATCGGGATCGAAACCGCCAACGCCACAACTAACCAGGCAAGACGAAATGAATTGAAAATTGTTCTCGAGCTTACGACGCGCATAGTCTCTTAACTCAGGGTGAGGAGACTGCGGGCTGTTAAGATGGCGTTCTGCTCCCGGCCAAAAAACCGTCGAGAAGTCGACTCTGCAGATGTCGTCAAGTCTAGTTTCATGGTCATTTGCTGTCAATCCAAGGAGCATCCAAGCAGTGTCATTCGGCTATCTAGGTATAGATAGATTGGCTCAAAGGCAGCAATCGAACTCCAAAAGCTCTATAACGCTGAGTTTTGGTGAATTCGCCAGAGTGACGAAAGGGTTGCTCTGGTTTGAACTTGCCGGACTCAGTTATTCTTTTTTGTGCTGTCTGAATCGCCTCAGTATGGCTGTGTTGGCATACAAGCGGCACACTCGATTAACTCATAATAGTTCATCTGGCTCGAGGTCGGTGGAAGTCAACTCGTGGGCGGCCGGAATTTTTTCCGTCGGCGGCTGGTCGGTTGTTGGCGTACTTGGCGCGGCTGGCAGCTTAGGCGACTGCCCCGGCGTTGACGTCGAAACGAACAGAAGTAGCACGACTAAATTTGTAATTCGCCGTAATTTCATTCCATCTCTCCAATAAATTCGTACCAGGTCAGATCACGCTCTTTCGTCTCGCTTGGAGACAGGCCGGTGAAGCCGCACGAATTATCTTGCGAAACACGCTCTCACCGCTGGCGTCAGCGATTTCTTCGGGTGGCATGAGTGAGCACAACTCATCACGCAGTGATGCCGAATCCGGATGGTATACCCACGGCGTCCTCCTAACTAGGTATTCACAATTACGCCCCGTGTGGGCGCTGCGCTGACCGACTCGCCAAAGAATTGGCTAGTACACAAAGATGTAGAACGAAAAGGCAACCGGGTCACCAGACGATGTCTGGTAATTAAAAAGACTGACCGTATTTGACCCCACAAAACCAGGCAAGAGTGCAAATTGTGACACTGGGTGAGTATTTAAAGACGTCACCGAAATAAATCGGTCGTCAACTCTGAAGGGGAAACCAATGGTATACGCTCCAAGAGACCCTAAGGTGACGCTAATCCCACACGGAGCCAAGGATCGCGTGAATCCCGTCGCTTGCGAATTGTAGCACCGCACGACCGTTCCATCGCCGGTCACGAATGCCATGGCTTTAACCCATCCACCGTGCTGGAGAGTCTGGACAGCATTTCCATCCGCTCTTATCGCGATTGCAGCAGTATTGCTTGGGTTTTTGAACTGACCACCGATGCTCTCGACGTCAGCGAGAAAGTCGGCCTCGCCTTTGACCCCAACGCCTTGTCCGGTCACAGCGTGCAGCCGGGCCTGCGGACTGGTGGTCCCAATGCCTACGTTGCCGCGGCCTGGCGCGATGATCATTTGGTCGGGACCGTTGCCCTCGCGGAAGTGAAGGCTCTGGCCCGTGGGCCGGTTGATGTAGATTCCAGCATTGCTTGTGTTGCTGACATCGCCGCCCAGGGCAAAATTATTACAGCCCGACATCGCGCCGAAGCCTATCCCCGCCGTGGGCGAAGCGCATCCCGCACTGCCAATTAGCACATCGGTCCCGTCGCCTCTGACAGCCAGCCGGGCTGTCGGCGCGGGCGTCCCGATACCGACGTTGCCTGATGAATCTATTGTGACTCTGGCCGTGGAATCATCAGAGGATGATCCCGTGAAAAACTGCAACTTGTTGCCCCCAGAATCTATGCCGACTGAGGCAACCTGGCTGCCCCCTCGAAAAATTACGTACGAATCTCTCCAACCCGATGGGACAGACTGTAAGAAATTCGCGCCTTGCGAGGGTGTTCCGGCCTGAACACCAGTACTAAAAAACCCGGTTCCAGTGACGGAGAGCGTGCTCAGGGGATTGGTCGTGCCGATGCCGACGTTGCCGTTCGCTGTCACACGCATCCTCTCGGTGATTGTTCCTCCAGTTCCGGCTGTGCGAATGATCACCGCTCCCGAGTTGTGCGCACCTGAGTCCAGGTACAGCTGACCGGGGAATAACGAGGCGTTCCCCCAAAACTGTATCGCCGCAGCCGCCGGTGAAGCGGTCAGCGTCGGTGCTCCAAAGAATCGTAGCCCTCCCGTGTTGTTCTGTATTGTTATGTCCCGCTGCGGTGTGCTGAGTGGGGGCGGAGTGAATATGATATTTCCGTTTACCGTCAAATCCTCATTTACAAATAAATCAGGCGAGACTATCCCCTTCTTGCCTACCTTGCCTTTACCTACGTTTTGATTTGCAGAGCCTTGAAGATTGCCCAGATTGTTTTGGTGCTTTCCAACTTCTGCCGATTCGCTGACTCTCCCATCAAGCGCCGCGGTCGTTTGAATCGTCCCATCTGGAAACAGAATCCCCTTGCTTGCCCGGATCATACCGTCTACATCCAGTCTCAGTTGCGGATGGCTGATTCCTATCCCCAGATTGCCTTCTTCAGTGAGCCGCATCTGCTCGGTGTCTTTGCCGCTGAAGAAATCTCCAATTCGAAAGGAGAGCGCTCCGCGTCTCCGGATTAGCTGTCCGTCCGTTCCGTCGTGTGCGATGACGGTTCCCGTCTGGGTCTCACCTTCTTTCAAGACCGTCAAGGAGGCATTCTCTTCTACAGGCCCGATAGCCTGCGACTGTTGTGGAGTCATCTGTGATGCGTCTACCGGCTGCACACTCGCAGACGTGTTTTCTACCATCACCGAGCCCATCCTTTCAGTGATTCTTCCCGAGAGGCTCTTTACCGTGACGACACACAGGTAGGTGTCATCTGGCAGGCGCTCGGCTTGTCCGTCTTGCAACTGCCAGTCGAGCACATTCCCACCCCGCACTTCGTTATCGAAGACCTTCTTGCCGGTCGAGCCGTAGACCTCAAGGCGAATCTGTACAATGGAAGAGGGGGCAGCGAAACGCACGCGGTCATTAGATGCGAAGGCCGTTACGATCAAAACGGTTCTCTGAGCATTTGCCGCTTTGTCATTTTGAGAAAGCGCAGCGTTCGCGAAACACAGTATCAGAATCAAGCAAATCGAAGAATGAAACAGAGTGCGCATTGGATCCCCCCTTCTTAATGAGAGCCGCGCAAGAGGTATTTGCGGAGAAGCAAGCGCAGCACACATACTCTTCACGAAGATGATTACAGACTTCAGTGGACGCGTTTGACTCTGCCATACGACAGCGCTAACGTTGCCTGGATGCGGCACAGGTTACAATTCTCGGAACCTCTATATTTCTTGATCAGGAACTTCTCTATATAGCTATTGACGTGTCTGGCGTTCCTGATTCAATGCCGTGATCCGTTTTTCAAGCCATGGTCTCAACATCCCGTCTAACCGAAGGGCATGATCAAGGTCCCTTTCCGCCTCCGCAGTCTGGCCTTGAAGCAGTCGTGCAACTCCTCGATCCGCATAGGACCCAGCGTGCCGTGGGTTGATCCCGATTGCAGTGTTGAAGTCTGCAATAGCTTCCGCGTAGCGTCCTTTTTCCAGCAAGGCGTTGCCCCGATTTCTGTAAGTGGCGACAAGATGCGAATTGATCTGAATGCTGCGACCGTAATCAAGAATAGCGCCATCCAGGTCGCCTCTCGTTTGTCTTGCAACGCCGCGATTGCTGTACGCTTCAGCGAGCCGTGGGTTAAGGGCTATCGCCCTATCATAGTTTGCGAGAGCCTCGCCCAACCGACCCGTGGCCGCGAGTGCGTTGCCCCTGCCGCAATATGCTTCGGCGAGTCGCGGGTTGATACCTATCGCAATATCGTAGTCTGCAAGACCTTCGTCGATGCGCCCTTTGGCCTCGAGTGCGTCGCCTCGGCTGCGGTACGCCGCGGCATACCGTGAGTTGATTTCGATAGCGGAAGCGAAATCCTTAATGGCTTCATCAAGAGCCCCCTTGGCATATTGGCTGAGGCCCCGATTGTAATAAGCTTCTGCGAATTTCGGATCGAACGATATGGCTGCATTGTAGTCGGCAATGGCTTCGTCCAGGTTTCCTTTGGCATAGAGACTATTGCCGCGTGCGAGGTAGGATTTCGCAGAATTGGAAGTTTGTGCGTGAAGGGGCGGGACGCTCAAGATAAAACCAACAATCAACCAGCCATAGAACCTTCCAAGATTGAGTTTCGATCTGAATTCTCTGACGGTTGACAGTGAGGATAAGAGGGCCTTCATTTCCTTCCTCCCTTCATTGTGAACGCGTGAGCGCGCCGTCAGCATATGACCTACGCCGGTGGCGGGGTAGGCATGATCATGTTTTTTTCCGGAAGGATTGGTTGGATCTGGACGGCTTTAATAGATGATCCGGCTGCGCAGTGCCTTGGTGACGGCTTCGGATTTGGAATGGACATGCAACTTGTCGAATATGTTGCGAGTGTAATTGCGGGCTGTATGAATGCTGATTTTGAGCGTGTCGGCAGCCCTCTGGTAGGTGTGCCCTTCCACGAGCAATCTTAGCAGACGCATTTCCTGGGGAGTCAGTTGTTCGTCCAGCTTCTCCGGTGGGCCGGTCTTTTGAAATAACTTGATCACTTTTCGAGCGATCTCGGGAGTCATCGGTGCGCCGCCTCGGTGAGTCTCGCCGATCGCTTCGAGCAGCTTCGCCGGCGGCGTGTTTTTCAGCAAATAGCCGCTTGCCCCGTTGCAGATTGATTCGAATACGCTGTCTTCACCTGCGTTTACCGTCAACATCAGTATCTGTACTGACGGGTATTTGGCTTTGAGCAGACCGATACCTTCGGAGCCCGGCATTCCCGGCAGCTGAATATCCAGCAAAAGCACATCGGGCTCTTCCCCTCCACCTGAACCCAGCGCTTCTTCGACGGACCGGAATTTTCCCACCGAGCGATAACCCGGCGTACCGTCTATTAGCATCGCCAAAGCTTCCCGCACGGCCCGATCATCTTCGACGACGGCGACTCGAATGCGGTCATGGTCAGGTGACTGAGTATTTTCTGAGTCCATGGCGAGACTGCCCCAGTTTCTTTTCAATCGGGATTGCACACAGGCTTCGAGAACTCACAGTCTTCTAGCGCTCCGGACGCGCGGTTCGCCCCAGATTATCCTATTTCTCGGTCGTGGGCCATGGCATGTTCATGCCGTGCTCGTTTGAGGGGGAACTCCACTTTTATAGTGGTCCCGCCGCCGGGCGACGAATCTATAGTCAATTGGCCGCCGAGCTGCGCTGCCCGCTTTCGAATATTCTCCAGCCCGTGACCGCCTCGTCCACCGGCGCGAGGAATATCAGGATGGGAGGGGACTACGAATCCTCGTCCATCATCGCGGATCTCTCCGAAAACCTGGTTATGGACTACGGTCAGGCTGAGCCACACAGAATTGCAGGAAGCGTGGCGAGCGGAGTTGTTGATTGCTTCTTTGAAGATCAGGAATAGATGCCGCCGCTGCTGGGGACTCAGCTTGATTTTGTCGAAGTCAGGCTGGGCTCCGAGCAGCCATTGGATTCCAGCGCCTCCAAGGAAATCGGATGCGAACTCGCGGACCCTGAAAACTACGTTGCTCAGATCGTCTAGCCTCGGATCAATCGCCCACACGATATCGCTCATGGAGTCCACCGCCGCGCGGGCTGAGTCTGCTATTTCAGTAAGGATTGGAATGGAGTCGTTCTGGGATCCGTCCATTTTTCGCTTGGCGACTTCGCTCAGGAGGGCCATTCGAGACAGGCTTGACCCGATATCATCGTGAAGATCCGTTGCAATCCGGGTGCGAACGCGCTCCAGTTGTATGAGACGGGCGACGCGGTGGCGATGCGCTGCGTAAGCCAGCATAGCGAGCGTTGCCGAAGCCAACATCACAAACCACCATCGCAGATACAGCGGCGGCGGGATTGTGAAGGTGACCACGGCGGGATGGGGGCTCACCTCGCCCTCAGCGGTCACGGCGCGCACCTCGAACCGATAGCTGCCCGCCGCGAGGTTCGCGTAGTTGACGGTTCGCTGGTCGGTAGGCACGCTCCAGTCGCGATCCGAGCCTTCCAGTTTGTACTGATAGCGCAATACCTCGCCCGTGTCGAATTCGAGTCCCGCGAAGTCGATGCTTATCCTATTTTGATCGGCACTGAGCCGGAGCGGCCCAACCTGGCTCTCGCCGAGTTCCGAGATGGACGACGCCGCCCCCGCAATGCGCAAGCCTTGAATCAGAATCGCCGGCTCAAGTTGTATCCGGTCTTGCTCGGGGACGAAGCGCGACAGCTCGCTGTCATTGCCGAGCCAGAGCGCGCCGCTTTGATCACGATACGCCCACCGCACCCTCCCCGGGAACAATCCGTCGGTCTCCGAATAGTGTTTGATACGACCTGTTAAGGGGTCGAGGCGGTCCAAACCGCGGCTCGCGCCGAAATATATCCGGCCCCATTTGTCTTCGGTGATGCAAGTCACCTGATTGCTCGATAATCCTTCAGCCGTTGAATAGCTTACGAAGCTGGGCCGCGCGGCAGTTGGATCATCGATACGACGCACACCATCCTGCCCGCCGGATACCCATAAACGGCCGATGTGATCGCAATAAATTGCTGTAATCCAGTCGGACGGCGCCCCATCCTTAATGGCGAAAAAGGTGAACCGACCATCCTTGAAGCGCTCCAGACCGCGCCCAGCGATCCCAACCCATAGACCGCCATCATGGTCTTCCGCGAACGCCGTTGGCAGCGGACCGTCGGTCAGCCCCTCAGCTTCGGTGAAGGTATGTAGTGACCCTGTCGACCGTTCCCAGCATGCCAGGCCACTGACGCCTGTTAATCCCCCAGCCGTGCCAATCCAAATGTTACTCTGGGAATCTTCAAACAGGCGAAAGACATCATCCGTAGCCAATCCGTTGACGGCGGTGTAAATGGCCCTGGGGCGCGTCTGCGCCGGTGGAGTGGATCCGCGAGGCAGGGGAAAGCGGCATAATCCATCTCCGGTCGCAACCCACCAATCGCCGCCGCGATCCTGAAGTGCCACCTGTGCCACGCCCCAGCCGTTCTTGCGGATCGACGCAGGCAATTGCACGCGGACCGAGTCGAATCGCCGCCCGTTGAAGCGGGCAATGAACTGGCGGCTTTGCGTATCCCTCATGAACACGCAGAGCCCGCCCTTTTGGTCCTCAAAGACTGAAACGATATCGCCACCGTCGAGGCCATCCTGCTGACCGAACCGATAAAAGCCGTTTCGAGCGACCTTCATCGCGCCCACCACAGTTCCCATCCAGAGATTGCCGTCGCGATCTTCCGCTATGACGCGCGCGCCCACATGGCTGAGCCCCTGAGCAGTCGTATAGCTTCGAAACTGCGGCTGCTCCGCATCAGAAGCAGCAATGAATTCGCTGGGTCCTCTGCCGCCGACCATGAGCCGTCCATTGCTCGTTTGAAATAGAGTGGGAATCCAATTCTGGGTCAGTCCGTCGTTGACGGTGTAACAGCGGGCAACGACAGGGCGCTCGGGACTCGGATCAGAAACTAGCCGGCAGAGGCCCTCTGGCGTGCCGACCCATACCCGTCCGAGACGATCTTGCAGTAGCGCGGTGATTCGATTATGAGGCAACCTTTGGGCTGTGGTGAACCGCTCGACCCGTCCGTCGGTATGATATCGACAGAGTCCGCTGCCGCTAGTGCCAACCCACAATGAGCCTGCCGCGTCTTCCATTAGCGCTTCGATAATCCAGGAATCGAAGTTCTCTTTTGGAAATCCCAGATCCACGCGCTGAGAACGCCATCCATCGGCGGCGCGCTCCAGCCGGTAGAGACCAGCACCGGTTCCGCACCAGATAATGCCGGCTCGATCCTCGAGCAGTCGGTTGATATTTTCTTTGGCCAGAACCGGATCGTCCATTGGGGTAAACAGCGGCGAGCCTTTTGGATGAAACTGGAGCAAGCCGCCCCCGGTCCCCACCAGACAGGTTCCGTCCCGCACTTCCAGTAGATCGGTAACAAAATCGTTGCGCATTCCGTTCGCCTTGGTGTAGTTGGTGAACTTGTAGCCGTCGAAATGCGAGAGTCCTTCGGCCGTACAGAACCATAGAACTCCGTGGGAATCCTGAACAATGCGGTTGACGCGGTCGTCGGCGAGACCATCGGCCGTCGTGTAGATCTTGATGGGTAACAGCTCAGCATGAACCTCGGGCGCCAGGCGGCAAACGGCGGACCACGACGCAAGCAGAAGAACTCCGAAGACCTTTCTGTGCCGGCTGCTAAACATAGTTGCGTACGGCTATCCCGGGCGCTATTGGCTTCGCGCAAGCGGTAAAGGAATCACAAAATCTGGAACGCTATATTGCTCAACCCAATTTTGAGCATTGTCGCTTGGAGGATCCGAACTGATGCATGATGCTAGCTGACGGGCATAGGTGTTACTCCTTAGACAGACAGCTTGGAAAGGTGACGACATTCTAGCACTCAGAGAGACAGAATCAAGCCGCTAAAAGTTCATTCAGGGTCCAGATATGATCGGTTATACCTGCGGCATACTGCTGGATAGAATTCTAGTGTTCGAAGTAATCGCTTGGTTACTGTCTGGTTGTTGTCAAAACGACTTTTAAGCGAGCATTTCTTGATTTGAGTGTTTAGTAGTGCTTGATTTGGTGGGGCGAGCAGAGGGATTTGAACCCTCGACCTCCTGATCCACAGGCATCAGAGAGCATAACGTCCTTTAACAGTGGAAAACGTAAGCATATCAAAAT
>DATFXM010000142.1:0-63179 GCA_035315885.1 Blastocatellia bacterium
GTTTAGTATCGCAACCCTGAAGGGGTTGCGTCCGTTGGCTCGGCAATGCGCTTTCTTGCAAGTCGAGGACGCAACCCTTCAGGGTTGTAATACTAGACGTCACTTACCCAGGGTAGCCGCGGACGGCAACCCTGGGCTGGACGACGCAACCCCTTCGGGGTTGGAAATCTTGTCTCCATTTTCCCAGGGTAGCCGCGGACGGCAACCCTGGGCTGGACGACGCAACCCCTTCGGGCTTGTTCACTCAGCACTCAGCACTCAGCACTCAGCACTATGGAAGAGCTGATCATCGAGCCCGGTAGAGGGCTCAAACACTATTGGAAAGATCTCTGGTCGTACCGCGAGCTTTTCTATTTCCTCGCGTGGCGCGACATCGCCGTGCGCTACAAGCAGACGGTGATCGGCGTGGCCTGGAGTGTAATCCGTCCGGTGCTGACTATGGCGGTCTTCGTAGTCGTGTTCGGAAAGCTCGCCAAGCTTCCGTCAGAAGGTGTCCCCTACCCAATTCTGGTGTTCGCTGCAATGCTCCCCTGGCAGTTCTTCTCAAACGCACTTTCGGAAAGCAGCAACAGCCTCGTGGGAAATGCCAACATGATCTCCAAGGTCTACTTCCCGCGCCTCGCGATTCCGGCAAGCTCGGTGATCGTCAGCTTCGTAGATTTTCTGATTTCGTTTGGGATTCTGCTTGTGCTGGTAGCCTGGTACCAGTTCGTACCAACCTGGCGCATCCTAGCGTTGCCGTTGTTTGCTCTTCTGGCCTTCGGCGTAGCCATCGGCGCAGGCTTGTGGTTTGCTTCTCTGACAGTCAAGTATCGAGACTTCAGATTTGTAGTGCCTTTCGTCGTGCAGTTCGGCTTGTACGTTTCGCCGGTTGGCTTTTCGAGCAACATCGTTCCCCAGCGCTGGCGGCTGCTCTATTCGATCAACCCCCTTGTCGGTGTCATTGACGGATTTCGCTGGTCGATCATAGGCCGCGGCGTTGAGCTCTACATGCCAGGCTTTCTGCTTTCGATCGCACTGACCTGTGCCCTCTGTGCATCTGGTCTGTGGTACTTCCGGAAGACCGAGCGAACCTTCGCAGACGTGATATGAACTCCCGATATCTTGAGCGACGGGCCTAAAGGTCTCTCGTCGTCGACAAAGATCTAGAACTCGGTCCTCAATCTTCAGAACTCAGAACTTTCCAGATCCATGACAAAGAACTTTGCAATCGTAGGCGTAGCTGGCTACATCGCGCCTCGGCATTTGAAAGCCATCCGGGACACCGGTAACCGACTCGTAGCCGCGACTGATCCGCATGATTCCGTAGGAATACTCGACCAGTACTCCTTCGACGTCCGCTACTTCTCCGAGATCGAACGCTTCGACCGGCACCTCGAAAAGCTGCGCCGCGGACCAGAGGATGGCAGAGTGCACTACGTCAGCATCTGCTCGCCAAATTACTTGCACGATGCGCATTGCCGTCTGGCGATGCGAATCGGCGCGGACGCCCTTTGTGAAAAGCCGCTCACCATCAATCCATGGAACCTGGACGCGCTACAGGAACTGGAGGGTGAGTTGGCCGCTCGCATCTACACCGTTCTTCAACTCCGTGTTCACCCGAAGCTGATCAAGCTCCGGGAAGAACTGCTTCAGAACACCAGCGGCTTTCAACACGACGTGCGCCTGACTTACATAACGGGACGCGGCGGCTGGTATCACGCATCCTGGAAGGGCTCGCCCGAAAAATCCGGCGGCGTAGCGACAAACATCGGCATCCATTTCTTCGACCTGTTGTTGTGGCTGTTCGGCGATGTCGCAAGATGCAGGGTTCATCAGTCGGATACTTCACGGATGGCCGGATTCCTCGAGTTGGAACGGGCGCGCGTAAGCTGGTTCTTATCGGTTGATCCGCGGGATCTGCCTTTTGAAGCGACGCCTGGCGGACGGACGACTTTCCGCTCGATCACGATCGACGGTGAAGAAATCGAATTCACTGATGGCTTCACCGACCTGCACACTCGGGTCTACGAGAGGACACTAGCAGGTCAAGGCTTCGGTATTGAGGATGCGCGACCCGCGATCGAGTTGGGATACCGCTTGCGGACTACTGTCGTGACAAAGAAAGACTCAACGGCTCATCCACTGGTCACGGTGTGAGAGAGTCCTGAGCCCTGAGTTCCGAGTCATGAGTATTGCTCGGATCTCAAAGATCCAGTTACTCAGCACTCAGCACTCGGCACTCGGCACTTCCCTATGTCTTCGATCATCTCGGTAGAGAATCTCAGTAAAAAATACGTTATCGGCCTTCAAGGCAGTGGCCAACGCACGCTCCGAGACGTAATGTCGGACTCGCTGTCCGCGCCGTCACGTTGGCTTCGGAGCCTGCGCTCTTCGAATGGAGTGTCGCTGGGTCGAAACGGCCAGCACGGTTCAAAGGTCGAGACCTTCTGGGCGTTGAAGGACGTCAGCTTCGATGTAAAGCAAGGTGAGGTCGTAGGAATCATCGGACGCAACGGCGCCGGCAAATCGACATTGTTGAAGGTCCTCAGCCGGATCACCGAGCCAACTACGGGTCGCGTTCGCATCCGAGGGAGAGTCGCTAGCTTGTTAGAAGTAGGCACCGGGTTTCATCCCGAATTAACCGGCCGCGAGAACGTCTATTTGAATGGCGCGATCCTTGGAATGACGCGAGAAGAGATCAAGCGGAAGTTCGACGAGATCGTCGCCTTCGCCGAGATAGAAAAGTTTCTGGACACACCGGTGAAGCGTTATTCATCGGGCATGTACGTTCGCCTTGCGTTCGCGGTCGCGGCCCACCTCGAGCCTGAGATATTGATCGTCGACGAAGTCCTTGCAGTTGGTGACTTCGAATTTCAGCGGCGCTGTCTTGGAAAGATGAATGCGGTTGCGCACAGCGGTCGCACAGTGCTGTTTGTTAGTCACAACATGACTGCGATTGAGGAACTGTGTTCACGATCGATCCTCCTGAAGAACGGGGTGATCGAGCGCGCGGGGCCTACATACGAAGTCGTCGCACAGTATCTTTCATCTGTTCCCGCAAGCTCAGTGTGGGATGTAAACGAGCAAGTAGAGCGAGAGGGTACTGGCAATGCCCGTATAACGCGCATCGAGTTGTTGGCCGTCGATAGCGATGCGACGATTGAGAAGCTGGCATTTCGGCAATCATTCAGGCTTCGTATCCACTATTCCGCGAGCAAGAGGTTGACTGATCCGAGATTCGGATTCGCGCTGCAATCCGATAAGGGTGAGCGGATCTTTCTGAGTGAAACGATCGATGTAAACTTCAGGATATCGGCGATCGAAGAAGGGAATGGCTGGTTCGAGTGCCGAGTTAGTGCTCCGAACCTCCTGCCTGGCCTTTATTTTCTTGAGTCCTGGATCATCGAACGAGTCAACGTCTCTTTCGCGGACCACATTTTCCGGGTAGGCCGGATTGAAATTTGTGTGGATCCGGCGATGCAGGAGCGCATGACCTATCTAACCGGCCCAGGCCGAGGTCGAGTTTTCATGGATTGCGAGTGGTCGCAACCAGATTTGTCGGGAAGGGCCTATGTTGCAAGATAAGACAATTTTCATGACTGGCGGAGCCGGTTTCATCGGCTCAACGCTGATCGGCCGGCTTATAGAGACCAATCGGGTCGTCGTATTCGACAACCTGAGCCGCAATGCATTGGGTCGTCTGAAATACGCGTCGCACCCCCATTTGAAACTCGTAGTGGGAGACGTCACCGACCAGGAAGGGTTAAGGGTCGCGATGGTGGAGGCAGATCCGCATATAGTTGTTCACATGGCAGCCATTGCGGGGATCGATACGGTGATCAAGAGTCCTACGACGACCATGAGAGTCAATTTGATCGGGACACTCAACGCGTTGGAGACTGCGCGGCACCTTCGTCGATTGGAGCGCTTTGTCGATTTTTCGACGAGCGAGGTCTTCGGCTCGAACGCATTTCGGGCGGAGGAGAGTGGTCTTGCATCCATAGGTGCAGTCGGCGAAGCCCGCTGGATTTATGCGGTAAGTAAATTGACCGGCGAGCACATGGCTCACGCCTACCATCGAGAGCACGAGGTACCAGCGGTGACGTTGCGGCCGTTCAATGTCTATGGCCCGGGACAAGTCGGAGAAGGAGCCATTCACCGGTTCGTGACGCAGGCATTGCGCAACGAGGCCATCGAGATTCACGGAGACGGGACGCAGATTCGCGCCTGGTGTTATGTCGACGACATGGTGGATGGCGTGCTCTTGGCGATGTCGCATCCTAATGCGATTGGCGAATCATTCAACATTGGGAACGCTCGCGCGGTTGTGACGATCTTTGGGTTGGCCAACGCGGTTGTGCGGGTGCTCAACTCACGTTCATCGATCAAGTTCGTACGGAAGGACTACGCTGACATCGAGCTGCGAGTGCCAAATGTCGACAAGGCTCGGGACCTGATCGGCTTCGAAGCGAAGGTGGACCTCGAAGAAGGTATTCAGAGGACGGGCGAGTTCTACGCCAGGCTCTTGACTCAATAGGCAACCGATCGACTGCTCGAATAACACATAAATCCGTCAACTAGCTTCCTCGCTGCAATGTTCGTTAGAGGTTGGTGAGTCGTAAAGATGCGAAAATTTTCAAGTCACGGTACTGGTGAAATAAATCGCGAGCAATTTCGCAAACTCGGTGAGAACGTCATCTTCGAACCGGGCGTATTGGTGTTCCACCCTGATCATATAGCGCTTGGCTCGAACGTATACATCGGCCACTATTCGATCCTGAAGGGTTATTACAAGGGCGAGATGGTGATAGGAAATGATGTGTGGATTGGCCAGCAGGTCTTCTTTCACAGCGCGGGCGGTCTTTTCATAGGTGACCGTGTTGGAGTAGGTCCTGGCGTTCGGATCATCACTTCATTTCATCGTGACGAGGGTTGGAGCAAGCCCATCCTCGACAGCACCGTGACGTTTGCACCGGTCACTGTGGGCGATGATTGCGACATTGGGGTTGGAGCAGTCATTCTTCCCGGCGTCACAATCGGTAAAGGAGTGCAAATCGGAGCGGGCGCTGTTGTCGTCCAGGACATTCCTGACTATACGGTCGCCACCGGCATTCCGGCCAAGGTCACCCGCAAGCGACAGGAGCACATATCTTGAACAGAATTCCTTTGGCACGGCCCTGGTTTGACGAGGCCGATGAGCAATCTATCCTGGAGACACTTCGAAGTGGCTGGGTGGGTCAAGGCCCGAAGGTAGCCCTCTTCGAGAAGAGTTTTGCAGCTTTTGTCGACGCTTCGGAGGCCATTGCAGTTTCTTCATGCAGCGCCGCATTGCATTTGGCAGCTCAAGCCGCCGAATTTAGCGCTGGGGATGAGGTTCTCGTTCCAGCGTTCACGTGGATTTCGACGCCTAATGCCGTTGAGCTAACTGGTGCACGTCCGGTCTTTTGTGATGTAGATCCGGTGACTTTCAATATTGATGTCAAAGATGCCGCACGGCGCATCAGTCCAAGAACCAAAGGAATCATGCCAGTGCACCTTTTTGGATTGGCCGCTGACATGAGCGCGATACTGGATCTTGCGCGAAGTCACAATCTCTTCGTGATCGAAGATGCTGCGTGCGCCCTCGGCTGTTACTACGGTGACCGTCACGTCGGCACACTCGGCGATGTTGGTTGCTTTAGTTTTCATCCTCGCAAATCTATCACCACTGGGGAAGGCGGAATGTTGACGACTGGCAGCGACTCGCTTGTTGCGGCATTCCGGTCCCTTAGGGATATTGGATCAGATCGCTCAAACTATTCACCGCAGGATGCTGCCCAGCAACTCTTGCCCGACTATACATTACTCGGGTTGAACTACCGCCTGACAGATTTGCAGGCAGCACTCGGACTGACTCAGCTCGCGAAGTTCGATCTGATTCTTCGGCAGCGTCTGGAAAGCGCGCGTCGTTACGATGAATTAATCAAGCAATCCTCTTTGAAAGAATGGCTGCAACCTCCGCCCGCACCAAAGCAGCGCGAGCACGCATATCAGGCGTACGTTTGCAGATTGACTCCGCCTGCGCAAGGCGAAGCCGTACTGGAGAAATGGTACGTCAGGCGAAACCAGCTAATGCAGCGTCTGTTTGAGAATGGGATAGCTACTCGCCCGGGAACCCACGCGCCGCATATGCTCGGATACTATCGATCGAAATACAGTCTTCAGCCTTCGGATTATCCAGAGTCCTGGAAGGCAGACTGGCTCACAGTGGCACTCCCACTTTACTCAGGCATCACCGCTACAGAGCAGGAACGGATCTGTTCATATATCGAAGGCGCTTGGCGGGAGATCCAGTGAACCGGAATGTCGTTGTGCTGCATCGCTTTTCGTGGGTCTTGCAACTGATTTGGAGTTCCATCGCAGGCTCGGTGATCCGGCTTGGCCGGCGTGTCAGTGGGAAACGTCCGCGTATCTGGCATGGAACATTTCCCATGCACATGATCAAGGACATGGTCGACGTCGACCGGCTCGCGGGTTTTACGAGCTTCTCAATAGTTCATCACACTCGACTGAATCCTTCATATTCTCTTGTTAACGCCGATGATTTCGATGTTGTCGTCGCACAAGATGGTCACACCTGGGACGTACTCCACTGGGCCACCCTCTGCACGTTCTTACGGCGCGCGGATATCTTCGTGATGTTTTTTGATACCCGCTTTTCTGCCATCACAAGACCTGAGAAGACTAAGCTGGCGCTCTCGATCATGCGGTGGTGTGGCATTCGCCTTATTGCGTTGCCTAGTGGATTGGATGTCGTTTTCTTGGATCAGCGCACAAGCCGGTACGGCTTCCTGGAACGTTTGCAGAAGGATTACCAACAGTGGGACTTGGAAAGTGACCGAGTACACACTCGGAAGATGATCCAAACGATTTGTAATAATGTCGATTTAGTTGTTTCGGGTGACTCGGTTTGCAGCCGCTTCTTGATGCGAGAGGACCTGAGGTTCAAGTATTTCCCCGTAAACATCAGCGTTGACAACACGAGTGAGAAAAACGAACAAGGGCGTCCGCTCATCGTTCATGCGCCGAATCACCGTAATATCAAAGGCACTGCGAGCCTGGTGACCGCGACTCAAAGGCTCCGTGATGCTGGCTTCGAATTCGAGCTGCGGCTGGTTGAAAAAATACCGCCGCCGGAAGCCATTGAGATTTATGCACAGGCGGACATTATCGCCGATCAGTTCTGCATTGGGGCGTTCGGAGTCTTTGCGCTAGAGGGACTGGCGTTGGGGAAGCCTGTGCTGACCTACCTTGATGAGGAACACCTGGGTGATCCCATCTTCAATCTGCCGATTGTGAATACAAACCCGGAGAATCTGGAGCGAGTTCTTGCGGCTCTCATCGATGTACCCGAGTTGCGAACACGCCTCGGTTACGCGGGACAATCTGCCGTAGAGCGATACCAGTCGCCAAACGCACTCGCGGAGGTATGGTCTCGAATCTATCGACACCTATGGTGGGGCGAACCGTTAGAATTAGAGGTGACTCGCCACTTCTCTCCGGAGCGCAAACCCCGATCGTTTACTGAAGACCCAGCACTCGAAAAGTTTTGGCCGGTCGATATTGAAGATCTGCTGCCCAGGATTCAGGCTGCAATGAGAAGGGTTGAATGCACAACCTAGTGCACCGCTGTTTGTGGGTCTCATTGGTTCTCTGTGCCGCGCCTCTTGGGCTGGTCATTCGCTGGGTCCGCCGCCTTCGTCGCCGGCCACCGCGAATATGGCGGGGAATGAATGGACTGCACTTAATCAAATGGCCTGTGATGGTTGACAGGCGGTCGGGCTTTCCAAGCCGGTCGTTCATCACGACAACAAAACCCGGACACCTTTTCGAAGATGAGGATTTCGATGTCGTGTGCGACGCGAAAGGGTGGCGGAGAGATGACTGGCATTGGCGAGGGCTAATTGACCTATTGTTGCGAGGCGACATTCGCGTTGCATTTTTTGATTCGCTGTTCTTTTCGGTTCAATCGTGGAAGATCAACGCCTTAACTTTGCGCCTGATACGATTCGTGGGGATCAGGACGATAATGGTCCCACACGGCATGGACATCCTTTACAGGCATCGACGCCTGAGTCGCTACGACTGGGTGGGACGTGCCCAACAGGATTATCCCGACTGGGACCTGGCTAACCACAGTCATGTAGCAAGGCAGCGCACTCTCTTGTGGTGCCGAAACGCTCGGTTGATTGTTGGCGCTAATTCTCCGTGTTTTCCATTTCTTCCGCGCCGTGACGTCAGTTTCCTGTGGTTTCCGGTGGATTGTGAGGCTCTTCGACCGATGACACAGTCATCGGGAAACTGGCCTCCGGTTGTGATACACGCGCCCCAGCATCGTTCTATAAAGGGCACCGATCATCTACTGGATGCCCTGGAGCGAATAAAGTCCTCCGGAATAGCGGTTGAGCTGCGGATGTTGGAACGAGTCGCACGAGCCGAAGCCCTCGTGCGATATGCTGAAGCAGACATCATAGCGGACCAGTTCTGTATGGGTGCTTACGGAATGTTCGCGTTGGAAGGTCTTGCGCTCGGCAAAACCGTATTGACTTATCTCGATCAGGAGACTCTGAGCGATCCGGTATTCGACCTACCAGTTGTCAATGCGAATCCAGACAATCTGGACCGTGTTCTCGCGGTATTGCTGCAGGTCCCAGAATTGCGATCGCGTTTGGGTTCTGCTGGGCGTGAGGCCGTACAGCGCTACCAGTCGATCGATGCTTTGGCTGAAGTCTGGGAACAGCTATACCGGCACGTGTGGTGGGGAGAAGCGCTTCGACTCGAGACGACTCGGCACTTTTCTATCGACCGTAAGCCGCGTTCGTTTTCTGAGGATCCGGCACACAGTGACTTTTGGCCTGTTCCAGTCGATGACCTCATGGATGAGATCGTGAGTGCCCTCGAGCGAGTTAGAGTTCCAATGCCAACCTCGGTGGCTACCGTCTAGTGCGCGGCGACGAAGAACGACATCTATGGATTTGGTACGCTCCCTACGGCTTGGGCGGCGTTGAGACGTACCTGTTGAACATGGTCCGAGAAACGATTCGAGACGGTTGTCAGGTGTGGGTCGCCGCCACAAAGAACGCAGACGGTCCTCTGCGTGAACGCTTTGCTGACACCGGTGCCACGTTGCTTGATTGGAGCGACTTTCACTGGGCGTACATGTCAAGACGGCCGCAGCCTCCGGTTCGGACTCATATCGCTTCAGATATTGCGAGAATCCGTCCCACTCTCCTGGCGTTGAACGACTGCAATGACTTTTCGATGGGATTCGCCCCACTGCTTCGCCAAGTGCGCTCTTATTGTACGATCATCGATACGCTCCATATCGACTCCCCAGTCGATCAGTATCTGCAATTCCGCCGGGAATTCGTTGACGTCTTAGATGGTATCGCAGGAACGAATCAGAACGTTGTTGAGCGATTCCTTGCGCGGTATTCCGAATCCGCAGTGGCGGCGCGGTACATCGCCAACGGCGTCGCCGTACCACAACGCGAGCGCAAACCATTTGGAGATACACTCCGATTGCTTCTTGTTGGCCGGCTTGCACACGATCAGAAGCGAATCCTTGAGCTGCCGAGGTTGTTGGCCCTCCTGCGAGATCGCGGGAGGTTGTTCAACATGACGATCGCGGGAGACGGACCGTGCAGACAACAATTGGCTGCGGATATACAACGACGAGGCCTCGACGATCAGGTAAAACTGGCTGGGTATCTCGAACCTGATGACGTGCTCGAGTTGTACTTTACGCATGACGTCCTGGTGAACCTTTCAACATTTGAGGGGTTTTCTATGAGCGTACTCGAGGCCTTCGCGGCAGGGTGTGTCCCTGTCTGTACAGACGTTGCGAGTCTCGACCGGACGGTGTTTCAGGATGGCGTCAATTGTATGCTTTGTCCGGTGGAACACCTTGATCGAATGGTCGACATCTGGAGTGAGCTGACGCCTTCAGTACTTGAGCGACTGAGCGAGCAGGCCCGTGCTATTGGTCGGCGCTTTACGGCAAATAGGACTTATTCAGAGTACAAAGCGCTAGTGAGAGAGTTGCGGGATCTGCGGCCGCTCGAGCGTTGGCCCCACTCTGCCCACCTGACTATGGAGCTGGAGTGGGATTTGACAAAGCCAAATCCATGGCTCATTCGTAGCCATCCACTTCGACAGCTAGCGTCCTCGACATGGGTGCGTCTAAAAAGAAGTTTGAGTGCGGCGCGTAGTTAAATCATGCGACTAGCCTATCTAATAATGGCGCATCATCAGCCAGAGCATTTGCTCCGGATGGTCAACGCTCTGGACTCCAGAGGTGCGTCCTTCTATGTCCACGTCGATAAGAAAGTGGATGCTGCGCCCTTCCACGCTCTGATTGGGTCCAGGAAAAACGTACTGCTGTTGCATGATAGGGTGTCGACAAATTGGATGGGCTTCTCGCTGGTAAAGGCGACGCTTCGATTACTCAGGGAAGCGGTTTCAAGAGGCTTTGATTACTGCGTTCTGTTGAGCGGTTCAGATTATCCAATCAAATCGAACGATTACTTATTCTCTTTCTTTTCGAGAGCTGAGAAGGAGTATCTCACTTTTTGGAGGCTTGAAGATCGGCCGAGCTGGCGACACAAAGTAGAGTACTTCTACTTTGTTGACGCAATACCGATTCGTCCCTGGAGTACGAACTCTGATCCGGTATTCTGGAGGCGATATTTTTGGGGACGCTTTTTTAAGTACCAACCTCTCATGCCAAAGCGCACCTTTCTGGAGGGGATGGTTCCTTACGGAGGTCCCGATTGGTGGAGCCTCTCGTATGACTGCGCATCGTATATCTTAAGGTTCTTAAATGATAACCCTCAATTCGTAAGATTCTATAAGTACACCAACAGTCCAGGCGAAATGTTCTTTCAAACGATAGTTTTGAACTCAACTTGGGCAACACGCGTCGAGAATTACGAGAACTATGAAAAGTGGAGCGCAGAGCGGGACAGGAGACAGGTTCATGCGGACACCGAGATGCTGCCGGAAGAAGCATTCAACTATCGATACGTTGATTGGAGCGGCAACATTACTGGATGTCGCGAGACCCCCGCGATACTTGATGACCGCGATTGGTTGGCGTTGAAGAACTCTAATTGCCATTTCGCTCGTAAGTTCGATCAGCAGCATTCGGCAGCACTACTGGACCGGATTGATTATGAGATCCTCGGGTTGACTGCACTGCAAACAACGAACATCGGAGAGCAACGACCCACTGTCGTGCCGACTGAGGTACTTCAAACTGCAGGATGAGCGCTGATCCAATATTCGAACGTTAGATCGGGACTCTTTCAAAACCATCGTTACATGTACATTCGAAATCTCGCCTCAGTGCTCCTGAAGGACTATGGCCGATATAGCCGCGCGCTTTTGCGGTCGGATCAATCCTATTTAGCACTCACAAATCGACAGGAGAAACTTGAGCCAGCACCCGATGGTAGCGGCTATCTCTGCAAGTGGCGCTGGACTTCCGATCTGCACGCTCCAAAGTTCATGCCCGCGCTTGGTTCTCGTTTGATGAAGCGGTGCCTCGAGGATCACCCGATTCTCCTCGCTGACACCCCTGCCAATACCTCGACTCCTTCCGATATCAGTTTTGTGATTGGTCACCGGGGGATGGAAAGGCTTCCTCACCTTCTCGCCACCCTGAGAAGCATAGCTGCACAATCGAGTGTGTCCCTCGATTGTGTGGTGATTGAACAGGATGTTGAATCGAGAATCGCTTCAATGCTACCTGCGTGGGTTCGACACGTCCACACGCCTCCTCCTTCGATAGAGATGCCATACTGTCGGTCTTGGGCCTTTAATATTGGAGTAAAACATTGTCGCAGTGATGTAATTGTTCTGCACGACAACGATATGTTGGTACCAATCGATTACGCTGCGAGCATACTGTCGCGAGTAAGACAGGGATGCGAGCTTATCAATCTCAAACGATTTATTTTCTATCTCAACAAACATCACACGACAGCCGTGCTACGTGGCAATTCCGATCTGCTCGACAATTATCCGCTAGCGATCGTCCAGAACCTGGAAGCCGGTGGAAGCGTGGCAGTGACGCGCGCAGGATTCGAGAGAATCTGCGGTATGGATGAGTCGTTTATTGGTTGGGGCGGTGAAGACAACGAGTTCTGGGAACGCGGACAGACTCTTTGCGTTTGGCCCTACGGTAATCTTCCGATACTTCACCTCTGGCATGCACCTCAACCCGAAAAGCATCAACTTGGCAGCGCAGGCCACGCCCGATTACAGCATTTAACCAACGTTTCAGTTGGGCAGCGAATCAGTCATCTACGAACTGAAGTGAGAGGGGCGATGAGCGGGCCATTTGGATGGAAGCCGGTCGACTGCGTTGAATCGCAGTTCACGTCGGCTCAGCTAGCGGGGGTCAGCGGCTACGAAGCCAACACTTAACTCTATGTGCGGAATCTGTGGATGGTTCCTTAAACCAACGAACTCGCGCGACGATGGCCACCTGATTGCGATGGCTGATGCAATCCAGCATCGAGGGCCCGATGATCGAGGCTATTTCCACGATCATCGACAGGGCGTAGCCTTCGCTCACAATCGCCTGAGCATCATTGACCTTTCGTCGGCGGGCCATCAACCGATGTCCAGCGAAGACGGAAGCGTAGTCGTCAGCTATAACGGCGAGCTCTACAACTATCAGCAACTGAGGAAAGAGCTGCAGGCGCTCGGACACAAGTTCATTTCCCGTTCGGACACCGAGGTCATCCTGCGCAGCTTCATCCAATGGGGGCCCGGGTCTGTAGAACGGTTCTGCGGTATGTTCGCGCTTGCGGTCTGGTCAGCAAATGACCGCTATCTCTTTCTTGCTCGCGATCCGCTCGGAATGAAGCCCCTGTACTACTCGGCGCTACCGGGCGATCAAGGCCTCGTATTCGCGTCCGAGATCAAGGCCTTTTTGGCGCTGCCGGACTTCAAAGTTCAAATCAACACCAAAGCGGTGAAGCAGTTTCTGGAGTTCGGCTACACGTTCGACGAGCGGGTCACGTCGCTTGAAGGAGTGCAGAAGCTTCCGCCCGGACATTCGATGCTGGTTATCGATGGCGTTCCCACTCAACCGGTTCCTTTCTTCAAGCCGCCCACGCCAATTGTTTCTCACGATTCTGATCTTGAGCAGGATCTCTACACCATGCTGTCGGAAGTAGTCGCGCAACATCTAATCGCAGATGTACCGGTCGGGTTATTGCTCTCAGGCGGGCTCGACTCGAGCGTGGTTGCCGCAATAGCAGCGCGCCACGCTCGCATCACAACGATCAGCATGGGCTTTGCGGATTCAGAAGTAGATGAGCGCCCTTACGCGAGGCTCGTAGCGGAGCACATTGGCTCGGAGCATCGAGAGGTTACGATTCAGCCGCACGAGGTGAGTGAGGGGCTCGAAGAAGTAGCGTGGTACTTCGATGACTTGTTCGGTGATTGGGGCACCGTGTCTACGCGATTGCTCTACAGAAAGTGCAGAGAACTGGGTATCAAGGTTGTTCTGGTTGGAGAAGGCTCCGACGAGTTGTTTGGCGGATACCCCGTTTTCGAGACCGCGCTAAGGTTGCAAGGTCCGATGATTTGGCGATTGTTTCAAATCTATCGCGCTTATGCCGGCAGGCGATATGGAACTCAGTTTGGTGCGTTCGTTTCGCTTATGAAGCGCTACCTGCGCGAGGCGGACGGAGATCTGTTCCAGGCAGTTCGGTTGTTCGAGTCTCGAAGTCAGTTGCCCAACAACTATGTGATGAAAGTGGACAAGGCCAGCATGTCGGTCAGCACCGAAGCGCGTGCGCCGTTCCTTGACCGACGCGTCGCCGAACTGGCTTACCGACTGCCTGCGGTTCAACTGCTGGCTGACGGTACTAACAAGCGAATCCTGCGCTCGATGGCGGAGAGGTTCGAACTGCTGCCCCGTGAAATTTTCGACAGGCCGAAGTTCGGCGCTTCGATCGCGGCCTCGTGGATGGACCGTTCTGAACACTTTCGCGAATACGCCAGCCGAGTCATTCTCGATCGAGACGGTTGGGTTGATGAACTGGGTCTGCGGGATGCGATGACTGATTTCTTCAGCGGCAGGCGCAAGGGTTACAGGTTTCCTCGAGCTATAAGTATTTTCAGCAATGTTGCATGGCGGCTGTTATTGCTGAATCTGTGGTCCCGACGAATGATGGCAGCCCGATAGACGTGCCGACGCAAAGACGCAATAACCGTGATTGACGGATTAGTTTCTACAATCATTCCCGTTCACAATCGTCCCGAGTTAGTCGTAGAGGCGGTGCAGAGTGTTCTACATCAAACCTACCGACCGATTGAAATCATTATCGTAGACGATGGGTCAACGGATGAGACACCGAAGGTGCTTGAACGACTCGCGGCGGGATCGCCTGCCGCAATCAAGGTTGTTCGTCAGGAAAATGGTGGTCCTGGCTTAGCGCGGGAGACTGGCCGCCGGCAGGCGAGCGGGGAATTCGTCCAATATCTCGACAGCGATGACGTCTTACTGCCAAAGAAATTTGAGCTTCAAGTTGCGGGCTTGATGTCGAATCCTCAGTGCGGCGTCTCTTACGGAAAAACCAGGCTGGTAAAGAACGGTATTGAGCATCTGTCCGATGTCCCGTGGAAGCGCACTGGAGAGGTCATTGCCACGATGTTCCCTTCATTTCTTGAATCCCGATGGTGGGGCACGTCGACTCCTCTTTACAGGAGAGGAATCTTGGACGAAGCGGGTCCCTGGTCTACGCTCTGGAATGAGGAGGACTGGGAGTACGATTGTCGAATCGCGGCGCTTGGAACTGCGCTTTATAACGTATCTGAATTTGTTTCGGAAGAACGCGATCATCCGGGGCAGAGACTCAGCAAGGATGGCAACTCCGACAGGCCCAAGCTGCAGCAGCGTGCTGCCGCACACCGGCTCATTCTCCGAACTGCCTTGTCCGCCGGACTAGATGAGTCGGTTGCAGAAATGCAGCACTTCGCTCGGGAGCTGTTTCTCCTGTCCCGCCAATGCGGAGCGTTGGGCCTTGAAGACGAATCCGAGGAATTATTCGATCTTGCGCGACAAGCCTCCGGCCAGCGCAGGGCCCAGGGGCTGGATTTCAAGTTCTATCGCTGGTTGGCTTCAATTGTTGGCTGGTCTTCTGTCGGAAAACTGGCTTGCTACTCGGACGTGTTTCGAAAATGAATGCCGGGCCTGTTTTATCAGTCGTGATGAGTGTCTATAACGGCTCATCACAACTAGCCAGGACAATCGAGAGCGTGCTGGCGCAAGACGGCGTAGAGTTTGAATTCGTCATCGTGGACGATGGGTCCACCGATGAAACTCCACAAATCCTCGACGACTACGCCCGACGCGATAATAGAATTCGTCTGATTCGTCAGCAGAACGAAGGGCTCACCAAGGCTCTAATCAGGGGTTGCGCGGCGGCCAAGGGGACATTCATTGCAAGGCAGGATGCCGGCGACATCTCATTACCAGGACGACTAGAGAAACAATTGTCGTTTTTCAAGGAGGCGAGTGGGGTGTCGCTTGTCTCTTGTGGAACAAGATTCGTCGGACCGCAAACCGAGCTTCTTTATGAGGTGAGTCAAGACCCGAGCGATGCAACACAGCGCATATTAACCCTCGACGCCAGCGAAATCCGCGGACCTTCCAGTCACCCAAGCACAATGTTTTTGAAGGCCTCGTACGAGGCTGTTGGCGGATATCGTTCTGCATTCTATTTTGGACAGGACTTGGATCTGTGGGTCAGGTTGGCTGAAGTCGGGACGCACGCCGTCATCAACGAAGTGTTGTACGAAGCTGCGATCAACGTTCAGTCCATCAGCGGGCTGTACAGAAGGGAACAGATGGCGCTCAAGAAGATAATCGTTGAGAGCGCCAGACTGAGACGCAACGGAAAGGATGACGGACTCGTCTTAAAGCGAGCGGAGTTGCTCAAGACGAACAGCAAGAGACCGCGTAGTCGACGTCAACGCGCTCGAGCGCTGTACTTCATCGGCAGTTGTTTGAGCCGAAGGGGGAATCCCGGAGCCTTCCAGTACTTTCGCCAGGCAGCAAAGACCTGCCCCCTCCACCTTAAATCGGTCTTGAAGTTGATGTATGGGGGCCTCACTCGTCAGTGATCTTGAATAGATCTGTATCAGTCGTCATACCGACTTACAAACGTGAAGAAGTCCTCTTGACCACAATACAAGAGGTCTTGCAACTGGCGCCGCCACCGCACGAAATCATCGTTGTGGATCAGACGCCTTTGCACGATCCGGCAACCGGGCGCGCTTTGGAGTACCTTTCAGCAGAGGGCAAGATTTGCTGGATCAGACTTCTGCAACCCTCGATAACTCACGCAATGAATGTAGGTCTTATGAAAGCGCACGGTGATGCGGTGCTTTTCCTCGATGACGACATCTTGCCGAGTCCCGGTTTGATAGCGAGCCATGCGAGAGCCCACTCGGATGCAAACATCGTGGCAGGTCAGGTTCTGCAGCCTGGCGAAGACGCGCTGCCGACAGAGAACGAGCTCGAGCCGCCCAGTTCATCAGCATTCTCATTTCGATCGAGCCGGCGGCAATACGTCTCAGAATTCATGGGCGGCAACTTTTCGATTAAACGCGACGTAGCTCTCCAACTCGGAGGCTTTGACGAGAACTTTGTGAGCGTTGCCTACAGATTCGAGGCGGAGTTTGCAGCGCGCGCTTTGGCCGCCGGAGAGCGTATTCTTTTCGAACCGCACGCCGGCATACATCATTTGAAAGCGAAAAACGGGGGCACTCGCTCATTTGGCGAGCACCTGACTACGATCAGGCCAACCCATTCGGTCGGCGCCTACTACTATTTGTTTCGCGCGACTGCGGTCCGAAATCGCTTGTACAAGTTTGTTGCGCGCCCGCTTCGCGCAATTCGAACCCGACACCATCTCTCGCGGCCGTGGTGGATTCCCGCGACTCTCATCGCTGAACTGCTGGGGTTCTTCTGGGCGGCAGCGCTAGCAATTCGTGGCCCGAGGTTGATTCAACGACAATGAGTGAGCCGGAAGTATTCATGCTCATCGCGGTCGCGCTCGGCCTGTGCTTTGTAAACTGGCGAACAGGCATCTTGTTGTGCGTCCTTATCGGATTTCTGCAAGATCCGATGCGCAAGATTGTGCCGAGTGAACCAGTCTACTTGACCGCTCTCGTTGGCGGTGCGATGACGGTGACATTCCTCGGTGCCCAGTTTCACAACGTGCGTCTGAGTTTCAAGCCCATCCACGCGTGGAATAATTCTATGCGTACGCCGATAACATTGTTCATCGGACTTGTGCTCATACAAAGCGTAGCGGGATTCATCAGGACTGGCAGCGTGGTCGTGGCGATAATCGGAATCCTGGCGTATCTCTCTCCGATGCCCGCGATTCTTCTTGGCTATCAGTTCGGCCGGACTCAACGCGACGTCACCAAGCTCATAACCCTGTACGTTTTCATTGGCATTATTCTGATGTCCGGCGTCTATCTGTCCCATGCAGGGCTCGATTGGAGAATCCTAAAACAGGTTGGAGAAGGACTCGTTATATACGATCCCAAGCTCGGCAAGATCCTCCTGTTTTCCGGTTTCCTGCGCACTCCCGAAACCGCAGCCTGGCACGGCGCCACAGTTGCCTGTTTCATAGTTCTCCTTTCATTGACCGTAAACAGAAAAGTGAGTTTCAAGTTGGGCGCCGGCGCGTTTGTGCTCTTTGTGCTTGGCGCGCTGGTATTGACAGGTCGCCGGAAATTCCTGGTCGAGTTCATTCTCTTCGTCGCGATTTACATGGTGTTCTTGTTGTGGTTCAGCAAAACGATCCGCTCCGCGATGTTGTCGAAGGCGGTTCTCTTGTTTGGCGGGCTCGTCATCGTAGCGTCGACGGTATACCTCTACGTTTCTCCTGAGGAGTACGAGCAACAAGTCCGGCCATACTATGAACGGGGCGTGAACGTTCAATCAGAGGCGAGCGGAAGGCTGAGCGATCTGACGATCAACTCATTCCAATACGTCATTGAGCGAAACGGCATTCTTGGTTCCGGAGCGGGGACCGGAAGTCAGGGGTCCCAGTACTTCAGACAGGAAGACGACATCGTTGGCGGCGCGGCTGAAGGCGGATTAGGCAAGGCACTGGCGGAACTCGGCGTACCCGGTCTGGTGTTGATCCTGTGGCTATCGATCGCCGTCGCTCGATATCTTTGGTCAATCGTCAGGTTCATCAAATACACGAAAGACCTTAATCCAGAGCTCGGCAAACTCATTTTCGGTCTGATGGCATTCTTGATAACCAACGGCATGGTCTACCTGATCGCGCACCAGGTCTATGGCGATCCGTTTGTACTCATTCTTCTAGGGCTTTTCCTTGGCTTTGTCATCGGCACTCCCAAAATGCATGTCGCCGGACAAGCGGCAAAAGGCCAAATTCCTGTGAGGCCGATCGGGGCTGTCCCGGTGAATATTCTTCAAACGATGCCACCCGCACGAGCGCTCGGTGAGTCGCAGTTTGCCTCTGATAAATGAAAGTCGCAGCAGTCTGTACTCATCCCATTCAGTACTACACGCCCTGGTTCAAGGGCCTCGCGGCGAGAGTCGACCTCAAAGTCTTCTATGCACTGCTGCCTGACAGGCAGCAGCAGAGCGTCGGTTTCGGGGGTGCGTTCGAATGGGACATACCACTTCTGGAGGGCTACGACTGGGAGCTTCTCCCGAACGCCAGAAGAAAGCCGACATTGCGAGGGTTTCTGAACAGCAGCACGCCGTCGATCAAGTCGGCGCTCGAGCGATTTCAACCCGACGCAGCTATCATCACCGGGTGGCAATCGTTGCCGCTCATCCAGGCCACGATTGCCTGCATTCGGCTAGGTATTCCGAGGGTCGTACGCGGAGAGTCGAACGCTCTCAGACAAAGACCCTTGCCCGTAAGACTCATGCATCGCGCACTGCTAAATCGATTTGATGCGATGCTGGCAATCGGAAAGATGAACCGGACTTTCTATCTGGGGTACGGGATCTCTCCCGAAAGAATGTTTGGGTGTCCTTACTTTGTCGATAACGATCGGTTTCAACAGCAAATCATAAAGGACAAAGCTCAATCACAGGACTTCAGATCCTCGTGGCGCATTCCTGAGAGCAGTACCTGCTTTCTCTTTGCTGGAAAACTGGAACCTAAGAAGAGAATCATGGATTTGATGCGGGCGATGGAAGCGGCTGGAAAAAAGTGCCAGCCATTTCATCTTCTGGTTGCGGGCACCGGGGAACAGATGGACGAAGCGCGCGCGTTTGCAGAAGCCGCGAAACTCCCGGTCACATTCGCTGGATTTCTCAACCAGACTGAAATCACTCGCGCTTATGCCGCAGCCGATTGTCTAGTGTTGCCTTCTGACTACGGCGAGACTTGGGGCCTTGTAGTGAACGAGGCGATGGCCTGCGGGCTGCCCGCGATCGTGAGCGATCGTGTTGGATGCGGACCCGACCTGGTCGAAGATCGGGTCACCGGCGCGGTGTTCCCGTTCGGTGATGTCGAAGCGCTCGCCCGTTGGGTCGTTCAGTTCGCATCCAACAGAAGTCAACTTGAACAAATGGGTGCAGCCGCCCGGGAACGGGTGAAAGCCTATTCAGTGGAAGCGGCAGTCGACGGTACCTTGAAATCACTGGAGTATGCGGTCGGCACAAGGCAACGCCCTTCCGCCGGAGCGGTGCCCAGCCCATCTCAATCTCGATGAAAGTTCTTCACGTCATCCCATCGATGTCCGCAAGAGATGGCGGGCCGAGCTTCGCGATGGCGTTGATCGCACAGGGACTCGAACGCGCCGGCATAGAGGTTCACATCGCGACGACTCAAGGCAGCGAAGACGATCGAGT
The DNA here is from genome assembly GCA_035315885.1 of Blastocatellia bacterium. Lineage (GTDB taxonomy): Bacteria > Acidobacteriota > Blastocatellia > UBA7656 > UBA7656 > DATFXM01. Next base: position 19,901 of record DATFXM010000142.1, read on the forward strand.
GTCATCAGGGCAGCAGATTTTATCGTTCCCCCGACAAACAGAGTTCTACAAGATATCGTTACCGCTGGTCTCGTGGCTGTCTCGAAATGTGCACGCTTACGATCTCGTGCACATCCACGGGCTTTTTTCGTTCGCGAGCTATGCCGCGGCAAGCAAAGCAAAGAAGTCGGGCGTTCCATACGTTGTGAGGCCGCTGGGAGTTCTGAATCAATGGGGATTGCAGAACCGGCGGCGTTTGCTGAAGCGATTGTCCTTTGCGCTGATTGAGAAGCGGATTATCGCAAACGCCGCGGCGATGCATTACACCAGCCAGGCGGAAAAGGTTGAAGCCGCGCAAGCGGGAGTTGAAAAGGACTCATACGTTATTCCCTTAGGCGTTGACGCGCGACCGCTCGAGCATTTGCCGAATCCCGATCGATTCTTCAGTCGATATCCGAATGCGCGAGGTCGCGAGATCGTCTTGTTCCTATCACGAGTCGATCAGAAGAAGGGTCTCGACCGGCTGATCCGCGCGTTCGCGCAGTTGAATCGGCTACGCCCTGAGGCCTTGCTGGTCATAGCGGGAACTGGTGAGTCGCATTTCGTAGAAGCTCTCCGGAATCAATCGCGTGCTCTCGGTATAGCGGATGAGATCATCTGGACAGGATTTGTGACCGGTGAAGACAAGCTGAGCGCGATAGCCGCGGCCTCAATTTTCGCATTGCCATCGTCTTCCGAGAATTTCGGAATCGCGGCAGTTGAAGCTCTCGCCGCTGGATTGCCATGCGTCTTATCGGATCAGATTGGAATCGTTGACGACGTGCGCGAATACGACGCCGGTCTGGTGACAGCTTGCGACGACGATGAGCTTGTTTCTGCTTTACTGCAGCTTAGCGAGAATCAGGCGTTGCGAGTTCGTTTGAGTGCGAACGCAAGGCGGTTAGCGGCCGAGCGATTCTCGGTTGAAGCAATGACGAGATCGATCACCCGGATGTATAACGGCGTGCTTTCAGAACGTGCTAGCGGTTGGCGGCAACTTATCCCCGGAGTCACCGACGGCAGAGGATGAGCAAACGACAAGCGATGATTCGACGCTTCAGTAGGTTTGCCAGGCAGACGCGAGGATTATGATTTCCGCAAATCTGGTCAACGATCTGACTAGTATTCCAGTCGTTCGAAGGCTACTCAAATGGTATGCGGGGCGCTACGAAGAGGGAAGCGTCGCGCGGATTCCAAGCGGTCACGCTGCGGGAATGAAATGGAAACGCCATCATCGGCACGTCAACGGCTATTGGACTGGTGTATACGAGCCGGAGCTGCAGAAAGCATTGGCCGGACTATTGAGACCCGGCATGGTGTTCTACGATATAGGCGCGAATGCAGGCTTCTTCACGGTGCTGGCAGCAAAGCTCGTTGCTGACAGGGGTCGAGTCATTTCGTTTGAACCGCTGCCCGAAAATGCCGAGAGCGTTCGAGCTCAAATAGAAATCAATAACCTGGTTCACTGTGAATTGATAACCGCGGCGGTGAGCGATCGGCGAGGCACCTCTTTCTTTGTGTTTGGAGAGAACAACAGCCAGTCTCAACTCTCGGAAGATGGGATAGATCCCTTTAGCGGCGACAAGACCGAGTTCCGTGTCGAGACTGTGAAACTGGATGAATTCATAGAGAGCCATCCGAGACCTGATGTTATAAAGATAGATGTCGAAGGGGCTGAGACCGAGGTTCTTGCCGGAGCCGATGAGCTCCTTCGCGTGGCGAATCGCCCGGCGTTGATCATCGAACTGCACGGCGAGACGAAAGCAATTGCAGTACATCAGATGCTGACCGACTGTGGCTATGCAATACGCGATCTCGAAGGGCAGCGGTTGCTGGATGGGATGCATGGATGCGGGCACATCGTGGCAACTTCGGACGTCGCGGTTCTCGGTTCATGACAAGGAGCACTCAGAAGAAGTAACGCAGAAGTTAGGGAATCGAGTTTAGAAATGAAGAGAGCGCTTATTTGCGGCATCTCCGGCCAGGATGGTTCATACCTTGCCGAGTTGCTGCTGGCCAAAGGTTACGAGGTATGGGGCTCGTCGCGCGATGCCCAGGTGTCGTCTTTCAGCAACCTGGTCAAGCTCGGTGTGCGGCAACGGGTCCTGCTTGAATCAGTTTCGCTCACCGACTTCCGCAGCGTCCTGCAGGTGCTCATGAAGATTCAACCCGACGAGGTATACAACCTCGCCGGCCAGAGTTCGGTCGGTCTCTCGTTTCAGCAACCAGTTGAGACTCTTGAAAGCATCGCGCAAGCCACGTTGAATCTGCTGGAGGCAATTCGATTCACCGGCCAGCCGATACGACTGTACAACGCCGGGTCGAGCGAGTGCTTCGGCGATACCAATGAGCCCGCCGACGAGACAACGCAATTCCGGCCGCGCAGCCCATATGCGGTTGCGAAGGCCGCCGCTTTCTGGGAAGTCGCCAACTACCGCGACGCTTACGGGCTGTATGCCTGCTCGGGAATTCTGTTCAATCATGAATCGCCGCTTAGACCCGAGCGTTTCGTGACAAAGAAGATAATCGCTACGGCTTGCAGAATAGCTCGCGGCAGCGATGAGAAGCTCAAACTCGGAAACATACAGGTTCTGCGCGACTGGGGTTGGGCGCCCGAATACGTGCACGCAATGTGGATGATGCTGCAGCAGGAAAGCCCGGATGACTACGTGATTGCAACTGGAGAGAGCCACTCGCTCGAGGAATTCATCAGCGCGACCTTCTCGAGTCTGGGTCTCAACTGGAAGAAGCATGTTGAGTTCGATCTCCGACTGTTCAGGCCAAGCGATATCAGCGAAGGAAGAGCGAATCCCGCACGGGCCCACAGCAGGCTTGGTTGGCTGGCGCACTACAAGATGAACGATGTTGTGCGAATGATGGTTGAAGCCGAGCAGCGGCACAACCAGCAAACCGATCCTCCGCAGGACGCTTCAGAAGCTCAAAAGACTGAAGCGAGAGCAGGCGGCGATGCTTGATCAAATCACCCCGGTCATCCTGACCTACAACGAAGCGCCAAACATCTCACGAAATCTCGAGCGCCTCGACTGGGCGCGGGACGTCATAGTGGTGGATAGCTTCAGCGAGGACGAGACAGTTTCACTCGCCAGGCAGATCGAAGGTGTACGAGTCTTTCAAAGAAGATTTGATACCTTGGCGAATCAGTGGAACTTTGCTTTGGCTCAAACGCAGATTCGGACCGAATGGGTCCTGGCGCTGGATGCTGATTACATCCTGACTGATGAAATCGTCGACGAGTTGAGATCTTTGGCGCCGGATTCCGCGACTACGGGATACTCTGCGAACTTTGTTTACTGCGTTCACGGCCAGCGGTTGCGAAGCTCGGCATACCCGCCAGTTACGGTGCTGTTTCGCCATTCGGGCGCCACATACCGCCAGGACGGTCACGCGCACAGAGTCGTGCTTGAAGGCGCTGTCAGGAAGTTGAAGTATTCAATTCTCCACGACGATCGAAAGCCATTGGGTCACTGGCTCAATTCGCAAGAAAAGTATATGAGGCTCGAGCTCGAGAAGCTGCGTCAGAGCGAATGGCGGGATTTGAGCTGGCCCGACAAGATAAGACGGCTTCGAATAATAGCCCCCTTCCTGATGTTCTTCTATTGCCTCTTCGTTAAGCGTGCGATACTCGACGGACGCGCAGGAATTTACTACGCGTTCCAACGAATGCTCGCTGAGCTGCTGCTCTCACTTTACCTCATCGAGTTCTCGCTCGATGGACGGGACGAGAAAACCGTATCCGCTCAACGCACTGAACAGGACAAGAAAGCATTCCTCCCCGTTGAGCAGAGCAAGTAAGAGCGAGTACCGGACAGCAGAGAACTCGAAGCCAAACTCAGTTCGGAGCATCGCAATTCACAAGGAGAACCCATTGTTCATTCTCGGGATAAACGCATATCACGGTGATGCAGCCGCCGCGATCATAGAAGACGGACGCCTCGTCGCGGCCGTCGAAGAAGAAAGGTTCAATCGCGTAAAGCACTGCGCAGGATTCCCGACGCTCGCGATTCGGTATTGTCTTCAAGCCGCCGGCATTTCAATTGAACAGGTCGAGCACATTGCGGTCTCGCGCGATCCGTCCGCGCACCTTCACAAGAAGGTTCTGTACGCGGCAACCCGCGCGGTCAAAAGCGTCACCGGAGCTCGTACGCCGGCCCAGCCGGCAGCCGAGGCCGCTCGCGGGTTTCTGACTACGGTCAGCGACCGCCTTGCAAACGCCGCGCGAGTTCGGGACTTGAAAGATGATCTGACGCGAGCCCTCGGCGTCGACAAGGGCAGGATTCGCGGACGTGTTCACAATGTCGAACATCATCGCGCTCATCTCGCCAGTTGTTTTTACGTCTCGCCGTTTGAGCGTGCGGCGCTTCTGTCGATCGATGGCTTCGGCGACTTCATCTCGACGATGTGGGCCGCAGGCGATCACAACACGATTGACGTGTTTGGCCAGGTTGAATATCCGCACTCGACAGGGATCCTGTACACAGCGACCACTCAGTTTCTGGGGTTCCCACACTATGGAGACGAAGGAAAGGTCATGGGTCTCGCGCCTTACGGCGTGCCACGATTCATCGATGAGTTTCGCGAGATAATTCGCACTGAAGACGAAGGACAATTCCGGCTGAATCTCGAATTTTTCCGGCATCACTCTGAAGGTGTAGACATGAGCTGGGATGAAGGCTCGCCGGTAATCGGCAGGATTTATTCCGACGCCTACGTTGACCTGTTCGGTCCCGCGCGAGAGAAGGGCTCGGAGTTGACAGGCCGCGAGCGCGACATCGCCGCAAGTCTCCAGTTGCGACTTGAAGAGGTCGGGTTTCACGTCCTGAATCATCTACACGAGGAGACCGGATTGACGGATCTTGGGCTCGCTGGAGGCGTCGCTTACAACTCGGTCATGAACGGCAAGATCCTGCTCAACACGCCATTCAAGCGGATCTTTGTGCAGCCCGCGGCGGGTGACAGCGGCACGGCGGTCGGCGCCTGCTATCACGTGCATAATTCGTTGCTGGACGGCGACCGCGGCTTTGTTATGGAAGGTGCGTACACCGGGCCAGAGTTTTCAAACGATGCGATTCAAGCTGAGCTGGACGCAAGGGGGCTCAAGTACGAAATCTGCGGCGACGTCGAACTAACTCGGCGCGCCGCGCAGGACATTGCAGACGGAGCAGTGATGGGATGGTTTCAAGGTAAGATGGAATTCGGTCCCCGTGCTCTCGGAAACCGTTCGATCGTTGTCGATCCGCGGCGTGCAGATATGAAGGACATCCTGAACGAGAGAATAAAGAAGCGCGAGCCGTTTCGTCCGTTTGCTCCATCGATACTCGAGGAGTACCTCGGCGATTACTTCGAGCAAACGCACCCTGCGCCCACGATGTTGATGGTATATCAGATAAAAGAAGACAAACGTGCGAAGATTCCGGCGGTCACGCATGTTGACGGATCGGGACGTCTTCAGACGGTGTCTCGCACGGTGAACGAGCGCTATTACGATCTTATTACCGAATTCCACAAGCTGACCGGCGTACCAGTGGTGTTGAACACTTCGTTCAACGAGAACGAGCCGGTCGTCTGTTCACCTCGTGATGCGATCGAGTGTTTTCTGAAGACGCGAATGGACGTGTTGTATATCGGCAGCTATGCCGTGCGAAGAGAAAGTAAGTTCTGAGTCCTGAGTAACAACCATGGCCAAACGAGCATTGATTACCGGCATAACCGGTCAGGACGGGTCGTTTCTGACGGAGTTGCTGTTAGAGAAAGGCTACGAGGTGTACGGCGTCATTCGCCGCTCGTCCTCGTTCAACACAGATCGGATCGATCACCTCTATCAGGATCCGCATGAAAAGAACGCGCGGCTGAAACTGGTGTACGGTGACCTGAACGATTCCAGCTCGCTCAACACTGTGCTAAGACAAATCGAGCCGGACGAGATTTACAACCTTGGCGCGATGTCTCATGTTCGAGTCAGCTTCGATGTACCCGAATACACCGCGGAGATCACAGGTCTCGGAACGGTGCGACTGCTCGAAGCGATTCGCGAGGTCGGAATCCAGCCGAAGTTCTATCAGGCTTCTTCATCTGAGTTGTTTGGCAAGGTCCGCGAGGTTCCGCAAAAGGAGACGACGCCCTTTTATCCTAGATCGCCGTACGGTTGCGCGAAGGCGTACGCGTACCACATCACCGTCAACTATCGCGAGTCGTACAATCTTTTTGCCTGCAATGGCATCCTGTTCAATCACGAGAGCGAGCGACGAGGCGAGACGTTCGTGACTCGCAAGATTACGCGGGCGGCTACGAGAATCAAGATGGGACTGCAGAGGAAACTTTATCTCGGCAATCTCGAAGCGAGGCGCGACTGGGGTTACGCTCGGGACTTCGTGGAGGCGATGTATCTGATGATGCAGGCAGACGAGCCCGACGACTACGTCATCGCAACCGGCGAGACGCATTCGATCCGCGATTTTCTCGATCAAGCGTTTGGGTTGCTCGACGTCGACTGGAAGGAGCGCGTGGACATTGATGAACGCTACTACCGGCCAGCCGAAGTAGATTTGTTGCTTGGCGACGCGACTAAAGCTCGTCAAAAACTCGGCTGGGAGCCGAAGGTTGGCTTTAAGGAACTGGTCAAGATCATGGTTGAGCACGATCTGGAGCTCGCGAAGAGAGAGCGGATGATAGCTGACAACGAAGGTCGTGACCTCGACAGAAATCGGTGGGGAGCAGCATAAGTTGGCATCTCTGGTAGACAAGCGTATCTGCGTGACGGGAGGGGCGGGGTTTCTCGGCTCTCGCGTTGTTGCCAGACTCGCCCAGTCCGGCTGCAGACATGTGCAGCCGGTCAGGCGAAGGGACTACGACCTCGTAGACCGGGTTGCGGTTGACCGCCTCTTGCGCGAACAACGTCCGCAGGTCGTCATTCATCTAGCGGCGGTCGTGGGAGGAATCGGCGCGAACAGCGAGAATCCGGGGCGGTTCTTTTACGAGAACCTTATGATGGGTCTTCAGCTCATTGAGGCAGCGCGGCTCAATGGTGTCGAGAAGTTCGTCCAGATCGGTACGATTTGTTCTTACCCAAAGTTAACGCCGGTGCCTTTTTTGGAAGACGAGCTCTGGAATGGCTACCCCGAAGAGACAAACGCACCGTACGGAATTGCCAAGAAGGCCCTGCTAGTTCAACTGCAGGCGTACCGCGAGCAGTACGGACTCAACGGAATATACCTGCTTCCAGTGAACCTCTACGGCCCCGGAGACAATTTCGATCCAGCCAGCTCGCACGTGATTCCAGCTCTGATCAAGAAGTGTGTGGATGCGGTTGAGCGGAGCCAGGAATCGATTGAAGTTTGGGGTACCGGAAACCCGACTCGCGAGTTCCTGTACGTCGAAGACGCCGCAGAGGGCATCGTGCTCGCGACCGAGCGGTACAACGGCGCGCTGCCGGTCAATCTCGGCTCTGGTAAGGAGATCAGCATAAGAGAACTCGCCCAGTTGATCGCGCGCGAAACGGGGTTCAGTGGCCAGTTGATCTGGAACCCGGCGAAACCCGATGGCCAGCCGAGACGGGCCCTGGACACTCGGCGTGCGTTCGACTTGTTCGGGTTCACCGCACGAACTGACTTCGTCGAGGGACTCAGAGACACAATCAAGTGGTACCGCGATCACCGCGGCGCGGCAGGTGGAGCACGATGAGAGTACTGCTGCTCAACCAGGCGTTTTATCCTGACGTGGTATCGACGGCGCAGTACTCGACGGAGCTCGCGGTCGAGTTGCTGAAACGTGGGCACGACGTGACCGTCATCGCCGGGGCGCGCGGGTATGACAATCCTGAGCTGCGATTCGATGAGCGAGAGTGTTGGCAGGGGATCAGGATCGAGCGGGTAAAGGGTCTGGCGCTCGGAAAATCGACGAGGTGGCGGCGGGCCGTGGACTTCGCAAGTTTCATGATGGCCTGCGCGATCAGATTGTTCGGGGTTGGTAAACCTGACGTCGTGATTGCGTTGACTTCACCGCCTCTGATTTCATTTCTCGCTGCTCTTTATTCGAAGCTGCGAGGCTGCAGGTATGTGTTCTGGGTCATGGATTTGAATCCAGACGAAGCGGTGGCAGCCGGATGGCTGCGGCAGGGATCGATCGTTGAACGAATCCTCTCGCAACTGCTGAGATTCAGCCTCACGCAGGCGGAGCGCATCGTAGTTCTGGACCGCTTTATGTGCGACCGTCTCGAGGCAAAAGGGGTCGCCCCGTCAAGACTCGCAGTGATTCCCCCGTGGTCTCACGACGAAGTCGCGTTTGATTCAAGGGGTCGCGACTCGTTTCGCGAGCATCATGATCTGACCGGCAAGTTTGTCGTGATGTACGCGGGCAATCATAGCCCGTGTCATCCTCTCGATACGCTGTTGCGTGCGGCCAAACGGCTCAAGGACCATCGCGAGATTGCATTCTGTTTTGTGGGAGGCGGAAGTGAGTTCCCGAAAGTCGCGGCATTCGCGCGGGAACACGGACTGGAGAACATTCGTTGCATCGGATATCAGCCGATCGAGGAATTGTCGAGGCTGCTCTCCGCCGCCGACTTGCAAGTAGTGCTGATGGGCGATGCTTTTGTTGGGCTGGTCCATCCGAGCAAGATCTACAACATCCTCGCAGTTGCCCGGCCGGTTCTTTATGTCGGGCCGGACACCAGCCATGTCAGTGACATTCTGGACGCAGCCGAACCCTGCGACTTACGGAGCGTACAGGTCCGCCATGGAGAAGACGCGAACGCCGCAGAGTACATACTTCAAGCCGTGAACGCGGCATCCACTGCCCGTTTTGGGGCACCCACCGGAATGGTCCAAGCCCACCACATGAAATCTCTTCTTCCAAAGCTGGTTTCCGTGTTAGAATCTGCACACTCTAGCGCGGAAGCCTGTTACCGCGCCCCCGAGCTAACAAGCCTAGAGTAGCTCTTAATCAGTCCCCAATCACAAATCGAGTTCTAAGCGTACGGAAGTTCTCCTCGATCCCTCCGTGCGTCGAATGCGACAGAGTCACGTCGGGCAACCGGCAAGCTTGTGGCTCTGATGTAAGCAGAGGTGTGTCCCGTTGACCGCTACCTATCTTGCAATGTTTGTTTTGTCAGTGCTCCTCTCGTTTGTACTGACACGTTTTGTGCGCAACGTCGCAAGGAAGAGGGGATGGGTCGTCGCCGCGGTATCGGATCATCACCTTCATACGGAAGCCGTACCACGATTGGGCGGCGTAGCAGTATTCCTCGCTTTTACCATCGTCACGATCATCGTGATGATGGGGGTTCACTTCTTCCGGCCGAATGTCATCCTGCCAGTGAGAACCGTCCTATACATTTTGGGCCCTGGTGCGCTTGTCTTCCTTCTCGGCTTATACGACGACTTCAGGCCAATCAAACCCACTGCGAAATTTGCAGTGCAGGCATTAGCGGCGGCGCTTCTTTTCAGTGGCGGATTCGGCGTGCTCAGGATTCCGCTCTTGTTTGGCAGTCAGGAGTTTTCGTGGGTTGGCTTGCCGCTGACTGTTCTGTGGGTTTTGTGGATTACAAACGCGTTTAATTTGATCGACGGTGTAGATGGGCTAGCAGCGGGGTCGGCATTGTTCTCGACGCTTGCGGTCTTCGTAGTCTCGCTCAACAACAACAACACGGTGGTCACGCTGCTCGCGGTAGGTTTGGCTGGCGCAGTACTCGGTTTCTTACGGTTCAACTTCAATCCGGCAACGATCTTCCTCGGAGACTGCGGCAGTTTGTTCATCGGTTTTGTCTTGAGCGCCCTTGGTTGTGCGGGCGCTCAGAAGACTCCTACGGCGCTTGCAGTGGCGATACCGGTCGTTTCGTTTGGTCTTCCGCTGCTCGAGACAACGCTGTCGGTCATCCGGCGATGGCTGAGCGGTCAGCCGCTGTTTGGCGCCGATAAGCAGCATATTCATCACAAGCTTCTTCAGCGAGGGTTCTCTCAGCGACAGGTGGTGATAACGCTCTACGGTGTCTCCGCGGCGTTCGCGTTATTGAGTCTATTCCTGCTGTATCCGGGTGGAACGAGCGTTGGGGTGGTGTTCTTTGTGCTGGGCGCGATCGTGTGGGTGGGCGTGCAGCACCTCGGTTACCACGAGTTCTTCGAACTTGGGCGAGTTGCTTATAGAACTTTTGAGCAGAAGAAGATCATCGTGAACAACCTTGCGATTCGCCGGGCGACCGAAGCGTTGGAAAATGTATTGACCATCGACCAGATGCGCGTGGTACTGGAAGAGGCTTTTGAGAGCAGCGACTTCGACGCATTTGAATTGAAGATGCTGGATTCGCCGATGGAATCAATCAGGATGACAGCGCCTTCTGACGCGGAGCCGGAACCAACATTCGACGAAACAGAGCCGCTGTTGAAATTTGCGAAGGCGCGAGACCGGGCGAGGAAGAATGGACGAAAGGCCGGGCGTCCTCAGAGGGGAAGCGCGGTATGGAAACTCGAGCTTGACCTGGTTACCATTGACCACCGGCGTGTCGGTACCTTCGCTCTGTTCAGGAAGTATGGCCAACCTTCCTTGCCTCTCGATGTGAATTTGTTGATAGCGGACTTTCCGCAGGCATTGGCCGAAGCAGTAGACCGCACCGGACATCACGCGGGCGTAAGGTTCGGCGAGGCGGTTACTGGTCGAATCCCATCAGGCGCCGAGTCACGGGTGATATAGGCAGTAGGCAGTAGGCAGTAGGCAGTATGCAGTATGCAGTAGGCAGTATGCAGTAGGACGAGAGCAGCAGTACTAGACAAACTCTGCCCATGCTTTCGATCTAATCATGACTCAGAGCTGCCTACTGCCTACTGCCTCATCCCTCCTCTCGATCTCTGATCCCTTCCCGGTTTGAGCACAAGAACCGGATAGAAACACCCAACCAGCCACGCTACCCTTTAGTTCGCAAGTAGACCAGCTTTCAAAAAGGAGGGACTGTGTCCTACCATTTACAAGGAGACTACGCACAACAAGACTCAGCGAATAAGAGCGTGACTATGACCAAGGCGATTAAGAGTGCGTACACGCGCGCTAACGATGACGCGAGGGATGAAGAGGCCTACCTGCGCGCGATTGAATCCAGAGATAGCAGCTTTGACGGCGTCTTCGTGTTTGGCGTTAGTACGACCGGAATTTATTGCCGGCCATCGTGTCCGGCTCGCAGACCTCATCGGGGAAATATCGCGTTCTACGCGACTCCGGAGCAGGCGGAACACGCGGGCTTCCGGTCATGCAAACGATGCAAGCCGCGCGAGCTCGCAACGGGAGACTCTCAAGTGGAGATGGTCCGCCGCGTTTGCAGGATGATCGAGCAGAATCCGGAAGCTGGGCGTACGCTCGAAGTGCTGAGCCGCGCCGCGGGGATCAGTCAGTTTCACCTGCAGCGCGTGTTCAAGAGAATCACCGGTGTCACTCCTCGGCAGTACGCAGAGGCGATTCGCACCGGGCAGTTCAGAGACCGGGTAAAGAGCGGGAGCTCGATTGCCGGTGCAATGTACGGTGCGGGCTACGGCTCCAGCAGCCGTTTGTATGAGCGCGCCTCCGCCGAGCTTGGGATGACGCCAGCGACGTACTCACGCGGCGGACAAGGTATGAAAATAGAATACACGATAGTCGAATCCCGTCTCGGCAAGCTGCTTGTGGCTGCAACCAGGAAGGGCTTGTGCGCAGTCAGTCTCGGCGATACGGACAAGGAACTCGAGTCTGCTCTCGCCAGGGAATACCCGGCGGCGGCCATCGAGAAAAACGACGATTCTCTCGGTGCTGCGGTCAAGGTTTTGCTCGGCCATCTTGAAGGCGTTCAGCCGCACCTGAATCTCCCGCTGGATGTGCAGGCTACTGCGTTTCAGCGTTTGGTATGGGAGCAGCTAAGGCGAATTCCTTATGGTGACACGCGGTCGTACGCCGATATCGCGAAGTCGATCGGGCGGCCCGAGGCAGTTCGCGCAGTGGCGCGTGCAATCGCAAGCAACCGCGTAGCGCTGGTTGTGCCTTGTCATCGTGTGATCCGCGAAGACAAGTCTCTTGGCGGTTATCGATGGGGCGTAGAGCGAAAGAAAGCCCTACTTAAGAAGGAAGGGGCGACACGGTGAGTGGGGATGCGGGGAGGAGAGACGCGGGGAGGAGAGAAGGGGCGAAGGGCGACGCGGACAGGAGTGACGCGGTTTACGCTGAGAGGAGCGACTGGTTAAAAACGATAGTGCACGGCGGTAGTGTACGCATCTGCGGTAGAGTCGCCTCTTGGCTCCTTCACTCCTCCCCGCGTCCCTCACCTCCCTGCCTTGCGGACAAATTGGAACGTCGTTCTCGAGTCGTCACTCCCCTCGCGCCACGTCCACACCACCGTGAGGTGGTCACCGTCAGGAAAACTCAACTGGACCGAGTGAATGTGGCCATCGGTGGTCTTTGCCAGGTTCGTAGCGCTGACGTACGAGAAACTCAGTTGTCTTATCTCTCCGGCGGGCACTGTCGATTCCATCCTCGGTTGATTCCCTGCGCTGCAATAGTGGGTCATTACCAGCCGGTCTCCATCAAGATGATAAATCGAGGTCATCGTTGGTTCGCCTGCCGGTCGATGCGTCTCCATTACCGCCGAACCACCCGAGATCACCTGATACGTGAGCGTTGCGCCGCGACCCTTATCTTCCCAATCGCCTGCTAACGCTTTGAGACTTGCGAAACCCGCCTCCGCTCTCTTCTGAAGCGCACCGCCCTCAGTAGAAATCGTCGCCTCTGCGGTGGACAACAGCGTGTAGAGTACAAGCGCCCCTAACGCCAACAGTGAAGTCTTACGTTTCATCGTTGCCTCTCAAGCCTGCTTTGATCGATGTGGATCTGATTGTCTGAGGATCATAGAGCTGAATGACCGCTATGACCCGGCTGACGAAACATCAGCCTGTGTCCTGCATTTGGACACCGCCAAGGCGACCGCCCCATACTCACCCTTTGATCTGCGCGGGTCAAGGTTCGTGCGGAGAGTTAGAAGATAATGCTTAGCGGGCTGCCGGCTGATTTATGGTTATGGTCGAATACTGAAACGGTACACCATCGTGATTTCACTCTGTCTGGAAAAGCTACGGCGTTCACGAAGCGGCACACGTAAGTGGATGCACAACTGCGGGACTGATTGGCATCGCCCTTGCAGCTTGGTCATTTTGCAGCTTAGAGGGCTGTTAATTGAACTCGAGCAAAGGAGGGCTTTATGGCTACGCTCGTGACCGGGCTATTCAAGACTCGAAGCAGCGCGCAACACGCAGCAGAGTCTCTTATTGAGAATGGATATTCGGCGGATGACATAAGCTTGCTGATGTCTGACGCGACGAGAGGTCGGGAATTCGCTATTCGAGTTGCATCGAAGGCTCCGGAAGGCGCCGCCGCTGGCGCCACGATTGGCGGTGTGTTGGGCGCGGTAGCAGCGGGACTGGTGTCGTTGGGAATACTAGTGGTGCCGGGCGTGGCGCTTGTCGCCGTAGGACCTGTGCTCGCTACGCTTGCGGGACTCGGGGCGGGCGCGGCTGCTGGAGGTGTTACGGGGGCGCTTATTGGGTTGGGCATCCCTGAACACGAAGCTCGCTTTTATGACCAGGAAATTGAACGCGGCGGGATTCTCCTGGGAGTGTACACGCACAACGACAGAGCCGAGCAGGCGCGAAAGATTCTGGAGGCGGCCGCCGCAGAAGTCGTTAAGTGAGATTGCCAGTCGATTGTTTCGGGTACGGGGCACTGAGTTCAATCGGGTGCCCCCTCGCCTCAAATTTCAGATTTCAGATTTCAAATTTCAGATTTGAAATGTCCGATGGAAGACGCAGAATTGCGGCTCCCGCAGTCCTATGCTATAAGCCTTTGACCGTTGCGTCCGGCGCACAAATCACAAAGTCAAAGGCGGAGGAATGTCTTTAAAGCAGCCAAGAATATCTCTTACCTGGAAAATCATGATCGGACTGGTGCTGGGCATCCTGCTCGGCGCTATCTTTCCAGAACTGGGCAAACAGGCTCGACCCTTGTCGATCCTCTTTCTCAATCTCATCAAGTCGATTATTGCCCCACTCATTTTCTCAACTCTCGTAATCGGAATCGCCGGCACGGGCGACATTAAACAAGTAGGACGTATAGGCCTCAAGGCGCTGCTGTACTTTGAAGTCGTAACCACTTTCGCCCTGTTCATCGGGCTCGGCGCCGTTAACATCACTAAACCGGGAGTCGGCGTAAACCTGACCGGCATCAAGAGCGAGGAGAACAAGACCACCCTCGCCCAACGCGCCCGGGATCTCGCTACACAAGCAAACGACTCCGCTAAGAGAGCCGCCGAACTCGCTGCGCAGTCTCAGGGCGGCGGAGCACCAGACGCCGCGTCTCGCGCGGTCGCTGAAGCCATCACCGCTGCTCAGAAATCCTCTGAAGCCGCGGATGCCGCTGCAAAAGGCCTCACCGCCCCGGACCCGATAGCAAAACCGAAAAACTTCGGCGATATACTCTCGCACCTGTCGCCATCATCGATCATTCAGGCGATGGCCGAGGGTGATGTCCTTCAGATCGTGATCTTCTCGGTAATGTTTGCGCTGGCGGTGACCAGCATTGGCGACAAGGCCCGCCCAGTGGTCGAGTGGTGCGAGTCGCTGGCCGATATCATGTTCCGCTTCACCGAGTTCGTGATGAAGTTCGCTCCGGTCGGCGTGGGCGCAGCGATGGCATACACGGTCGGACACTCCGGATTGCAGGTCCTCGGAAATCTGGGATCGCTGGTCGGAACGCTGTACGTAGCCTTGACGATCTTTCTCATTTGCGTGCTTGGGCCGGTGAGCGCGATCTTCCGCGTTCCGTTGAAGGATTTTTTTCGAGCAGTGCGCGAGCCGGCCACCATCGCATTTGCGACCACCTCTTCGGAGTCGGCGCTTCCTCGGGCGATGGAGAACATGCAGCGGCTTGGCGTGCCTCGCCGCATAGTCGGATTCGTGCTCCCGACCGGATACAGTTTCAACCTGGATGGAACGACGTTGTACCTCTCGCTGGCGGCCTTGTTTGTGGCTCAGGCTGCGGACGTGCATTTGAGCTGGCCGCAGCAGCTCACGATGATGGTGACGCTGATGTTGACTTCCAAGGGGGTGGCTGGGGTTCCGCGTGCGTCTCTTGTAATTCTGCTTGGGACTTTGAGCTCATTTAATCTTCCGCCCGAAGGGGTGCTGGTAATCATCGGTGTTGATGAGTTGATGGACATGGCGCGCACCGCGGTGAACGTAGTCGGAAACTGCATGGCTACGGTGGTGATCGCCCGTTGGGAGGGCGCATTCAGAAATGAGGAGTGGGCTAACGAAGTGAAGGAACTCGAAGAAGTCACCGGGCAGGCGGCACTCGCCACCGCTGACTAGGCTGCGGATTGTTGGTTAGCGTTTGCTGGTTTCTGGCTCTTGCAAACACCAAGAACCAGAAACCAGACCCCATCATCTCGTATCGTGAGTGCGGCGGCGGGTCTCATACATACCGTTACCGTAGTTCCGTCCGGCCCACGTCACGCCGGGCATGACTTTACCGGTTACGCCGATGTATGTGTCCTTCGTTGGTACCCCGTACCGCTCCGTCGCTATCCACAGCGTTCCAGTACCGTCATCAATCTCATAGACTCCTGTCCCCGCCGCGCCATACGATCGCACCACGCGGCCAACAACGGTGACCTCTCGATTGTAGTATCGACCTGGATCGTGGGAGATGTCCCCGATTCGAATGCGGTCGGGGCAAGCAGTCAGCGCGATTGACACGAGAGCGAGCGCTGCGCCAAATACAATTCTTCCTCGTTGCATCCTTGTTTGTCCTCCGGAATTGTAGAAAGCAGCTTGGTAGGGCGAAGTGGGCGTATGCCGACACGAACCAGATCAGCTTGTCGCCCGGCCCTACCGTCCTTTTGACACACAAGACCGTCGAAAGGATGCCTGAGCTTTCATGAGAAACCCAAAACGGAGTGAGGATATAATGCACTCTTGATGGTCGAGATTATCGTTATTGGAAATGAAGTCCTCCTTGGCATCGTGCAGGACACGAATTCGAGCTATTTGTGCCGAACGGTGCGAGGACTAGGTGGAGGTGTGTCCCACATCGCGATAGTTGGGGACGATATCGACGCGGTCGCAAGCGAGATCCAGTCTTCAATTACACGGCGCGCGAAACTGATCTTCACATGCGGTGGGCTCGGGCCGACTGATGACGACCTGACCCTGCAGGCTGTAGCTTTTGCCTCAAACAAGAAACTGCAGGTCAACTCTGATGCGAGAGAGATGGTATCGCGCCGTTACGCGGAGCTGGCCAAGGCCGGCTTTGTAGATGACCCGGTGTTGACGGAGACGCGATTGAAAATGGCTACGTTGCCCGACGGCGCAAAGCCGTTGGCGAATCCGATCGGCGCCGCGCCCGGTATGATGCTCGAAGCTGATGGCTGCAGGATTATCTCTCTGCCGGGAGTTCCCGCTGAGCTTCAGTCCATCGTTGAGGGTCCACTACAGCCTTTTTTGGCGGAGAGCTTTAACGGGGCGAGTTATCGCGAACGCGAGATCAACGTAACTAGCGGCGATGAATCGGTGCTGGCGCCAATTCTGCGAACGGTCTCTGAAAACAATCCGGACGTGTACGTGAAGTCACGAGCGCTTCGCTTCGGCCCCGAGAAGAGCTTTCGAATACTTATCTCGACAACGGCACCGGCAGCATCAGACGCCGAGAGGAGAATCGAAAGGGCGATCGACTACCTGAGAACTGCGCTCGCTGAGAGAGGAGTGACAATTGTAGATTGATGAGGAGATGAGGGTGGGAACTCGGGAAGCTTTGCGTCTTTGCGGCATTTTGCGTGAAACCCGAATCTGGAATGTGATCGGGGACAAAGCACGAGTTGTCCCGCAGTTGGTGAAGATCAACTTGGAGTTTCACGCGAAGCCTCGGAAAGACCGCAAAGCACGACGGAAAAGAACCGTGACTGAAACCAGTGACACCGAAGCGAACACCAACAGGAAATAATGAATGCCAAGAATGTACTTGTACTCGGTGCTCAGTGGCGAATGAATCACCAGATAGTAAACCGGTACTCCCAGTAGCACTGCGATCGCCCGACCTCGACCGCCAATCACCAGAAACGCCAGACCCACCACAATCAATGGAATCATTCTTGAAGTAGTGAAAAGGTTCTTCTGAAAGAACCTGACAACCGATCTCGGATATCGCGTCCAGAAGTGACGGGTCGCGCCTGTTTCGTAGAGCTCTACGCTCGAAACTTCTGTGACCGGAACCGGCACCGCCCCGTTGTTACTCACCACGAATCGAACCTCCGACCGATTTCCACTCGCGAAAGCAAGAAGCACCTCTCTCGGTTCCGGCTCACTACCCTGATCCGAAACAAGATCAGTGCCGCGTTTTCGCCGGGCGCCTCTTCGTTCCGCGTGATCGTCCTCGGCTATAGAATCCGATGCAAGTGCAACTTTGCGATCAGCCGAAGTCACTTTGATCGCGGCGTTCCCCTGTTCGATCGCGACTTTGAATGCCGCGACATAATCGGTCCGCGGCCGCACGGCAATCGCAGCCGTGGCGAACTGATCACCAAACACAGTGCTGTCGCCTACTATTCGAAGAGCATCGCGTCCAGTCTGGATTGATGTCCGGGCATCCGGAGTCAGAAACGCATCATCATTCGCCAACGACAATCCCCGGCCGGCCCATACTGATCGACCGTAGTCCGGACTTAGATGTGTGGTCGGAGGTTCCGAAGAGACTATCGGCACCTTTGACGTTGTGAACGGCCAGTCGCCCATTCCTGAATCGTTGTACCTCAGCATGAACAGTGAGCGCCGAAACATCGCACCTAGAAACCAGCGAGGATTCGAGCGAATCACCGCAAGACCTCGCGCGTACCGATTTTGATCCCGTTCGATTCCGTCGGGCACCCACGGATTTCCGGCATAGTCCGGACGGTCGTACCATTGGGCGTCTTTCAGCGCCGCGTCTCGATCGGTTTTCGGCATCCCGAACCTGTCTGCCTTGTCAAAGTCAGCGATGCCCACCGCAAGATTTTCGCCACCCGCAATCGAAATCGGTATGAAGTGATGGAACAACACCCTGTTTCTGATAGTGATCGGCGATACAACCAGCACCGTCGCAGCAACCAGCGCGGAGGCGTAAAAAACACGCCGCCGGTTGACCACCAGAAAAACGACCGCTGCAAGCACTGGCGCAAGCAGCAATCCGTTTGCGCGCAGCCAACAGGACCCTCCAAGGAGAGCGCCCGCCAGCGCAAACCTGGTTAGTGCCGGACGTTCGATGCCCGCGACAATCAGTAGGACTGCGATGAGAATTGGAAGAACAGGCAGAGTGTCAGGAGACAACCAAACCGAGTAGTAAGCAAAATGCGGTGAAAGTCCGACCAGAACCCCCGATGTCACTGCAATCGAAGTCGTAAACAGTCGCGCAGCGATCAAAAAAACAAGAACAGCGGAAATCGCATCGAGAATGATCTGCGCGAGTCTGATTTTCTGATCCCCTTCTCCGAACATCGCATAGATTACCGCGATCATCATTGAATAGCCGGGCGGGTGAAGTATCAGTCGTCCATCTCCCGGGTCTACCGTTCCATTTGGATACAGGATGCCGCCATCGTTCAACATCCGTTTCGCCTCGCTCTTGTAGAGCCGGGCCATCGTCTCGCCCTGAGGAAGCGCAGGCAGAGTGTCTTGCCACTGCATCAATCGAGTTCCCAAAGCGACTACAAATATCGAACAACAGGCTGCAAGCACTAAGCGATGCGACGCTTTCGCGCCGCTCTTCGGGGGTTCTGCTATATACCGTGAAATCCAAAGTCGGATGCGGCTGAAAACTGTGGACTTTGTCGAGCTGGCAGGATTCGATGGAGGTTCAAATGAGACTTCGCTTGCGCGAGGGGAGTCTTCGGAAACCGTGGTTGGCATTGCCGTCTGCTAGATGGCACGTCACAACCCAACGGCTAAACCGCGGGCTGCCGTCCGGTCTGACAGACAGGCACGAAAATCCTGGGCACGCAAAAAATTCTAGCGCGGAAAATGCCCGGCGCTCTTGCGCTCTGGAAGACGATTAAAAGTTTTTTGTGACTTTTTCGATTTTCCCGCCGTCTAACAACCCAAGACCATCGCACCTAGCTGTCGTGATGGTTTTACTGGGCTCGCAGCCCCAAGGCTTGCCAGGCATGGGTTGCGAGCCATCATCTCTTAGACTTCGACTACCGACGATCGGACGATTGAGAGATAAGATATCGTGGTCTAATAAAAGAGGCCTGAGTCGATAACCGAGCCGCCGGTCTCATGAAGATAATAGAGTAGATACCCTCAATCCCGGAGACGCCGGATTATAGCACAAGGGCGTCGCGCTTCAACCGGAGTCTCACGAGCTCCAAAATTCGGCGACAACCGTAAACAAAAACGCGAACCATTGTACAAATAGCAGCCGCTGCCACTACAAACAGAAAGTAGTGGATGACTACCGTGTACCGGTACTCGGTGTGAAGCGTCGACTGGAACGTGAGGTAATACAAGGGGACGATCAGAATCGCAATTAATGCATACCAGCGTCGAGCCGTTGCAGCAAGCAGGGCCCCGACCGCCACTAGAAGCAGCATTCTCACCGTAGTGAAAAGATTCCTCTGAAGGCCTCGCACGAGAGGTCTGACAAATCGTGTCCACAGCCCCGGGGTCGGGCCAACAGCGTGGAGCCGTGCGGTCCCGATCTGAACTACGGGACGCATTGTGCCGCCTCCGTTGTTAGCAATGACCAGCAGCGCTTCCGATCGAGCGCCTGACGCGAACGGGATTTCGAACGTCCGAAGCGCAGCGCCGGGGTCATCGACATCCGGGGAATCGGCGGCATGTTCTCTCATCTTGAGCCGGGCGCGATGCTTCGCCGCCCGGCGCGGATTTGGCTCCTTAACGATGAGCGGCGCGGTGCCCAGCGAAATGCGCCGGTCAGAGCTGGTGATCTTCGCCGCGGTCCCTCCGCGTACGTTGCGAGCATCGAGGCGTAGCACGTAGTCCGTCTGTGGACGGATTGGAATGGGGTCGCTTGCGGACAAATCTCCGAATTGCGACTGATCCCCGATGATTTCGAGCACCGACTGGTTTGGCGAACAGACAGCTTCGGCTTGAGGCGCCAGTTTTGTGCTTCGATCATTCAACTCGGCTGCGGTAGCGGTCCAGTCCGCATCGAGGTATTGCTCCGGCTCTAGCCGATGACCAAACGCTGGCTCTGAGGATATGACCGGAGCCCGAGAGATGACCGAGGTCGGAGTCGTGCCGTACGAGTCGTTGTAGCGCAGCATCGACCCCGCCCGGCGAATCATCACTCCTGCAAACCAAACAGGGTTGTCTCGCACAACCGCTCCCGCCCTCGCCAACCTGGCACGATCTCGTTCTACGCCATCCGGAACCCAGATATTCGAATCGTAGTCCGGCCGATTGTGCCATTCGGCGTCCTTGTGTTTTGCCTGAAGGTCGCTTGACGGCATTCCGAACCGATCTCCCAGATCGTAATCCGCGATGCCCTCCGCCATAGTGATGCCCGCACCAAGCGAGAGTGGGATGAATCGATGGTAGACAACCCAGTTTCGTATCGTGATGGGACTGATCGTCGCCGCAGTCGCTGCCAGAATCGCACCGGCGAAAAAAAGCTTTCGTCGTGCCGGCGCCAGTAGCGGCATCGCGAGCGCGATCGCCGGCGAGAGCAACAGGGCGTTGGCTCTCAACCAGCACGAAATTCCGATCAGCACTCCTGCGGCCAGCGCATGCCACACTCGAAGTTTTTCGCGCCCGCGAGCCAGGAGAAAGACCGCAAGCAGGAGCGGAGGGATGGCAAGCGTTTCGGGTGTCAGCCACAGGCTGTAATACGCCAGATGCGGTGACAGTGCTGCGAGCACCCCTGCGACAGCGCCGATTTCGGGACGAAATAGTCTGCCGCCGACCAGACAGACCAGCAAAGCCGATAGCGAATCGCACAACAACTGAATGAAGCGGAGTTGCCAGTGACCCATTCGAAGGACCTTATCTTCGCCGAGCACGTAAAGGAGCATCGCATAGCCCGGCGGATGCAAAATCATCCTTGCGTCCTGATCCTGAGGCGGGGTCGACGGAAAAAGTATTCCGTCCTCTCGCATCCGAGCTGTTTCCCTCAAATAGTCTTTGATCAGCGCAGTACTGAGGCTTCCGCCTTTATCTATTTCCGCGTGTGCGTCGCTGAGATGCAACAACCTGACACCAGTCGCAAGGAGAAACACGAACGCGCAGACAGCGATAAGCGTAGTGCGGCCGGTGGTCGCGCGGTCGCTGGTAGGGTGGTCGACAGCGTTGGCACGTCCGGAGAGATAGTCTCCCAGTGCATTGACAGTCGTGCGCAGCAATGGCGTTCTTTGGAAGGCATTCGCCATTGAAGTTGAAGGTCAGATGATCAGTTGTTGTGGCTCTTGTTCAGGCCAGGGAGAAAACAGGCTGACATAGCGGATGTAACTGCGGGGATCGGCTCCGGGTCTGAGCATATGAGCTTCGACGGCGTCGCGAACGTATTTGAGGGCTCGAACGATGTCCGAATGTTTTGGTCTGAAATCCGGAGCCTCGTTGTCGAATCCCTTTGACAGGCTCTCTCGTATTCGGCGGCTCAAATCGGATACTCGGCCGTCGGCCTCGCGATGTTCGTAGATCAAGCCACTTGCCTGTGTGTCGAGGTTCTTGATCGCATTCTCGACGGCGGCAAGGACTTCGTAGTCCTTGAGGTCTTCGATGGCGGCGCCTTGCAAGCCACGGCACGCATCAACTATGGCGCGATCAGTCAGATAAGCCGCAGCCATCGCCAATTGGGAAAGCCCGAGGTCGAGCTTGCCGCCGGCTCTGGCTTCCTTGAGTCGAAGTTCTGCTTCGCGGTCGCGAGATTCCGCGCGCGCTGACCGCAAGTATTCGCATGAGTCCGGGCAAGCAATCTTGATCATTCGCTCGCTTGCACAGCAGACAGCGCAGATGCGAGTTCTGAGGGCAGGACAATATCGCTTCGCCGAACGTTTATTGCATCTGATGCAGAGATTCATTGAGAAGAAAACCAGACCCGTGAAAAGGAATCGAGAATGTTAAACCAATGGCCCGGGAGCGTGGAAGGGAGAGATGAAGGGATGAGGGGAAAGGAGGCGAAGGGGAGAAGGGGGCAGAAGCGCCTTTGCGTCTTTGCGAATCTTTGCGGCCTTTGCGTGAAACCTGAATTCAGCGTGATCGACAGTGGGGACAAAGGGCTATATCCTTTCACGCAACGATCGGAAAAGACTCAGAACTCAGAACTCAGAACTTTATCTCCACTGTCTCGACGTGCCTGCTTTCGAGATCGACAGTCCTAATCGCATTGTTGTTGGTATCGGCTACGTACAACTTCCCGAACGCGACACTCACCCCGGCGGGTTCATCAAATGCCGCGCTTGAGCCCTCTCGAAAAGCTCCTTCGCCGGTTCCGGCAAAAGTCTCCGAGGTTCGCAGCGACGGCGAGATCCGCTTGATCTTGTTGTTGTAGGTGTCGGCCACGTAGAGCCACCCATCGTAGTACACGATGCCGAGCGGATGCTGAAGCCGAACCTCAGCCCCCTGACCGTCGCGATCTCCAAACTCGAACAGATCTTCGCCAACGATCGTTTCAACTCGTCCCGCTGGATCCAGATCAGCCGAACGAATCGAGCTGACTTCGCTGTCGGCGAAATACAGTTTCTCTCCATCGCTGGTGATCCCCGAAGGCTGTGCCAACCAGGCATCCACTAGTGCACCATCGCGTCGCCCCTCTCGACCTGAACCGGCGTACGGGGTGATGCCCCCAGTGGCTGGATTCATCTGCCAAAGCTGGTGCGGTCCGGCCATGGCTATGTACAGGATTCCCTTCTGAAGCGTGAGATCCCAGGGCGAGTTCAACGCGATCTGCAGCGCTTGCCCGCCAAACGTGACGTAGACTCTTGACTGCTGGCCCGTGCCGGCAATGGTCGAGACCGCCTTCTTTCTGAAGTCGACGGCGCGAATTGCGTGGTTCTCAGTGTCGGCAACGTACAAAACATTCGCGTCCCGATCAAAAGCCATGCCCTGGGGATGATTAAACGCGGAACTCTCGAAGCTACCGTCGGTCAGGCCGATTTCTCCACTGCCGATGACTTCTCTTACGGTTGAATCGTCGAGTGCAAGCACGACTATTCGATTGTGATTCGAGTCCGCGATGAACAACTGTCGAGTTTGTTCATCGGCAACCACCTTGCCGGGAAACGACAGAATTGATGAGTGGACGTGTTGCCTTTCTGACTCGAGGCGGAGAGGCTGGCGATCAATGAGTTTCTTCGCGTCGAACGACTTGATCATTTCACCGATGTATTGCTCCAACGAATTGTAGTCCCCTTCGCCTTCTATCCTTCCCACTACCTTACCGAGTGGATCTATAAGCATCAGAGTCGGCCAGGCTCGTACCGTGTATTCCTGCCAGACCCTCATGTCGCGGTCATTCACTACGGCGTGATCAATCTCGTACCGAAGGATCGCCTGACGAATGTTTTCAGTCTCGCGTTCACCGCTGAACTTAGCCGAATGTACACCGATCACCACCAGCTCATTCGGATAGTTGTGCTCTAGCTTTTTCAGATCAGCGAGGACGTGCATGCAGTTGATGCAGCAGTAGGTCCAGAAGTCGAGGAGGATGATCTTGCCGCGCAGCTCGCGAATGCTGAGTGGGCGGTCGGTGTTGAGCCACTCGAGGCCCTGGGGAAACTCCGGGGCGTTTACTTTGCCAGCGTACTCCATCTGGAAGACCCCTCAGTATTCGTCGCTGTCCCTTGGCTGCTATCCCGTCGACTAATCTTGCCCCTGCGGCACTGCACGCAACCGAATGCATTCGCAGGAGGCACTCGCCGAATGTATTCGCATGGAGAGGCGCTGATTGGCTAATGTGTGCAAGTCGCGGATGCTGAATCGAACTGCTTGAGGATTTTGTACAGGGTGTTTCGCTCCGCCGGTATTCGCCCCAACTCTCTGATCCTTGCCTGAAGCTCCTCGGGACCGAGATACTGTCCCGATTTTGCGCCGGCAAGTCTGGAGATGTTCTCTTCCATCAGAGTCCCGCCGTAGTCGTTTGCACCGGCACGCAAGCATGCCTGGGTGATGGCACGCGGCATCTTCACCCAGGAGACCTGTATGTTGTCCACCAGTCCCTGGAGCATGAGACGGGAAAGTGCGTGAACCTTCAAATGCTCTTCAGGCGTCGGTCCTGGGCGCGCATCGCCCGAACGATAGAGTTGGGTGAACTCGTGCACAAAGCCGAGGGGAACAAATTCAGTGAAGCCTCCGGTCTCCTTCTGAATATCTCGAATCAACAACAGATGGCGCACCCAATGCTCTTCGGTCTCTGCATGTCCGTACATCATCGTCGAAGTAGTTCGAATTCCGAGTTTGTGTGCGGTCCGAATTACTTCAACCCACTGGCTGACGGTGAGCTTCGCCCTTTCGATTTTCTGACGTACGTGGTCGTCGAGTATCTCGGCCGCAGTTCCGGGCAGCGTCCCAAGCCCGGCATCCTTGAGCATCGTGAGGTACGATGCGAGCGGCATCCCCGTCAGCTCCACTCCGTAGACCACCTCCATCGGCGAGTACGCGTGAATGTGCATTTCGGGAGTCGCTTGTTTGATGGCTCGCAGAAGGTTTCGATAGTAGTAAGGTTCAAGACCGCGAGGCAGGCCTCCCTGAACACAGACTTCGCGCGCGCCCAGATCCCACGCTTCAAGCGCGCGCCGCTGAATCTCCTCGAACGAGTGAAAATAGGCGTCCGGTTCGCGGGGCGCTCGACTGAATGCGCAGAAGCGGCAACCGACAAAGCAGACGTTTGTAAAATTTATGTTGCGATTTACAACATAAGTCACCACGTCGCCGACGCGCTGGCTTCTAATCCTGTCGGCCGTGTGTACGAGCGCCTCAAGCTCTTCGCCCTTTACCAGCGCCAGTACTAAACCTTCTTCGACGTCCAGCTCTTGGCCGGCAAGAGCTCGCTCGAGGATTCGAGCCACCCTCGGTTTGACGACCTGAAGCAGATTCTCGAGGCGCTGCGGGTCGTCCCAGTGGATCGCTTGCAGAATGTCCATTGGCTGTAATCTTAGCGTTATCCCCCGTCAAGGTGAAGTCTGAGCGCACCAGCACCGTTTCCAGCGACTGGCCCACGCTGGAAGCTCGAATTCAAATGTTGACTGGCGGCGGTGCTGACAGTAACCTGATTGACGTCCTCCAACAAACAGTCACTCGCTGAAGAGCAATGAAACATCTTCCTCTCGTCCTGGTTATCGTGGTCGTCTGTCTTGCGGCAGGCGCGGCTGCAAGCGTCAGCGGGTCTCAATTCTCGGACGATAGCCTGGTGGTCGGTGCAAGAGCGATCATCAGGGGTCAAGTAGAGGCGGTCACCAGCCAGACCGAAGCGAAGGACGAGAGTGTCTTCACATACTCGACGATTCGAGTGGACGAAGTGCTGAAGGGCGACATCTCTGCCGCGCGAATCGTCTTGAAGGAGGAAGGAGGGGACACTCCGACAATAGGCTCGAGAGTGTACGGTACCCCGCGCTTCGATGTCGGAGAACGAGTAGTGGTGTTCCTCGATACGTGGCCGGATGGCAGCCTTCGGGTTTACCAGATGTTTTTGGGCAAGCTCAGCATCAATCGCGACGAAGCGTCGGGGAAAGACTTGATTCTGAGGGACCGTGCCGACGCCGAGAGCTCGATGCTGAACCCAGATGCACTCGCGAAATTCCAGAGCGCCGGCAGCATCGAAACCTCGACTTATTTGTCCAGACTGAAGCAGTCGGTGTCCATCAACGCCCCGCGAAGTCGTGAATTCCGGCGACGCTACTATGGGTCGACACCAATGCTCGCGTCTCCGTCGGAGTATAAAGGCGCGGGTGATTCAGCGTTTGCTCCAAGAGGTTCGCTGCTTCCAATTCCTGCCAGATGGTTTGAACCAGACGACGGTCGTCCGATCACTTTCTACATCAATCCGGACGGTGCGCCCAACCAGCAGGTGGTGGACGACGTCACCGCAGCTATCAACACATGGTCAGCCGTACCCGCTACGTCGATGTTAATCGTGAATGCGGGAGGACAGGTGGTGTGTGGCGGTATCAATGGCGCCGCTTCGGTTGTGTTCAATAACTGCGACGGCAGATTTCAAGCGGAGCCCGATTGTGCACGCATAATCGCGCGAGGGGGAATGGTCTGGGACAACCGGGTCACGAGGGAGATAAACGGGCAGACATTCAGGAAGGCTCTACGAGGCTTTGTATCACTGAATCCCTATTCGTCGTGCAGCTACGGTAACCATTGCGATCTGCGTGAAGTAGTCACGCACGAGTTGGGTCACTCATTGGGACTGGGACACTCGATCTACCCTGAGGCGACGATGTACGGCTCGATTCATTTCGATGGTCGTTGCGCATCGCTGCGAACTGATGATGTGCGAACTCTGGAGTTCATTTACCCGCTTCAAGACCCGGGTCCAAAGCCACTGGCGATCACTACCAGCATTGTGTCCGACGCAATTGTCGGAACTCACTTTGTTCAAGTTCTGGAGGCTGAAGGCGGCGTGATGCCGTACGAGTGGCTTCACTCAGACGAAACTCGACCCCCTGATGGACTGATCATAGATCCGAGCGGTGCATTGATCGGCATTCCGATCGACGCCGGAACTTTCAACTTCAGGATGGTGGTAAGCGACGCGTTGGGTAACACGGCGGTCAAAGATGTCCAGATGCGCATAGCCGCCTCGTCTATCGAGCTTGGCTCAAATTTCTTGAGTCAGTCGGTTCCCACCTCGGTTCAGGCGGGACAGAGTTTCACCGCAGTGCTTCGGTGGGTCAATACCGGAACTCAGGCGTGGGATGGTCATGCCGGATTGCGCGTTACGTCGCAGTATCCTTCCAACAACACCATCTGGGGCATAGACCAGTTAACTCCCACCGGATCTGTTGTGCAGCCCGGACAGGAGCTGGATGTGCAGTTCACCGCACAGGTACCGCCGCAGCCCGGCGCTTACGATTTTCAATGGCAGCTCTATCAGGATGGCGTCGGGATTTTTGGTCAGCCTTCAACGAGCCTGACCGTGTTGGTCTATCCTTCGCCGCCGCTGTCGATCGATGGTCCCGACACTTTGCAGGCCCGAGTCAACTCACCAGTCAACTACCAGTTCACCGTGAGCGGAGGAATCCCGCCAGTCTCCTGGTCGATTCAAAGTGGGAATCTTGCGACAGGGGTGACGCTTAGTTCGAGCGGCTTGCTATCAGGGACGCCCACTCTCGCAGGCAACTACACCGCGAGCATTCGTGCGACCGATGTGCAATCGCGGACGACAACCAGGACTTTCACAGTCACGGTATCGGATTCGCAGCTCGACATCACCAGCGGGTCATTGCCCGATGCGGCGGTGGGTTCAGCTTACACCGCTCAATTGACTGCGGCGGGCGGCAGAGGGCCGTATACATGGGATGTCACGAGCGGGAGCTTGCCGGCAGGGCTGAACCTGAGTTCCTCGAGCGGAATGATATCCGGTACTCCACAAACGCCTGGGGTTTTCGGCTTCACTGCAAGGGCCACCGACGCGGATTCGCGCTCGGCCAGCAAATCTTTTTCGATCAATATCACAGGGGCTGCCCCGGACCTCCCACAGATCACCTCATTGAAGTACAAATCGGGAAAGCGAAAGCTGATTGTTTCCGGTTCTCGATTTGACCCTCAAGCGCAGTTGCTGGTGGACGGTGTGACGATACCAGCGACGTTCGCCTCAGATACGCTGACTGCAAAGAAGCTGTCGCTCTCGTCGGGGCAACATCAGGCTGTGGTGATGAACCCGGGAGGCGGCTCGTCATCGCCGCGACCCTTCACAGTTCCGTGAGCTCAGAACTCAGAGCTTCATCTTAGACAACTGCCTACTGCCTACTGCATACTGCCTACTGACATGGCACAGAATACCTTCGACATCGTATCGCGAGTCGACATGGCCGAAGTGAAGAACGCGGTCAATCAGGCCACGAAAGAAATAAATCAGCGTTATGACTTCAAGGGAACCAACTCTACGATAGACCTCGACGAGAAGCAGCACTCGCTTCTGCTCGCCACCGCGAGCGAGTTCACCTTGCGTTCGCTGACTGACGTACTTCAGCAGAAGCTGGTGCGTCGTGGCGTTTCATTGAAGGCGCTGTCCTACGGCAAGATCGAGCCCGCGGCAAAGGACACCGTTCGACAGACGGTCGCACTTCAACAGGGCATCCCGATAGAGAAAGCTCGTGAAATAGTAAAGTTCATCAAAGACTCGAAGCTGAGGGTGCAGGCTTCGATCAACGGCGATTTTGTCAGAGTCAGCGGCAAGGACCGCGATACGCTTCAGGAGCTGATTGCAAGACTCAAAGACAAAGACTTCGGTATTGACATGCAGTACACAAACTATCGTTCACAGTGAGTTGATTATGTTGATGCTTGCAGAGGGGCAACGGCGCGAGCTGTGGGAACGCCTGATCGCTTCGATTGAAAAATATGCGAAGGACATCGGTCGCTCGAGAGTTACGCCGGAGCTGGACCTCGATGCCATGCGAGGGCTGCTTGAGCCGTTTGATTTCGAACAGCCGAAGGATCCCCTCGCTGCACTGGATTTCGTGGTTGACGTGCTGTGGCGTTATCAGGTTCATACGCCCCATCCGCGCTACTACGGACTGTTCAACCCGGCGCCGACCACGATGTCGATCGCGGCGGACACGCTGGTGGCGGCTTTCAACCCCCAGCTTGCTGCTTGGAGCCACAGCCCGATGGCCAGCGAGATCGAGCGCCACCTTGTCCGCGCCATTGGACAGCGCTTTGGCTACGACAGCGACGCGATCGACGGGACATTTGCGTCCGGAGGCGCGGAAGCAAATCACACCAGTCTGCTTACAGCTCTCGAGTATTCTTTTCCTGAGTTCGCCTTGAAAGGCGTGCGATCAATAGTCGCTCAACCTGTGCTGTACATTTCGACCGAGGGTCACCATTCATTTCTCAAAGCGACGCGTCTTTGCGGACTGGGCTCGGATGCGCTTCGCGAGATACGAGTGGACCAGGACCTCAAGATGGACGTGAACGCTCTTCGCCGGGCAATTGCGTCGGACAAGGCGAGCGGTCTGGCTCCTTTTATGATTGTCGCCACAGCGGGGGCTACAAGCAGCGGTACGGTGGATCCAATCTACCAACTCGCAGACGTTGCGATCGAGGAGCGAATCTGGCTACACGTTGATGCTGCGTGGGGCGGCGCGGCGGTTCTGGTCCCCGAGCTAAAGGACGTGCTGCGCGGGATCAACCGCGCGAATTCGATTACCTTCGATGCACACAAATGGTTGTCGGTGCCGATGGGCGCCGGGCTCTTTCTGACGCGGCATCACGACATTCTGGACCGCACGTTTCGAACCGAGACCGCATACATGCCGAGCGAATCTCGATCGTTCAGTGTGCCTGACCCTTATGGGCATTCTATGCAGTGGTCGAGGCGGTTCATAGGATTGAAGGTGTTCTTGTCGCTTGCGGTGGCCGGCTGGAAAGGTTACGAGGAAGCGGTGCGCCATCAAACCGCAATGGGCGACTTGTTGAAACGGGAGCTCAATGCTGCCGGCTGGAGGGTGGTGAACAACACACCGCTGCCGGTTGCGTGTTTTGTGGATGAGCGCCAGCCGAAGGGAACAAACGGGGAGTACCTTGAGCGGGTTGCGCGGGAAATTGTCGAGTCTGGTCGAGCGTGGATATCGCTCACTCGAATAGCGGGCCGCCCGGTGTTGCGCGCGTGCATTACCAACTACCGCACGAGCCCCGAGGACATTCGAGCCTTAATAAAGGAACTCGAAGAGAGAAGAAAGTAGGCAGTAGGCAGTAGGCAGTAGGCAGTAAGTCGGGTTTAAGCTTTTCGCTTGGACGCTCGAGAGGATACGGCCTGCAAATAGATAGCTGTCCGATAAGGGTTTCGTTAACTGCCTACTGCCTACTCTTAGACGAACTCTCTTTCCTGTCGGCGAATCTCGCGGTAGCGAGCGAACGCGCGTTCTTCGTCCTCGAGCCCCAGGAACGTCTTGAGAGTGCTTCCGCGAAACGTGTGCGAGAACATCTTCGGCCCGTTCTTCAGAACAAACAACGGACTGTGCAGGAACGCTGCCGGCATGTGACGCAGCTTCATCCACCGCTCCGCCTTCCAGCGCATATACTCGGCCTCTTCAGCCGAAACATGCTCGGTACGAACCACCGCGGTAGTGCCATCGTAATCCTCGTACCGTTCGTTGATGATCAGCGATCTTTTGAGAAAGTCGGCGGTCATCGGAGTTCGCGGATATGGCGTCGGGTGCTGGATGTACGGCCAGTCAACGTACTCGCGCGCGAAATCGAGATTCGCTTCAATTGATTCGCGAGTATCGTCCGGGTTGCCGACGATCAAACCACCGACCACGAACATCTTGTTCTTTCGAATGTAATCGATGGCTGTGAGCGTCGCATTGCCGGCACGCTTACCGTTTTCGCGTTTCAGGTTCTTCGAACTTGCGCGCAGGAATTGCAGATCGTCTTCCAGTATGTTTTCGATGCCGAGGAAGACGTAGCGAAATCCCGCCTTTCGCATGAGCGGCGCAAGCGTTTCTCCGTGGTCGGCGATAGCCGAAGTCATCGCCTGCACGGTGTAGTCAATCTTGTTGAGGCCGGCGTCGATGATCGCCTGGCACAGGGCTTCGAACCGCTTCACGTTCAGGGTTATGTTGTCGTCTACGATGAAGATGGTTCGTGCGCCGTGCTCATAGGCGTCGCGGATATCTGCTATCACGCGATCGAAGGAGTAAGTGAAAAAGTTTCTGCCGCGCATCTCGATGATCGAGCAGAAACTGCAATCAAAGGTGCAGCCGCGCGAAGTCTCTACTACGTCTGCTTGGCGGCCCAGAACAGTATAGCCCTTCAGGACCCGAGTACTTCGGTTCGGGAGTTTTATCTCGCCGCTTTCAAGGCCCGCCACTCCGCGATCGGGATTGACGTAAAAGCGATCCCCGCTGCGATAAGAGAGACCAGCTATATGGTCAAAGCCGCGCTCGTCTTCGATGGCGCGGAGAAGGTCGCGAAAGGTTATTTCGCCTTCGCCGCGGATGATGAAATCGACAACGCCGTGGGAGTTGTCGGTGTAGGCTTCGGAGTCGAGACTAGGGTCGTAGCCGCCCACTGCGATGCGGACCCCTGGCTTCAAGCTGCGGATGAGATCAATGATTTTCTTTGCAGTGCGACGTTGAAAAGTCATCACTGACAGGCCGACCAGATCGGGCTGAAGCTCCTGGACCAGCCGTTCCACGGTTCCTTTAACCGACGACTGCGCCAGAATCAAATCGGCGACCGCCACCCGGTGGTGCGGGTCTACGTTGCCCGCGAGAGACGCGAGTGCACCATTGGGCATACGAATCACTACCGAAGGCATATGCTCGAACGAGTCGGGCATTGAGAGCAAAAGAATATTCATCGGCACTCTCCTCTGAGTTCCGAGACCTCCTCAACGAGCAGTGATCTTAGCGTGACTTGACGGGAAACGTAAGGGCGAATGAGCGAACGGAGACGCAGAGACGTGGGGAGACGAATGGGCGAATGGGCGAATGGGCGAATGGGCGACGCGGAGATGCGGTGAGAGGTCATAAAATTCATGATTCCCCGCCACTCCGTCCCGTCTCCCCGCGTCTCCGTGTCGGCCCTTCGCCCATTCGTCCCGAGTCCCCGAGTCCCCGCGTCCGGTTCTTAGACAATTCACTCCTTCCTGCTGCATACTCCTACACCGCAGTAGTGAGACTTTCCGTAGGGAGAAGACGCTTGAGAAGGTTGGGTTTTCTATCGATTCTTGTTGTGCTCTTTGCGTGTGCGGTCTTCGCGCAGGTTCCGTCGGCACAGAACAAATCGGAGGCCGAAGATTTTGATGCTCGACTGGGAACCGACGACGGTGCGGCGGTGGCGTTGCTGATCGGCGGCAACCAGCGGGGCAATCTCGAACTCTGCGATTGAAATCATCCCCGCGGGGGACTGGCGCGGCGCGTCGGGTACACAGAAGGCTTCAAACGCAAATTCAAAGACATCTCCGTCCTCCAGGTAGATGGTGGCTTCCTGTTCTATCGCTCGGAGGGATTTCCACCGTATGCCGTCCTGCAGAACGAGCAGGTGGTAAAGGCGTATAGCCGATGGCCGCTCGACGTCGTCAACCTCGGCAGGTTCGATCTGAATTTTGCTCAGCGGTTGTTTGTACGCGAGGGTCTGTCGGAACGAAAGACCGAATGGCCCGTCCTCCGAAATATGATCGCGGCTAACGGCGTGTTCGAGTCCGGTGTCGAGCCGCCACCGCCATTCATCGTCAAGGAGGTGACAGGGCGGCGAATCACCACAAATGGGGGAAAACTAAGGATCGCCTTTATCGGACTCGCCGCACCGATTCGAGTGGCCGAAGGAATAGACGGAGCTGTGACTGATGTTTTTGCCGCGGCTCGAAAAGTTGTGCCTCAGGCCAGGAAGCAAGCCGATTTGGTGGTGATAGTGGCACACTGCGAATGGGCGGCCGCAAACCGGCTGGCGCAGGAGAACCCCGAGGCGGACATCGTGATGTCAGGCAATGCCGAAGGCTTTTTCGACCCCGCCAAGGTGGGCAACGCGTTAGTAGTGCCCGTTGCTCCCGGCAATTTACGAATGGGTGAGCTGCGCATTTATCTTGATAAACAGGGAAAGGCGTCATTCAAGTTCCGCGCTACGGACCTGGATCAGGTGGTGCCTTCGGATCCCGCAGCGGTGGAATTCGTAGACTCAGCGAGGCGGGAAAGAGCGAGATGAGGCGAAGGGGCGAATGGGCGAAGGGACGACGCGGGGACGCGGGGATACGGAGGTGGGGAGACGCCGATGCGGGGAGGCGGGAGACGGAGACGCGAAGACCGGCGATTCTGAGTCGGTGGGTCTAAATTTCAACAATTGCGTCGTAGTAGGGCGTTCGCTATCATTTGTTTTTTACAATGATAAGTATAGAGCGGGCTCGGCTGGCTGCGTCAGCCCTGACATCGATTTGATCTCCGGAGGATATGATGAGCAAACCTTTTAGGGAACCCGAACTCCCGGTGGCCCCCAAGAGCGTCGAATGGAATCCACCACCCGACAGACTGCGCCAGCTTACCGAACGAATGCCGAACACCCGGTTGACCTCTTATAACAATACCAATACTCAAACGCGCGTCGACTCCCGGTCAAAGCTGTCAACCTTTATAGTCTCCAACTACCCCGACCAATTTGAT
Organism: Blastocatellia bacterium; assembly: GCA_035315885.1. Classification (GTDB taxonomy): domain Bacteria; phylum Acidobacteriota; class Blastocatellia; order UBA7656; family UBA7656; genus DATFXM01. Next base: position 53,253 of record DATFXM010000142.1, read on the forward strand.
GGCGCGACGATAACCCGTGATGAGTACGAACGGATTTCTCGACTCCAGAATGAATACGTCAGAACAAAAGACATGCTGGTCGTTGAAGGCTTCATCGGGAACGATCCAGACTTTCGAGTGCCGGCCCGCCTGATCATCGAGAGCTCGAATGCCAACATTGCAGCTAAGCAACAACACCTCTATTACCCAGTAGACCCTGAAGCCGCGCGCAGTTTCGCGCCGCGTCTAACTGTGATCTATACGCCCGGCCTTGAAGCAAAGGGCTATCCCTCGGATCGCTTGATAGCCGTAGACCTCGACAACGGAATCACTCGCGTTCTCAACAGCGATTATTTTGGAGAGTCGAAAAAGGGCGGTCTGCGAATGTGGAATCAGATCGTCTACGACCGGGGAGGACTCGCGCTACACGCCGGTTGCAAGGTGATACCGGTAGGGAATCGCAACCGAGTTGGGCTGATTATAGGGTTGTCAGGGACGGGGAAGACTACTACGACATTCACCAAGCAAAACAATTCGGCGCCGGTTCAGGATGACTTTATTGCTCTGATGCCCGGCGGGAAAATCTACGCGACTGAAAACGGGTGCTTTGCGAAAACATTTGGTCTGAATGAGAGAGACGAGCCGACGATTTACGGTGCGGTGGCTAACAAGCACGCCTATCTCGAGAACGTGTCTCAGAATAACGAAGGCAGAGTCGATTTTTATGACACGAGCTATACGCAAAACGGGCGTGCGGTGATTCGGATGGAGGATGTCGCGGGAATGATGGACGCGCGGCGAATAAGCAACGCGGACTTCCTGTTGATCCTGAACCGCAACGACAACATCATTCCGGGTCTTGCGAAGCTGAATCGGCTGCAGGCCGCCGCTTACTTCATGCTGGGAGAGACAAGGGGCACCTCGGCGGGCGGCGCGGCTGAGGCCGGCAAGTTCTTGAGGGTGCCGGGTACGAATCCATTCTTTCCACTTCGACATGCGCTTCAGGGAAACAGATTCTGGGAGCTGCTGGAGTCGTCTCCGATAGAGGTTTACCTGATGAATACTGGCCGAGTCGGCGGTCGCGACGAAGACGAGCGCTCGAAGAAGGTCCGGATCCAGCACTCGTCGGCCATCGTCAAGGCGATCGCGGAAGGCAACATCGAATGGGAGGAAGATCCCGACTTCGGATATCTGGTTGCGACCAATGTTCCGGGTATTGATGGCGAGGACAATGAGATTCTCAGGCCGCGATCTTTGTATGAACGTCAAGGAAGAAGCGACGAGTACGCCCAGATGGTCGCTCGACTGAAGTCCGAGCGCCGCGAATACCTGAAGAAGTGGACCGGCCTTCACGAAGAAATCTCGGAAGCAGTCGGATAGCGGTGAAGAGATGAGGAGATGAAGGGATAAGGAGAAAGGCGAAGGGGCGACAAGGGAAATGCAAGGTTGCCTCTTCTTTCGGCCCCCGCGTCTCTCCACTCCGCGTCACTCCTCTCCGCGTTGCCCTTCGCCTCATCCCCTCATCCCCCATCTCCGCGGCCCAAAACCCAAAAAATATTAGTGTTGAAGCACCCAACCACTTGTGCTCTAATTCACTTTAAACAAGGACGCCCACTGCCCCTACCCCGAAAACGCGACCTTGGTCTGTTTTGCGCGACCTGATCCAACGCTTCGTCTCTGCTTCCCTAAGAGCCCGTGCTATTCAGGAGGCGGTATGCCACTCAATAAAGCCGAGGCCCTGCGCCAGGCGGAGTTGTTCCTGGCTCGAGGTAAGCTTGCTTCGGCCATTGCGGTTTACCAGAAGCTTGTAGAAGAAGATCCGCTCGACCTCACATCGGTCTGCGCGCTGGGCGACATCTACGTCAAGGCTGATCGGTCACAGGACGCGATCAAAGACTTCTCTCGTATCGCCGACAAGTACCGCGATCTCGGTCTCTATATCAAGGCTGCCTACCTGCTAAGAAAAATTCACGAACTCGACCAGTCCGACCCAAGCGTTAGCATGCGATTGGCCGACGTTTACTCGCGCGAAGGTCTCCACGACAAGGCTCACGACGCCTTTGTCGAAGCAGGCGCAATCTTTGCTCAACAAGGCCGAATGATGGAGGCTCTCGAAGCCAACGACCGAGCGCTCGCGATAGATCCCGATAGCCGGCAGGCGAAGACTGCAATAGCAGTTCTCAGCGGCGAGTTGGGCGCCGCCAAACATTCCCAGCCTCCCGCACCCGTACAGAACTCCGGCGCACAAAACATTCCAACCCAGGCAGCCGCTCCAAACGGAAATCCCGATCCAGTTGAAAAACGATCGAAACGTGTAGATGACGGACTGATAATCAAGCAGATCTCGAAAGCGGAATTGGCTGCCGGCTACGGCGACGTGGATCAAGCCGTTGCGATTCTCCGAGACCTTCTCGCCAGGCAGCCCGACAGTGTCGAGGTCCACACCAAACTCAAGGACATCTATCTCCGTTACGAGATGGTTGACCAGGCAAGCCAGGAGTGCCTTGAAATCGCACGAATCTATGCGGCCAGCGGCGACGCCGATCGCGCAAAGGACTTCATCGTCAGAGCGCAGAGGTTGAATCGCTCGCAGAAGCCTTCGATCGACATCTCGCTTACAAGCGCGCCGCCGCTTTCAACTGTCCCGCCGCTTTCGGGCCCGCAAGCGCCGCGCGACTCACAGCCGATGCCCGAAGTCGCAGTAAGCGCCAGTGGTGATTTGAAACTTGGAACCGTCGTATCGCAGCCCAAGGTTGATACCGGTGGCCGGCTCAAGCCTCCGGTTGCTCCAGAACCCCTTCCCCAGGTAGTTCCGCCCTTCGAGGAACAGGTTACGCCGCCTTCGCCGCCGCCTTTTGAACGGCCGGCTGATTTGGACCTCGCGTCACCTCCGGTCAACGACACAACCAGGCTCGTCTTCGAAGAATCCACGCTTGCGAGAGTCGAAGAACCTTCGCCGGCGCTTGCGCACGCTGAAGCCTTCTACGAGGAATCACCAAAGAAATCGAAGAAGGCAGTCTACGCCGTTGCCGCGGGCCTATTGATTGCCGCGCTCGGAGTGGGTGCGGTCGTAGGGCCCAAAATGTACGAGAGGAAACTGGACAATGAGTATCGGGTGCTTGTCCAGGCTACTGAAGAATTGCCAACGATGGCTACGCCGGGCGTGGGCGACGAGTTGATGAGCGAACAGATGGATGTCCCGGCTGCGGATGCACCGGCAAAGGAGACCGAGACTACTAGTCAGCGTCCGGAGCCTGACAGACCGGACAAGAAGCAGCTTCAGAACGATCAACCTGTCAGAACAGTGGCCGCAACGCCGAATACGAATCAACAGACCCGAGCTCAAAAACCCTCGGCGCCTGCACCTCCAATGGTAGGCATGGTTAACAGTCCAACCGGTGGGGTTGATAACCCAGTACCGAAGGGTCTGCCCGGCAACGCCAACACCACCGGTCCCGAGGCGCCACCTCCGCCGGTGGCCGCGTCACGAAGAACCGGAATTGTAACCCGTGGCGAAGCGATCCGGCAGGTGCAGCCCGTCTACCCTGAGATGGCCCGCACCGCGGGACAATCGGGATCGGTCACTGTAGAAATATCGGTGAACGAAAAGGGCGACGTGGTCTCGGCGCGTGCGATATCAGGACCACAGCTACTCAGGGATTCAGCAGTGACGGCGGCCAAGCGTTGGAAATTCAAACCGGCAATGCGCGATGGCGTGCCCATCACCTGCGTAGGCGTGATCAACTTCAACTTCAAGATGTAGGATCAGTGCCCCGGGTTGTGACTCAGCAGTCAGAACTCAGCACTCAGAACTCAAAATAAGCCCAGGGTTCCCGGACGGTAACCCTGGGCTTTCATCTTCATTGCTTCCGACTTCATCAATGCGCAGACACGTCGTCTACCCTGAAGCTTGTTGGCAGCGACACGTCTTCGGTCGCCCGGAACTGAATCCGAACAGTCTGTCCGGCAAAGCTGGAAAGACTGAACGGTCCTCGTTGCGTGTACACGCCCGCAGTTCCACGGTTGAGGTTGCTGAACGTAGCAAGCGTCGACAGTAGAGTCCCCGACGTGTTCCGTACCTCGACGAACAATCTGTCAAACTGGGTTGTCGTCGTGGTCTCGCTCGTTGTCACGTTCAACCAGAAGGTCAGGGCCGCGGCAGATCCCGCCGGCACGATTATCGTCTGGAAGGCGGTTCCAGTCGTGCTATTGGTGTTCGCTACGATTAGATAGCCTGTGCCCGAGTGCGGGAAACTGCCCGTTGAGCGAATCGCGTTGCCTGTAAGCGTCCACGGAGTGCTGCTTCCTTCAAACCCTCCGTTTGTTATCAACTCGCTCGTAGGATTGCTGACCGTCAGCGTCACCGGAACCGATACCGGTGAGTTTGTTGCACCCGTGGCGCTCACCGTTATAGTCGCGTTGTAGGTGCCCGCTGCAAGGCCGGCGGTGTTCACGGAGAGCGTGACTGTACTTGGAGCTGTGCCGGACGTTGGAGCAATCGTCAACCAGGTTCCATCATCCGTCGCGCTCCACGTCAGAGTGCCCCCGCCATTGTTCGTGACGCTGAGAGATTGACTGGCCGGGTTAGCGCCTCCTGCAGTCGCGCTGAAGGTGAAGCTCGCCGGGGACACACCAATCGTCGGGCCAGCGGTTGTTTGCGTCGCGTTGTAGACGACAAGCGCAAAGTCCTGGTCCGTAGTGTCGGCATTCCCGGGCACTCCATCGCCCGCGATGTTCGTAGCCCTGACCGTTACGGTTATCGATCCGGTTGTCCCGGCGGGCAGAAACACCGACTCGAAGTTGTTGCGGGGATCCGCGGTTCCTCCGCTGACGGAGCTTCCGCCCGAAAAAACGTTCCCCTTAAACGTTGTGCCGCCGACCGTGACTTCGAGGTCGAGGTTGTTGACCGCCGCTGCCCCGGTGGTCGGGCCAGGCGCATCCGTCCAGACCAGCGTGACTCGAAGCGGCAGACTGGTATTTGCTACGGAACCCGCTACCTGGAAGGTCGCGCCAGTAGCGCCTAACACTTGAGTCTGGTCCACCAGGATCCGGGATGCGCCGTCAAAGGCGCGGCTCAGGTCCATCCGGCCCATACCCTCATTGTTTGAAGGGAGAGTGTCGTTTGCACCGGTGCCCGTCATGCGAGTTGCTGAGTTTAAGAGATAAGCCTTGACCATCGCGGGACTGGGCGCACTGAGACCCTTGTTCAGGAAGTCTTGATAAACAAGAGCTGCCCCGCCGGCTACTGCCGGGGTAGAGTGCGACGTACCGCTCGACCAGCCGTAGAGTGTCTGACCTGCCGGGAAGAACTGGTTACAGACGCTGCTCCCGTTGTAATTCGACTGAGGGACTCCAGCTTCAATGTGGGTGCCGGGAGCCATGATCTCCGGCTTGATTCTACCGTCGCCACCTGCTGAATTGACTGGCCCACGGCTTGAGAACGAGATCACGTCATTTGCACTGTCGGCGCCGGTGTTGCCGATGCCGCAGCCGTCCGTGCCGGTCATTCTAACGTTCTCGCCCGCCCCGACAGTGAGTACGTTCTTTGCCGTTCCCGGGGTGCTGACTGTGTTGCCGCCCGAACCATCGTTGCCTGCCGCGAACACTACCGTGAGTTGCTGCAAGCCTGCGACGGTCTGAGCATCGCGCACGATGCTGTCATACATCTGCGCGTTTGTGTCGTAGCGCGGTATTGGGTTGCCTACATTGTCGGTAAAGCCCCACGAGTTGCTCGAGATTCGGGCTCCCTGTCCAAACGCAGTGTTCTCCCAGGTGGAGGCGGAAGCTGCGGTGGCTCCGAATATCGCGGTGGATCCCATTCTGGCGAAGGGCGCGATTCCCAGCCCGTAGTTGAAACCGTTGGCGTCTTCAACCGCCGAGCCGGTACCGTTGTTGAAGCCTCCGATGATGTTTGTGTTCAAGAAACCGTGGCCGCCCTGCGCTCCGGTCTGGTTTGTCGGGTTGTTTTGAAATGCTACGCGAGTCGTTGGAAGATCCGGGTGCCCGGTGATCGATGTGGCGTCGTCTACGACTTCGACGACGAAGGAACCGAACTGTGAGCTGGTGAATCCCTTGTTTGAGAGAAAAGTCAGATATCCCGGGCCGGTCGGCACGTTGCCCGACAGATTACCTGCAAGGATCTGACCTTGAGCCTCGTCGAGCCTGCGCTTCAGACCGCGCTCCTCGATTGCGAACACGTTTTCAAGTTGCGCAATCTCGCCGAGCTTCGACGGCGAAACGGTGATGTCCACATTGTACAAGGTTAATGAGTACTGTCTGCTGTTTTATGATTGGGACTTTATGACTGCAGCGAAACGATGGGAACCTCCGCCGCACTCACAGACTCAAACCTCAGAACTTCCATTTCGGAAGGATATCGAACCCGCTCCCGGTACCTCGGTTCGCTTCTGTTCTTTGAATTACACAAAGTAACCTGCAATTTTCCGGCGCAATCTATGACAAGTGCGCATCGGTGTCAAGGTGAGTGATGTTAGGAGTTCTGAGTTCTTAGTCCTGAGTCGAGCGATCTACTGAGATGTAGGTTTGATCAACAAAAGTGAAGTCCCCACTCAGAACTCAGAACGTACTTCCAGGGGCTTCATCCACTGAAGCTGCACCAGGGCATTTTCAGGAACAAATCGTGGGTCACAAACGCCGCAGCGAATGCACGGATCGATTGCCGGACAAGGACTGGTCGTGCGTTCGGACAGAGCGCGCTGATATTCCTTTTTCATGAACTCGGTGGTGAGCCCTATATCTACGACGTCCCACGGCAGCGGCTCATCGAGCTCGCGGCGACGCTGCGAATAGCTCGTCCAGTTCCTCATCGTCTGTCGCCAGTTGCGCGCCCGATCGGCTTCTACCAGGAAACTCGAGACCCGGCGGTCGCCCAGCGACAAAAGTGCCTGCAACTGTGCCACCCTCGATGACATGGCGCGCACGTCGACATTCGGAAGACGCTTCAGGCTCCGAGTAAGATACTTGATCTTTTGATCCAGCACTCGCTCGGGCTGAATCGGCTCCCATTGAAAAGGAGTTTGAGGCTTGGGCACGAACGCATTCAGCGAGACGATGATCGAGCCGACCCGTCCGCGCGGCCGCGCTACTTCGATCATCCTCGACCGTATCCTTTCAGTCAGTGAAACTATCGCGTCCAGATCTTCATCCTCTTCCGTAGGCAGCCCGATCATCATGTAGAGTTTCAGATTGAAGATGCCACGCTCGAAGATCATGTTTGCGATTTCCACCACCTGATCGTTGGTGAGATCCTTGTTTATTACTCGACGTAATCGGTCCGACCCGGTTTCGGGCGCAATCGCAAGCTGCTGATCGTTCCGGCGCACCAGCGCGTCGAGCAGTTCGGGAGTTATTTGATCGAGCCGAAGCGATGAGACCGATATCTGGTAGTCCAGCTTCTCGAGTCCGTCGAGCAGTCGGTGTATCTCAGGATGATCGCAAACCGCGGTAGCAACCAGCCCTATCTTGTCCGTGTGCTCGCGCATGCTTGCCGCCCTTTCGAGCAGTCTCTCGGCTGAAAAGACTCGCGGAGCCAAATAGGAATAACCCGCCCAACAAAATCTGCAGCCCATCGAACACCCACGCGAGATTTCGATCAGATAACGGCCGCTCATTTCAGTGTTGTCGGTGAGTATCTCGCTTGCAGGGATGAATTCATCGTCGAAGACCCCGTGCCCATCCTGCTTGCGCATTGGGTTTCGCATCGTGAACACCCGTCGTGGAGCGCCGCTGCTGGGAGTGATCTGTCTCACGACTCCGGTTTCATCGTACTGAACGTCATAGAAAGACGGGATGTAGAAGCCGGGTTGTTGTGCGAGTCTCATCAGAAGCTCGTCCCGGGAAGTCGTTTGTCCGATCTGCTCGAGGAGGGCTGGAACGAGCACTTCGCCTTCGCCGACGCAGACGACGTCTACGAAGTCGGCTACCGGCTCGGGGTTCAAGAAGGCGGCTGCCCCTCCCAGCACCACCAGCGGATGCCAGTCGGTTCGCTCGGCCGCGAACAAGGGGATACCCGAAAGTCTCAACAGCTTGGGAATATTTAGATAATCAGTTTCAAATGAGACCGATATCGCGAGAACGTCGAATTCGGATACGCGAGTTTCAGATTCCAACGTGACCAGGCCGGTGCGGGAGCGCTCGATTTCCGCGTCGAGCTCCGCATCGGGAATGAACACGCGCTCGCAGGTTACGTCGCCGTACGAATTGAAGAGTTGATAGACCGCCTGAAATCCAAGGTTCGACATTCCAAGAAAGTAGGTGTTCGGATAGGCGAGAGCGACATCCAGGCCGCGCCCTCTTGGGCGATGGTGGATGCTCCCGCGCTCTCCGTCTCGGAGCTTCTGATACTGCTGCCTCAGATTCATTGGTTGTAGATCAGAACGCTTTGCGATGTAGCTAAAAGATCGGGCGATCCGAACCGCGGATTATAGCATTGCTGCTTCTGCTTCGAAACCGCGGAATGGGCTGTCCTCGAGATGCGCGATTAAGTAAGGCGGGTCTTACGCAAAGACTCGCAAAGACCGCAAAGGCCGCACAGGTTCTTGAGTGTTTGCGCTCTTTGCGTGAAACCCATCTGGGTTGGTGGTTAATAGCGGGGACCGTAAGGTGGGAAGGTGCGAAGGGCGAGGGGGAAAGTGTCCAAGGGCGAAATCCAACTGAAATTAAATAAAGTTTCCACTCAGCGCCCAACTAGTGTGCAATATGGCTTTCGGGTTTGGCGTTGGGTAGAGAGCGGTCCAAGCGATGACTACAAAGTGCCCAGCCCGTTGAACAAATTGTAGCCAACTCAATGACGATGCAGGCGGTATCCAGGTTCCTGGGCCAGCGAATGGTGACTTGAGATCAATCTAAGTGCTGTGAACGGGAAGCTTGAGATGTGCGCTGATGAATTTCACGACGGAAGTTGAGTGATTGGCACGTCGAGTGCACAGAGCGGACCGGTCGGTTGTGTGAACCGTAGTGGAATTGTGCTTAAAGTGTGAATGGATCTGTAATTAGATCTTTGACTAAACGGGCGAAAAATATGGGTGTTCGCCTATTTTATTCGTTGCATTTCTTAAACTCGCGATTTATTATACGGCTTCTTTCTTCAAGCCTAACTCGAGTTTGTATTAGCAGCACTGCCCCAAAAAATTGTTGTAGTTGAAGTTTACGTCAGAGAGACGAAGGCTTCTTTTGCGTTTCAAACGATCAGATTCAAAGCCGTCGGACAGACGGTTCGCAAAGGGAATGCGTGCGCGGCGCCGGAGGTTGGTCCGGCGTTGGGTGCGTTTATCCCGAGAATCCCCTTGAAGTCTGAGGGCGCACTTGTTTTTTCAAATCACGAATCGTAGCCGGCGGAAATTTAAGTCAGGCATCACGTTTCGAGAAAGAGTTCCAGTACATCTTTTGGAGAGGGATACGATGAGAATAAAAAGAGCGTTGATGATGGCCGTGCTCGCGGTCGCGATTGCAGCGCTGGCAGTCCCGCTCGTGGGCATGAAAGCCCGAGCGGCGGCGGGCACAGCTGCTATCACGCCGCGACCGGTAGCTAGCGCTCCTCTTGCTCCACCTCCTGCCGCATTTCAGCAGGAGTTTGGTAACGGGCAGAGGGCGACAGTTCCGCAAACCGGAGAAGCGAGCCAGGTTGAACCGAGCCCGCTGCCGGAAAATGTGAGACAGATCTTCTTCCCCAACGGGAAGAAGGCTAAGGGCAAAGTGACGGCTCAGCACGTCGGACCTACCGGCGGGTTTGAGCCGCAGGTTGGATTGCCGCTCAACATGAGCGGCCTCAGTGCGTTTTCAGCCGGTATCATGACCACACAGGGCGGCCGCGACACGCAGTTCTCTGAAGTTTCCCTCCTTGGTGACTGGGACGGACGAGAGGATTGCACCGCCGACCACTCTCAGAAGGTCGATGATTTCTCCGGCGTTGAAATCGAGCCGGATGTG
>DATFXM010000143.1:0-64241 GCA_035315885.1 Blastocatellia bacterium
CTTGGAGGCGCTTCATTCATCGCGTTTAAGTGTACAGACATTCAAGCGGTTAGCCAACAAACCGATGTGGTTGGCGCGCAGGCAAAACCCCGTGCTAGCATTACGCGGCGAAAGGCCGGTTCTAAGTGAGGCTGGTTCCAACCAATGACTCGGTTTCCACGCGCCGTCAGCGCGGCATTGTGCTTGTCCTTGCTATTGGCGCTTTGCGTTGATGCGTCTACCCCGCTACCTCAACAGTCGCAGACGAACGAATCCGCGACCGATCGCAAGAACAAGAAAAAAGAAAAGCGAGCGCGGAAAGGTTCAACCGGCGCCGAGAAGGCGGCACCATCCCCCACTCCACCAACCAACGGCGGCTCCGTAGAAGAGACGATCATAAGCGCCGATCGCCAGACCAAAGAAGGCGATGTCTACTTCTACGAGGGATATGTAAACGCGACGCAGGGCGATTACCGGCTCCAGGCGGATCGCGCCAATCTCAATTCCACCACGAGTGATCTGGTCGCCGAAGGCAGCGTGATCTTTGACCAGGGTCCGAATCAACGAGTTACCGCAAAACGCGCCGAACTTAACTGGCGATCAAAGCTCGGCACTTTCTGGGAGACAACCGGGTTCACCGATCGCACGCAAACCGGTGAGTACGTCTTCTTCACCGCGGCTAAAGTCGAAAAGACGGGTCCCGACACGTACGAGCTTTACGATGCGGTAGTCACCGCTTGTGAAGACGTCATTCCAAAATGGACCTTCAGTGCAAGACGCGCCGAACTGAAGATGGGTGATCGCGTGATCCTGCACAACGCGGTGTTCCGGATCAAAACGTTGCCGACGATTGTCCTGCCTTACACGTGGATACCCGCTACGAGGAAGGAGAGAAAGTCCGGGTTTCTGCTTCCCACCACCGGCTCGTCGAATCAGAAGGGACGCACCATAAAAGGCGCCTATTACCAAACACTCGGCGACTCGGCAGATATTACTTTTCGAGGCGATTTGTACACCGAGCGAGGGATCGGACTTGGTGCGGAGTTTCGGGCGCAAACCGGAGAGAAATCTTTTCTGAGACTCGGAGTCTTCTCGGTGAAGGACAGATTGTTCGGGCAACCGGGAGACAACGAAGGTGGGACGGCAGTCGTTGGCGAGGGCGTTCAGTACTTGCCTCACGGATGGCTTGCCGTTGGCAATATGTCGCTGGTCACCAGCCTGCGGTTTCGTCAGGTTTTTTCCGACGATATCAGTCAAGTGATCGATCCGCGCAGAGAATCGCGGTTCTACGCAAACAACAACACCCACGGTTTCAGTCTGAATCTTCTGGCCTCGAACGAGAACACCACTTTGTTCAGACCAAGCGCAGATCCGGCCCAACCGGCGGCGGGCTCCGAGTTCGATGTCGCGGTTCGCGAGGCGCCGGCCATCGATCTCGGCGTTTACCCGCGCCGCATCGTGCGAAATCTTCCAATTTACCTGTCAATCGACTCAAGCCTTGGTGCGCTGAAACGAAGCGAAAGCGTCGATGGCGAAACGGTATTTGTGACGCCGGCGGCGGTGCAACGTTTTGACATTCAGCCTAAGATAACCGTACCGCTCGCTACCGTTGCGGGCTTCGCGATCACACCAAGCGTGGCCTTCCGAGAGACCTACTATACGAGCAGGATTGACCCGCAGGTTCAGCGGTTCGATCCGGACAAGTTCACGCTGAATCCAGCAGACCCGAGGTTGGATCCGAACAGTCCTCAGTTTGTACCCGGCTTTTCGCTGTTTGATCCAAGCAAGTTCGATCCAATCGTCCCGAATGACATCTCTCGCCGGTACGCGGAGTTGGATGTCGACGTCCGGCCGCCCTCGTTCGAAAAGACCTACACAAGGCCCGACGGCACGGAGAACTTCAAACACATTGTCGAAAGCTACATAACATATCGTCGCATTGTGGGGATCGGCGATGAGTTCGCCAAAATAATCCGGTTTGACGAACGTGATGCGGTTGCGAACACAAACGAAATCGAATACGCGCTGGTGAACCGCTTTTTTATCCGTCAGTCGTCGTCAGATGTGACCGGCCGCCGGCGGCGGAAAAACTTGAGCGGCGCCGCACAGATCAAGCCAGTACGTCCACAACAGGACAAGGACGAAAACACCGAGCCCAAACCGCCCGGAGAGAACAAGGAAAAGCCGGGCGAACAACCGCCCGACGAAACCCAGAAGACTCAAAAGATCGAGCAGGGCCAAAAAGCTGACCTGGGCCGCAAGAATGCCAACCGGGATCAGCCTGCGGGTCAGGGGCAACCCGGCGCGGCTGCGAACCAGAGCGGGTCGCAAACCAGCACGCCCGCCGGTACAAGTGATGTCGAAGCAACTGAGCAGGCTTATGAGGTCCTCTCGATAAAGATTGCGCAGAAGTACTTCTTTGACCGGGATTTTGGGGGCGCGCTGATCGAAGGACAGCGGAATCAGTTCTATCCTCTTAATACGCTGTCAGGATACACGTCGGGAGGCGTGAAACGATCGTTCTCCCCGATAAACGTTTCAATGCGTTACCGTCCGCTGTCTTCGGTTTTTGCGGACGTGCGAATGGACGTGGGGACAAGCGGAGACGGGGTGAGGAGTTTATCTTTGGGCGCGGGTTTTCGGACCAACAAGTTGACTGTCTCGGGCAGCTATTATCTGTCTCGGCGGATCGAGCTTGAACCCAATCGGTTTGAGGCGGGGACGTTTCCGGGGAATCAGGTGTTTACCACAGTTCAGTTTGGCGACGATCTCAGGGGGTTGTATGGCGGCACGCGAATCGGCTACGACTTCACGGATCGATTTGTCAGCCCGACCGAAGTCTCAAAAGGCCGGCTGAGCAACTCGCGAAGTTATATGGGTTACTCGTGGGATTGCTGTGGTGTTCAGTTCAACTACAACACGTTCAAGGCGGGGCTGCGCAACGAGAGTGCATTTTCCTTTACTTTTTCGTTGGCTGGTTTGGGGAGTTTTGGGTCGGATCAGTTTTCGCAGTTAGGTGGGGGTCGAGGCGGCAGGAGGCGCGGCAGGCGGCGAAGCGACCCAGACGATAGCGACTTGCCTTAGCAGGCGAAGGGGCGGAAGGGGGACGCGGGGAGGAGTGACGCGGAGACGCGGAGACGCGTTGACCCGACAGGACCGGGACCTTCTTACCGATGAGGCCTTCGAGCCAACTTTGACTCCTCCGCGGATCCCCGCGTCTCTCGTCCCTTCGTCCCTTTCCTCACCTTCTCTCCTCCCCGCGTCTCGCCTTCCCCGTTAGGCCCATTATTATTGACAGGGTGGGGCTTTGATGTTACTTTACCGTTGCAATTCCCTGTCGGGCTTGCCCCCCTTTTAAGAGCAACTATGGCTAAGCGCGGCGGCTCAACCTATGACGACCGCAAGAAGGAAATTTTAGCTGCGGTTGTGAGGTCTCATATTGCGACCGGGCAACCGGTCGGGTCGTTTGCCTTAGCGCGCCAATCGACCGAGAGCCTCTCGTCGGCTACGATACGCAACATTTGTGCGGAGCTTGAAGAGGAAGGATACCTGACACATCCGCACACATCGGCCGGACGAATACCGACCGACAGAGGGTATCGTTGTTACGTCGACGGCTTTCTTGGGCCCACGAAGCTTTCGCGATCCGATGCAGCAAGAATAAGAGAGCGATTGCTTGACGAAGAGTCGCTCCTGAACCCGGAAGTCCTGATGGAGCGCGCGAGCGCAGTGCTCTCGCAGCTCTCGGGCAACGTCGGGATCGTAGTTTCGCCCTCGATTGCGCGCGACCGTTTGAATCACATCGAGTTCGTAAAGCTGCCGGACTTCAGAATACTGGTGATAACGGTCTCGGGCGCGGGTCGAGTATTGGATCGGGTGATAAGGGTGGATGAGGAGTTCGGCCGGGATGAGTTGAACAGCACCGCCCGCTACTTGATGGACAACTTTGAGGGTTGGACGCTGGAAGAGATCAGGGACGAGTTGATGCGCCGGATGACCGAAGAAAAAGCTCTCTACGACCGGTTCCTGCGAAACGCAGTCCTGCTTTGCAGCAAGAGCCTGAAGGAGGGCGATGAACCGGACGTGTTCATAGAAGGCGCGTCCAACATTCTGGCCAGGCCCGACTTTGTGGATACTGAAAAGATGAGGGCGTTGTTCAGGATGCTCGAACAGAAGAGCAAGATCGTAAAGATCCTGAACGAATGCATCGAGAGTTCGAATGTTGAGGCGGTGGCGGTTCGCATCGGTCGCGAAATCAACGAGTCGGATTTACGGAATTGTTCGGTGATCGCCTCCCGTTGTTTCTACTCCGGGGGCGAACCTGCTGGGAGCATTGGCGTAGTAGGTCCTACCCGGCTTGAGTATGGACGGTTGATCGGTATTGTAGAATATATCTCTAGGCTGTTTGAGCAGCTCGCTCAGGGCAGTTCGTCGGTGGTGAACTCGTCGGCTCCGACGCTCTGAGAGGCCAGGTGAGCGACGGAAGCGAGCGCGGCCAAGTTTGGGACAGGTTTTGGTGGAAGGAAGAGCGAGACATCTGGAGATGAACACTGAGCCGGGGGAAATGCCCAGCAAATACAATTTGGATAGCGTGGGAGCAGAATCGGAAGACTCCGCTGCCCGGACCGAGAGGGACGAGCCCGATACCTCCGAGGAGCCGTTAGCGGCGGAAGCCTCAGGACCGGAAGCCTCAGGAACGAAAGCCTCAGGAGAGGATGTCGTCGAGGCCGAGCGTGGTTCCGAATCCGAGGATGCCCCGATAAACCAGGTTGAGATCGCAGATCAGTTTGCGGAGCTCCAGGGCAGAATCGATGCGCTCACCCAGGAGCGAACCTCTCTCTACGATCAGTTGTTGCGGCGCCAGGCGGAATTTGAAAACTACCGCAAGCGGATCGAGCGTGAGCGAGTAGAAACCTATCAGCGGGCGCGAGCGGAAGTTTTGATTGAATTTCTGCCGGTTGTTGATAATCTGGAGCGAGCTCTTTCAAGTCTCGAGAAAAGTCAGGGTGACGCAGAAGCGCTTCGGCATGGCGTCGAGTTGATTCACCGACAGTTTCGGGACGCGATGAGCAAATTCGGGCTCGAGCCGGTCGAGTCGGTGGGCAAGACGTTCGACCCGAACGTACACGAGGCGGTCACCACCGAGCCTAGTGACGAGCACGAAGAGAATACGATCATTGAAGAGTTCCAGAGAGGATACAAGATGGGCGACAAGCTTCTTCGCCCGGCGAAAGTAAAGGTTGCATCTACCCCCGAAAAGTGATTTGGATTTTAGATTTCACCCGTTCCATCTGAAATCCGCCTGATCAAACAGTCCCCCTATACACCAGCCCCCTGGTAGAGCATTGAATCCCCCGCGTGCGTTCGGTTCGAGTTATTAGGAGGCTATCTCATGGGCAAAGTTATCGGCATAGACCTGGGCACGACAAATTCGTGCGTCGCCATACTGGAGGGCGGGGTTACTCAGATTATCCCCAACAAAGAGGGCGGCCGTACGACACCGTCGGTTGTGGCGTTCACCGAGAAGGGGGAACGGTTGATCGGCCAGATCGCAAAACGCCAGGCCATTACCAACTCAGCAAACACGATTTACGCCGTAAAGAGGTTGATGGGACGGAAATTCAACTCGCAGGAAGTACAACGCGCCTGCCAGGTTTGTTCCTATGAGATCACCGAAGCGCCCAACGGCGACTGCCGGGTCAGAGTTCGAGGCCGCGATTATTCACCACCCGAAATCTCTGCCATTTTGCTTCAGCGTCTGAAGCTGGCGGCCGAAGAATTTCTGGGCGACGAAGTCACCGAAGCGATCATCACCGTACCCGCCTACTTCGACGACATACAGCGCCAGGCCACGAAGGATGCCGGCAAGATCGCGGGGCTGAGCGTACAGCGAATCATCAACGAGCCTACAGCGGCCGCGCTCGCTTACGGCCTTGGCAAGACCGATAACGAAAAGGTCGCGGTGTACGACCTCGGCGGCGGAACGTTCGATATCTCGATCATGGAAATGGCCGACGGGGTGTTCGAAGTCCTGTCGACTTGCGGAGACTCGTTCCTGGGCGGCGAAGACTTTGATCAGAAAGTCGTCGAATGGATGATCGAGACTTTCCAGGAGGAAACCGGTATTGACCTGCGCAGCGACCGGCTTGCTCTGCAGCGTTTGAAAGAAGCTGCCGAACGCGCCAAGTGCGAACTTTCCACCGCAACCGAATCGCAGTTGAACCTGCCGTTTATCGCGGCAGATCCAACCGGACCAAAGCACTTCAACAAGACTCTGACCAGAGAGAAATTTGAGGAGCTGGTTGCAGACCTCGTCGAGCGCACCGTAGAGCCATGCCAGAAGGCGCTCGCCGACGCAAAGCTCACCGCTTCGGATATCACCAAAGTGCTGCTGGTCGGCGGTCAGACTCGGTCGCCCATCATCATTCAGCGGGTGCGCGACATATTCCACCGCGAGCCTTCGATCGAAATAAACCCCGACGAAGTAGTGGCGATCGGCGCAGCGATTCAGGCGGGCGTTCTGGCCGGAGACGTCAAAGACCTTATTCTTCTCGACGTCATCCCGCTTTCCTTGGGTATCGAAACCCGCGGCGGTCTGTTTACCAAGATTCTGGACCGCAACTCGACCATTCCTACAAAGAAGAGCCTGGTGTTTACAACCGTAGCCGACAACCAGCAGGTGGTGGAAGTCCACGTGCTGCAGGGCGAACGCGAAATCGCATCAGGCAACCGAAGCCTCGCGAAATTCGAGCTTGTAGGCATACCGCCGGCTCCTCGGGGTCTGCCTCAAATCGAAGTTACCTTCGAAGTCGATGCCGACGGAATCGTTTCGGTTTCGGCCCGCGACAAGATGACCGGACTTGAACAGGCGATGCGCATAACGCCCTCGTCTGGTCTGTCCGCTTCCGAGATCTACGACCTTATCGAAGAGGCGAATCGCAGCGCCGAAAACGACCGGCGAATCAAGGAAGTCATTATCGCGCGCAACCGCCTCGAGGGTCTGCTTCAGAATACGATCAGGTCGTTTGGCGAATTTGGGTGGATGCTTTCTGCCGAAGACCAGGAATTCGTACGTTCGACCCTCGATAATGCGCGAGCGACTGCAATCTCCGAGGATGCGCAGGAGGTCAGGAAGGCGCTCGAGCAGCTCGAGAGCGCGGCGAAGATGATCACCGACGCGATGTTCCGTCCGACAGGGCTTGCGTCCAGCCCACCTTCAAATAAGAGCGAAGAGGAAGCTCCGTTGTCTGAACTGACGTAGAGTTTGCTATAATTGCTGTTCGCGTTTCTGGTCTTCGGGCCCTTCGAAGGCCAGAAACAGCAAACTTCGATCGGAAATACAGTTGAGCAGCAAACGCGACTACTACGAGGTGCTGGGCGTTCAGCGCAACGCCACCGATCAGGAACTCAAGCAGGCATATCGCCGCCTCGCAGTAAAATTTCATCCCGACAAAAATCCCGGCGACAAGGAAGCAGAAGAAAAATTCAAAGAGGTCAGCGAGGCCTATCAAGTCCTCTCTCAGGCCGAGCTTCGCGCACGCTACGACCGCTTTGGTCACGCTGGACTCGGCGCTGGAGCCGGAGCGGGCTTTGGTCAGGGCTTTCCCGGATTTGAAGACTTGTTCGACATGTTCGGCTTCGGTGACCTGTTCGGCGGCGGCACTCGCGGCGGACGTCGCAGCGGTCCGCGACGCGGATCCGATCTGCGATACGATATCGAGATCACCCTCGAAGAGGCGGCCGCCGGATTGAAAACAAAGATTCGAGTGCCCCGGCTGGAGACCTGCCAGCTCTGCCACGGAAGCGGCGCCGCGGAAGGCTCACAGCCGGTTCGATGCAACTCGTGCGGCGGGACCGGACAAGTCCGTTACCAGCAGGGCTTCTTCTCAGTAGCTCGTACTTGTTCGACTTGTCGCGGCGCGGGACGCGTAGTGAAGGACGTCTGTAAGGAGTGCCGTGGCGAGGGACGCGTGGAGCGCGAGAAGACGCTGGAGATCAAGATACCGCCGGGCGTCGATAATGGGTCGCGACTTCGAGTTGCCGGTGAAGGCGAAGCGGGAGAATACGGAGGCCCTCCCGGAGATCTATACGTCATCGTCAATGTGAAAGAGCACGCGACGTTCGAGCGACGCGATTCGAACCTGTACTGCTCGGTCCCGATTTCGTTTGCGCACGCCGCGCTGGGCGGTGAGATCGTGGTGCCTACGCTCGACGGCGATGAGAGGCTGAAGATCGGCGAAGGAACTCAGACCGGAACGGTATTCAGGCTCAAGAGCAAAGGGATGCCGGTTCTCGGTGGGCGCGGCAGAGGCGATCAATACATATCGGTGACCGTCGTGACTCCCACTAATCTGTCAAAAGAGCAGCGGCGCCTGATCGAAGAACTGTCGCTGCTCGAGTCCAACAACGGTCAACAGGCGGACAAAGGCATCATCGACAAGGTGAAAGACATCTTCGGCTGAGTCTTCAATCATTGCGCTCTCTTGAAGCGCTCCCCATCCTCATCCATCATCTCCTCATCCCCCCATCTCCCCCATCTCCCCTCTTCCGGCGCTGCTTGATCCTGATCGGCGACGCGAAAAACCCGAATTCTTCCCGAAGCCGATTCTCGACGTAGCGCTCGTATGAAAAATGAAGCTTCGCCTTAGGGCTTCTCGATGAAGTGAACAGAACGAACGTTGGCGGGGCCACCGCCGCCTGCGTTATGTACAGCACCCTTAGCGGATTCCGAGAAGGTGTAGTCGCCCGGGGTTGTTCCAGATTCAACTCGAAAAACCGGTTCAGTTCAGCAGTGCTTATCCGTTTGTTGCGCTCGGTGTACGCCTGACTCGCTAGCTCCAGAAGCTTCGCGACCCTCTGCCCGGTCTTGGCGGAAACGAATACCACCGGGGCGTAGTCCGCGAATTTGATCATCTCTCGCACTCGCCTTTCATACTGGCCTACGGTGTAGTTGTCCTTCTCAACCACGTCCCACTTATTCACCGCCACCACCAGACTCGCGCCTGCCTCGTGCGCGTATCCGGCTATCGTTGCGTCGAGGGCGGTCGGCCCTTCGATAGCGTCGATCAGCAGGATGGCTACGTCGGCGCGCTCGAGATGTCGTCGCGCCATCACCACCGAGAGCTTCTCAGCCATCAATTCGGTCTTGCCCTTTCTGCGAATGCCGGCGGTGTCTATCAATCGAAAGCGCGTTCCTTCGTATTCGAGGTCCGTGTCCACGGCGTCGCGAGTGGTGCCGGGTATGGGCGAAACAATCACGCGCTCCTCGCCGCTAAGCCGATTTACGAGAGACGACTTGCCCACGTTGGGACGGCCCACAACCGCAAGCCCGACCGGTTCGCCTTCAACGGGTCGGGGCTCAATCGCCGGAAGCACTTCGATCATTCGGTCGAGCAATTCCGCGACGCCGTTCCCGTGCTCGGCGGAGATTGGAAAGACTTCGTCAAACCCCCAACGCTCGAATTCGTAAGCGTCAGCCTCGAGCTTCTGCGTGTCGACTTTGTTGGCAACAACAAAGACAGGTTTTCTGGTGTCGCGCGCCAGTTCGGCCAGGCCTTCATCGAGCGGGGTTATTCCGGCTCGCGCGTCAACTATGAGCAGGATCAACGGGGCATCGGCGAGCGCCAGTCTGGCCTGCTGAAGAATGTTCGCGGGAATCAGTTCTTTGTCTTCGGGTATGATCCCTCCGGTGTCGACCAGCCTGAACTGCCTGCCTCGCCAATCGGCGGTGCCGTAGATCCGATCGCGTGTTATCCCCGGTTCGTCACCAACGATGGAGCGCCGGCTCCCGGTAATCTTATTGAACAGGGTCGACTTCCCGACGTTCGGCCGTCCGAGTATGACGACGCCCGGGAGGTATTCGCCTGAAGAAGAGGATTTGCTCATCGGATTGTGACCTCACCCGAATTTATCTTGGCGGTCGAGCGTTTACAAGCACGATGGTCAGTCGTTAAGATCGGCGCGCGCTCCGGTACGTCCGCGCCGGCAGCAGATTCCCGCACCGCACAGGTCCAGCACAGTTTGTTCAAAAGTCTGCTCCGAAGATTGCTCAAATGGCCTTCGCGCCGTGCTCAACATCTGGATCTCGGTCGATTGGGCGAGCGCGAAGCAAAGAAGTACCTTGTCGAAGTGGAGCGATACCGGATCGTGGCAACAAACGTGGAGGTACCGCTTGGTCGCGGCCTCAAGGGTCGCAGACTTTCTGGAGAGATTGACATCATCGCCTACGACCGTGAGACGTTGGTTTTCGTTGAGGTTAAGACCAGGGCTTCTGATCGATTTTTTACGCCCCCGCGCAATGTGGATTTGAGAAAACAACGAAGGATTGCGAGGGCCGCGCGGCGTTATCGACAGATCATGCAGGTTACCAGAGAACCGTACAGGTACGATGTGGTGAGCGTGGTGGCAGGCGAAGGCGCCGTCAGACTGGAGCTGCTGCGAGGCTACTTCGACGATCGGGTTTTCAGAGCCCTGAGTTCCGAGTTCTGAGTCTGGCGGTCCGGGTCTCTTGCTCGCAACGAATCCACGCGACGTCAAAGGGCCGCTGGGCTGGCCCACTCAGGACTCAGGACTCAGAACTCAGGACTCAGAACTTCTTTTACTGCCTTGGGGCCGTCTGCTAAACTTCTCCAAGATTGATCGGATTGCGCACACCCTCGAATCGATTGCAAATGACGGAGGAAGTTTATGAAGTCAGCTGCGTTCATTAAGGCAGCCGTCCTGTTTGCGCTCGTGGGATCGTTCCTCAGCGCGCCTTTGCTCCCCGGTTTTGACGTCTCGGCCCAAAGCGGCCGGCAGCCCGAAAAGAAGAAAGCCGAGAAAAAGACTGACGTTCAAAAGGGCCAGGAGCCTCAGGAACAGGAGCCCCCGCTCACAAAGGACGCCAAGAACCAGGTCCCTCTCAAATTGTCCACGCAGGTGGTCAACGTTGACGTCAGCGTAATCGACAAGAAGAGCGGCCGCCTGATTCCTAATCTGACGCCGAAGAACTTCACGATCTACGAGGACGGCATAAAGCAGGAGGCGACCAACTTCAACAGCGGCCAGGGCCCCATGACCGCGGTGTTGTTGCTCGAGAATAATTATCGCAATCGCTACTTCATCAACTACATAGACCCTTCAGTTGCACAGGAGGTATTTCAATCCGCCGCCATTTTCGCCCGGAGCTTTGTTAAGCCGCAGGATCACATTGCGCTGGTCACTTACAGCATGAGGGTAAAGGTCGTTCAAGACTTCACCAGCGATCCGCAGGCTCTGTACCAGGCAGTGGTCGCGGCCTACAGAGACACGCTGAATTTCAGCGAGGCAAACATCTACGACGCGCTCGCCTTTGTGTTGCTTGGCGGAAAAGCGATTCAGCTTTTCGAAGAGAATAAAGGCGAAGAGCAATACACCGGGTTGCAGGAAGTCGCGGGTCACACTGCGGTCATACTGATCACCCTTGGCAAGGACACGTTCAGCAAGCTCACCTACGATAAAGCGATGAAGATAGTCGCGGGCGCTGGTGTTCCGATCTATTGCGTGCACGTCGGACAATTGATGTACAAGAAATACGGCGATAGATGGCCCGGCGAGTTGCGCACTGACTTTGAGCAAGCCCGAAATGGGCTGCAGACCTTCGCCAGACTAAGCGGAGGCGCGTATTTTGCCATGACCTTTGAAAGCGAGATCCCGCAGATTATGAGGTCTATCGAGGCGCTTCTACGGAACCAGTACAGCCTCGGATATTCACCGACAAACACTCGGCGCGAGGGCAAGGAAAGAAAGATCCGCGTAGATGTCGACGTAGATGGCGACGGCGTACCGGACAACAAGCAGCTCGAGCTTCACTACCGGGAGCGTTACGTTGAGCCGGACGATCGGCCGAATGCGAAGAAGTAGGTTGGTAGCTTTGGGAGATGGCCGAACGAGTCACGATGCAAAGCCGGTTGTTTGATATCGCTCCAGTGAAGTCTCCCGAGGAACGGCTCGAACACGCTTTCGATCGCGCCCTCCGCAGTCTCGTCAAAAAGGCGCCGACTCCATCCTTTGAAGTGAGCTTCTATCCTTATGCCGGGTTATCTTCCACGATCCGGCTGAGGAGCGGGCGCGTCTACGCGCGCGTCTCGGACATTCTCCGTCACTCACCGGAAGAAGTGCTTCACGCGCTGGCTTGTATACTGATAGCGAAGCTCTATCGGCTGAAGATCCCATCCGAACATGAGCGAATCTATCGCCGGCACACCACCGAACCCGAGGTCGTGGACGCGACCGACTCCACCCGACGCAGGCGCGGCTTCAAGATCACCACGTCTCCAAAAGGAAAGGTCTACAACCTGGACGAAGTGTTTGACCACTTGAACGCGCGCTACTTTTCCAGTTCCCTGCAAAAGCCCAAGATCAGTTGGGGCAAGAGGCCGACGCGTAGAGTTCTCGGGCACCACGACAAGGTGCATGACGCGATCGTGCTGAGTCCGTCGCTCGACAATCCTCGAGTACCGGGGTACGTCGTTGAGTACGTGCTCTATCATGAGATGCTCCACGTGAAGTATCCACCGCGGCTCGCGGCGGGTCGCACCATTTATCATGGTCGGGAGTTCAGGATGGAGGAAAAGCGGTTCGAGAAATTTGACGAGGCTTCGACGTGGGTCGAGCGAAACGCCTCGAGGTTGTCGAGGCGATCGAAAAAGTAAGCGTTTGCATGACCTTAACGAACTTCTGGAACAAATCCGCCGTTCAAACGTTTGGTTAAACTGAGCGGAGTATCCTGATAGAGCTAGCGATCGGGAGCGAAGTTCAGAACAGAAGAATCCTTCTCCTAGGGCGGGGCGCCGATGAGGCGCCCCGTTTGACTATTAAAAAAACTTTCTGAAACCCATTAGGCATCTCGGCGTTATTAGATACGTGAGTGAACTAAAAGCAGTGGCTGCGACTTCTTTTCATTGCGCCTGATGATCGCAGCGGCTGCTCGAACTTCTAAGCGTTGTCGCTTGGGGTGAATCCTCCTCCATTACTCACCGGGCGCTGCGGTGTTCAGTAGCAAATCCGCAGCGCCCGAATTGTTTTCCCTAGCCTCAGTGCTCGGGCCAAATGGCGTTCAACAGCGCGGCCAGCCTGTATCCCGCAAACGCAACCCGGCGTCGCGCTACCTCAATCCCCTGAGTCGAATACTCCGAGCTAACGTGAGTTCCGTTCTGCACATCTTTATAGACCGGATCCTTTGCTAACGCCTCGCTCTCATTAGCCCATCCTTTGAAGTCAAACGGTTGATTCAGATTCAGCGCGGGATCCGTGTCAGGGTTGTCCTGCTTAACCTTAGCCGCAGCAGCCGGAATACTGCTCAAAGGCGGAGGTGTAAAGTTCGGTCCGCTCTTAGGAAAAGCCCTCAGACCGTCATCCCAATAGCTGTGCAGCGCAACCGACTCCGTTCCTCCTTTGCCCTTGGGCACAATCACTGACACCAGATTACCACCGCGATCTCCCTCTGGATGATGCGCATCTACCCGGGTGGCACAGTGCAGAGGTTGATGAATATCGCCGACGAAATGAATGATGAACCTTAGCGCCTGTGCGCGCGCAGTCTTGCTGGTGCTCGTCTTTAGTATTCCGACGTACTTGTCCAACGCAACTACTATGTTGTCAGGCTTCGGCAGGTCCGTTGGCAGCTTCGTTCCATCGGTCGCGAACGGGAAATCTATGAAGTGCAAATCGCCTGAGAACTCGAAGCCGGGAAGCTTCTTGACATCGTCCGCCCAGTGCGACGCGTTCACGAAGTCCTTGCTTTTTGACGTGACGTTTGAGGGTTTGATTGGAAGCGCGAGAAGCGTTTTGACCTGGGCCTTCGCTCTCGGATTCAATCGCTGGAACGCTATGAACGCTACGATCATATGACCGCCTGCCCCCCAGCCATATAACGGCGTACAGTTCATCAACATCAACGACAACAAAACGGCTGACGCCGCTGCCTTCATCAGTGCTCGTCCCAAAAAATTTTTCACGATCTCCTCCGTGGATTTCATTCGCCGATGCTCAACATTCACTACTGAGCAATCAGCACTGGTCTACTAGGATGACGTAAGAAAAAGGTGGGACGATCCGGGAGGCTGAGTTTAGAGGTGGTTTTACGGTCGAGGGTTCCGCCTGATCCGCTCGACGACCTTGCGCTACGCACGACGCCGTAACACATTCAGGCGCGACGTGAATGCGCTTGTAGCGAGACGCATTTCCGCGATATTGAGCCAGCTCCCGACAGCATAAAAGACAGCGGCTCCCGCACCAACCGAGGCGACCACTATCAGCAATCTGGCACCAAACCTGTCGCCTACCACCCGCGGAAGCCCCGCACTGAAGGCGAAACACACTACCGCCATCACCGCAGATGCGGTGAGTATTTTTGCAATCGTAATCGCGGTGGCTCTTCCTTCGATTCCGCTTATCCGGCGGCGAAGAATGATGTAGAGCAATCCGAAGTTCAGCAAGCCGACGACGGAAGTCGACAACGCGAGGCCTCGTTCCTGTAGCGGGCCGACGAGTGTCCAGTTCAATCCAAAATTGACAACTATCGAGAGGATGCTGATGAACATCGGGGTTTGCGCATCTCCAAGCGCATAGAAAGCGGGAGCAACGATCTTGATCCCGGCGTATCCCGAGAGCCCTATCGCATAACACGCGAGTGCGGCCGCGGTGTGATCCGTGTCGGTACCCCTGAAATTCCCCCGCTCGTATATAAGCGCGATTATGGGCCTGCATAGCACGGCGAGCCCAACCGCGGAAGGGATTGTCATCAGAAAGGATAGCCGAATCGAGCCGGCAAGCGTTCGTCGAAACTGGCCGATCTCGGTTAACGCCGCGCTCTTTGAGATCGATGGCAGAGTAGCCGTCGCTATGGCTACACCAAAAACACCGATCGGAAACTGCATGAGGCGGATTGCGTAGTTCAACCACGAAACTGGTCCTGTCCCGATCTGTCCAGTAGCCGGATTCACAATGGAGGATGCGAAATTCGTGTTTACCAGTATATTGACCTGTACGGCTGCTGCCCCGATGACCGCGGGCCCCATCAGGCCAAATATCCGTTTTACTCCGGGATCAACAAGGCTAAGCATCGGCCGGTAACGAAAGCCGGCTCGCCTCAGGCTCGGCCACTGAAAAGCAAACTGCAGGAACCCTCCCAGCAAAACGCCAAATGCCATGCCGATGATCGCGTCGGTGGGGCGCTCTACTATGGAACTAACCGGATGCGACAGCTTCGGGTCGGTCAACACAACGGCAAAGATCAGACCGCCTGCGATCGAACCTATATTGAAGAAGGACGATGCAAGAGCCGGGATGCCGAATCGGTCGCGGGCGTTGAGGATCCCCATCGCTTTTGCGGCCATCGCCACCAGCAGGATGAACGGCATCATTATCCTGGTAAGGCGAACAGTCAGCGCGAACTTCTCGGGCTCAGCCACAAACCCGTGCGCGAAGAAAGCAACCAGCGGCCCGGTAAAGATCATTCCCAGTATGACGATCAATCCGAGCACCAACATCAATGCCGTGGCGACCAGGTTCGACAGACGAAACGCTTCTTTTTCGCCCTTGTTTACGAGATAGTCTGAGAAGACGGTGACAAAAGCGCTCGACAATGCGCCCTCGGCAAACAGATCTCGCAGGAGGTTAGGAATTCGAAAGGCGACTACGAAAGCGTCGTTGGCGAAGCTCTTTGACGCACCAAAGAAATACGCGAACACCATCTCTCGGACCAGACCGAGCAGCCTGCTGAATAGCACAGCAAGGCTGACGATGCCGGCCGATCGGGCCACACTCGAGGATCTGCCTTTTCCGCCCGATTGCGTCGCGGCAGGACCCTCCGTGGAATCGGCCGAGCTCGCTACCTGCTCATCGATGGAAGCTCGGTTCATAAGGTATGGATTCTAGCTTGCCGGGGTGGGCCGTTCCAGGCTGAAGCGCCGTAAGAAGTTCTGAGTGCCGAGTTCTGAGTTCTGAGTAGTCGGCTGTAGGGGGTCGGAGGCGCTACGACTACGACGACGACTAACAACAAAGAACTCACTACTCAGTACCCGCACTCAGAACTCAGTACTCAAAACTCAGAACTCAGAACTGAGTTAAGAGGAGTTAGTTGCCGCGTTCCATCGAGACGTTGTACCGGCTCGAAGTCTTTTCGCGGGTTTATTCGAGTTCGAGTTCCTTGATTCGGGTCAAGAGAGTCTTGTAACTCACACCCAGGCGTTCCGCCGCTCGCGATTTGTTGTAATCGCATTCCTTGAGTGTCGCTTCGATCTTGCGCCGCTCAACGAGCCGTTGTGCGCGACTGCTGACATCGGCCAGCGTGCCGCGTAAATCGAACCCATCGAGAAGGAGATCCTGCTCGCGTTTGCTGTAGTCGGAGGGCGGATGGACGTTGAGATCTTCAGATACTACTTCGCCTCCACGCGCGAGTATACAGGCTCGCTCGATGCAGTTTTCGAGCTCGCGTACGTTGCCGGGCCAGTCATATTCTTCGAGCGCGCGGATGGCCTCCTGTGCTACCTTCAGCGGCACACGTCGCAACTCCCGGCCATACTTCGCTGCAAAGAACTCCGCAAGCTCTCTGATGTCGGATCTGCGTTCTCGGAGCGCCGGGATATTGACCGGGAAGACCGCGAGCCGGAAGTAAAGATCTTCTCGAAACTGCCGCGCGCCCACCGCTGCTTTCAAGTCCCGGTTGGTCGCGGCGATGACCCTGACGTCCACTTCAATGTCAGCCGACCCGCCAAGTCGATTGATCTTCCGTTCCTCGAGCACTCTCAGCAGCTTCGATTGTACGCCCGGAGCGATCTCGCTTATCTCGTCGAGGAAGATCGTGCCGCGTGCCGCGAGCTCGAACTTACCCGCGCGCCGCTGGTCCGCACCGGTATAGGCGCCCTTCTCGTGGCCAAACAATTCGTTTTCAATCAGCGTGTCGGGTATGGCTGCGCAGTTGATTGCAATGAACGGCGCATTACGCCGCGGGCTGAGGTGGTGAATAGCGCGGGCAAACAACTCTTTGCCGGTGCCAGACTCGCCGAGCAGCAGAACTGTCGTACCAGTGCCTGCCACCTGTTGAATCTCCCGTCCGACTTTCTGCATAGATTGAGAATCCCCGATGATGCGAGGAAACCCGTAACGTCGCGAGTACTCGTCTCTCAACAGGACATTTTCAGCGCGAAGCCTGGCTTCATCCAACGCACGCTGTACCAGAAGGAGCAGGTGTCGGCTGTCGACAGGCTTCTGCAGAAACTCGTAAGCGCCCTCTTTCATCGCCTGCACGGCTTCGTCGATCGTGCCGTAAGCAGTCAGCATGATCACCGCAGTGTCGCCGTCCGCTGCCTTGGCGGCTCTCAACACCTCGAGTCCGTCAGCCTTGGGCATCTTAAGATCGGTGAGGACAAGATTGTATCGGTTATCGTTGAGCCGTCGCCGCGCTTCTGCCCCGTCACAAGCTTCATCGACCGCGTGGCCCGCGTTCTGGAGAGTCATCCTCAGCATCTGCCTGAGGCTCTCCTTATCTTCTACAAGCAATATTTCCGCCATCGGTTCCCGATTTATCTGGCCAAGAGTATGGCAGGCGCGCCACAACGCGCCGCGAAAGGAGGCCGCTTTTAGTTTTCTGATAGGGAGGCTTGTAACGGGGACTGACAGACGCGTTATCGGGTTTCTCTGAACACGCCGGGTGCGACGCCGGCTCGCCGTGCCTCTTCCAGTAATGCGTCGAGGTCAGCCTCTGCTTTTACGCGGTCTGCCTTTGCCTCGTCCAGTTTGGACTGCGCGTCTTCGCGGTCCTGTTGTAGCTGCGCGGCGTAGAAATTGTCGCCCCCATTCTTGCCGCCATTCTGAAGGATGTGCTGGCTTATTTCTTTCACTCGATTATCGTAAACCTGCGTGCGACGATCCGCGTCCTTAATGGCTTCCATCAGTTTCTGATAGCGCTGGCGATAGTAATCTTCGTTGGCGCTGCCATCGGCGGTGGTTTGCGATGGCCCTGCCGCCTCTGAGAACTTGTGTTCTCGTCCATATTCCTCGAGGTCGGCTAGATCCGCTGCTGCCGCTCTGGCTTGTTTGCGGAGGTCTGCGACCTGTTGGCCGGTCTGCTCAAGATCGGCCGCAGTCTCGTTCCGGGATTTGGCGGTCTGGCCGGACGTCCCCAGATCGTTTCGAAGCTGAGTGCGTTTCAATTCAGCGTCGTCGGCCGCCCGCTCCAGCGATTTCACTTTGTCACGTGCCTGCGCGATCCGTTCCCGCCAGCCGGCTTCGTCGGAACTTACCTTGCCACCCGAGTCGGCCTTCGCCGGTTTTGCAATTGGGGTTTCATCGGCTGCGGTTTCGGCGCCGGTATCGACCGGAATCCGCACGTCGTCGGAGTTGAGCGTCGGCACCTTCTTTCGGCCAACCGCCGGCTGCTGGGCGTTGACCTGCACACCGCACCAAAGCACCAATAACGCTGCTACACCCATGACTTTTAGACAAAGCGACCCGGAGCTTTTCATTGTCCACTCTCCAGTTTTGACGTTAGGGGATCGCAGTGCAGGGGCAGAAAAAACTACCGGCTAGAATACCTAAAATGCCTACCCCCTGCAAGAGTAAAGCCATTTCGCTATTTATTGTCGCTCGACGGGTCAGGGCGCCCTAACGACCGCCGATCGGGTGTTCGTTGACTGGGCCGCCGGTGGAATGCTAGGTTCACGCCGTGAGTACAAAGAAGCGAAGCCCGCTTCGTGACTTCATCGAATTTCTGCCGGCATGGCTCCTGCTCAAAACTCTCGGATTGCTGCCGCGCAGTGCAGCACGCCTGATTGGAAGGGCTCTCGCTCGCACCTCCTACCTGGTCGCGGGTAATCTCCGGAGGACTGGCGCACGCAATCTGAAAATTGCGCTGCCTGACCTTTCGGAATCGGCCCGGCGCCGTGTTCTCGTAGGGCTCTTCGACAGTCTCGGGAATCTGCTCGGCGAATTCTCTCAGTTTCCAAAGCACACCAGATCCACTATCGAGCGGGTTGTCAGGTATGAAGGGCTGGAAAACTACCTGAACGCAGCGGGGGAGGGCCGTGGCGTACTGCTGTTGACCGGACACTTCGGGTCTTGGGAGCTTTGCGCATTTGCTCAAGGGTTGTACGGACATCCGTTGAGCTTTCTTGTTCGACCGCTCGACAACGGGCTGCTGGACAGATTGATCAACACCTACCGCGAGGCATCAGGCAACAGTGTGATCGACAAGAACCGGGCAGTGCGTCCGGTGATGGAGGCACTCAAGCACCGCGGCGACGTTGGAATGCTGATCGATGCAAACACTCTTCGAGAAGAGGGAGTATTCTGTGACTTCTTTGGATTCCCGGCCTCTTCGACCACCGGACTTGCGGTGTTTGCGCTGCGGACAGGTGCTCCGGTTGTGCCCGGCTTTCTGATCTGGGACCGAGAAGCGAAAACGCACAAGCTCATCTTCGAGCCCGAGGTACCTCTCATCAGAACCGGTGACTTCAAGGAAGACGTTCAGACGAACACTGCTCGATTCACCAAGGTGATCGAGCAGTACGCACGTCGCTACCCGGAACAGTGGTTGTGGATTCACAAGCGATGGAACACCCGGCCCGAGGGCGAAACCGGGCTGTACGATCAGCAGGAGATCGATCTCAGGCTGGATACGCCCAAACGGAACGTGCAGGCGTGATCAAGCGGAACACCGATTATCGGGCGTGCCGGTTGTAATCGTCGTGGAACCGGGTGATGTCATCCTCGCCCAGGTACTCGCCGCACTGAACCTCGATAAATTGGAGATCGTCTTTTCCCGGATTCGCAACTCGGTGAAGTGTGTTTGGCGGGATGTCCACAGTCTGATCCACGCCGAGCTCCAGCTCCCGGTCGCCGACGGTCACCAGGGCGGTTCCGGCGACAATCACCCAGTGTTCGCTTCTGATGGAATGTTTTTGCAGGCTGAGCCGGTGACCAGCTCGAACGACGATTAGTTTGACCTTGTATCCGGGTCCTTCGGCGAGCACTTCGTAGCCGCCCCATGGCCGCTCTGATCTCTCTAGATTCATCAGTGTCAGTTTACAACAGAACGAGAGGCGAGCACATCGCGACCAGCGAAGAGGGAACCGAGCTTGCGTCTTGAGAAAGAAAAAGGGGATGGTCACCCATCCCCGCGTTCTCACACAGAGAACCCCCGTTTTGCGTGGCGGCTGGCGTTATCTCTTCTTGGCGCCCTTCTTAGCGCCCTTCTTGGCGCCGCCCTTAGCGGCTTTCTTCGCGCCGCCCTTCTTTGCAGTTGCCATAAGTGTGCCTCTCCTTTCGTTGGATTTTGGTTTGTACACAAGATCGTGTGTCATCACTATGCTTGTGTACTATTCCCAATACTACACAAGATATAGTTGTATATAGAGGCGTTGCCGATTCTTGTCAATCTTTTTTTTCTTCATGTTCGTCGTCATTTTTTGCCATTTTGGCAATTGCCGCTGAATTGGCTTCCAGAGCCAGTTCCAAGCCTCACAATTTCCACTCTCGTGAGGACACCGTCTCCCCCGGAGCCACGGAAGGCCGTAAAATAGGGGCGAAATCGCTGCTCCGACAGTGCTCACAGAATTGGCTTCAGGAGCCTTTTCTGTGACTGCACCCTTCTACTCGGCTCTGGAAGCCCATTGCGTGGCACGGCCACAACGTCTCGCGAACGTCGGGTTTCGATGCTGAAGATGATCATCACGAGGGTGCAAAATTGACTCTGCGGAGCGCGAACGGATAATATCGATCGCGATGCAAAACGACTTGATTGATCTTCATACTCACAGCACGTGCTCCGATGGAAGTGATGCACCTGGTCAGTTGATACGTCTCGCCGCACAAGCAGGAGCTAGAGCGATCGCGCTCACCGATCACGACACAATCGATGGTCTTGCCGAGGCCAGGCAAGCTGCAGCACGCGAAGGTATCGAGTTCATCAACGGAATAGAAGTCAGCGCCGAGTATTCGCCCGGCACGATGCACATCCTCGGCTACTACATCGATCCACAATCCGAGACTCTCGCTGCGCAACTCGAGATGTTACTGAATGCGCGAGACCGGCGTAATCCCGAAATCGCAAGTCGATTGCAATCGCTAGGCGTTGAAATTGACTACAGCGAAGTCGAGGAGATTGCCGGTGGAGAGGTAGTCGGGCGTCCACACTTCGCGCGACTCCTGCTCCAAAAGGGATACGTGGAGAGCATTCAAAACGCGTTCGACCGGTATCTCGCCAAAGGCGCCGCTGCATACGTTGAAAAGGCCAGGCTCGTGCCTCAGGACGCAATAGACCTCATTCACAAGGCCGGCGGGGCTGCAGTACTGGCTCATCCATATCAGCTCAAGTGCAAGTCTCAGGAAGAGGCCGACGCGGTTTTTGACCAACTGGCGGCGCTTGGACTGGACGGTGTTGAGGCGGTCTACAGCAGGCACAGTCCACAGGATCGCGAGCGGTACGCATCGATGGCCACGTCGCGCGGTATGATCGTGACCGGCGGCAGCGACTATCACGGGACGTACAAACCAGACATCCGCCTCGTAACCGGCAAAGGCGACCTGAGCGTATCGTATTCGTTGTTGGACGGAATCAAGGAGCGGGCCAGGGCGGCAGCGATCAGTCGGCGGTCAGGGGATTGAAGAACATCATGGCAGATGAACTGAACATCGAAGCTCTCGTTTCGGAGATAACCGACGTACTGCTGTCGCGGCTCGCGGAAGGCTCGGCGGCATCGGATTGCGCCCTTCACCACGATGAGTGTTTCATCAAGTGCCCCGATAGGATGCAATCCCTGATCGCGTCCGGGGTTGCCCGATTTGGGCTGACCGGCGCCGAGAGTGCCGCGGCTCTCAAGGTTGCTCGCTATATCGATCATACATTGTTGAAGCCGGAGGCTAGTCGCACCGAGATTCTGAAGATCTGCGAGGAGGGAGTGAAGTTCGGCTTCGCATCAGTTTGCATAAACCCCACCTGGGCACGTGAGGCCTCGTGCGCACTGCGTGGAAGCGGGGTGAAAGTCTGTACGGTAATCGGATTCCCGTTGGGCGCGAACACGGTCGACACCAAGGTGTTCGAAGCCCGCCGCGCGATCTTCGACGGGGCGACCGAGCTGGACATGGTGATAAACATCGGCGCGTTGAAGTCTCGGGAACACGACATGGTCTCAAGGGATATACGTGGAGTCGTAGATGTTGCACATGAGTCGGGCGCGCTTTGCAAAGTCATAATTGAGACCGCGCTGTTGAGCGAGGACGAGAAGGTCACAGCATGCCTGCTTGCCAAGGATGCAGGTGCGGATTTCGTCAAGACCTCGACAGGCTTCAGTAAGGGCGGGGCGACGGCTTCCGACATCGCGTTGATGCGAAGGGTTGTCGGAGGCGAGATGGGGGTCAAGGCGTCTGGTGGAGTTCGTGATTTGAAGCAGGCTGAGGAAATGATTCGAGCCGGTGCAACAAGAATTGGAGCAAGCGTAGGAGTGAAGATTGTCCAGGAAGCTGGAGGAAACGCTGAGTACAAGGGGCTGAGTACCGACTATTGAGTTCTACACTAATACCGAACTTAAAAAGCCCAACGTATGAGAACCGATCCAACCGTATAGCCCGCGCCAACCGCAGCGAAAACCACCAGACTTCCCTTCTTCAGTCTTCCGTCGTCGATCGCGTCTCCGATCGCCAGAGGAATCGTGGCTGCGGTTGTATTTCCGAACTTGTGGATGTTCTTTACCACCTTGTTGTCATCCAATCCCAGCTTTTCCGCTGCGGCGTTGATGATTCTGAGATTCGCCTGGTGAGCGATGAACAGGTCCACGTCTTTGCCGGTGAGGTTGTTCCGTTGGAGAACTCCGCGGCTGATCTCGCCCATTTTGCGAACGGCGTACTTGAAGACAGGCTGCCCTTCCTGATGCACGAAGTGCATTTTCTTGTCCACGGTCTCGTGAGTTGAAGGATTCAGGCTGCCCCCGGCGGGCATGTGCAGATACTGTCCCCCCGAGCCATCAACCTCGTGCAGGAAGTCCAGAATCCCGAGGCTGTCATCTTCGCTCGGTTCGAGCAAGACCGCCCCCGCGCCGTCTCCGAAGAGAATGCACGTTGCACGGTCATCGAAGTTAATGATGCTGCTCATGACGTCAGCGCCGACGACGACCACCCGTTCATGCGCAGACGAAGCAACAAACTGCGCGCCTATGGTCAGAGCGTATAAGAATCCGGAGCAGGCTGCGGAAACGTCAAATCCCCAGGCTCGTGTTGCGCGAATCTTGTTCTGCACCACACAAGCGGTAGCCGGGAAAAACATGTCCGGGGTGACGGTGGCGACAATGATCAGATCGATCTCTTCCGCCTCCATTCCTCTTTTTTGCAGCAACTCAGCCACAGCTTTGGCTGCAAGCTCAGAAGTTGGGGTGCCGGGCTCGACCATGTGCCGCTCAATTATCCCAGTCCGTTCGACAATCCAGTCGTGGTTCGTTTCCACCCGCCTTGCGAGATCGTGATTCGTGACCACCTTCGGCGGAACATAGCGCCCAAGAGCGCTAATCTTCACCCTACGGACTGATTTCATTCGGTCGCTCCTTCGTACAACCCGAGCCTGCGCCGGTTATCCTTTAATCTCCGTCACTTTTCTCTTAAAGAACCCTGATACTAGCACCTCGCTTTTTTGACCTGCAAGCATACGCTTAGGCCACCATCAGAGTCCTGAGTGCTGAGTTCTGAGCGTTGGCGCGTTTGTCCCTCTAGCCAACACCTTCCCCACTCAGAACTCAATACTCAGAACTTTAGTGTCGGGGACAGCAGTCGCTCGCAATCAAGTTAAGTCACCGCTCCCAGGCCAGCTCATTGTATCGGCCATCAAAATTATGATATACGGCTGAAAGGCTGAACAGTCCAGAATCGACATATCAAACGCGGCACCGGGTTCAGTTTAGGTTCAGCTTTAGAGCGATGAGGCGAAGCCTCGTGGAAAAATCGATCGGGATAAAGGAGATGAAATGAGCGGCGAGAATTCGAAGGTGAATATCCTGCAGTTGATTCTGGTCCCGAGCATCATCACCCTGGCGATCACTATTTTACGGCTGGTAGGCGAGCTGCAGCACTGGGCTCCCAGGTTCTTTGATCGAACGGCAGGTGGCGGGGGCGCAATCGTAGGCATTAGCTGGCTGCCCTTTTTGTTCGGCGGGTACTTCGCCTGGAAACTGCATAGCGCCGGCGAGTATCCTCCGTCAACTGCCCGACCCATCGTGTTCGCCCTGATTGGCATTGCGTTGATGATGTTGCCGGTGCCCGTGATAATTGTCTCCAAAGCCGCAGCGGGCTCGCCGGTGGCTCTCATTGCAATCGTAATCGGCGCGCTGCTCGCGCTTTTGGTTCTCCCAAGAGGCTGGCCCTCTCTCTACAAAGTCCTGCTTGCGTACGGTTATGCGGCAAGAATCCCGGTTGCAATAGTGATGTTGTTTGCAATCAAGGGAGACTGGAAGACCCACTACGACGTTGCTCCCAGGGATGACTTTCCGGCAATGCCTTGGGTAATGAAATGGTTTTGGATCGGCGCATTGCCACAGTTGGTGTTATGGATAGCATTTACCGTGACCATGGGAATGCTTGTCGGTGGACTGGTGGTGGCAGGAAGGTCCCGCAAGACTGAGCCGGCAACCGCGTAAGACCCGGACAGACGCGGACGGTGCAGGTCGGTTTTGCATCCTAGAAATCCTCTTTGAGGGGTCAAATGCGTCGGAGCGCGATCTTATTGCTGACCACGCTTGTGCTAACTTTGGTCAGCCCGACGAGTCGGTCAATGAGCTCATTCAAGAGCGGCCAGATGCAATTTGAACGAGTGCGGACCGCGGCTCGCGAGAAAGAAGAGTCTCTCAAGAAAAGCCTGGCCGCAAAGAAGCTGCCCTACCCGCCGGCTTCAATTTTCGTTCGCGTGCTCAAGGCTGAGCGAGTGCTCGAGGTGTGGGCCGCACCGGCACCCCAACAGTCATATGTCCTTGCGATGCAGTACCGTCTGTGCGCCACGTCAGGAACGGTGGGCCCGAAAAGAAAGCAGGGTGATGCGCAGGTTCCGGAAGGCTTCTATCAGATCAACCGGTTCAATCCCCTGAGCAATTTCTATCTTTCGCTTGGACTCGACTACCCCAATAGATCCGACGAGATTCTGGGAAGCCGAGGGAAGTTGGGCGGAGACATTTTCATTCACGGCGGGTGCGCTACCATAGGCTGCATGCCCATCACCGATGACGGAATAAAAGAGCTGTACCTGTTGGCAGTCGAAGTCAGATCAAACGGTCAGGAGCGCATCCCGGTTCACATCTATCCAGCCCGGTTAGACAACCAGGGATTTGAGAAGTTGAAGAGGGACTATCGCACCAATCCTGGTCTCATCCAGTTTTGGGAACAACTAAAGCCCGGATACGATTTCTTTGAGAATCATCATCGGCCGCCTTCGGTGTCGGTCGACCAGAACGGACGCTACGTAATCAAGAGCTGATCCGAGGCAATCGCATGGAATCAGGAGCTAGTAAGACCGGCCTTTCAACCGTGCAACTGATCCTTGTTCCCGCTCTGATATCGATCTGTGTAACTATCCTGCGTGTTTACGGAGAACTGCACCACTGGTCACCCGCATGGTTTGATACAGGGCAGCGCGGCACGGTGCCGAGTGGCACGACGTGGGTCATAGGAATAACGTGGCTCGCTGCGCCCTTCGGTGTTTACTTCGCATTCAAGTTGTTGCGGGCCGGCCTCGGCCCAAAAACATATGCGCGCGCTGTAGGCCTGAGCATGCTGGGTGTGGTGGTGTGGCTTGCGGCCAGTGAGATCATTCGCCGCTGGCAGCCGCTCAGCTTCCCCCCGATTCTGTTGCTCATCTGGCTCGCAATTGTGCTTGGGACACTGGTGGCCGCTCCAGCATGGCCGTCGCTGTTCAAGGTTCTGCTCGCATATGGGTTTGCCTCCAGAATACCCTCCACCATCGTGTACTTCCTGGCGATGAAAGGAAGTTGGAGGACCCACTACGACTACGTAGGAATTGACGTAGCAGACGCGATGAGCTTCTGGCCAAAATTTCTGTGGCTGGCGTTCTTTCCTCAGTTGATCTTCTGGGTCAGCTTCACAGTCCTGGTTGGACTGCTGTTGGGTAGTCTCTCCGCGTTCCTACTCTCCTTGCGGAAGGCCGAGCGGGTTCCCGCGCAAAGCTGACCGGAAGATTCTGCTTCTGTCAGGTGACGGCTTTCAGGTGACGACGTTCCGCGGGACGCGACGGACTCTGACCATCTCCTGTCAGTCGTAGTACTCGAGGCCCAGGTGAGTGATCAACTCCTCACCTCTCAGATGCCTCAATGTATTCTTCAGCTTCATAAGCTGAATAAACAGGTCGTGCTCGGGATAGAGTCCTGGAGCGGTCATCGGACTCTTGAAATAAAATGACAGCCACTCCTGAATCCCTTTCATTCCCGCTCGCTTTGCGAGATCCAGCAATAGAGCGAGATCAAGCACGATGGGCGCTGCAAGAATCGAGTCTCGGCAAAGAAAATCCACTTTGATCTGCATCGGATAGCCGAGCCAGCCAAAGATGTCGATGTTGTCCCACCCTTCCTTGTTATCTCCTCGCGGCGGGTAGTAGTTGATTCTCACGATGTGGCTGAAGTCTTTGTACAGAGCCGGGTACACATCCGGTTGAAGGATATACTCGAGCACCGACAGCTTTGATTCCTCCTTGGTCTTGAACGATTCAGGATCGTCGAGCACCTCGCCATCGCGGTTCCCCAGTATATTTGTTGAGAACCAACCGTGCAGACCGAGCAATCTTGACTTCAAACCGGGGGCGATGATCGTCTTCATCAGAGTCTGGCCGGTCTTGAAGTCTTTTCCACAAATCGGGAGTCCTTGATCGTTTGCAAGCTTTGTCAGCGCCGGTATGTCCACCGTCAGATTCGGAGCGCCGTTCGCGAACGGTACTCCCGACTTCAACGCGGCGTATGCATAGACCATCGACGGCGCGATTGCAGGACTGTTCTGACGCATTGCCTCTTCGAAAGATTTCAGGTCGTCGTGCTCTCGGCTTGGGGTCATGAAAATCTCGGTGGATGCGCACCAGATCATCACCACCCGATCGCATTCGTTAGAATGCTTGAAGCTCTTTATATCGGCCATCAACTGCTCAGCGAGCTCCATCTTGTTCGCGCCGCTCTTCACATGAGTTCCGTTCAACCGCTTAACGTACTGTTGATCGAAAACCGCTTTCATGGGTTTGATCGACTGGAGAGGCTCTTTGATCTGATTCACCAGATCGCGCTCAAGAACTCCGGCGTGAATCGCCGACTCGTACGCATCCTCTTCGAAAATGTCCCAAGCACCGAACACCAGGTCAGCAAGCGGCGCAATCGGGACGAAATCCTTGATCAACGGAACGCGGTTTTCGGTTCGCTTGCCCAACCGAATCGTTCCCATCTGCGTGAGCGATCCGATCGGCTCGGCAAGTCGGCGTTTAATCGCTTCGACACCTGCAATGAACGTAGTGCTTACGGCTCCCAACCCGACAAGCAACACCCCAAGTTTGCCCTTAGGCTCGTCGATCAGGACGTTTCTCTTTTGATCTTTGGACGACATAGATATCCCCTTCCGGAAAGTCGATG
Organism: Blastocatellia bacterium; assembly: GCA_035315885.1. GTDB lineage: Bacteria > Acidobacteriota > Blastocatellia > UBA7656 > UBA7656 > DATFXM01. Next base: position 27,594 of record DATFXM010000143.1, read on the forward strand.
GTTAACTCGCATGTTGGACAATTAGATCAGACCGGAGCCGCGCAGGTCTTGTGTTTTGTTGCGGAGTTTTAGCGACCGGTTGCCGAATCGATCCGTCAGTCGTGAGTTCCGCTTTCCGGCTGGCAGCTTTCTCGAAAAGCGCGGGGGGTGAGGCCAGTAACTGACCTGAAGACTTTGGTGAAGTGACTTTGGCTCTGGTAGCCCACCATCGCCGCTATTTCGCTGATGGGCTTTCGCGTCTGCGCCAAAAGCGTGCGCGCACGCTCCAGCCTGATGCTCGCCAAAAAAGCGCCCGGCGTCATGCCGGTGACCTGCTTGAAAAGACGCGCGAAATGATACTCCGACAGATACGCCGCCGCCGCGATCTCTTCCAGGCCAAGCTCCCGCGAGTAGTTGTCGTGCATGAATTCGATCGCACGGCGCAATCTTCGATCAACTGGTCCGGCACGAGACATCTCTATGCTCGGCGACTTCCGAACCGCAAACTGCGAGCGCAGCAGGTGAACAAGCATCTGGCCAACAAGCGCCTCCAGCATCTGCGTGCGTCCGGGCCTCGATTGTGACGCCTCCGCCCGAATTGATAAGGCCAGCGCGAACAGACTCTCATCCAACACTACCTTGTCGGTAAAGACTACTGCCGGGCCGTTGCTCGCGAGGCCCGCCTTCGACAGCGCTTCATAAACCAACGCCGGGCAAATGCTCACCGAAAGGAACTCGACGGTGCGCGAACGGGCCGAATGTGTTTCTCCAACGCCAGTCAGAAGCGTCTGTCCGGACAAGGCAGTCAAGTCACTGGCGCCCACCGTTGCGTTCAGCTCGCCAGTGAGGATGGTCGTGATTGTGAACGCCGAATGAGAGTGAGGTTCGAACTCGCATCCTGCCGCAACAAAGTGCCGGATCGAGAAGTCGGACGTTGCAATGAAGATCTGCCGGGTAGTTTCTTCGTGGCCCGGATCTGTGCCGGACCGCAGCGAAGTATCAGTTTTTCCAGTGAGCCGTTCCAACACAGGCATTATCTCCCAGACCGAGCCCGTTTGCGCAACCGTCCGGCGCGAAGCCGCTCGCGAATAGGAATCTTTCCACCGCCCGCCTCCAGTACCTGCGTGAGCCTGTTTGGAAAGTTGGTAATAATTGCATCCACTCCGGCGGCGGCCAATCTGCGCATAATCAATTTGCTGTTGACCGTCCAAACTAAAATCGGTATCTCCCGCCGGTGCAATGCATCGATCATCCGCGGCGTCGCAAGACCAAACGGCAACGCGGCTTCCTTAGCTCGAGACTGTTCCAGTGCACGAATGACTGACCTCACTCCTATCGTGGCCGGATGAGCAAGCGAGAACAGCGCACCCGTTCGAATTCGATCGTCCAGGCTGCCGGCCTGCTCTATCAAATCGTGATCAAACGAGATGACTCGCGCTTGCTCTTCCATGCGAAAGTCGCGAATCAAGTTGATCACCATCGGCAGCAGGGGACGCGTGGTCTTCGGCCATCCTTTTAGCTCAATGAACAAGCGTTTCAGATTGGCGCGGCGAGCCAGATCCAGAACGTCTTCCAAGACGGGTACGTGCTCTGCTGAGGCGCCGGTGTTCGGAAGCTTGTAGGCCGCGCTGCAAGAGTCGATTTCTGACCGCAGCCTCGGACGCGTTCGCAACCGGCGTTTGAACCAGGAGCCCGCATCCATGCGTCTGAAATCCTCGGCGGTGAACCGCGAGACTTGTCCCCGCGAGTTCGTGGTGCGATCGACTCGCAGATCGTGCATCACTACCGCGCGGCCGTCGGCCGATAGCTGCACATCCAACTCGATCCCGTCTACGCCAAGCGACACCGCAAGCTTGAATGCGCTCATGGTGTTCTCCGGTGCGAGTCCCGAAGCACCTCGGTGAGCAATTACCAGCGGTTTCGCCGTTGGCTTCAAAACAGTGGAGCGATCTTCTATCACGAGGAGAATTCGAGGAGCTTAGGAGGAATGAATGAGGACGCTATCTCAGGGCGGTTCCCGCGCGAACCGCTATTTTTTCTGCCTTCTGGCACTCGGCGCAAATCCCAAAGATGCGATGGCTGTGATGAAGTGGCTTGAAACGATACTTCTTTACGATTTCATCCTGCAGGTGCTCTATTTGTTCGTTGTAAAACTCAATCAGCGCGCCGCAATTGGTGCAGATCAGATGATCGTGATGACTGTGCTTATAATCGTGTTCGTAAAGCGTTCGGCCATCGTGAAACTCGAGCTCTCGCGCGAGTCCGCACTCTTTCAACAGTTTCAACGTGCGATAGACCGTCGTGAATCCAACCGTGGGGTCCTTTGCCTTCACAAGCGCGTACAAGTCTTCACTCGAAACATGCCCCTCAGTGTCCAGAAACACGTCGAGAATCAGATCGCGCTGCGACGTACGCTTCAGACGCTCGCGTCTCAAATGTTCGTGGAATAGCTGTGTTTCTTCGCGCTCCATCGGGTCCTTGGGTGAATTATACACCACCCGACGCGCGCTTCAACTTGGGCCGGGCAATACAATAAAATTTAAGAATCTATACCTGCTCGACAACGATAGTCTGTGGTTGAGTTGCCACGGTTACTCTGGCAGGCTGCGGAACCCAGAGATCGGTGATACAAATAGCGATCATCGTCAGCGCCGATAAACCTATTGACGCCGCCCCAACGTAAAGGAGTGGCGCCGTCTTGACAGAGGCGTACCGGACCAGCCAGGGCGCCGACAAGAAAACGATGATTCCCCCAAATGAACCCACGTAGTTCGAGAGCTTGACCCACCTGGCTGCGCGAGTCCGCATCAGAAAATGAGCCAGCACCAACATGACTACCGGCAATTCGAATACGTGCGGATGGGTCGCATCAAGCAAGGCGGTAAAGCTGTTGACGCGCGCTGCCGAAGCCTCGTCCTCGAAGGGCAGATTCTCTACCTCCCCACTCGCGCCAGCAAGCTCGGTATCTGACGTCGCACTATCGGTCCCAACCGGACGCGGAGTATCTGCGGCCGTTGCGTCAGGCCCGTAGCGCCTGACCACTCCTCCCTTCAATCGCCCCATCTTGTCGTAGACATTCAGCTCCGCAACCGAGAAAGCTGCAAGCATCGTGAGCATGAAAAGAGTTATGAGAACTTTGGTACTGGTATCACTCTTTGAAAGCGGATATGGCGTCATCCTGCTAACTCCCATTGGTCTCGACTCGTACGCTCGACCGCGTCGCCTGGCGACGTAAACTGTAATGACGAGGAATGCTCGATGTAAACTTCCGGACCGCCTTCAGAAACAACGGTCAATGAATCCAACGACCAGCCGTTAAGGTCGCAACGAACTGTAGCCTCGCTACAACCATCGAGTAGTAGCATCTTCGAAATTACCTCTGCCCGCGCGGCGGAGGCACAAACCGCCGTGGCGGACTTGACCCCCTGAACCGGCATCCCGGTGCGCGGGTCGATGACATGCGAAAAAGTGCGTCCATCAATCTCGAAGAATTGCTCGCGAGTTCCAGATGTAGAGAGGCATTGATTGTCGAGCAGCAACGAACCAACGAGGCGTGCTCGATTTTCCGGATGGAGGATTCCGACGCGGTGCAACGCGCCCGCCGACCGAATGATGCTTGCAAGACTGCTCCTGCCGGCATTGATGAAGGCCCTCTCGCAACCGTAAGACTGAATGATCTCCCTGGCGCGGTCCACGGCGTAACCTTTGACGAATCCACCCAGATCAAGCGCAACGCCCCGGTCCAGGAATCGGATACTGCGACGACGGCGATCGAGGACTACGAGATCAGGATTGCAGAGACCCTGTGCTTTGTGGATCTCCGTATCCGCAGGGACGCAGCCGTTGCGCGCCGCGCGCTCCCACGTTTGCACGAGCGGCGAAAGCCCCGGAGAAAAGCACCCTCCCGACCGCGCCGAGTATTCGAGGGCGCTGGACACGACTCGGAAAAACTCGTCGGAAACGGGCATGTCCTTTGTTGCTGCTTGGCGGTTTATCAGAGCGAGCTCGCTGCACTCATCGAACCTGCTGAACATGTTCTCCAGTCGCTTGAATTCAAGCATCGAGCGGTCGATAGCCTCGTCGCCGCTGTGATCCAGCGTCCAAACGGAGATTTCAACCACCGTGCCCATCAGGTATTCGGCGTGGCACGCTTTGATCAGCTCTTGTACAACGCCTCGCATATCAACAATGCTTTCTTCGCTCCGCGACAAAACGCTCTAGACGAAAGGGTCGCGCCGGTAACTCCGATTATATCCGAACCTATCAGCAGACGATCTCGAGAAGATTTTCCGCGAAACTGGTTGGTGAAACGCGGGTCCTCGACTTCCCAACCGCGGCTTTCTCGAAAAACCATCAGCGCCACTCGTTGTATTCGAAAATCCCCGGATATGCCAACGATGAACGTGATGAACTGTTCCTTCCCGATTTCGTTCAGGATCATCGCGTAGCCTTCAGTCGCGTCGCCGCTGACTCCGCGATACACAATCTGTTTGGAGCTTCTGAGCCTCACACCGAGTGACCGCTCAACCTGAACCAACTGTGCGGATGAGAGCTCCTTCTCGTCTTTGACTATTGTCTTGGCGTTGGGAAATATAACCTTCAACGCGCGGTCTTCGGTCAGGTAGACCCGCTCCTGCCCGAAAACGCTGGCCGGAAAACCCAGCCCAAGCGCCCCTCCCGCGATCACTACCCTGCTGATGAATTCTCTCCGCTTCATTGTTGTTCGTAGCCTTCCGCTATCGGGCTCCCCGCTACCCCGTATGGCTTTGACCTCCGCTGGGCACGGCAAAAAGTGGCGCGACCCGGTGAGTCAACACCGGGCGGCGAGTCTTCGTTTACTTAGAATGCCCATGCCAAACCCATGGTGAATCCATTCACCCCAAGATTTGTGAAGTAAGGAGGAAATGGACGTCCATCAGGCAAGCGGAGAAACAGGTCTGGCTTGCGATCAAAATGATACGCGAAATTAATGCTGGCGGCCTCCGTCGGCCGGAGCGACACGCCAAGACTCAGGCGCCGCATATTCAGAGGAAAGCTGAACCCGGGGAACTGCCGGTCGAGATTTACCTGATCGAACCTGACTACCGGAGCAATGGACGCGTCTTCTTCGAGATGGGACGTCCACCACTTCGGCCGGAAGCGATAGCGCGCTTCAATGTAAATTCCATCCGAGGAACGCGCGGGGCGGTCAAACAATGGTTCGTTGATTATCTCGTCCAGCTCTTCAAAAGTCCCGACAAAGTCACCGCGTGGAGCGTTGATCAGGATCTGGCGCGCAGCGATTTCGGCGGCGTCTTCAGGTGGGCGCTGTACCGCGGTTCTCGCATACTCGCCGATCACCTGAAAGTCCTTTCGCGCAAACTTCCAGTCGACCGCCCATATCGACATATTGTAGAGGCCCTGATTGTCGTGCTTGCCACGGTAACCTGAGAGTCCAAGCTCGAGGCCGATTATCGGGCTGAACATGACTCGGCCAACAACCGATTTCTGCGGGTTGTTGTCGAAGAAGTTGCTGTTCTCCTTGGATTCGAAGGTTCCGATTTCGCGAGCTATCTCCCCGCCTTCGTCGCTGCGTAGGCCGTTCACGATGTAGGCCTCATAAGTTAGCCTGGAGCGACTGCCGAGCCGAAATTCGCCTAGCGCACCCACGCCGAGGTCCTTATACGTTGAAGGTATCACCAGCGTAGAAACCAGCGGGCGCGGAGCCATGTCCTGCAGATTCGAATCGTGGAATATGTTGAACCGGCCGAGCGGCGCAACGATCACCCCTCCGCGAAGATTGAATTTGGGATTGAAGCGGTACTCGAGATACGCCTGTTCGACATCTACCTCCTTGCCTCCGAACTCAAATTCAATTTCGCTGTTGAACAGAAGCTTCGGCGTTATCGCGGCGGCCATGCCAATGATGGCGCGCGGGAGCATGAAGGTGTTGCGCTTGAAATTGGTCCGGTCCGTTTCACCGGGATTGAGTTCGTCCGCATGCTCGCGGATCTCGAAGCCTTCGTCAAACCCGCGGCTGAGATAGCGGAAGTCAACATAACCGCCAATCTTGAGGCGGTCCGTGCGCAGCAGTCCTTCCGAGCCGGCGAACTGACCGCCAGCCGACTTTGGTTTTATCAACGCATCGATTGTGGATTGGCGCTGTCCGGTTTGGTTCGCACTCGGGTCCTGGTTAGCGTATTGATTCGCAGGCTGCGACTGAAGCTTCTGTTGCTTCTGATTGGGTTGTTGTGATTGCGCGGTTGCCTGGAGTTGGGCGTCAGGTTGTGACTGGGAATTGTCGGCTAGTCGGGCTGCGGCGAAATCCGCAGGCTGAGAAGGTTGAGCGCCCGTTCGCGCCAGTGCTCCGGCCTCAATCAGCTTGCGCAGTTGCTCGACCTGGGCTTTCAAGGCTTGGACTTCAGAGCGAAGTTGGTCTACTTCGGTGGTGGAGGCCGGATGCTTTCCGGAGTCCGACGGTTCTGGCGACCGCTCGCGCGCCTCGTTATGGGGCTGCGTCTCCCTGTTTGCCTGGGTGACCTGTTGTGCACGCCGGGGCTCAGGAGCCGAAGCATTCTGGGAGAAGGCATTGGGGGCTGCGGCGCTCAGCAGCAGACAGAGCACCGGGGTCCAGGCTCGCTTATGTCTTGGAGATTTGCGGGTACGGCGTTTAAGAGAGTAAGGGGGATCAAGTTCAGGGATGAGTGCGGAATAATGCTGAGCAGCGTGAGCGGAACCGTGCTGTATCATCTATTCTCCTTTGACGTGCAGCGTATGAAACTTCGGCGACCTGCGCCTTTTTCTGAAATACATTTTGAAAATCATTTTCAATATAGGTTAGAGAAGGGTGGAGGTCAACCGTTTTTGAGCGAGTCGGGATGTGGGCTGCTGGCGGCTTGGAGATTGGATTCGCCGCATCGCGCAAAAGAATTTCGCTAACGCGTCCCTAACGCGCGACCAGTGACTTACCCGTTCCGGGTTTGAAGTTCATGCATCGAGTTTTGAAATTGTGAAACCTCAGCCCCTCTGGTTTAATGAGTCGTCAGTCCTGGTCACTCTTCAGACCTGTTGACTTGCAGCCCGGCGCGCGTCCAAATGGTATATCGCTTCTGCTCATGCCTCCGCCCCAACGATATTCACAACCTTTACTCGATTTGATATGCCGATGAAATCCACGCTCCTTTACCTTTCGCGCAGTGAAGGATTCAAAAAATTCCTGACAAAGTTCAAGGCCTTTAATAATGTCACAAGACGATTCGTAGCCGGTGAACACCTTGAGGAGGCAATCGAGGCCATTCGCATACTCAACCAAAACCACACGTCTGCTTCGTTCGATCACCTTGGCGAGTCAATCACCAGCGAAGGTGAAACTCGAAACGAAGTCGACGAGTACATCCGGGTCCTCGCCGCCATACGTGCCAACTCTCTTGACTCAAACGTCTCGGTCAAGCTCACACAGCTCGGCCTCGACATAAGTCACGACCTTTGCTTCGAGAATACGAGGGCGATCGTTAAGGCCGCTGCCGAACACCACAACTTTGTTCGCATCGACATGGAAGACTCGGAGCGCACCGACGCCACACTTGAAGTCTTCAAGCGGCTCAGGTCCGAGTTCAATAACGTGGGAATTGTGATTCAGGCCTATCTCTATCGAAGTGAGCGCGACGTCGAAGACCTGCTCAAGATTGGCGCCCGAATAAGACTCTGCAAGGGAGCTTATGATGAGCTCGCATCTGTGGCCTTCCCGCAGAAGCGAGACACCGACGAAAACTATGTAAAGCTGATGAAACTCCTGCTGGCTTCGGGCATCTATCACGGACTCGCGACTCACGACGAGGCAATCATCGAGACGTCCCGACAGTTCGCCCGCGAACGCGGAATCACCGAAGATCAGTTCGAGTTCCAGATGCTTTATGGAGTTCGGCGCGACCTTCAAGAAAAGCTTGTTCGAGATGGTTACCGCATGAGGGTTTACGTACCTTACGGCAAGTATTGGTATCCTTATTTCATGCGCAGGCTCGCCGAACGTCCTGCCAATGTCTGGTTTGTAATGAAGAACGTTATAAAAGGATAAGAGGTCACCCTCCAGAGCCGGGTGACCTCTTCCGATTTCAAACCTGGCGTTTTTCCTACGCGGCTAATTTGGTGTCGTGTTCCTGAATGCGGCGCGGTGCGGTCTTAGCAGAGGCAACTCGCTTCTGTGCGCTTGGCGCAGGAGTTTGTTTCACGACTTCAAGAGCTTTCTTCAACTGAACGTCTTCAGCAGGCGCAGGTTTCGGCGCGGTGACTTGAGGCTGCTGCTCGGGCCGATCTGAGTCGCTGTCATCATCATCGTCGTTATCCGGAAGCACCACTTCCGTTTCCACCGGACGGTCGACTTTAACCGACGGAGTTATAGGCTCGTCCATAAACGGCTTGCCGGTCCCCGGTGCGTATTTCGTCGTAGTGATCAGAAGCGCGCCGCCATCGGAGAGAGAATACAGTTGCTGTTCGGACCCGGAACCGAACGTCCGCTCGCCAACCAATTCGGCCCTTTTCTGGTCGCGCACCGCCGCGGCTATCACCTCGGCCGGGCCTGACGTGCTGCGATCAATGACCACCGCAAGCGGCCCGTTGAACACAGCCTTCGACGGTTCGGCTGTGAAGCTCGCAGTCTCTTTGCCGCCCTTGCCGATCGACCTTACAAGCGTACCGGAATTCACGAACAAATTAGCTACCGCAACACCTTCCTCGAACTTTCCATTGGCTGCCCCGCGAAGATCCAGGACGATCCGCTGTGCGCCCTTTGAGATAAGCTCGTTCAATGCAGTGCGCACTTCGGCGGCCTTGCCACTAACGAGGCTGGTGATTCGAATATAGCCAACGCCGGTTTCTTCGATCCTGGACTCGATGGCGGGCTGCGTGAGCTTCGCGCACGTCAGAGTCATTTTTCGCGAGACGCCCTGATGGAGGAGTCTCACATCAACAGTGGTTCCCGGATTACCGCTCACCAACTGCTCGACGTCATAAAGGCTGAGGTCGCGGGTCGGCACTTTGCCAACGTACTCAATCACGTCGCCGCTCCTCACTCCCGCCTGTTCGGCCGGCGAGCCTTTCAGCACCGCGACGACGTAGGCATAACCGCTCACTCTCGAAATAATCAGGCCGGTTTCGGCTCGGACAGCCTTCGGATCGAATTGCTTGACTTGTTCCGGCGTGAGGTACGCGCTGTAAGGATCGAGTCCGTCCGCAAGCCCTCGGAGGCTTCCGATGCGAACCTTTTCCAGATCGGGCTGATCCACATAGTCCCTGATGATGTGCATGAGCACCTCATCGAAGACCTGAACCTGCCCGTACTGGCTGCCTCGCGCGACACCCTGACTGGATTTGGAAATTACTCCTCCGATGATCGCGTAAAAGGCTATGAGAGTGGAAAAGACGACGATGGCTATCTTCGTTCTAAACCGCATCCGAAACTCCTCGGTTGGCGTTAATACGTGAGTCAATCATACATTGCGCCGCAGTCCGAGCGCAACAGTTGTGCTGAGTGCCGCCATCAGGCTGGATTCTCTGGCTAAGCTGCGGGTTGCTGGCCTCGTCGGGGGTTTGGCGGGCCTCGGCGCTCGGCAGCTCTACTCAGATGCGTACGGATCGTTGACACGTGAAAACGCCGGTTTCTATACTCGTTCCGGACAATGCGTGTGCTGGCCATCGATCTGGGTTCCAAGCGAATCGGCACGGCGGTTTCAGACGAGTTGGGGATCTCGGTCCGCCCGGTAGAAACGATTCGCCGTTCGACAACGGCGCAGGACTTTGCGCGATTGGAGCAGTTGGTCGAGGAACTCGGAGTTCAGGAAATAGTTGTGGGATTGCCGCTCAGGCTTGATGGGACCGCGGGAGACGCGGCACAAAAGTGCCTGGCTTTCGCGGAGAAACTGAGGGCAAGAGTACGTGTAAAAGTATCGACTCAGGATGAGAAGCTCACGAGCTACGAAGCCGAGCGCGAGATGAAGGAGCTCGGCTACGACTCGAAGCGTCGGCGCGAACGTTCTGACGAGTTCGCGGCGATGATAATCTTGAGAGACTACCTCGAGAAGAGGAAATAAAAGCCCTGAATCTGCCCGATTGGATTCGCCATTCCTCCCAATCCGGGGGTGGTCCTGTCCCTTTTGTCACCTTGAAAAGCTACGCTAGAACTCTTGGCCTTACGATCGCGACCGTGATAGCGGCAGTTGCAGCCGGTGGGCTCTGGGTCCGATCGACGGCACGTACTGCGGTCGAACATCCATCCGCCGGCAGGATCATCGTCGTCGATCAAGGCGTTGGCATGAATGCGGTAGTCGACCGTCTGAGTGAAGCGGGAATAGTTCGTCATCCCGCGGCACTGAAGCTCTACCTGCGACTCACCGGCACGGGCGGGGGACTCAAAGCGGGTGACTACATTTTTCAGTCGCCGATCTCGCCGCTCGAAGCGCTCGACAAAATTCACCGCGGCGAAGTAGCGGTCGAACGAGTGACGATACCAGAGGGGTTCAATCGTTTTGAAATAGCCGAGACTCTTGCGAGCCGGACTGGAAAGGCAACCGCAGAAGAGTTCCTCAAGCTCACTGAGGACCAGACGCTGATCCAACCGATAGCGCCGTTCAATCGCGACCTGGAAGGATTCCTGTTTCCGGATACGTACAACTACAGTTCCAAATCTACGCCCGAGGACCTGGTGCGAGCGATGGTCACCCGATTTCAAGAAGTCTTCACGCCGGAGTGGAAGGCTCGAGCGCGCGAATTAGGGCTGACGGTGAATCAGGTGGTTACGCTCGCCTCGATGATCGAGAAGGAGGCACGGCAGCCGGATGAGCGACCGATCATTGCATCGGTTTTCTACAATCGTTTGAAGTTGAAAATGCGGCTGGAGTGCGATCCGACTTTTATTTACGCGGCGATCCTGGCTGGTGACTATGATGGGAATCCGAATCAACCACGGCACCGAAGCCGCTTGTCTGCGTACAACACCTATCAGGTAACTGGCTTGCCGCCGGCACCGATTGCTTCGCCAGGTCGTTCGTCGCTCGAGGCGGCGCTGCATCCTGCGGGAACGGACTATATGTACTTCGTCGCGATTGGGTCGACAGGCCGCCACAAATTCTCCAGGACGATCAACGAACACCAACAAGCAGTGGCTGATTACCGGCGATACCAGCAACAGTCGGGACAGAAATGAGAGTTTAGGTTTGGGGTTCGTCAGACAGAGAATCGGATGGCGTCGGAATGTCCGACGAAAGACTACTGATTCAAACGAACCCGAAACCCTAAACCAAACCGCACTACCTCTGTTCGGCAGGGCGTTCGCCCAGTCGGACCGGCACGGTTAGCCGGTTGCCCTGTCGCACGACTTCCATCTGAACGGTTTCGCCCGGCTGCCTGTCAGAAAGCACCTGCTGAAGATCATCAATGCTGTTGACCTTCTTGCCGTCGATAGTCAGGATGACGTCGCCGAGATCCTGAAGCATCGCATCGCCCCAGATATTGCGACGAATGACCGCCGGCCGAACCCCCGCTGCGGCGGCTCCGCTATTCTTCGCTACCTGAGTAACCAGTAGCCCCTCGGCCGGAAGATTGTACCGGTCGGCGATGTTTCGAGGGACTGGAACGGAGCCGATGCCCAGCCACGGCCTCGACACGTATCCTTTGCCCACCAGATCGGGAATCACCCGATTTGCGATATCGATCGGAACTGCAAACCCGATGCCGATCGATCCTCCCTGATTCGGACTCAGAATCGCCGTGTTGATTCCAATCATTTCCCCTTTCGCATTCAGCAGCGGCCCACCTGAATTGCCGGGATTGATCGAAGCGTCGGTCTGAATCAACCCGTTGATCGTTCGCTGAGCAGCATTGTCAAAGAGCGGTCGCTGCAGACCGCTGATCACGCCGGTCGTAAGCGTCTTCTGAAGTCCAAATGGGTTTCCGATGGCTAGGACCTTCTGCCCGACTTCGAGCCCCGCAGATTTGCCGCGCTGAACGATGCTCAACTTGTACCCGCTGGGTATGTCGGCCCCGATGACCGCGAGATCATCGTCTCGATCGGTGCCAACAACTTTAGCGGAGAACTTATCGTTGTTGATTTGGACTTCGAGCTTCTGGGCGTTCTGAACAACGTGATAGTTCGTAAGTATGTGGCCTCGGTCATCAATGATCGAGCCCGAACCGCTGCCCTCGGACGGAAAAACACCAAACAGGCTTTCCTGATAGCCGACGGCGGTTATGTTGACGACTCCAGGGCTCACGGACCGATAAACGTCGATGTTATTCTGCTCGTCGCTTGCAACCGACGGGTCCGCTATGACTGTCGGTTCCAGAACTACGCCCTTCTTGTCGACGAAGCGGAACGTCAACGATACGAGCGTTGCGGAGACGACTGCTACCAACGCAATCAGAAGCAACAACTGCCTGCGCGACACTTGAAACATGCTTCGACCTCCTGATGCCTCACTACTCACCATGAAATAAAATCCATACACATGTTAGTTAAAAAAGCCGCAGTCTTTCCAGACGAAGTTAGCCGAGTGCTTGCTGAGTGCTGAGGTTTCGAGTTTCGGGTTCGGGGTGTCGGAGTACCGAGGTTTCGGGTTTCGGGTTCAGGGTTTCGGGTTCGTTTGATTCAGTAAGTCTTTCGTCGGACATTGCGGCGGCATCCGAGTCCCTGTCTGACGAACCCGAAACCTAACCCGAAACCCGAGTTGATAGAGGAGATCGCTGCGCAGACAAATCTGCTGTCGTTGAACATAACCGTTGAGACGTCCGCCGCCGCTCACCAGTCGGCGCTCACCATCGAATCTATGGCCTAAATCGCCGACCAGTTGAACCAGGCGATCTCCCGATTCAAGATCTCGGGGGCCAGCTAGGATGTCGAAATCCTCCTGGACGGGCTGGCTGGACGCGGCGGCTGGACGCGGCGGCGCTTCAATGCTCGCTGTTCAAACGCTCGGACTTGCGCTTCAGCGCCGCGCCTTTGACAGGCTTCGATGCGGGCTCAAGTCCGCCAGCCCGCGTTTCCTTCGGGATGGTCCCGCTCTTAGTCAAGAGTTTCGCGTAGGCCTTGTCAGCCAATTTGTACTCTCCGGCTCTGGCCATTCTTCCCGTATCGAAATTCAGATTCTTCAGCTCGAGCCTTCCCGCGCGCTGAGCCGTAAGAAGGCGCCGATAGAGGGCTACGGTTGCTTCAAAACTGTCGACGAACTTCTGCTCCGTCTGCGTTGTCGGCTCTTTGAATGCGACCGGTTTCAGCGGGCCGACCTTAGGCATGATGCTCAGGAAGGCTGCCAACGCTTTATCAAACGCACCGGGTTTTCCGTAGTCTTTGCCCCATTCTTTTTCGTAGCTCTCGCGCGACAAGGTGTAGATGAAATCTTCCCTGGTGGCATTCGGGGCCACTCGCTGAATCTCATCTTTCTTCATCTCCCAGGCGACCTTGGTCAACTCCGGAATCACAGTGCTCACCGCTCGACGAAATGTACCGATGGCCAGATCCACGCTCGGAAATATATCTTTCAATTCGATACCGTACGTCTTAACAAAGGCGCGCTCGAGGGCTGGTTTTGAGATCTTGAAGCCGATGAAGTCGTGATATGCCTGCTTCGCGTATCGCCCGCGAGCAAGTTGCACAACGTCAAATCCGAACTCGGTTTTGAGATGCGCTGAGGGGTTATCCTCGTAGGTGACCGCGCTTCCGTACCTGCTTCTAAGTTTCGGATACAGGATCGCAACCGACGGATTGACCGCCATCGAATGACCATCATTGTCCGCGGCGTAGTGCGCGAGCGCCCCAAGCGCAAAAGCATATTCGTTCAGGTCGCGCGCGTCCGATAGCAGCGCTTCTATGAAGTCGCCGCTGCGGACGTAGTGCACAAGGTCACTGTAGAGCTTGCTGCCGAACGGGTAATAGCCCATGTCGTGCACGATCGATCCGCCATAGGCATAAGCCCGAGCTTCCTTCAGTTCCTCAGGAGTCGCGCGGAACCTCTTCAACAACGTCGGCTTCAAGGAATCATTCCAAACCGAGTCTATAATCGACTCGTGCGCAAGGACTGAGTACGCGTCGGCGGTCCGGCCACCGATAGTAATCGACAATATAAGAGTGGCGATGATCGAAGCCCGGCTAATCGCTTTTCTGCTCATTACAACCTCCGAAGTCGACACTCGCACCCTTCACTGTTCAAACGGAGCAAGCGCGCAGAAGACTCCACGCCCCGTCCCTGATATTTGCAAACGGGGCGCGGGCTTTGAGAGCGGGAACTCGGTGATTCCCTCGCTAAGTTCTTTGAGTAGTCGCCGATTTTGATACCGGAATCGACTCACTCTCCGGTTGAACTGTCGGGCCGGCGATGCGTCGACTGCGCATTCGCAGACGGTTTTCGACGTTGCGAACGCCTGATACTTCTTCGGCTATGGCTTCGGCCAGCCTCTTGGACGTACGATCGTCCACCGTTCCAGCTAGAACCACTTCGCCGCTGTTCACGCTGACTTCAATGTCCGAGGCGTCGATGTAAGGATGATCGGTCAATCGATCATTGACATCCTCTTCGATGCGGCTGTCCGAGCGCTGGTATCCTTTCGGGCCGCGGCCCCGATATAGGCCCTGGCGAATCTCGTCCATGCGGCGGCGGCGTTTCGCTTCGTCGTCGCCAAACCATGACGCGACTTCGTCAGATGCGCGATCCCACCAACCTCGCCGTTGTGCCTCTCGCTCGTACCTGTTGCCGTACAACGGCTCGGCTTCGTAGTAGTCTTCCTGGTCGTAGTCCTCCGGCCCGAACCCGTAGGACTCCTCGACTCGTCCAGTGCGACGCCCATAGTCCGAGCCTTCGTAGTCTTCGCGTCCGTAGCGGCCCGAATAGCCGCGGTCGATGTCATAGTCTTCGATGTCGGTTTCACCGCGCCGCCCGTACCTTCTAGCGTATCCCGACCTCGATCCCCAATCGGACCCCCGCCACGACCTCTCGCGGTCGCGCATCGAGTCGCGGTCGCGCGTCGAATAGTCCCTGTCGTAAAAAGAGCGCGAGGTTTCAGTCCCGGTTCCCCAATCCGTGCCCTCCCTGCCATAGCGGCTACGCTCATAGTCGATGTCGCCGCCCGTTGATCTGGGATAGCGCCGCTGTTGGTGACCAATGCGGCGCCCAAATCTGTCGTAGTCTCCGAAGCGGTCACGATAGCGATCAGACATAACTTCCTCCTTGATGACTGTGAATGCCGAGTACTGAGTCTGACTCTGTGAGGCCCACCAGCACACCTCCAATAGAACACTGCCAACCGTCGCAATTTGTGCACCACCTCTTTCCGCGGAGCTCCGAGTAACCAGTCCAGACATCGAAAAGTCCAAGAGCACGTGAACTCCTTCCGGAACTCGTATGCGCTAGTGCTGTTTGTTCCGAACTCACACCTCAAATTCGCCATGAGTCTCACTTGGCTTTCGTACTCAACAGTCACAACCCGGTGCTCACCTCTCTGTATTGCTCGCGTTCCCGCTCGTACCGGTCTGATACAGGGCGTACTGAAGTGCTGACTCAGAGACTTCTCTGGTCCGCCTGTTGCAGTCCAGGCGGCAGGTTACAGCGTTCTGAAGTTCTGAGTCACCAGCACCCAAACTCAGAACTCAGAACTCAGAACTCAGAACTTCTAAAGCGGAGGTCTCAGAATGACTCGATCAGTCGAAACAGCTTCGGGTCGCGGCAGTGCCGAGGATGATCGGACCGCCGATCAGATACGTCGCGACATAGCGGCGCGACGAGAATCGATCAACGCGGCTGTTGACCAGCTCAATTCACGCCTTGAAAGAGCGATGGATTGGCGGGCTCAGGTCGCGGATCACCCATTTGCTGCTCTGGGAGCGGCAGCGGCGGTGGGCTTTCTCGCGTCAGGAATTCTGACGCCTAGACGAAGTCCGGCAGAGCGGCTTGTGGACGCGCTGGTGTCGAGCGCTCAGGACTTGGGCTATGCGCGCTCGTCGCCAGGTTTTATTGCAGAGCTGGTCAAATCGGCGGCCGGAGCAGTGCTGCTTCAAACAGCAAAGCGGTATATCAACGATCGGGACTCTGACAGTCGGCACCAAACGTCGATGTGATCCCGATCGACTGTTAATCGCGACGTGGCCAACTTCGCGGAGGCTGGCAACTCTCTGGCCGGCAACTCCGGAATGCTACGATTGAGAGCGCCTATTCGAATAGACCTGTGTGAACTCCGCTCCAAACAGCAGGATTTGGGCTGAGTAATATACCCAAAAGAGGATGATCACCAGCGAGCCGGCAGCGCCGTAGATCGATGCGACGGTGCTCTTAGCTAGATACAAAGCGATCAGCGTCTTGCCGATTGAAAAAAGCAATGCGGTCAACGCTGCGCCCGGCCACACGTCACGCCACCTTACCTTCACATCCGGCAGAACCCTAAAGATGATTGCGAAACCGATCGTAGTGCCGGCGAACCACGCCGCAGAGTTAGCTATCTGTGCCGTGGTGGAATGAAGCGCAAGATTTGAGTGCACCTCGCTCAACAGACGAAAGACGGAGCTGGACAACATTGAGGCTACCAGGATCAGGCCCGTCGCGAATACCATCGCAAACGACCACAACCTGTCCTTCAGGAACTGGGATACAGTGAGCCCGTTTTTGGTTGGTACGTTCCAGATTGCGTTCAGCGCCTGTTGCAGTTCGTTGAAGACTCCCGAGGCGCCGAGCAACAGAGCAAAGCTGCTTGCGACTGTGGCCAGTACTCCGGAGGATGGCGAGCGGCCGGCCTTTATAACGGACTGAATGAGCTCGGCCGCTTCCCTTCCGATATACAATTCGAATTGATCTACGATGCGGCCCTGCACCGCATCATTGCCGAAGAAAACGCTGACAAAAGAAACGAGGATGACCAGCAGCGGTGCGAGTGAAAACACTGAATAAAAGGCTAGCGCCGCTCCGAGACGAGGACCGTTGTCATCCAACCACTCAAAAAAGGTACGCTCAACGAGCGAAGCAAACTCTCGAAAGGTCATGCAAGTAGGCGGTAGGAAGTGGATGATATTAGCACGGTGGCTGCTGAAGAAGTACTCCGATTCAACAAACCCGTTGTGACTCAACTGCCTACTGCATACTGCCTACTGCCTACTGCCTCCATTGGCACGAAGATTGCCGGACTCATTGCCGATCCGCTAGCGGGGCCTCTTTGAATTCGATGTGTACATATACTGTACGGAACGATGGAAGCGATCCGTACAGTCAGCGGTTGGGTTCCTGAATTTCGGCCCGCGATCAAACAGGATCCCGGTCGTGCTGCTCGAAAATCGCGACGTCATTGCCTTGGCGTAGACCGCCTTGGCACCAGGTTCGATTGCAAGGGGTCGAGCAGCAAATCAATTCAATGAGGTCCCGCTAAAAACTGCTGCGTCAATTTGCCTCTGCATGGGAGAGAGTCGATGTACGGATCTAACGAGTTTCCAATGCACGCTGAAAACGAAGAAAAGTCGAGCCCAACTTACGGCCGTTCGCAGTCCAGAGTTGAGCGCCTCCAATACAGAATCGCAGATCAACTCCGATCCGCAGCCGGAAGGCTCCGATCAAGCGTGGCTCCATGGGAAGAAGATGAAAGCGGATCTGCCTTCAAACGCGATGCGGCCCGCTGGCTCGACAATGCGGCAGAGTATGTTGATTCAGTCAACCTGCGCGAAATCGAATCTGATGTAAAACAGCATGTGCGCAGAAATCCTGGCCGTTCTCTCTTGATTGCCGGAGCGGTCGGCCTATTGCTCGGCTTGGTAGTCAGACGCCGCTGATCTGCATTCGGCGTCGCTGACCGATTGAGCCGGCTATCTCTCCCCACAATACGCAACATGTGAATCGGGTTTCACGCAAAGAGCTTTGCATGAAACCCGAATTGATTTGTGGCTGCGTTTAGTGGCGCCTACTCAAAGGCCCGCCCCGCGATCATCTGATTTGCACCTTGAACGCGCGGCTAGCAGTAGTTCCACTCGAGTCACGCACCGTTATAGTGAAGCTCTCGGTGCTGGCCTTCGTAGGCTTGCCACTGAGCAGACCAGTGCTGCTGTTCAACGTCAAACCCGCTGGAATTGCGCCCGTGGTCACCGTCCACGTGTAAGGCGTCACACCGCCAGTTGCTGCGAGCTGCTGACTGTACGTCACATTCAGCGTCCCGTTGGGCAGCGTAGTCGTCGTCAGCACCAGAGGCAAAACCGTGCTGCTCGTGACCGACACCGCAACGTTTGTGCTCATCGCCCCGAAGCCGGCGCTGCTTTGCGCCATCTGCCATTGGAAATTGTAGGTTCCCGCCGTTGACGGCGCGGTTATCGAGAAGTTGAACGTCGCGCTTCCGCCAGGAGCCACTGAGCTGCCAAGTGCTACGCTGCTCAGACCCCAGATCATGTTACCGGCCGGGTTCCGTGACACCAGCGTGTAGCTGCCGGGCGCCCACGTTGTCGAGCCGTTGTTCGACATCGTAACCGAGACACTCGCGACCTGCCCGGTAGTCATCGATGCCGGCACGTTCTGCGAAGCGAACTGAGCGTTGTCGGTTCCTCCACCGCCGGCACTGGTGACCGACACAACTACGTTGGTACTGGCCGCGCCAAAGTAGGTCCCGCCGTTCTTCATTCCCCACTGGAAGTTGTAGCTTCCGGGCGTGGATGGAGCTGTGACGTTGAAGTTGAAAGTAGCGCTCGAACCGGGCGCGACTGAAGAGCCAAGACTGACCTGACTCAGACCCCACGTCATATTTCCGGCCGGGTTCAACGAACCGAGAACGTAAACGCCTGGCTGCCAGGTCGTGCTGCCGTTGTTGTTCATTGTCACCGACACCGCGACTGACTGGCCGGCAGCCATCGACGACGGCACGTTTTGACTGACAAAGGACGCGTTGTCTGTCCCGCCGCCTCCTCCTCCCGAACCAACTTGAACCTGCACTGCGGTGGAAGGCTGACCTATATAACCGCTCGGCATCCTTACCTGCCACTGGAACGGATACGTTCCCGAGGTCGACGGCGCTCTAACAGAGAACGTGAACGAAAAGGTCGATCCGCTGCCGACGAATTTGGTAAGAGATACTTGAGTCGTATTCCATGTTGAGCTGCCGAACGGAACGACGCTAAGTACAATGCCGCTCGCCGAGCTCCAGGACTGCGTTCCAGTGTTCTTCATCGTCACTGCAACGCTGTAGTTCTGTCCGGGTGTCATTGTCTGCGGTACCGACTGGGAAACAAAAGCCGCATCCCAGGGGCCACCACCGCCGCCTCCTCCTCCCGCACTCACGACTACCGTGACGTTCGTGCTGACCGCACCGAAGAAGGCTGTTCCGTTGAACATCTGCCATTGGAAGTTGTACGTGCCATTCGGCGGCGCGGTGACGTTGAAGGTGAATGTGCCGGTGGCGCCCGGCGCCACGGACGATACGAGATTCACGCGATTCAATCCCCACGTCATGCTGTCCTGCGGATTCTGCGATCCTAGTTTGTAAGTGCCCGCGCTCCATGTCGTAGTACCGGAGTTCTGCATGGTTACGCTAACCATGTAACTCTGTCCCGCAGTCATCGTAGTGGGCACGCTTTGCGACGAGAAAGTCGCGCCGTCAACACCACCGCCACCTCCACCGCCGCTTCCAACCTGCATAGAAACATTGGTCGACGCCTGACCAAAGTAACCCACGCCGTTCTGATAGAGCTGCCATTGGAAGTTATAATTTCCTGCAGTAGACGGTGCGATAAACGTCACCTGAATGCTCATGGTTTGCCCAGGAGCCCAAGTGAAACCTGTGAGATTGACTTGATTGCCTCCCCACGTCGTGTTGCCCGCGGGATTCTGAGAGCGTATGACAAATCCACTCGAGCCGTTCCATGTTGCAGTGCCGTTGTTCAACCAACTGAAGGTCGCGTTGAACTGCTGTCCGGGCGATACCGTCGACGGAACCGACTGCGACACGAACTGGGAGTTGTATCCGGTCCCGGGACTGCTGACGACTATGGACAAAGCCTTCTGTGCGCTTCCCGAAGCCGAGTCATCCACTTGAACCCAAAAGTTGAAGGTGCCGGTGGCCGACGGTATTCCGCTTATGACCCCTGCGGCGCTGATCGAAAGCCCCGTCGGAAGTCCACCTCCAGGAACGCTCCACGCATAAGGCGGAGTGCCTCCCGTTGCAGCGAGTGTTTGTGAATATGAGACTCCGGTAGTACCCGCGGCAAGGCTTGTGGTGGAAATACTGAGGGCGCCTCCGCCTCCTCCACCACCAGAGCCCGGGTACATGAAAGTGATTCCAGCGATGTCATCGGCGTGCAGCTCGGCGCAGATGTTGAACTTCGCGATGTAGTACATGATCGCGTCAAACTGGGTTGCAGTCGGAGAGCCTCCAAAACTGGGTTGCCAGGAATGTCCGAGACCAAGCGCGTGCCCCATCTCGTGCGTGGCGACCATCTGAGTGGTCACGTCGCCTGAAACGCCGCACGGGCTGTTTGGACACCAGGGATTGAACGAGACGAAACCATCCTGCGCTCGGCGGAACGTGACTCCATTGATAACGGTTGTCTCGAAACTCCAGTTCAACCCCCCAAGCGCCAGAATACCTGAGCACGTGGGACCTGAACCCCAGCGGCCGTCGCAGCCACTAAAGATGATCACATTTTGCCCGCCGCCCGAAACGCAAGACTCCGTCGTCAGCGCAGCTCGCTGCACCCGCAACGAGCAGTTAGCCACGGTAGACCACGCGTTCATCGCCGCATCCAGGTCGGTGAGACCTCCGGCCGGCGCGCCGTCAGGGTTGACTGCGAACATCACAGGTTGTCCGCTGTCCGGCTCGAACCATCGCACTGGCGGATTGGTGATGAACGTATATTGAGGTTGAAACTCTCCTCGGGTGACCTTCGAATCGAACTCCGCAGGTTTCGAGTTCATCGGAAGTCTGCTGTAGTACTTTTGCGAATACTCCTGATCCCGATCGAAGTTGGCCGCAAGCCTCGTGCGCAGCATCTCCTTATATGCGGAAAGCTCCATGCGCTCGGTGGCGACGCCGCCCTGTTGCTGACTCTGTGCCTCGCCTTTGAGATATACGACTTCACTGTCGGGGATCGATCGTACAACGGTTTTCTTTCCGGTCTCCGGATCTCGCACGATATTGAACTTTCCAAGGAACATCTGATGAGTGCGCAAGCTGCCGTCCGACCACGTATTGAGGTACACCAGAACTTTTTCTCCGACGGTGTAACGAGGCGTTCCGTAGACAACCGTGCCGCGATACCCGAGGTCGCCGCCTTCTTCCTTCAACACGATCTTCTTGTCGGTGATCTGTCCCTTCAGGACTTCCTGCACTCGCAGCGTCGTGTATGTGCACACGCGATTGCGCGATTCGTCGAGGCTGGTGGAGACTGCGACGACGTTCGCTATGACGATCGCGCGGGCACCGATGATCATTTCATCGTCCGCGGGAGTGCGCACAGTTGTTGCGGACGCGCTGCTGGAAAGCATCACTACGACTACTGCAGCAATTATGCTGGTCCAATACCGTGTGAGAACTCGTTTCATACTTCCCCCTGAGTGTGCCCTCGCCAAAAGAGTCCGAGGCATCAGTGCAGATGTGGCTGAATTAAGAAATGAAGCGCCACGACAACGCGCGCAATGACGAAAGACACCTATCGCTTCTTTCCTGTATGTTCGTTCGAATCCGGGGGCTTGTTTCCTGAGAGGGGCTCCAATCTCTTGGCTTGAATTGAACCACGAGGAGCGAACCCCTGTCAAAAACCGAAAACAGTTAGCAAAGGGCGGGCCAGCGTGCCTCAATCCACGGCGGAGCCGTCCACTGCGTTTGCTCTATATCGCGACGGCACTTCACCTCACCGAAGTGGGTAACAGGGACAACCGTGGAATGTTCAGATGAAGGAGGTCGAGACGCCTTCGTGAAACTTGAGCGTCGCAATTTGTGGCACTCTGTTTAGTTAAGACTGAGGTATTTTGCGGCGGGACATTTGGAACAGGCAGGCGCAAGAAACCGTCAGGCGGGAGCGACTGGGAAAGCTGGACGGGTTCGGCTTGAGCGAGCGCCGTTGGGTCAGACTCGACGCAGCGCTGAGTGATGTATTATCCAGTACACGCCGGCGATGATCACTCCGCCGAGAAGAGTTGCAAAGACCCAAGTCATCGGTCCGACAAGAAACGTGTCATTCCCGTCTTTGCGCAAAGCACCAGCGTCGCGCGCCACACCGGCCGCAAACAGCACGTGCACCAGACACGTCAACACGATCGCCAGCATCACGATCGTGAAGATCGGCCCGCCATACTGAGCGTCGAAGTTCACGTTCATCTGTCTTCCCTCCCACTCGATGAACTCTGATCGCATTCGTGTCCTCAGTTCCGGCACGGAGTCATCAGTCCACGTTAATCTATAACTTTGTCTTTTTGTCGGCGACTATGATGTAGCTTCGCAACCCTCCCAGGACTTCGCTCACATCCTTGGAGTAGGTAGCTCGTATCGGCCGGTGCTGTTTGATCAACTCGGCAATTTCGTGCGCCGAAGCCATGCCGGTCTCCTGATAACCAATCGCCCAAAAGCGAAAATGCGACGCGCACCTGAAGAGCCGCTCGATCGTCGCAAGGTAGGCCGTCCTCGACTGCCACGAAGACTTCGTGCGAGCAGGTGCCGCAGCTCCGGCGGTCACCCACGACTCGCGCCACTGTGAACGAGACTTCGAACCCGCTGTCCAGCTCTGTTCTGGCGGCAGCTTTATGTAGAGCAGATCAGCGCGCGTCTGCCGCAGAAAATCTTCGGCTGGAAGATTCGCAGTCCCGTTGCTCGGGTGGCCTTTGACGGTGATCGTGCGTCCTGCAAGACGCCAGAACACGGTGGTGAGTGGCCGCCGAAACTCGCGAGTAGTTGCGTCGAACGACCTCGCATAATCCCCAGCCTGCATGGCAATCAACATCGCTTGCGCTTTGACGACGTCATCATTCAATCTGTCGACGTTTCTCCTGATATTGTCCATCCAGCACGCGTCCATCTCACCAAACCATTTCGTCAACTCCGGATTGTTCAGCTTCGAACCCGGTACGTACGCGTCTTCCAGAACTGTGGCGATCTGTTCTTCGCTGAGTTCCTCAACGGCTTCGACCGATGCCCGAGCTGCGATAAACGCACATCTGCTCGGGTCATTAGCCAGGATCTGCTTGCCCCATGTCTTGAGGTACCAGTCCAGTCTGGCGCCGGACCAATACGGTATCGCTATTGAATTGAACTCTATCTGGCGGAGAACGCTCGCTTCAAAGCCAAGCAATGTTTTTCTGTTGTAGCGGCTGGCCGACCATCGAGTCCAGGTTGGACTCTCAGGGTCTGCTGGTTTGCGTAACGCATCGAGCAGCAGTTCGGATTTCGAGCGCTTCTCCGGCTGCCTGGTCTCGCTCCGCACTTGTGTATGCGGATTGAATTGAAGTTCATCGGTAGACTCGTGGTCGATACCGTGCATCGGTCCATCGGGCTGCTGCAAGCCAGCCATCGCCCCGCCTGATTGATTCAACGAATAACCACCAGTCGCGTGCGTGTTCTCTACAGCCGGCTCATCAGACCCTTCAACTGGCAGCTCGCGCAGGAGCGCCGAGAGCGCGGCGACGACGTAGGGGTCACACTCGACACCCGCAGAGTCGCCCAGAACTTCCATCGCCTGATTCAAATTCAGGGCGGCACGATATGGGCGTTCGGATAGCAGCGCGCTGAACAGTTCGACTGCTCGAATGATGCGCGCACCGATTGGTATGTCTTCGAAGGCGAGCTGATCCGGATAGCCGGTCCCATTCCACCATTCGTGATGCCATCTGACGAGCAGTTGCTGATGACGGCCGGCCTCGCGCTTGGCCATCTGTTGCTCACCCACCACCGAGTGTCGCCACAGATCCATCCTCTGCTCGAAGCTCAAAGGTCCGGGCAACGAGTGATATGTGGGAGACATCGCGAACAGGCCGAGATCGTGGAGTCTGGCGGCTTCCGATATGGCTGCGACGTCGGTTTCAACGAGTCCCATTCGGCGTGCGAGTCGGGTAGCGAGCTCAGACATCAAAGCCGAGTGCGGTTCATTGTGTTTTTCGAATGCGTCAATACTCTGGGCGAGTCTGCTTATAGCATCTTCGCGGGTCTTACCTGGAGCTTCCACAAGGCTGTACGTTAGCGGCCCAACGCATGTGCGTCAAGGGAAAGGGAAGTTCTGAGTTCGGACTCCTGAGTCCTGAGTGGAGTTTCGTTCCCTACTCAGAACTCAGAGCTCGGAACTCAGAACTACTCTTCGCGCGGTATGTAGGCGAGGCGTCCAGGACCTCTCGAACCTTCTGACCGAGCGTCTGAACGCTGTAAGGCTTCTGTATGAAGCCCTCCCCAAGGTCCTGCTGCATCTTGTTGCGAGCCATCTCAGCACTGTAACCAGTCATGAATATGACCGGCACTCTGCATCCCGCCGCGCGCATGCTGTCGTAAGTCGCGCGGCCCCCGAGCTTGGGCATCACTATATCCAGCATCACAAGCTGAATGTCCGGAGAGTGCGCGTTGAAAATCTTCAGAGCTTCTTCGCCGTCCGCTGCCAGCAGCACTCGATACCCCAGACCTTCTAAAATCTCCTTAGCCAGTTTCCGCAGCAGCTCCTCGTCTTCGGCGACCAGTATCGTTTCCTGGCCACCTCTAAGCTCTGCCTTGATCCTGCGATCCGGCTTCTGAACTTCCTCCTCCTGAACCGGCAAGTAGATGTAGAACGTCGTACCCTGTCCAAGTCTGCTCTGAACTTCGATCATCCCTTCGTGCTGATTCACGATTCCGTAGACAACCGCCAGCCCAAGTCCGGTGCCTCGCCCCTCGCCTTTGGTGGTGAAGAAAGGCTCGAAGATCCTCGATTGGACCTGGTCGTCCATGCCCACTCCTTCATCGGTCACAGAGAGGCAGATGTAGCGGCCCGCACGCGACCACCCCCTGGCGCGAGATTGCTCTTCATCGATTGACAGCACATTCGTCTGAATCGTCAGTTTGCCACCGGAGGCCATGGCGTCGCGGGCATTCACCGCTAGGTTCATCACCACTTGTTCGATCTGTCCGGGGTCTGCAAGAACCGGCGGCATCTCGGCGCATTCCGAAAAATCGACCTCTATGTCCTCGCCGATTATCCGCCTGAGCATTTTCATGAAAGCGCGGATGGTTTCGTTGAGGACGATGATCTTCGGCTCGATTTTTTGTTTACGGCTGAAGATCAGCAGTTGTCGAGTGAGGTCGGCGGCACGCAAGCCGCTCTTTTCAATTTCCTGCAGGTGCTCGCGAGCAGCGCTGTCGGTGGTGATTCTCGCAAGCGCGAGCTGAGCATTACCCACAATAGCGGTGAGGAGATTGTTGAAGTCATGGGCTACGCCGCCCGCAAGGGTTCCCACCGACTCCATCTTTTGGGCGTGACGCAATTGCGCCTCGAGCTTCCAGCGTTCTGCCCGCTGCTCGACCTCGTTCAGCGCGCGACGCACCGCCGGCGCAAGTCGCGACAATCGGTGCTTGAGCACATAATCGGTCGCGCCACTCTTGAGGGTCTCGATCGCTACTTCTTCTCCCAGAGAACCCGAAACGAAAATAAACGGCACCTCTGGACATTTCCGCTTGGCGATTTCAAGCGCAGTCATGCCATCGAATGACGGCAATGAACAATCGGCCAGGATCAGATCCGGTTCGCTGGACGTTATTGCCTGTTCAAACTCCGACCGCGTTTGCGCGCGGCTGATTTCGGCACTGATGCCCTCGGAACCAAGCGTTGCTTCAATCAACTCCGCATCGAAATCGCTGTCCTCGAGGTGCAGTATGTGCAGCGATTGTTTCATACGATCCTCCTTGTGATGCTACACTCGGGCTTGTGGTAGCGGCACCGGAAGAATCACCTCCTGTATGGCCAGAAGCTTTATTCTTACCCGATATTCTAATGCTGATTAAGACTGACTCGTCGCGACGTTTGATGCGAAAGTGCCTCTGACCATGCGCGCGCGAATCAAGTTCATAACGTCATTCGCCAGAAACGGCTTTCTCAAAACCGGTATATCCCGGTTCTGACAAATCATTTCCTCCTCCGGCGAAAGCTGCCCTCCTGTCATCATTATCAATTGAGTGCGAGGCGACGCGATCTGCAGCTCTATACCCAGAGCGAGCCCGTCTTCTTTTCCGAGCATGTAGTCGAGCAACAGCACGTTCGGAGTCTGCTGACTGAAAACCTGGCGTGCCTTCTGCGCCGAGCTAGCGGTCAAGAGCTTCCAACCCGCCTGACCAAGCAGCCTCTCGAGAAACAGCAACAGGTCCCGGTTGTCATCCACGATCAGTATAGTCGGATTTCGCGGCGGCGCGGACTGTTCCTGTGCCGTCGAGTGCAGAACTAGACTCTCACTATCGCCAGCCAGCTCAACGCCCACCGTCGCTCCGGCTTCGACCTTACCGCATGCGACCATCGTCGCAAGCGGTTGCGTCAGGTAACGATGAAGCGTCCTCTTCAGCTCGCGAGCGCCGTATTGGTCACTGGTGCCCTTCCGCAACAGGAACTGCCGGCTCTCCGGCGAAACGTCCAGAGCAAAGCAACGCGATCCGAGCCGCGTATTAACGTGCCGCTGCAGTTCGTTTATGTGCTGGTCGAGTATCTGGTCCAGCGACTCCGCATCAAGCGGGCGATAAGTCACCACCGCATCGATCCGATTTACAAACTCAGGCGAAAAGCGCTTGCGGACCGCTCCAATCGCGATGCTCTCGATTTTGTTCAACACGTCTTCGCGATCGCGCTGGATCGCGGACTGAAACCCGATGTCCGGGTTCAGCTCCTTCATCATCTCTCGTGCGCCCAGGTTGCTGGTGAAAAACACCAGGCTCTTTTCGAAGTCTACGGTGGTGTTGTCTCCCAATCTCAGGGTTCCCTTATCCAGAATGCCCAGTAGCATCCTGGTCATGGACGGCGCGGCCTTTTCGATTTCATCAAACAGGACCAGCGCGAGATCGCAGTTCTTGCTTGTGACGGCGGAGAGCTGCTGCTGCGACAACATCGGCGGCGTTTCCCGATGACCCAGATAACCTGGTGGCGCGCCGATGAGCTTCGCCACTTCGTGCTCCATTTGGAACTCGCCGCAATCCACCTTAAGGACATTCTTGGGACTGCCATGAAGAACTTCGGCAATCGCTTCGACTGTGCGCGTCTTGCCCGTCCCTGTCGGGCCCAGAAGAAGAAATACGCCCGCGGGGCGACTCTCGGGGGCAAGCCCTGCCTGGTACATGTAAACGTATGGCACGATGAATTTCATCGCGCCCGGTTGGCCCACGACTTTCTGAGCGAGCAGCTCGACCAGGTTGTCAGTTACTTCTCTGGTGTTGGGCGTAAACTCTTGTTGCATCTCTAAAACCTCCCTGCTGAGACGGCTTTCTCGAGATCCGTCCCTGGAGCGGCGTCACCGCTCAGCACACTGGTTCGGTCGTTGATCAAATCTCCCATAAGTGTTGGATCATGGCTCTCATGCTTTGCCGGAGGGCAGAGCGGAAGTGAAAAGAAAAATGTTGCGCCTTCGTCGAGTTTGCCTTCGGCCCAGGCGCGGCCACCATGTCGCTCAATAATTCTACGCACACCCGCAAGCCCAATGCCGTTTCCTTCGAACTCATCAGCCCGGTGCAGCCGTTGAAAGACCCCAAAGAGCTTGTCGGCGTACTTCATATCGAAACCGACACCGTTGTCTCGAACATAGAAAGTTACCCATCCTGCTTCGGCGGGCTCCGATCCGATCTCAATGCGCGCCGTTGTGCGCGGCCTCGTATACTTGATTGCATTTGACAACAGGTTTGTAAGCACCTGTCTCAACATTACAGGGTCGGCCTCGACGCTTATGAGAGTTCCAATTTGCCACTCGATGTTTCGTCCGCGGTACTCGCTCTTGAGCTCTTCGATTACTTCTTCGGCGAGCCTCTCGAGGTCAATGTGTGTCGAATGCATTTCGATGCGCCCCGCACGCGAAAACGCGAGCAGGCTGTCGATCATCTCTCCCATACGCACCGCAGATTCGGAGATGATGTTGAGGTAGCGAATGCTTCGCTGATCGAGTACCGGTGCGGCACTCTCCTTCAGCAGGTTCACAAAGCCATCGATATGTCGCAGAGGTGCTCTCAAGTCGTGAGAGACGGAATAGCTGAACGACTCAAGCTCGTGGTGGGCTGCGCGTAACTGGGACAGGCTGGATTCAATTGCGTGTTGAGCGCGTCTCTGCTCGCTCACGTCTCTCATCACCACCAGCCCGCCTCCGAGCAGCCCGCGCTCGTCCTTCAGCGGTCGCGCAGTCACCGAAACCGTCACGCCATCGGGACGCTCGGAATTCTTCATTACGATCTCGCAATCGTCGACCGACTCGCCCCTCATGGCTCTAGCCAGAGGCAGCTCGTCGTTGGGAAACAGGGTCAACTGGTCCGGGTAGTAGCATCCGTAAACCTCAGACCAGCGCTCATGCTGATTAATCGGACCGAGCCCGGTGAGGTTTCGCGCGACTTGATTGAACACGATGAAATTGCCGCCCTCGTCGGCTACAGCGACGCCCTCTCCCATGCAGTTGAGAATCGCCTGGAGGATGCGAGTCTGTTTGTGAAGCGCTGCCTCTGCCTGTTTTCGAATCAATATTTCGGCCTGGAGAGCTCGGTTGAAGCTCTCGAGGTGAGCGGTTTTCTCTCTCACTCGACGTTCAATTTCCTGTTCGGTTCTTCGCTCTTCCTCCGAGCGTCTCATGCGCTGGATTGCGTATCTGATGGACCTCTCGAGAGACGAGGCGTCGAGGGGATCAATCATCAGATAATCGGTGACTCCTGCTGCGAGACCTTCGTTATAGGCTTCGCGATCGTGGGCGAGAAGAATAAAGGCGACGCGGCAACCCGTAGACATTGATTCGCGGAAGAGCTCTACGCCGGTGAGGTCCTGGAGGTTAGAGCTAACGAGGTAGGCGTCGTGAACGCCTCGAGCCATGTCGCCCAATGCTGTGCGCGGACTGTCGGTCCACTCGACGCCGATACCGGAGAACAGCGAGAGCAAGTCTTTGACGAGGTCGTAGGTTTCGCGCTCCCTGCTTACTACCAGGACTTTTATCGCGTGCTTCTTCAACAGCTCACCTCAAACTATGCCACCTGCAATGGAAGCGATTCCGTTTGCTGTCTCTTGAGTGAAACGATAAACGATCGAATCTCTCTGCGATCCAATGCACTATCCAGATAGTTGCGCGCGCTTGCTCGCTCGCGTATCCCCGCCCATTCATTCTCAGGCACCGCCAGGAACGCGCTGACGACGTCCGGGTCGAAATGTTTGCCTGACCAGGACACGATTTCGTGACGAGCCTCATCGAACGGGGCGGCCGCGCGGTACGGCCGATCACTGGTAATCGCATCCAGTGTGTCGGCAACCGCGAATATCCGCGCGTTGATATGTATCTGTTTGCCTTTCAGACCCAACGGGTATCCGCTCCCGTCGAACCGTTCGTGGTGCTGCGCCACCACCGGCCGTGCCCCGGCCAGAAAATCGATATCGCTTATTATTCGCAGACCCGAATCGATGTGAGTGCGCATTTCCTTCCATTCGTCCTCGGTCAACGCGCCCTGCTTGAGCAGGATCGAATCGCGTACTCCGATCTTTCCGATATCGTGGAGAAGAGCTCCCTGTTCAAGAGCAAACAATTCGACCTGATTAA
The DNA here is from genome assembly GCA_035315885.1 of Blastocatellia bacterium. GTDB lineage: Bacteria > Acidobacteriota > Blastocatellia > UBA7656 > UBA7656 > DATFXM01. The sequence goes on from DATFXM010000143.1 coordinate 57,248, forward strand.
GGCCCAGCTCAAGTCCGAGTCTCAAGCAGTAAGCAACAACCCGATCCGAATGGCCTCGAGTTTCGCAGTCGCGCGCTTCAAGAGCCTCGGCAAGGGACCTCAGGGTAGCACGATAGTTGACGTACAGCACTTCAAGCGTCTGGTTGAGCCGCTCATTCAATGACCGCAATTCGTTGGTCCGTTCTTCCACCGTCTTTTCAAGCGAGCATTCGTAGTTCCTGCGCGCAACGACAAGCTCCTGATACCGGAGCGCGCGCTCGACAGCCATACTCACCGTGTGAATCTCAAAGGGCTTGGTGATGTAGTCAAAAGCTCCCTGGCGCATCGACTCGATGGCGAACCGGATGTCGAGCTGTCCCGAAATCACCACTGCGACGGTCTCGGGGCACACATGCTGCATTTGACTGCAAAGCTCTATGCCTGATGCACCGGACATCTGGATATCGGTCAATACCAGATTGAAACTGCTCTGCGTCATTATCTCGAGTGCTTCTTCGGCGCTGCTGGCGGTTACGCACCTATACCTCTCCTTTAAAAGAGAGGCCAACATGTTTCTCACCGGCTCTTCATCATCGACAATCAATATTGATATGTCCTTCACGGCACCCTCCTCAAGCATTCCCGCTGAAACGTTGGTAGCCACAAAGACGACGCTTGCCTCGCCAGAAACCGGTAAGAAGCTCCTCTCCACGTATCGGGTTCCGAACCCGTCCGCCCGAGCCCTCCATCACATCGAAGAATGAATTGTCTGACCCGGGGTCTTAAGTCCACGATTAAGGTTTCAAGGTCACGTCCCTGCCGGCACCTGGCGTGGGCCGACGCTTCAGCCGCAATCCTCAACGCTGGGCAGGTGAGGGAGCAACGATCATTCCGTAGGTTAGGCACCGGTTGGACCTTTTGGTTCAGCAGTTGCGGAACACCGTGAATGGCTGGCCGGAAGAGGAAATAAGGAAAAATGGGACAGTGTGGAGATCTGGCACAGGAGATCGGGAGCGAGTGTCCCAGGCGCACTCAAAGCAGTCCTGCCGCCTGGTTGCGCCTCGGGATCCAGGAAGTCCTGAGTCAGTAGGTTTCGGGTTTCCGGTTTCTTAGATTGGCGGTTGTAAAATCGTTAGTGGATTTTCGTTTAGGGATGGAAGATTGATACTGAATTAAGCGAACCCGAAACCCTAAACCTACCGACTCAGGGCTTCCTACTAAGCTGCGGCGGTGACTACCACTGCGTGCCGGTACTCAAAGCAGCTTTCGCACCAGCCATAAAGCACACCTTCGATCAGGTGGTAGGCTACGGTTTTATCGTCGGTGACGATTTGGTGGCACTGCTTGCATTCCCAGGTGAGCGACTCGGTGGATATTAATGGCTTTGACACTTGGTGTTTCCTAACCTCTCTCTAGTACTGGACGTTCAATCATCCAGCGACAAATAAGAACGCCTCACAAATTGGCAGGTTCCATACTTTCCATCATGCGATGTGGGTTTCCTCGAATATGATTTAGAGACTCGCGACATCGATCCATTTCCCCGGCTGAAATGTTCTTCGCTTGATCGAGCGCGAGATTTATCCGCGCCTCTGTTTGAACGGATGAAACCGCGCGAATTGCGCTTGCTTTGCCGAGAGTTCACATGGTGATGTGGCAAGGGCACAAAAAACATTTCAAGAAAGTGTCGCGCTTAACGTTTTTTTTCCTTTGTGGGGTTGCTCCGGTTTGTTAAGATTTAGCGTTTTTCAGGAGAACCCATGACTGAACTTTCAGAAATCGTCTCAGAACCTTCTGCACAGACTACTCTTGATTTGGAACAAGAACCGGACAGGCTTTCGTGGAAATCGATTCCGTTCGTAATGCTGCACCTCACCTGTCTGGCAGTGTTGCTGGTCGGCGTCAGTCTGCCGGCTGTTCTGGTATGCGTCGCGTTGTATGCGATCAGAATGTTCGCGCTCACCGCGGGGTATCACAGATATTTTTCCCATCGGTCTTACAAGACCAGCCGCTTGTTTCAATTCCTGCTCGCCGTTTTGGGAAGCACCGCCATGCAGAAGGGGCCGTTGTGGTGGGCGGCGCATCACCGGCGTCACCACCGCTACACCGACCTTGAAGGGGATATCCATTCTCCGGTCATGAACGGTTTCTGGTGGTCTCACATAGGGTGGGTGATAAGCCGCAAGTACGAGCCTACGGATTGGAATGCTATTCAAGACTTCGCTCGCTATCCAGAACTGAGGTTCCTGAACGAATATCACATGATTCCCGGCATCGCGCTGGCGGTCGGCTGCTTTCTGTTGGGTGGATGGCAGATGTTGATATGGGGCTTCTTTGTGAGCACGGTGCTGCTTTATCACGGAACGTTCTCGGTAAATTCACTGTCGCACATGTGGGGGAGCCGCCGGTACAAGACTGGAGACGACAGCCGGAACAATTTCTGGATTGCGTTGTGGACGGGTGGGGAAGGATGGCACAACAATCATCATCATTATATGGCTTCGGTGAAGCAGGGTTTCTTCTGGTGGGAAGTCGACTTCAGCTACTACATCCTCAGACTGATGTCGTGGTTACGCCTGGTGTGGGACCTTCGAATGCCTCCGCAGCGCTTGTTGACCTCCGAGTTGTGAGCTCTCAGAGTTCACTTTTGACAATTCAAACAAAAGTACGCGGTGCGGCCGCCGATCGTCTTTCGCTCAATAGGATTGCCGCAGACCGAGCACGGGGCTGAGCGCCAGCTCCTGGACACAAGGAAATCCGACGGGAAGTCTGGATCGCCGCCGGACTTCAGCGCCGCCCTCAGCACCCTCCGCGTCGCCTGATGCAAGAGCTTGATCTCTCCTTCGCTCAGCGTTGCAGCTTTTCTGTCGGGACGCACCCGGGCATCAAATAGAATCTCGTCGGCGTAGATGTTTCCGACACCCGCAATCTTTCGCTGGTCCATCAGCAACGGCTTGATCAAACGCCCCGGACTCTCTTCGATGATTCGCGAAAAGTAACTGTAGCTCAACGAGCGACCAAGTGGCTCACGACCCATGTCGCGAAGCGCAGGCACTTCCGACGGCTCATCTACCAACATCACTCGGCAGATTTTTCGCGGACAAGTAAATCCAAGTCGCCAGCCGCTCTCAAGAAAAAACTCGATTCTCGTGTAGTCCGGTCTGCCGGCGGTATCGCGATAGAAGTACAGTTCACCCCCCATGCCGAAGTGAAGGATCAGATATTTCCCATTATCGAGGCTCACGATCAGGTACTTTCCCCGGCGCTCGACTCGTACAAACTCCCGCCCGATCATCCCCGCGGCAAAGCGCCTCGGGCCGGGACGTCTGATGATGTTTGGTGCCGTGATCGAAACCCGCTTTACGCGCTGACCCAGCGCGACTTTTTTAAAAAACTTGAGTTGGTGTTCTACTTCGGGGAGCTCGGGCATTTAGGTGGCGAGTGTTTCCGCGCGTCACGGCTGGCTACCGTTGAATTTGTTCTTGAACATCTCATTGGCGCGCGCGCGAGGCACCGTCAAATCCGCATCAAGTCGCTTGTTGTCCGCACGCACTTTCATCAGAGAGAGCAGCTCGGCAACATCGGGACTCCTGTTCTTTTCTTTGATGCGCAACCCCCAGAAAAAGAAATTGAGCAAGTCGGCCTTAGCCTTTGCAGCGTCGGCGGTTGGTGCAAACGCGGTTATGGTGAGTCTCGCGGTATTTTCGCTCAAATCGAGTCTGATCGAACCGGAGCTCAAGTCGGCCAGCGGACCAAGCGCGCGCGATTCCCCAATCATCTGGAGCAGGCGGATGCCCTTCTCATCCACCACCTTGGACCCCGACGACTTTGGAACGTCGATATGAGACAGGCTTCCGTCGCGCTCAATCTTGAACGTAGCCATCATCGAAAAATTCAAATCGGTCAAACCCAAGCCGCCCGCTTTGTACAGATCGTAGATGGCACCGATCATGTCTTTGATGGGCGCCTCGTTGATTTCTCCAAACTGGCTCGCGCTGGATTTGCTTTTGGCTTCCTCAGCCTTGACTGAATCTTCCTTGGATTTCTGATCCGCTTCTTCTTTTGCTTTCTTTTCCTTCTCGGCCTTTTCGCGTTCTTCTTTTTCCTTCTGACGACGAGCAGCCTCTTCGCGGCGTTGCGTCTCCTGCCGCTGGAGCTCTTCGAGCTTCTTCAAGTTGTCGAGCTGGTGCTGTCTGATTACCTGCGGAGGATAATAGAGCTTTGCAAGAATACCACTGACGTCGCCCAGCCGGTATGCGCGATTTACTACTCGAAGTCCGGCAAAAGGCGAAATAAGCGCCAGGTAGATCAGATAAACGATCAATACACCGTGGATCACCGCCGAGGCGGACAACACTGGAATGAACAATCGGCGTCGACGCTTTCCGATATCGTCAGTCGAAGCAGCCGCCGCCAGGAAGCTGATTGGATGCACGACCACTCCGCCAATCAGCGACGCGAGTCTCACGGGAAACCAATCGCGAATGCGATTGGGAAGGAAGGCCGCGCTCAAGTATTGACCCGGCCCGGCTATGAGCTCGCGACAGGCTTCGGCCATCTCGCGCGCCAGGCGGCCCAGCAAAGTAGTCCGCGCGAGCGGCTGGAACAAGGGCGGCTCCACCAGTTTTATTCCACCCTTAGCCTGACTCTGGCTCCTGCTTTGAGTAGCAGCACCCATAAACTGCCTCATCCTCAAGAACCCGTTCACCCCATTCTACTATACGTTTGGGTCATATAAAAAAGTGCGAATTGATGGAATCGCCCCAGACGGCAGGGCCCGACCGACACGCCAAAAACCCGATCCGCTGGATAGACGCGTTTACGGAGGACAATTGAATCTGTTTTTCCAGCTTAAGACGTAATAGAGGAGGGAATTAGCGAAAACCGGCACAGGCGAGGTCGAGGTGGCCAACAACGACTATCACTTCATTACTCATTGGAGAGTCCAGGGAAAAGTAGGCGAGGCCGCCGAAATCCTTAGTAAACCGGAAGCTCTTCCCAGGTGGTGGCCTTCTGTTTATCTCGATGCGCGCGTGCTCGAACCGGGAGACAAGGAGGGTGTGGGCAAGGTTGTGGACTTGTACACGAAGGGCTGGCTCCCGTACACAGTGCGGTGGAAATTCCGAGTGACCGACGCCGACTATCCCCGTGGCTTCAGTCTGGACGCGTGGGGCGACTTCAATGGACGCGGTATCTGGACTCTGCGGCAAGAAGGGGACGATGTGAGGATTACCTACGACTGGAAGATTCGCGCTGACAAGCCGTTGCTGAAGTCGCTGTCGTTTCTGTTCAAGCCGGTTTTCGCTGCAAATCATCGGTGGGCGATGGCTCGCGGTGAAGAGAGTTTGAGGCTCGAGCTTCTGCGGAGGCGGGCTAGTACAGCTGAGGAGTTGGCTGCGGTCCCGCCGCCGCCCGGTCCAACTTTTCAAAAAGATTGAACCGCTGGTAAAGCCCATCTTTCAGATCTCTCAAAAATCCTCAACTTTTCCTCAAAGTCATCCATACTGGTTGAACTCGCCTGCCAACCTGCTACATTTATCTTATGATCAGAAGGATCAAGGCAGACCAGCGATACTTTTCGGACTTCGGATGGCTCAAGACCTATTGGCTGTTCTCGTTCGACAATTACTACGACCCGTCCAACATGGAATTTGGCAACCTGCGCGTGTTCAATGATGACGTCGTAGCTCCTGGTTCAGGCTTTCCGTCGCATTCACATCGCGAGATGGAAATAGTGACTGTCGTCCTCTCGGGCGAGGTAACTCACAAAGACACCACAGGGGCCCAAACCGCAATTCGTTCCGGCGAAGTACAGCGAATGTCGGCTGGCACTGGTATCTCGCACTCCGAATACAATCTTGGCTCGGTTCCGGTGCACCTTTACCAGATCTGGATTCGCCCGACGGTGCGAGGCCTGGCTCCGAGCTACGAGCAACGCAGCTTCGAGGGGACCGACTTCAAGAATGTGCTGGTGCCGGTTGCCTCGGGGCAGGGTTTTCCCGGCGTGGTATCGATGCACGCTGACTCCTCTATTTATCTGTCAGAACTGGAAAACGGTGCTTCGATAGAATTTAATACGAACCACTCGCGCGCAATTTTCGTTTACGTCGGCAATGGGCAATTGACGCTTAACGGGCATATAATTGAAACTAATGATCAGGCGCGGATCGAGCTTGAGGAAGCGCTCGCTATAGAGGCCGCCGAGGCAAGCAGGTTTATCCTGATCGATGTTCCGCACCGGCGGTGAAGTTTCCGTTGCAAGATCCTTACGAATGAGATCAGAACTTGCATCGGCATTACGTGCCGTCATACTGTTAGACACTGGCTCCTATGACCGGCAGACAAGTATTACATTATCGTATCGGCGAACAGCTCGGCGCGGGCGCGATGGGCGAAGTCTATCTCGCCGAGGACACCCGTCTGGGGCGGTCCGTCGCAGTTAAGTTTCTTCCTGCGTCCTACCAGTACGACCCGGATCGACGCGACCGATTCCTTCGAGAGGCGAGTACCGCCAGTTCGCTTCGCTCGCCATACATAGCTTCAATCTATGATATCGGCGAGGATGACGGCTCCAGCTTCATCGTAATGGAGTACGTCCAGGGACAGGTCCTGTCCGCGTTGCTCAAGGAGGGTCCGCTTCCGGTAGCTGAGGTAATCGACATCGCACTTCAGGTTGCGGATGCCCTCGACGAGGCGCACTCACTCGGAGTGATTCACCGCGACATCAAGAGCTCTAACCTGATGGTGACCGGCCGCGGGCTTGTCAAGGTGCTGGACTTTGGATTGTCAGTGAACCGCGGCAATATTACTCCCCCGAGCGACTCGAACGACGTCGAGACCGCGGCGCTGGGTCAGGCCACGACAACCGGCGTGGTGCTGGGAACCGTGTCGTACATGGCGCCGGAGCAGGCGCTTGGCCGAGAAGCCGATCATCGTTCGGACCTCTTTTCGCTTGGAGTAGTGATCTATGAGATGCTGACGGGGCGGTTGCCCTTCGACGGTCAAAGCATCACCG
>DATFXM010000144.1:0-20062 GCA_035315885.1 Blastocatellia bacterium
AGCTTGCCTTCGGTACCGACCTCGCGGGCCACGCGGGTGACCTCGGATGCGAACGATCCGAGTTGTGCCACCATTCCGTTTACCAGTTTCACCGAGCGAAGGAACTCTCCCTTCAGCGGGCGACCATCGACTTCGAGCGCCATTGTCTGCGAGAGGTCTCCGTTGGCGACTGCTCCGATGACTCGAGCCATTTCCGCAGTAGGCCGAGTCATGTCGTCGATCAACGTATTGACCGAGTCGATGAGGCTGTTCCACGAGCCAACGGCTCCCCCTAGTGTCGCGCGTTGACTGATCTTGCCTTCTCGGCCGACCACTCGGCTGACGCGTTCGAGCTCGCGAGTCAACTGATCGTTTCGTTCCACGACATCGTTGAACGTGTCGGCGATCTTGCCGGGAATACCCGCCCAGTCCTGAGGCAGTCTTACCGAGAAGTCGCCTTTTTTCAGTGCGAGCAGGGTCTTGAACAGCAGACTCGTATCGAAAGAGTGATCGCCGGGGTCCATGGCGCGGGGAGGCTTCGGTGCTGGCCTGTTCATCAACTCAACCATTCTGTTGATGGATTTCAGTGACTTGGCCCAACCGCCCTGGGCATCGCCGAGCTTGGGTCGCGGGACCTCCAGCCCCTCGCTCGCTGCATGGCTTGCGCGCTCCAGGTCGGCGGCAAGCGCCTTATTCCGTGCGGCGATTCCGTTGAAAGCCCTCGCAATTGCCGGATCGACAGAAGTCGAGTCTTCGGGCAATCGAGCCGAGAAGTCTCCCTTTTCGAGCGCCATCAGCGCCTGAAGTATTTCGCCTTGGCGCGACGTCGTCATCTTTCGTGTTGTCTGCATAGTATTCCTTCCAGAAGGATCCGAAGATTAGTTATTGTTCGCCTGTTGCTTTCGCAACGGTTGCAAGTCAAAACGTCCGAATCGTGTGTTTCAACCTCACTCAACGGTTGCAACGCGGATTGGGCCGCACTGGCCTCGACTGCGAAACGTAGAAATTGTCGATGCGTGTTGGCGCCTGCCAACGTCCGAGTATCCAATCCCGTGGGCTGGGCGATGTAGTCTACGACTCGACTACTTGTTGGGGGCCGCAGCTCGTGTTGCGAGCTCGAACCTTGAAGTTCACCGACTTGTTCCACAGCCGCGACTTAAAAAGCCCGTTCCTGAGAGACGAGGGCAGTCGCGACGGATACTCAACCTGTGTACGGCCGCTATACATTCGTGCTCGCAATCCGTACAAGGGTAGGTAGCGTGCGAAGCCAAAAGCGTGTAGTGACAACGGACGCCACGCACCTCCGGGCAAAACGAGTGCCAACGCTTTATGGAGTTCTGAGTTCTGAGTTCTGAGTAGGGAGTTCCAAGGTCGCCTTCAGACCCGAACTCAGAACTCACAACTCAGGACTCAGAACTCCTTTGTGGAACCTAAGCTGCGTGGCAGGCTGAGAGATGGCTAAGAGGCGACTAGAGGTGCCATGGTGGCTGGAACAGGGCACGGAAGTGTGTGCCGAGTGCGAGATCACCTACGACTATCACGTCGAGTATCGATGCACTGCGTGCGACGCGCCGCTTTGCCCTATGTGCGCCGAGGTGGTGGTTCAAAGCGAAGTATTCTGCCGGCCTTGCGCCAGCGTTGAGACGGGAGAATAGGAATGGCTGCACGAGCCATTTGGAAAGGACAAATCAAGCTGAACTCGGTGCGCGTGCCGGTGAGGTTGTACTCAGCAGTACAGGACCGCACGGTGCGCTTTCATATTCTTGAAGAGCGCACGATGTCCCGAGTCAAGCAGCACATGATCGATCCACAGACGGGCAAAGAGGTGGCAGGGGAGGAAATCCAGAAGAGCTACGAGGTTGAGCCGGGCACGTTCGTTCTTCTTACTGATGAGGAGTTGACAAAGCTTGCTCCAAAGCCGTCCCGGGACATTGAGATTCAGCACTTCGTTCCCTTCAAGAATATAAGCCAGGAGCTATATGACCGCCCCTATTATCTTGGTCCTGACGGGGACAGCGAAGCCTATTTCGCGTTGGCAGAAGCGCTGCAACAGCAGGAGCGTGAGGGCATCGCTCGCTGGGTGATGCGCAAGAAGCGTTACGTCGGCGCTCTGCATGCCGAGGATGATTACCTGATGCTTGTCACGCTGAGGGATGCCGGGGAGGTGATCGCCGCGGCGCAACTTCCGAGACCCGCGGGTCGCGCTCCTGACCGGAAAGAACTGGCGATGGCTGGCCAACTCGTGGGGATGCTCGAGAGTGATTTTGATCCGCGAGAGTTCAAGGATGAATATCGAAACCGTGTGATGGAGTTCATCGAGCTCAAGGCAAAGGGCAAGCCTCCGCGACTGCGGGCGGCACGAGCGAAGCGCGCACCCGCGTCTCTGACTGGAGTACTTTCAAAGAGCATCCAGCAACTGAAGAAGAAGGAGAAAGTCGCTGCCTAGACGAGCGCACAAGAAAAGAGATGATGCTGAAGAGAGATCGGGATCGTCAGTACGGCCTTTCTGGTCCGGGACGATAACGTTTGGGCTGGTCAGCGTCCCGATGCAGCTTTATCCAGCGAGCCGTTCGAGTCGCGCCAGGTTGCGAATGATGGGGCCCGAGGGGACGCTCCTGAATCGCCGTTACTATTCACAGGAGTCGGGTAAGGATCTGGACAACGATGAGATGGTTCGCGGTTATGAGATCGAAAAGGACGACTACATTGTAGTGACCGATGAAGAGCTCGAGCGACTGTCGCCGGGCAAGACACGAGACATCGATGTACATCGTTTCGTGCCGAAGGCTTCGATTTCACCGATCTACTTTGAGCGATCGTATTTTCTTACGCCGGGTGACAGTTCGGAGAAAGCCTACCGCCTCCTGGCGGAGACGATGGAAAAGCGCGACCGGGCGGGAATGGCGACTTTTGTGATGAGAGGCAAGGAGTACGTTATCGCGATATTTTCGGACAATGGAATTCTTCGCGCAGAGACAATGCGATTTGCGGACGAGCTGAAAAGTCCGGCACAAATTGGATTGCCGAAGAAGGAGTCGGTACCTAAGGGGGCGGTGAAGCGTTTTGAGAATCTGATCAAGCGTCATTCGGAATCACGTGCGACTGCTAAAGAACTAACAGTTGACGATGGTTCAAGTCTGCAAAAGCTAGCCGAGCGAAAGAGGTCTCGCGGCAAGGACGTGATCGAGGTGGAAGAGGTGGAGGGCGAGACAGGAAATGTCGTCGATCTGATGGAAGTGTTGAAGAAGAGCATTGCGAATAAGAAGTGAAGAGGGAGGTTTCAGGTTTCGGGTAAGAGGAAGTTTCGGGTTTATCGGGTTTCGCGTTCGCTTAATTCAGTATCAGGTTTTTTCTATGTCCCTTAACGAAATATCCTCTAACGATCTTACAAGCCTCAATCTAACGAACCCGAAACCCTAAACCCGAAACCGATCTTATGAATTTGACTCGACGGCCGGTGCTTGATAGGTTCTTTGGGCCAGCAGGAGGAGAAACCTGCGGAAAGAGGACGAAAAACGACCATAACCACGCGCGAGCATTAGCTTGCGTCTGAGAGTGACGGAGGAATCAAGATGCGAAGATTGATCGCTGTTGGAATTGTCCTTACGATTGCCTCGATCGCGATGGCCCGAGAAGACAAGGTTAAACTCACGGGTTATGTGATCGACAATGCGTGTTCCGCCCGGGCCAGTGGAGACGGCGGCGCTGACAAAGTGAAGGCTCATACCGTCAAATGCGCGACAATGCCCAATTGCGCTAAGAGCGGCTATGCGATCTACGCTGACGGCAAGCTGTACAAGCTTGACGAAGATGGAAACAAGAAGGTCGCAGAAATCCTCAAGAACACCAAAGTGGAAAAGGGTCTCTCGGTTGCCGTAGAGGGAACCGTCGATGGCGAGACTCTTCATGCCACGAAGATTACAGAAACAAAATAGTAGCAGGCAGGCAGAATGCGATACGCATCTGCCGGACTGAAGTCACAGAAAGGGCCTGAGCAATCGCTCAGGCCCTTCTGGCGTTTTAAGCACTAATCTGTTGCTCGAAGACTTTCTACTGCCTCACCTTCATCACAACCAGCGTCAAATCATCCTGTAGAGGCCGATCGCCGCACCAGTCGTGTACAGTCTCGGTGATCCGTGACATCAGCTCGCTCGCCGACAAACTTAATGATGACGCAACGAGCTTCCGAAGCCGCTCTTCGCCAAACTCTTCATCCAGATGTGTCAAAGCCTCTGTCACCCCATCGGTGTACGCAACCAGAATGTCACCCTCGTTGAGCTGTAGACTCTGCTGCTCGTATTCGCAGTTGTCAAAGGCACCGATCATTGGACCCCCGGCCGTCAGCCGCCGTATGACCGTGTCCCCAACCTCCAGCGGTCCCGACGCCCCCTTGGACATCTCCACCGCAACTCCGCCCAAGCCCGAGCCAGCATGCGCCGCCCCCCGGCCCATCGCGCTCCCCCGCGCACGAACCAGCATCGGAGGATTGTGTCCGGCATTGACATAGGTCAACGTTCCCGTTTGCTCATCAAACTGTGCGTAGAAAAACGTCGCGTAGCTGCTCCCATCGGTTGAACTGTGAAGCAATCGATTCATCGACGAAACAAGCTCTATCAAATTTCCGTTGACCGAAGGGGCCTGTATCCGAAGCGATGCCTGTACGGTCGACATTAGCAAGGCCGCCGATATTCCTTTTCCGGCAACGTCCGCTACTGCGATGCCAACTTTGCGCTCGTCGAGCACGATAAAGTCGTAGTAGTCCCCGCCGACACCCTGGGCGGGGAGACAAACTCCCGCAAGGTCCAGCCGATCAAAAACCGGCGGGCTCTCCGGAAACAGCCGTCGCTGGACGTTTGCAGCAATCTGTAGTTCGTGCTGAAGCTTTTCCTGCTCCGCGGCGTCTTCGATGAGTTGGGCATTCTGAACCGCGAATCCGAGCTGCCACGAGATCGCCGACAACAGTTGCCTGTCTTCTCGGGAGTACGGCAGATCGCCCATTCTTTTCCCGACCGCTACGACACCAATCAACTCGTCTTTGGTCGCCACCGGCACCAGCAGCGCGGGCTTCAGCATCGAGAGCGTGGAACGCTCTATCTCGGCGTTGATACTCCCGCTCTGCGCGTCCAGCGAAGAAAGCCACGACCGCGGGCGTTCAAGCTCGATCAGGCTCGTGGAAGACGACTGGCGGAGCCTCCTGCACAGGTATCCCTCGCCCGGCAACTCCAAACGGGACGCGTCGGAGCCATCGGTGTTTTCGGTGAAGCGGGAAACTACTACGCAGCGGTAATCACCGGTGGCGTCATGGCGCAGGAAGATCGCTACGCTCGCAACGTGGAGAGCTTGCTGAATCTTTTCCACCGCGCAGTCTGCCACCTGTCGCGCAGTAGTCGCGCGACGAACCGCCATTCCCAGATCCGCGAGCAACTGCTGCGCATCGTAAGCCTCTCGGAAAAATCGCCGGTCGATGATCGGCATCACCCGCTGATTCAAAAACGTGAGCAATGCAATGGCCATCGTGGTTGCGGCCATCGTCACAACGATGTCCGCGCGCGCGCCGAAGCTGTCTATGATCTGGAGTCGTTTGCCGGTGAGCAGAAAGCTGAGCACGCCGAACACAAATATCGCTTGAATGATGATGAAGCCGCGAGCCACCAGCAGGTATCGAACGCCGCGCCGCAGAATCAGATGCACCGGGATGACCTGATGGCGCACGATCGCGTAAGCAAACGACAGCGGGAACAGAGGGAACGAGAACAGGGCTATGATTCCCAGCCACTGTGCAAGCAGCGGGTCGCGGCGCTGGAGGTTGAATGCGATTGCAAGGGCAATCTCGATGAACATCGGCAAGAAGCCCGCGATGCTGCCCGCTACAACGACTCTCATCTTGCGACGCGAGACAAGCGTTGCCTCGCGGTAGTTGAACCACAGTGACAATAGTCCCGCGGCGATATAGGTTGTAGCTACGACTATGCTGAGCGAAGCGAGCACCTGAAACTGATTTCGAAAGACGAAGAGTTTCTCAGGAGCGAACCCCGCCAGCAGGTTCAGCGTTGCGAAGTAAGGAAAGATGCTGATCAGGTGCGGCACATAGAGCCACTTCTCGAGTGCAGGCGCGCGGCGCAGAAGTGGTGAGGGCTCCGGAAATATCAAAAAGAAATGAAAGAAGACGGGCCAAAGGAAAAGAGACGACAGATTGATCGTCAGCATCACTCCTACAAGCCAAGATGGCTCGCCGCCGAAAGACGGACCGATAGCCATGATCGCGCCGATGAACATGCCGAACATGAGGGCGAGCAGGAGCGCCTGTTTGTCGTAGGGCTTCAGCAGGAAAACTACTAGGCCGGTGACGAGGAATACTGCCGGCACAAGCAACCGCGCCGCACCGCTGATGACCCAGTTCACCATTGGAATCGGCCGTGATACAAGCGTGATCGGCTGAATCACGCGTCCGGCGCGTCGAACGCTTACGGTAAACAACGAATCAGGTTCAATGCGGTCGAACACTCGGGGAACGTCGTAAACCGAGGTCACCGGCTGTCCCTCTATTGCGATGACCTCGTCAAGCGGACGAAGAGCGAGTTCGGCGTCCTGCGAGGGCGTGTCGGAAACAAGCACGTGATTTCTTACTTGATAGAGGGTGAAGCCCGGATCGCTCTTCATCTGGAGGACGGACACCGATCGAAACAATCGCTGCCCGCCATAAACAATCAGGAGAGCAAAGAAGATTGCTCCAAGCCCGAGCTGAACCCTCTTACGTGCGTTGATACTCATGGGGGAAAGAGCACTATAGCACGGTCAAATAATTGAGGTTAAACACCAATCTTCACCATCCCGATGACTCAAGTTCGATTGAATCGAATCATTTGTTTAAGAGCTATGTATGCTAATACGACTGAACGGTGATTGCGGTTGCGATGGAGCATTGTGATAAGCTAGCACTTCTCATTTATCGAGAGAAAATCCAAATAGGAGATGCTCTAGTGATAGAGGCGATTCAACAAGCTCTTAAGGACGCGGACCTTGACGGATGGTTGTTTTACAGTTTTCGAGACAGCGATCCGATCGCCGCAAACATTCTCAAGATGCCTTCTGAGGGTCATATGGCGACACGGCGCTGGTACTATCTGGTGCCGCAGTCAGGTGAGCCGCTGAAGATCAATCACTCTATCGAAAGAGGCGTGCTGGACCATCTGCCCGGACGAAAACTTATTTACCTTCCGTGGCAGCAACTCCATGGATACCTCAAGGATTCATTACTTGCGCTTTCAACCGCGCGCAAGCCCCGAGTCGCCATGCAGTATTCGCCCGATGCGGCGATACCGTATCTGTCGAGAGTGGACGGGGGGACGATAGAGTTGATCCGATCGTTCGGCGTGGATATCGTATCGTCGGCCGACCTGGTGCAGCGGTTTGAATCCGCATGGAACGACGAGCAGTTGTCGATGCACGAAGAGGCAGCTCGCGGACTCTATGCGTCGGTAAAGGAGGCGTTCAAGGAGATAGGGCGCCGCGTAACCGATGGCACGCCGACAAACGAATATGACATTCAGCAGTTCATACTGGAACGTTTTGCGGCGCGTGGGATGTTCAGCAAGGACCCGCCGATCGTGGCAGTCAACGGGAACAGCGCGATGCCGCACTACGGCCCGACACGCGAGGAGAATTCGCCGATAAACAAAGGTGACTTCGTGTTAATAGATCTGTGGGCGAAACTCGATCGGCCCGGCTCGGTGTACGCGGACATAACCTGGACTTCGTTTGTCGGTGAAACCGTGCCGGCAGAGGTCACAAAGGTGTTCAACGTGGTGCGAGACGCTCGCGACGCGGCCACGGATTTCGTGAAGGAGTCTTTTGCGTCGGGCCGGGAGATTTTCGGCTGGCAAGTCGATGATGCCTGCAGAGAGGTGATCAGGAAATCCGGCTACGGGGATTACTTCATTCATCGAACCGGTCACAACATCCATACCGAAGTTCACGGAAACGGAGCGAACATCGACAATCTCGAAACCAAGGACGGACGAGTCCTGATTCCGCGCACATGTTTTTCAATCGAACCGGGGATCTACCTTGAAGGAGAGTTTGGCGTTCGTTCCGAGATAGACGTTTATGTGGGTGAGCGAGAGGCTCGGGTAACAGGCGGCGAGCCTCAGCGGGAAGTAGTGGCTATACTGAGTTCTGAGTTCTGAGTGCTGAGTTGAACCCCGAAGGTTTGAACTCGGCACTCAGCACTACTCTGTCCGCTCGACTACTACCGCAGTACCGTACGCAAGAACTTCCGTTACCCCGTTCATTATTTCGTTTGCATCGTAGCGCATTCCGATGATGGCGTTCGCGCCAATCTCGCTCGCATGCTGGATCATTATCTCGAAGGCTTCCGCGCGAGCGTGTTCGCAGAGTTTTGTGAACGCCGTGATGTTGCCCCCTACGATCGTCTGTAGCGAACCCCCGATCGTTCCGAAGATCGATCTCGACCTAACAGTTATTCCGCGCACTACGCCGAAATTGCGAACGATTCGAAAACCGTCGAGCGTAAACGCCGTTGTAACCATGTGATGCGGCAGACTGTAGCGCTGCGCAACCGAGTACGGCGCGCTTGCAGTCACTGAGTCTTTCGCCTGTTCGAGCTCGCCAAGTCGATCTTTCATTTCTTAGTCGTCACCTCGCATCGCCGTACGATACGGCGCGAATGCCGAAACTGCAAACAAAATCAGGTCGCCGCATCGACGAAATCCGCAACAAATCCCTGACACTCATTTACTCGAGTTGGTCTTCGTTTTGCTCCGGAAATAACGAAAATTATCGCTGGATATCTCACCGGGGGCATTTGCGGCGGCCCTTTGTCTGCCGCTACAATCCAATCTTCTTGCCGGACCCAGAAGGGAGACATTGCTTGTCCATCAGCAGAAGGAAATCAGTCGCCTGTGACATCGACGGCGTAAAGGTTGGAGGCTCCAACCCCATCGTAGTCCAGTCGATGACAAACACCGACACCGTGGATGTAGAAGCCACCGCTCGACAATCCGCAGACCTCGCCCGCGCGGGCTCCGAGCTGGTCCGTGTCACGGTCAACACCAAACAGGCGGCACAAGCCATTCCACCGCTTGTAGACAGACTCGGCGAAATGGGAGTGACCGTTCCGATTATCGGCGACTTTCACTATAACGGGCACATCCTTCTCAAGGACTACCCCGAGTGTGCTCGCAAGCTTGCAAAGTATCGGATAAATCCGGGCAATGTCGGTCCCGGCCAGCATCACGATAAGAACTTTCAAGCGATGATCGAAGTCGCGGTCGAGAACAACAAGCCAGTCCGAATCGGAGTCAACTGGGGGTCGTTGGATCAAGGGCTCCTGACGCGCCTGATGGACGAAAACGCAAAACGAGTCGATCCAAAAGACGCGCGAGATGTGATGCGCGAAGCGGTGGTGATCAGCGCGCTCGAATCAGCGGAGCTGGCCGAGCGCTGCGGCTTACGTCACGACCAGATCATCCTGAGCGCGAAGGTATCGGAGGTCCAGGACCTTATTGCGATCTATCGGGACCTCGCTAGCCGATGTGATTACCCGCTGCACCTCGGTTTGACCGAAGCTGGAATGGGAAGTAAGGGCATCGTAGCCTCTACCGCCGCGATGGGTGTGTTGCTCCAGCAGGGTATTGGAGACACGATAAGGGTCTCCCTCACTCCTCGGCCGGGCGGCGACAGGACCGAAGAAGTGGTCGTCTCACAGCAGATTCTTCAGACTATGGGACTTCGCAGCTTCATTCCCCTTGTCACCGCGTGTCCCGGGTGCGGTCGCACCACGAGCACGCTCTTTCAGGAAATGGCGGAAGACATTCAAACTTACATTCGAGAGCAAATGCCCACGTGGCGTGACAAGTATTCGGGCGTGGAAGAGCTGAAGGTCGCGGTGATGGGCTGCGTGGTAAACGGTCCGGGCGAGTCAAAACACGCGAACATCGGCATATCGCTCCCCGGCACCGGAGAAGAACCGCGGGCGCCGGTCTATGTCGACGGCGCAAAATTCGTCACGCTTCAGGGACCGGGCATCGTCGCTGAATTCATCCAGATTCTTGACGAGTACATCGACACTCGGTACATCAGGAAAGAGCAATCGGTCCAGGTAGGCGTGAATGGCTCACCAAGCCCCGACACCGGAAGTTAAAACGCCGAACTCTGCGGTGCAGCAGGGAACCGCAATGGCATCGGCAATCATCAACGCCGAGCCGTCGCGTGTGTACGCGATTCTGGCCGATTACAAAAAGCACCATCCGAGGATTGTTCCGCCGAAGTATTTCCGTTCGATCGAAGTGCTGGAAGGCGGGATTGGCGACGGAACTCGCACCAGGATCGAAATGCGTGTTCTCGGAAGGTCCCGCAGGTTTGAGCACTTCATCACGGAGCCCGAGCGCGGTCACATAATCGTGGAGTCGGATAAGGATGGCGACAGCGTCACGAGTTTCATCGTCGATCCGGTTGAGGGCGGCAAGGGAACACGGCTGACGATCCAGACGAAATTCAAGACTCGCAACGGTCTTCTCGGAAGGGTCGAGCGCGCGATGACTGCATCGATGCTGCAGCGCATCTACGCCGAAGAGCTCGGGCTCATCTCTCAATACATGCGTGAGGCTCGAGACGCTGAGTAGCCGGCGATTGCTACCTCGCGTTCGAGCCAAACACGTTTCGCACCTCGATTCCCGCTCAGCCCTTCTTGTCTACAGGCTTTGCGTTCTTCAACTGATTGATGATCCCCTGGATGAACGGGACAACGGCACCTGCGGGGACTCCGCCGGGAAGATGCTTCAGGAAATCTTCGAGGGCCGGAACCGCGCGAGGATCACCGAGCTGGGCGATTGCCTGCACCGCGTTGAACACTACAGGCAGCGACGGTTCCTTCAGACCAGCGGTCAGCACCTCCAGCGCGCGATCGTTGCCCTTGCCCAGCGTTCCAATCAGGGCGAGGGCCGCACCTCTGACCGACGGGGTGTTGCCCGGCGCAGCGTACTTGAATCCAAGATCGAGACTCCTTGAGTCCTTGAGGTTCCCAAGGCCGTTCAATGCAGCCGCGCGCAGGTTGTCCTGCCACGAGTCCTGTTTCAGCAAACCTACGAGCGCGTCGTAGGCCGACGGAGCGCCGGTCAGGCCGAGCGCCTTCGCAGATTCGCCAACTACCTGATAGCTGGGATCGTTGTTGATCCGATCGATGAACAAATCCGCGAGCTGCTTGTCCTTCAAAGACGCGAGTCCGGCTATCGCCGCTCGTCTGACGCGTGCGTCTTTGTCCTTGACGGCCTCGAGCAGGCCGGCCCGTGAGATATCAGTCCTGAATTCGCCGAGAGACTTCGCGGACTCCGATCTGACGGCCCAGAACTGATCCTTTGCGCAGGCTTCGGCCAAAGCCTTGGCTGCTGTCTCGCTGTGACCACCCTGCTTCAACTCTACTGCCGCTCTGACCCTGCCGGTCGAATCATTGTCATGCAGCAACTGATACGCGAGATCGGCGTCACCTCTGTTGAACTTCACGCGCTTGATCAAATAGTTTCCGCGATCGAAGTTGACTATCAGCGGTTTTGAATCGACATCGAACTTGAACTGCTCATCGCGGTTGTCTATCCAGACCCGATGGACTTTTTCGCCTGAAGCAGTGGTCACCGCGATGTCCACCGGCATGATGAACACGTCGGGCGAGGGAAACCACGGTCGCTTGTCGTCGGATTTCTGAGTTTGCTTCACCGCGACCGTCAGCGTTTTGTCGCCGTCGTAGTTCGATGTGACCTCGAACTCGGGATGGCCCATCTTATACAGCCACTCATCAAAGAACCATTCGAGGTTCTGCCCGGTCGCCTCTTCAATCGCGACTTTGAACTGCGCGGTCTCGACGTTCTGCCATTCGTATTTCTTGACGTAGTGCCGTATCGCCTTCCAGAACTGATCCTCGCCCAACACGAAGCGAAGCATGTTCAGAACCGCAGCTCCTCGCGGATATGCGTACGTATCGAACACCGCGTCGGGATCGTCGTAGCGGTTGGTCACGATCGGACGCCGGTTTCCCTGAAACCACGCCTGATAGTACGACTGCTGATTGTTGGACATTTCGTACAGATAGTCGTCCTTGCCCTTTTTGTGTTCGTTCCAGACTGCCTCCATGAACGTGGCGAACGATTCATTGAGCCAAATCTCGCCCCAGTCGCGGCAGGTCAGAAGATCCCCGAACCACTGATGCGCGAGTTCATGCGATACGATGTCGTCCGATGTTCCGTCGACCTCGCTCCGCTTGTCGTGCACCGCGTTGTCGGTCATCGTGGTCGCGGTGATATTCTCCATCGCTCCGCCAAAGTCCCGAACCATGGTTTGAGCGTATTTCGCATAGGGATAGTCGTACCCGGTTTTCTCCGAGAAGTACGCAACCATTTCGGCAAGCCTGGCAAATGAGACGCGGCCGTTGTCAAGCTGATCGGGATAGACATAGGAACTGACCGGCTTGCCTTTGAATTGGTCTTTCACCTCGATGTACTCGCCCACGATGATCGATACCAGATAACTGGAGTACGGCTGGTCCATTCGCCAGTCCCAGGTCTTGGTCTTCTTCGCGGCATCAGCTCGCACCGACACGAGGCTGCCGTTTGAGACCACCTGATATTTGTCCTCGACTGTAGCGATCAACTCCGTAGTGGCCTTGTCGTTGGGGTAGTCGTAACACGGGAACCAGTAATGGTTGGTACGCGCTTCTCCCTGAGACCAGATTTGATGCGGCCGGCTCGGATCGCTCTCGTTTGGCACGATGAACGTCAGACCCTTATGAGGCGTTGCGCTGTAGTCGACGGTGACGGTGATCGTGTCGGCGGTAGAGTAAGGACGGTCGAGGGAGACCAGGAGCTTTTCGCGATCCTTGTACTCGAATTTCAGCGGCCCGCCTCCGCCGAGTTTGATTGACTTGATCTCCATCTCACCGGCGTCTACCTCAACGGTCGTCAGATTGTCTTCGAAGGGCTTGAAAGTGATCGCAGTCTCGCCGCTGACTGCTTTCTTTGACCAGTCAAAGCTGAGTGAGATTCGATAGTGTTGAACATCGTACGGGTGACTCCGAGGCCACTGGAAGGGAGGGGCCTTTGGAGCTTCGCCGCCCATTCCGATTTGGGCGAACGCGGGCAACTGGAGCACGAGCACAAGGGTGAAGAACCAGATCAATGATCTGGAGAGCAAGGATCGAGTACTGGACATCAAGCCTCCGGAGGTAAAAGGCACTGCTTTTAGGTTAGTGAACCCCACGGTATGACATTGTTAAAGCCACGGCTCTTACATTTGTAAAAGCCACGGCGGTGAGTCGCCGTGCCCTGCCTGGCTTGCGAAGAACGTTTTGTCAGGAGAAATCCAAACCGACTCTCGACGATCCTGTCTTGGATCCCAATTCTGACCTATTTGTGGTCGTGCGGTGCGAGGTAAGGTACCTTAAGTTCCGCCGTGCAGCGGAATTTTCCGCTGCGCCCTTCGAGCACGAACGAATCGGTGTCGCTGGTCGGCCGGATATCAAAGCTAAGATAAGTCACCTCTGCGCCGTCGGCCGCCGTCTGGAACGGGATCGTCAAATCGGTAGAGCCACTTCGCAGAAGTAGCGCGAAGTCGTCGTTTGCTCCAAAGCTGATACCGAGGTCATAGGAACCTTTCGCGACCTGCTTACCGCCGATGACCACGTCGAAATCGGTATCGAGTTTGCCGATCTTTTTCCAGACGCCTGCGATCAAGCGCTGCCGGAGTTGTTCATTCTTTTTCGCCGAATTATAGGTGGGTTCGTTCCAGTGCAGCGATTTGTAACTGAGAGTCAGTTTGCCCGCTCCTTCTACGGCGAGCGTGTGTGAGAAGTCCTTGGCGACGGTTCGCGGATCGTGGGCGGAAGCAACCTGTGCCGCTGCCAGGACAAGGAACAGAGTCAGGATTTTCCTCATTTTTCGCATCTCCTTCGGGATCCAAAAAGTGGCAATCTAATTAGCCGGTCTTCGGCTTTGCGGTGTTGGGCGCGCTAAAACCGCGTTCAATCCTCAGCGAGCCCTCGGTCCGGACCGGGAATTATAGCCTTTAGGACCCGGGGGTGACAACGAAGTCACCGGGAGATACGAAATCAACGTGTTGCGACGCAGACGTCCAGAGTTGGTGTTTCTGTCCACTCACCGATAAACCGCTTCACTTCGGCCTCGATCTGGACGTTGCTGAGGCGGTTGATGAGCAGCCACTTCATCTTGACGAGAAGATCATTGATCAGAGCTGGATTCTGAGTAGCGAAGACGAGGCGATTGCCCGCTTCGAGCTTAATCGCCGGTACATCCACGCTCTGAAAGCGTGACGGAAAATCGGACTTGCGCGCTTCTCGATCCCAGGGAGGGGAGATAATCTGCACGCGCCAGTATTTTGAGTCCTCACCTCGAACGATACCGGATGCGTGGTAGACGTCGGTTATTTTCCCTTTGACCCACATGCAGTCGGGACAGTAGGTATGCTGTACGATGGTGAGAGAGTATTCATCATTGCTGGATGGAAGCATTGGGACGATTCCTTCTGCGTAGTCGTTGCGCCCCCGGTCAGGGTGCGGCATGCGAAGCGCATGCGTCTTGGATACCAGGGGGCGATGCGGAGTCGGTTATAGGATACATTACAGGCCAAGTCAACAGTAATTAGTGCTGAGTGCTGGGTGCTGAGTGCTGAGTGGTGGATGCTGAGTTGCCATTCCGTCAACCCCGAAGGGGTTGTAGAACGTAGCCCAGGGTTGCCGTTCCGCGGCTACCCTGGGTGAACGGTTCAAAACAATCGCAACCCCGAAGGGGTTGCAGAAGATGGTGTGCCGCAACGACGAGGCGTGACCTTGTACAACCCCTTCGGGGTTGAACCTCTTTATGGATCTTTCCCAGGGTAGCCGCGGACCGCAACCCTTGGGCTATGTTCTATAACCCCTTCGGGGTTGAACTCAGAACTCAGAACTTCCTTTGCCAATGACCGGCGCCACCGACTAGAATTGCCGCCCAAGATCGCACTATCTGGAGGTGCAGCTTTGAAACTCAGGGTACTACTAATCATCGCCTTGTTTGCCAACGCCGCGGCCGCCCAAGAGACCCAGTCAACCGCGACTCAGAAACCCACGGCACCCAAGACCGTAGAGATCACAAGCCCCGTCGCCACCGCCGAAGTGGGCAAGCAGGTTAAACTTACCGCGGTCGCGAAAGACGACGCCGGCAAAGTGCTCGACCTCCAGCCGGCAACCTGGTTCGCTGCGCCTTTTGATATCGCCTTCGCAGACCACACCGGAACAGTCTCCTTCTATAACCCCGGTGAAGTTCTGGTCGGAGTAGTGATCGGCGGTAAAGTCGGATTTACCCGAATCAAGGTCAAGCCCGCGCCGGTCACCACTATCGAAATCGGAGCGCCCGGCCTTCTAGTCGTCGGCGGAGCCTGCAAGCTGGCTGCGACTGCACGAACCGCAGAAGGCAATCCGCGAGTCGACGTCTCGGTGTCGTGGTCATCCAGCAGTCCCGAGGTTGCAACCGTGGATGCCGCCGGCCTGGTCGTGACAATGAAAGCCGGCCGCGCCACCATCCAGGCTCAATGTGAAGGCGCGACAGCTTCGAGAACAATTGAAGTAGCGCCTAATCCTGTCCGAGCCATCAGCATTAGCCCCCGTTCTTCAAATGTTCGAACCGGCGACGTCGTGCGCTTCAATGCCCGCCTTGAACAAGCCGGCGAGCACGAGGGGCTTCCTGTCAGGTGGTCAGTCTCCGGCGATGGCGCCAGCATCGATCCCGATGGCGGCTTCGTGGCCGAAAAACCTGGAACGTTCGTCGTCAGCGCCTCGGTAGGGGATCGCCAGGCCATCGCCTCAGTCCTCGTCAAACCACGTAACGCCGAACGCGAGCTTAAGGTCGTGGGACGAGCTCCAGTCAAAGACTTTCAAGCCGGCGAACAGTGGATCATCGGGAACGTCGCTTATCTGTCCACCATCTCCGACAAGCTTCTTGTGTACGATATCTCAGATCCCGCTCATCCAAAGTTGACCGACACGGTAACGGTCGATGCCAGGCTCGTCAACGACATCAGCACAACACCTGACGGCAAGATCGCGGTGCTGACGCGGGAGGGCGCTTCGAACCGGAAGAACGGGATTGTGTTCCTGGATACCTCTGATCCGGCTCACCCGAAAGTTGTTTCTGAATACACTGCAACGGTGACCGGCGGTGTGCACAGCGCCTTCATAGATAGTCACTACGTGTACCTGACCGATGATGCAACCGGTTCGATGCGCGTTATTGACTTCAGCGACGTCACGAATCCTCGCGAAGTCGCGCGGTGGCAGGTCGATAATCCCAATGCTAAGACGGTCGTTGAACCCGACGGATCGCAGGGTATCGCGGGAAGGTATCTTCACGACATCCAGGTCAAAGACGGGCTCGCTTATCTCGCATATTGGAGGGACGGGCTGGTTATTTTGGACGTGGGCAACGGTATGAAGGGCGGCACGCCGGAGGCACCCAAGCTGGTTGGCCAGCTCAGGATGAATTATCACGAGCTCTACGGCGATGGATGGCTGGCCGGTGCGCACGCCGTATTCCGCTACAAGAACTACGTCTTCGTAGGCGATGAAGTGCTGCCGTCGATGTTCGATCTGCAATCCAAGAATAGAATTCCAGTGCGAGGGATAGTGCACGTGGTGGACGTCAGCGACATCACGCATCCGCGCGAAGTCGCGTACTACGCAGTCCCGGAAGGCGGCTCTCACAATATTTGGGTCAAGGACGACGTCATGAGCATGGGTTACTACTCGGGTGGCGCGCGAGTGGTAGACGTGTCTGGTGAGCTTCGGGGCGACCTCTACCGTCAGGGCCGGGAGATAGGCAGGCTGTGGACCGGCGACCTGAACGGCTTCAGGTCGAACCTGCCGTTTACCTGGGGCGCCCAGCCTCACGGAGACCTGCTCTTCTTCAATGACGTGAACTCAGGCTTGTGGATCGTCAGGATTGGCAGGCCAATCGAGAAAGGATCAACAACCGCGCCCGGCGAGTGAGCGGCGACCAGCCTCTGTGGTTAAGAGAGATCGGTCATTTCGGCGGCTCTGTCTTGTAGAACGCAATTCCGGCGGCCTGCTCGGGAAGGTCCACGGTCGCAACCGTCTTCATCATATTCAGATCTACGATCTCGACCGTACCCGGTTCTGACCCGATGCCCTCGACCGTCACAAAAGCGTAGCGATCGTCAGGCGACACCACCACTCCGTGCAAGACTCTCCTCTTTGTTGCTAGCCGGCCGATTTCCTTGAAGGACTTCGCCTCGTAGATCGAGATCGACTGATCGCGTTTGTTGGTTGCAATGAGTTTCCCGTCACGTGTTGCCGCCAGATTGTAGACTCCAGGGCGCACGGCAATTCGACGGGACAGCTTCCACTCGGATGCGTCGATTTCAAGAATCTCGTCCGACTTGTTGCACGCCACCCACACGTATCTGCCGTCGGGTGATGGTTGCGCCCAGGTAGGTGAACACGACACGTCTCCCGGCTTCGGTGGCTCCATTCCGTGTCCCCCTGAATCTGCCGAAGCCTTGTGATTTGCAGGAGCGCCCATTGCGTGAGTCGCGGGCGAACCTGGCATGCCGGTCTCTTTGCCTTTGGTCAACAGAAAGTGCCGAGAGACTTTCAGTGAGCCGGTATCGATTTCGACGAGCATATCGTCCATCATGCACGCCGAGTATTGTCTGGTGCCCTGCTGATTGATGCGAGAGCCATGAGGCATCGTGCAGGTTGGGATCCGAGCTACTTCGATCATCTCCTGAGTAGCCACGACTGAGACTGACGAAGGAATCATGTCGCCGTGAAGGTTGAAGTTCACGACGTACAGCAGTCCGCCGTCGCTTGAAATGTCCATTGTTGCGGGAAAGAAACCGAGGGTCACCGATCCGAGCACGTGATTTGTCGCGGTCTCGTACTTCCAAACTGATCCAAAGGGCCTGCCGTGACCCAGTGAGACGTAGTAGAACTGCTTGTCGGGTGAGACAACGACTCCGTGAGGTCCATCGATATCGCTGGGCATCGAGCCGGTCTCGAACAGTGTTTCAACTCGCGCGCCTTTTGGTCCGAAGCGAATGAGGGCAATTCGATCGGCGGATTCGCAGACAACATAGAACAGATAATCTTGGCGAGGAGCTGATTGACCACATACCGGACAAACGTCGCAGAGAATAAAGAGGAGGAGACCGATGAGGAGACGCGTGAACATGGATGACACCTTAGCTCGCGAATCTTGAATCGTAAATAGGAAGAGTAGGCAGTAGGCAGTATGCAGTAGGCAGACCGAAGGGGCGAAGGGGCGACGCGGGGACGGGGGGAGGAGAGACGCGGAGACGGGGGAAGGAGGGACGCGGGGGGAGGAGAGACGTTGACGGGAAGGCACAAGACCAAGGCCCCGCGGTATTTCCGAGTCGCCCCTTCGCCCATTCGTTCTCTCCCCGTCGCCGCGTCTCTCCTCCCTGCGTCGCCCCTTCCGACATAACGCGGCTTCGCCCTCACTCTGAACCATTTTTCATCAATAAAGGCGTGCGTTGAAAGGGCTCTACAGTTGACTGCGTTCAAAAGCGCATCTAGTATTGAACTCTGTTCAAAGAATCAACGAGGCGGCCGTTTATTTGTCCGTCATCTCCCAAGAAGGGTTGTTTGATTCGAAAAGTTGAACGCTCTCCCTCGGAGGGCTGCGTGTAGGAGGAAGTCGCTATGGGAAGCCTGGGAATGCCGGAAATTCTTTTGATTCTGGTGATCGCCCTGATCATCTTTGGCCCGCGTAAACTGCCGGAGCTCGGTAAGAGTCTCGGCCAGGGTCTGGCACACTTCAGAAAAGCAAGCGAGGATTTCAAGCGTCAATGGGAAGACGAAGTAGAGGTGGAGAAGAGGCGTATTGAATCGCCGCCCCCCTCTGCGGTCGAAGCCCACTCGAACTCGGAGCCACAGAAGGAGCCCGAGCATCCCGAGCATCCCGCCCTGGGGCACCCGGAAACAAATGCTACGCCTGAGACCACCGCAACAGGTGCTGCCGAGGCATCGACACCCGGCCATAACGAATCAGTTGCCCGCGACACGGTTCGGGACTGGGCATAAACCGAAGATGAGATCTGCAACCTGCCAGCCCCCGCAATGAGCGCCCAGACCAAAACCGAAGAGCAGTCCCGCACCACGAACGACCGTGAAGCCCAACTCGAGGAAGGTACAATGTCTTTCCTCGACCACCTCGATGAGCTTCGCAAGCGTCTTATCAGGTCTGCGTTTTTCGTCATGGCCGCGTTCGTGGTGAGCTGGTTTCTGTCGGGTTACATCTACGACTTTCTTCAAAAGCCGGTTCGCCAGGCTATGGTTGACGCGAAAGCGTCCGGTGCGTCCGACACCGTAAAGAAAGAAGACGTAGGTGCGCTGGCGCAGTACGTGAATACAGAAGTGAACTTCACCCTGCCATCTGACTTGAAGGTGGCCAATGGAACGATTGTACAGGCGGGCACCACAATCCGCGCGCTGGTGAAGGAGGAGGCCGACGGGACTCTGGACCTCGTGACAGCCGCACCGTGGGTGATTGACATCAACACGGTCATCAGGGAGGGCTACGTAATCCCGCGGAAGCTGTATCAAACCGGCAGCCTGTATATGAATCCCGAGAACCAGCTCGTTGTGGGCACTGTTCAGGGCGCGTTCAATCTGTATATCAAAGTCGCATTTTATGCAGCGGTTTTTTTCTCGGTGCCGTTTCTGCTCTATCAGGCGTGGGCATTCGTAGCGCCGGGTCTGTACCAGCATGAGAAGAGGTATGCCGCTCCGGTGATCGGAATGGGCTCAGTCTTCTTTCTGCTGGGTTGCGCGTTCGCTTATGAGATTGCGTTTCCCCGAGCGTGTAATTTCCTGCTGGGGGTGGCGGCCCAGGGGCACTTGAGGACGCTGGTGACCGCTGACGACTACTTCGACCTGATCATCCTGATCATGTTGGGGCTTGGTTTGGTGTTTGAGATTCCGACGGTCACATTCTTCGGAGCGCGTCTTGGGCTGATCACTCCAGGATTGTTGCTCAAGGTGTGGCGG
>DATFXM010000145.1:0-54157 GCA_035315885.1 Blastocatellia bacterium
GACTGATTGACGATTCAGATTTGGAGCAAGCAGTACATCCAGGCGCAGGTTTCATCTAAGCTTATTGAGGTGCGGTTCTGCCCTATCTCGATGACGATCACCGTGTCACGCTCCGACCGCTATGGGCATACACCTCTCTCAGCCAAGTTGAAAGTGACATCCGAATGGTCGAAATAAGGCTAGTGGCCAAGTTTCTCCTCTGCTGAGCGTGGTTTGTAACTAACGTTCGGGGAATACGAGAGAGCGTTGCCCTAAGGGCGATAGGTCTATCCAATTGAACGAAAATTTCAAGGCTGAGTACATCTGACGACGCCGCTATTTTACGGCCGAGGCGGCCGTCGCGAGGACAGCCGTCGCGGCTCGCTCCCCAGAGCGAACGGCACCTTCGATGTAGCCGTTCCAGATGGAAGAGGTCTCGGTGCCGGCCCAATAGATCCTCCCAAAGGGTTTTTGCCACTCAGGGCGAGTGGAGGTCCAGGCACCAGGGCGAGCCATTCCGGCATAACAACCACGAGACCACGGCTCGGTCACCCAGCAGTGATCAACGTACTGCACAATCTGTTTGGCCTTTGGTCCAAAGAAACTCGCAAGGCACTCTAGTACAGCGTCTCGCCTCTCCTCCAATGGGCGCTCGAGCCACTCGTCTGCCTCCCGGCCCTCTATAAATCCTAACAGGATCGCCCTGGATGCTTGCGGTGGGGTGCCATCAAACGCAGCATACAGCGGGGGCCGATCACCTACGGCAGAGCCGGAGTAACCGTCCTCTCTCCAAAATGGTCGCTCGTATACAGCGAAGCATTTGATCACTCGACCAGGAGGAAGATTTTGGTGCCACTTTTGCAGCGAGTCTGGGAGGCCAGGCCGAAAGTCGATCTCATTACGCAAGATAGGCGGTATCGCTATGATCACGTGGGAGGCACTCAACCGCTTTGGCCCGACCTCCACCCACGCCGACGGTTCCTCATCTTGTACGATCGCGTGGACTGGGTGCTCGAGGAGGAGGTGTCCGCCTTGCTGTGTGACAGCCCGCGCGAGCGCCTCTGCCAGAGGCTGGATGCCACCATCCACCCGGTCTTGCTGTGCGCCTCCCGCAGAAGTCGTGAGCTTCTCGAGGCCTCCCCCGCTTCGAAAATAGAAGAGTGCGTGTAATAGGCTCACCTCATCCGGGTCTACCGTAAGGACACTCTCGGCCGCGACCCTCATCAGAAATCGAGTACGACGCGATGGGAGGTTCCTCCGCATCCAATCACCTAAGGTCATCTTATCGAGGACATCGGCGTTCGCGGCGCTCCACGGCGAATCGAGCGGAATTCTTTTTGACATCTGCCCAAGGCGAAAGAAGGCCCAGCCGATGTTAGCAATGGTCCAGGGTGGCAGGCACAAAGGGACCAACCCGCGGTACGTTCGGTGCCTTCCTTGTAGAAACAGGACATTGCGACCATTCACATAGCTAGGCCAGACCGTCTTTTGAAAGCGCATGGCTAGCTCGTACATCCGATCTTGCCCGGGTCCGAGCCACTGCCCCCCGAGGTCAAGCCATACACCGTCTGGATAATGCTCTGTACGGGTGCGACCCCCAACACGAGACCTCGCCTCAAGCACAATCACAGAGCGCCCGTGTTTCGTGAGTGTATCTGCCGCCGACAGACCAGCAAAGCCTGCTCCTACAATAATGACATCCGCGTCCATCCGATGAATCCCTTCCGACAACGCCCTTCGGTTAGACCGCACAGCATTCTTTGCGAAGTCTCTGCGAGCGTCAAGCTGAAGGTGACGAAATAAGCAATATCCGCGACCGGGCCGCGGAATATGAGCTTCTTACATACCTGAGCTAGTCCAACATCGGACAGATTATAAGCCGTCCACGGTGTACCGCTATGACTCGGTGCTGAAGACGCACATCCTCCCGGAGCTTGGAGCCCTAGAGCTGACAGAGGTCACTCCACAACGCCTGTCAGACTTTCGTGACAAGCTCTCGGAGAACCTTTCGAGCAAGATGTATCGAAACATCTACTGGCTGCTTACTCAACTCTTTGGGCTAGCAGGGGACCTAGACCTGATCGAGAAAAGTCCGGTCCGGCCGAGCCTACATCGCGCGCGGCGAATCTCGAAGAAGGAGAAACCCAGGCTTTCATCGGAAGAGACGTTGCGGGTGCTCAAAGAGATTCCGGTTGAGTATCGCCTGATCTTCCTGCTTGATGTGGTGATAGCGGTCAGAGCTGGTGAGCTGCTTGGGTTGCTGGCTAGACTTTCGACCAGAGCAGCAAACGCTCGCAATCAACGGCAGCGTATGGCGAGGCCAACTCGGCACCCCGAAGACGGAGTGCAGTATACGCGTAGTTCACATACCGTCGTCAGTTGTCGAGTTACGGAAGGCGCACCGTGCGGCAGCAATATTCGGTCGCGATGGGGATTTCGTCTTCGCGCGATCGGATGGCAGACCTTACGATCAAGACCATCTCCGTAATGTTGTCTTGTATCCGGCACTCAAGCGCGCGGGGATTAAGCGAGAGTCGCGTTCGTACGGCTTTTACTTGTTCAGGCACACTGCGGGCAGCATAGTGCACGACCTCACGAGTGACCTGAAACTCAGCCAGGAGTTACTCGCGCATTCACACATCTCGACTACTGCGGATATCTATGTTCATGGCAAGAGAGAAGCGAAGGCAGTCAAGGCCACTGAACTACTCGCGAGTCACTTCGTGCCAGCGTTGTCGGAAGAGTCAGTTGTCGAGGAGCAAGAACTTGTTCTCGGAGATGGTTCAGTGAAAAAGAAAGGGCCGGAAAGCGATTTTCCGACCTACTTCCGACCCAATTCTTTGTAACTGGTTGCGGGGGCGGGATTTGAACCCGCGACCTTTGGGTTATGAGCCCAACGAGCTACCAGACTGCTCCACCCCGCGTCAAATTGTCGAAGGCGCAGTATAGCTACCCCTAACTTGCCAAGTCAAGGCGAGCTTCGTCTTCCAAGCTCCCTCTTCCAACAAGCTCCCTCTTCCAGGCTCCCTCTTCCAACTTGAGCCGACATCAAGTTGCATCGTACTCTCACTAGCTATGCAACAATTCATACCCTCCGATCCAGATTTCGAGGCCCGCGTCAGATCCAGTTTTGCGCTTCAGAAACTCATGACTACCATCGAAGCCAAAATGACTAAGGTCCTGCCAGGCGAAGTTCACATCGAACTTCCCTTCCACTCGTCGTGGACCCAGCAACACGGCTTTGTCCACGCGGGCATCATCACCAGCATCGTAGATAGCGCCTGCGGCTACGCCGCTTACACGTTGATGCCGGCAGGGTCTAACGTCCTCACGGTCGAGTACAAGGTTAACTTTCTCAATCCAGCAAAGGGCCAGAAGTTTGTAGGCATCGGCAAGGTGGTGAAGCCGGGACGAACCCTCACGGTTTGCACCGGTGAGGTGCACGCGTTAGATGAAGGCGAGCATAAACTCGTGGCTATGATGGCCGCCACGATGATGCGCCTCTGAACAAGCCTGAACGCACCTACCGCAACCCCCCCGCAGCCAACCTACCTGCGGGCAATCCGCCCGCAGCCAACCGACCCGCAGCCAATCCGCCCGCAGCAGCCCACCCGCGCCCAACCGCCCGACGCGAAAAGTTGCGCAGGTATTGGGTGAAAATTTGACATTCGTTTCGCGCCTCTTTGCCCTCGGCTACGCTATAACCTCCACTTAAACGCAACTACTTCGCGAAGCGGTCCGGTACAGTGGTTGCTATTAGTGATCCGAAGTGTGGACTTCAATCTTTAGCGGGAGTAATCGTATGAGTGCACCAAAACCACACTTGCACGCGAGCAAGAGGGTTCGAATAAGTTGCGAGGGCACGCCGCTTGAGGGAGAGCTTGTGGTGCCGGCCGGCAGCAAGGCCATAGTAGTCTTTGCTTACGGAAGCGGTGACAGTATCCGCAGCGCTCAGAAACAAACTGTCGCTCGCATCATGCGTGAATCCGAACTTGGAACTTTGCTTTTAGACCTGCTGACGAGCGACGAAGAGCAAATCGATTTCCTGACCCGGCGCTATCGGTTTAATGTCGACATGCTGTCGCGCAGACTTCAAGCCGCGGCCCAGTTCCTGGCCGAACTCAGAGAAACGCGTGATTGCGCGCTGGGCTTTTTCGGCGCGAGCAACGGTGCAGCCGCGGCGCTTTGGGCCGCGGCTGAGCTGGGTGACCGGGTCGGCGCGGTAGTGTCGCGCAGCGGGCGTCTAGACCTGGCAAGAGAATCACTCGGGCGAATCGTCGCTCCGACTTTGCTGATCGTTGGAGCGCGTGACAAAGCCGGGCTGATGTTGAATCGTCAATCATTAGACGACCTGTGCTGCGAGAAAGAACTCGCAATCGTCTCGAGTGCCACTCACATGTTTGAAGAGCCCGACGCCCTCAAAGAGGCGGCGCGTCTGGCTGCTCAGTGGTTCACAAGGCACCTGCAGCCGGAAACGTCAGGGGGTATCGGGAACCGCCTGGAGGTGTGACTATGTCGTATCGATTCAAGAACCGCATCGAGGCGGGCAAGGCGTTGGCCAATCATTTGCGCAGCTACGCCGGCAGGCCTGATGTAGTCGTCCTGGCTCTGCCGCGCGGCGGCGTGCCGGTTGCATTCGAAGTAGCGAGGGAGCTGCGCGTTCCTCTGGACGTTTTTCTCGTTCGCAAGCTCGGAACTCCGGGGCAAGCAGAGCTGGCAATGGGGGCCATCGCCAGCGGCGGAGTTCGTGTCCTGAATCCAGTTGTTGTCCAGTACTTGAGAATCCCGGATTCGGTGATCGATCAAATCGCCGCTGAACAGCAGCAGGAGCTGGATCGACGCGAACTGGCTTATCGCCACAACCGGCCCCGAGCTGACTATCACGATAAAACCATCATTCTGATCGACGACGGGCTGGCCACCGGTTCCTCCATGCGCGCGGCGGTCGAGGCGATTAAGCAGCAACACCCCGCGCGCATAGTAGTCGCGGTGCCGGTCGCGCCGTCGTCGACCTGTGAAGAGCTGGTTCGGGTGGTGGACGAGGTTGTCTGTCCAATGTCGGTTGAGCCTTTTGACGGCGTAAGCCGGTGGTATGACGATTTCACTCAAACCACTGACGAGGAGGTCAGGCTTCTGTTGCAGAAGTCGGCGGATCAACTCGCGTGATGGGGTCACGGCAGCAGGCTGGCGATTCGACTATTCCAGAAACGATGGCGTGCAGAAGCATCGCACTGATCTGACGTGGCAGCCTAAGATGGTTCGGCCGCTCCGGCAAATCGAACGAGGGTCTTGAGCAAGTGTTGCAGCACCAGCCTCGGTTCATCGCAATAGCCGCTGTGGACAGGTGAGGTTTGGATCATAGTGCTCCTTGGCGCTACGAGCCAGTGAAAGCGTTCTCTCTGTGACAGCTTTCCAATAGGACCGGCTGAATCTCCGCCGGCACAGATAGCCCTGATCGCCGCCAGGTGATTTCGAATCGTTTCAATATCAAGTCCCGGATCGATGGCCCGCAGGCGTGCTTCGTCAACCTCTATCGCTGCATCCAGGAACTCGCGGGAAGGGCACGAAACGATCACCCCGACGTTGATGAACTCTTCGCGCTCTACCTTCGGGATGACGCGTATCACCGCATAGTCATAGGTGTTGTGATCGCACACGTATCGTCTCCTCGACAAAGGCCCGCGGCGGCTCTAGTCGGGCTGTCAGATAGTCGACATAGGCCTGCCGTTTGTTCTCTGGTCTGTCTGCTGAAGAATCCTCAGCCAGCCAGGAATCTGGAACAAGATCAACCGCTGCCTTGATGACTTCAGGCGTGATTTGCTCGGCCAACCGAACATCCACCTCGGCTACCGATCCGGCAAACGGAAGCAGGACGTGTTCCTTTATTAATTGAAAGGGATCTCGACTTCGTTTGAGGTAGTCCTTCCAGGTGTGATGAAAGTAAAGCGACGCTCCGTGATCTATAAGCCACAGCTTACGATGCCAAATCAGCATATTCGTATTGCGAGCGGTGCGGTCAATATTAGTCACGAATGCATCGAACCATACTACGGAGGAAGCCAGACCGGTGTCGGGTTTATCGACAACCGGATCAAACATGACTGAGCCGGGCAAGTAATCGAGTGCCAGGTTCAGACCACTACTGGCCCTGATGAGATCCTGAATCTCGGGATCCGGTTCGGTCCTGGCGAGTTCAGAATCAAGCTCTACAAACACGATTTCGGGAATGGGCAGGCGTGCTGCCCTCGCGAGCTCGCCCGACATCAGTTCGGCTACGAGCGCCTTTGGACCCTGGCCCGCGCCCCTGAATTTAAGGACGTACATGCCGTCGTCATCGGCTTCGATGATTGCTGGTAGCGATCCGCCCTCTCGGAGCGGCGTGCAGTATCTGGTCGCTGTTACAGTTCTCACGGGCAAGGAGAAGTTCTGAGTCCTGAGTTCTGAGTCCTGAGTTCTGAGTTTCTGAGTCCCGCGTGCATCCTCAAACTTGTCGGCCATATTGTCAGGAATCAATAGCTAGATTATCAAGGACTATCGGCACAACTTGATTGAGAGTCAGCACCGACGAACCCGGCTCAGCCTGATCAGTGGCGGTCCAAACTCAATTCAACAAGGCCACGCCAAGGCAAAACTGGAGGAATTGCGCGCTTCAACACCCGGTTGGGCCGCCGATCCGATCGAGGGGCATAACAGGCGGCGAGTCGGTATGTTGGCTTTGACAAAATGCGGCAATAAGCAATGTCGCTTTTTGCTAATGAACGAGCCTTAATAGAGGAAGGGTCGATTCATCCAGGCTGGCGAACCTTCGCTGGAACAAGACTTACCGTCGAGCTCTGAAGGGCGGCTCACTGGGGCACGGTGGTTGATAGGAGATTTGTGGCAATCTCTGTAGCCTTGCCCTCGGAGGAGGTAGCCAGCGTGGAATTGCGACAGGAGATTGGAGCCTCTATGAGAAAACAGAGCGGATTCTCACTAATCGAGCTGCTTATCGTGGTAGCAATCATCGGTATCATCGCCGCGATTGCGATACCGAATCTACTTAAATCGCGGCAGGCGGCTAACGAAGCATCTGCCATCGGGTCAGTGAGGACTGTAGGCACGGCTCAAGCGGCCTATCAGTCGACCCAAGGCAGGGGCAGGGACTTTTGTGTGGACCTAAGCACTCTTACTGCATACAACAGCGTTGACTCGAACCTGGGAGCAGGCCAGAAGAGCGGTTATACCTTCGTCTGCACGGGCACTCCGTCCAGCACTTCCATGGGATCCGAATTCGACACTACGGCAAAACCGAATTCATCGGGCAGCTTCGGCACCGGCAATCGCGCATTCTACTCCAACGAGACATACGTGATTTATCAGGACACCGATGGTTCGGGGGCGGGCCTTGCAGGAACGAGCTCGACAGTGCGCAAGCCCACGGCCGGCGCTACTCCAATCGAATAGCGGAGTCCAAAGCACCCTTTCACCCGAGACGGCTCGCCATGCATCGACCGCATCCCACTTTGCACCGGCGAGCCGTCGGTGTCTCGATCGGCTTTAAGAGGCCGGCCTCTCTTGATCCGTAGACCCTGAACGCGGTGCCCACGCTGGCAGAACCGGCACCCATTCCTATTAACTTCGATCCGAGTTCCCCTCCCTACTCTCTCACTCAGAAATATGGATTGCGCCTTTACACCGCAGCTAAACCATCGTAATATGCAAGGCATCCTTCCGCTCAAAACGATTGAATAAAATAAAGCCGATCGCCTTCAACTGGAGTCTGTGAACGCATCCTTCGTGTGAGATCTTACTCAAACAGGCATGCGAGGCGGCGGAAGTAGCGAAGACATTGGCGCCCGGTCTGCCTCGAGGCCAGTTATAGCCTCTTTGACGGTGCCGCCGAACAGCTCGACAGCTTACACACGTTTGAAATCGAACCGACATTGCATTGCAAGAGGTATGGATTCTTGAACAACAGGATAACTCGACGCCAGGCATTGCTATCGCTGGCAACGATCGGAGCGGGCGCGCTGGTCAGACCGCATTCTCTGCTGGCGGGGACTCCAGCTAAGCAAAAGCTGAGGTTCGCTCTCATCGGCGACTGGGGTACTGGAAACCAGGACGAAACTCGAGTCGCGGAACAGATGTTCAGCGCACACAAAGCGAAGGCGTTTGATTTCGTGATCTCGGCAGGCGACAACATCTATCCGAACGGCAGCCCGCGGCATTTCAAGCGAAACTTCGAAGAACCGTTCAACAGCATCCTGGCCGACCGCGTCAATTTCTATGCGGTGCTCGGCAACCACGACGTAGAGTCAGGGGGCAACGAACAGTGTCAGTATCCGCTTTTCAACATGCAGGGAAGCAGATACTACGGCCTGAAGAAGGGGGACGGACTCGCCGAGTTCTTCATGCTCGATTCGAATGCATTCGACAACTCACAAGCCGAGTGGCTGGAGAACACGCTGCGAGCCTCACAGGCAAGATGGAAGATAGCCGTGTTCCATCACCCAATCTACTCCTCGGGGAAGACTCACGGGTCGGCGATGGGGCTTCGCAAGAAACTCGAGCCGATGTTTACCCGATACGGCGTGAACATCGGATTGTCAGGCCATGACCACATCTACGAACGCACAAAGCCGCAGCAGGGCATTCAGTACTTTGTCAGTGGTGCGGGTGGTAAGAGTCGGCGCGGAGACGTCAACCTCAAGAGCGAACTCCGAAGCGCCAGCTACGACGATCAAAGTCACTTCGTGGTGCTCGAAATAGAAGACAAACAGGTGAGTTTTCAGGCGGTGTCCGAGACAGGCGCCACCGTTGACACCGGCCTCGTCACGGTGTGAACAAGAAGTTCTGAGTTCTGAGTTCTGAGTAGGTTTCCGGTTCGTGGTTTCTGGTTTGAGATGTAGAGTTCGAAGCTAGACCGCGCTCGGGAACCAAGAACCAGAAACCAAAAACCAGAAACATACGCGGTAACTCTTATACTTCGACTTTATCAAACCCGCCGGTGATCTCGATCTCGACCTCTTCACCGCTGTCGAGCGCGCCTTTGATCTTGGCGAATAAGGCATCGAACGCCGCGCGCGAGTTGCCTACGAAGTCCGCGGACTTTGTCTTGCCTACCAGCACGCACCCGCTCGTGTCCTTGTCCGTGTTGCCGGGATGTATTCTGATTCCTTCGAATCCCGGCACATTTACAAGCAAAGGCAGGTCACGATTGAAGCGCTCGCTGTGATTGATGATCACCTGATAACGACCCGACGGTACACACGTCTGATGCTTGATCTTTTTTGGGCGCGCGACATCTTCCAGCGTGAAAGCTTCGAACGTGCCGTCCACGGCAAGGTCCCCCGTCGTGGACTTATCGGTGAAAACCGAACGCGTCAGATTCAACAACATTCTTGATTCTCCTTCTTCTCCGTTTATTCGAAGAATACGAAACAGGCTGAACCCGTGAACCGTCTGAGCCTTGCAGGCGACCGTGCCGATAGGATCCGGGACAACAGCCGTGTGACTTCCTTGACCGGCAACTATCTTGACCGTCAACCATCATGACGGAAAGTGTTGGTTAAAGATTTCAACTCTGACGCGGTGCGTTGCGATGCAAAGCGTTAGTAAAGTATTCTCGACCGCAGGTCGGTGTTTTTGACTGAGACTCTCGGCTTGGGGGTCATCGACCGGAATCACAACCGGCGCTTGAGCGGTGCTGGTTAATCGCCCATCAATTAGTCCGGGGGGAACCCGATGTCTGACGAAGCTTCTGGCGCCGGCGGTCGCTCCGAAAAGATTCTTCAGCAACTTCTTCGCGACGGCGAGGTGTCCGTAGACACGCTCGCGCGCCATCTGAAAGTCTCCGCCGCGACCATAAGACGTGATCTCGCCGAACTCGAGCAACAGGGACTGCTGCGCCGCAGCCATGGAGGCGCCGTCCCAGTCGCTCCAATGTTGTATGAGCCCTTTCGACACCTATCGTCCTTCCAGGAGCAGGAGCAGCAGTGCGCGATGGAGAAGCGGAACATCGGGTTGATGGCCGCCAGCCTTATTTCAGATGGTGAGATCGTTGCGATCGGTGCGGGGACTACAACGACTCAGGTTGCCCGATGCGTTCGGCACCGCAAAGGTATCACCGTGCTTACAAATGCGATCAACATCGCGATGGAGCTCAGCCACCGCGCCGAGATCCGCGTGCTGGTGACCGGCGGCTTTCTTAGCGGTGATTGGTTCGCCCTGGTCGGAGACGTAGCGCAACGAAGCGCCGGAGAAACCTTCGTCGATAAGGTATTCATTGGCGTCGATGGCATTCACCCCGAGCGCGGTCTCACGACCAACTACCCGGATCAGGCAGCAATTCATCGAGCCATGATGCAGCAGGCGCGTCAGCGTATCGTGGTAGCCGACCACCGTAAGATCGGCGTCGTGGGTACATCGCTCATCTGGCCCGCGAACGGCGTGGACGTGCTGATCACCGACAACGGCACCAGCGACGAAGCCATCGCCTCGTTCACCGAAAGGCAGGTCACCGTTCTGCGCGCTTAGCCGTCAAGAGCGGCCCTCGACTGTCTTCACAGTCCCACTTTGTTTCATCGCTGTTCGTTTTACCGGATTTAGAGCTTGACGAATGCTCATTTGTCCATTAAATAAGCAGGACCGGGCATATTAGCGGCCGAGAGGACTATGACTTGGGAAGAACGATGGCACCCGCTGCGCGAGGAGTGGGTGATCGTCGCTGCACACCGACAGAACCGACCGTGGAGCGGCGAAAGAGTTCAATCGAATAGCTTGCCTCTACCCGACTACGTCGAAGACTGCTATCTGTGCCCGGGGAATGCCCGCATCAGCGGCGAGCGAAATGCTGTCTACACCACGACTCTGGTGTTCGACAACGATCACCCCTGCGTGGGCCCCGACGCTCCGAAATGGCTAGACGAGCCCGGTGGTATCTATCGCGTACGCCCTGCAACCGGCATCGCCCGAGTCGTCTGCTACAGCCCAAGACATAACATCGGGCTGGCAGAATTTGAGGTTCCCGAAATCGAGCACCTTCTCGAGGTCTGGAAGTCTCAATATCTCGAACTCGGTAGCAAGAGTGAAGTCAATCACGTGTTGATCTTCGAGAACAAAGGCGAAGTTGTAGGCGTATCGAACCCGCATCCGCATTGCCAGATCTACGCGACCAACTTCGTGTTCAGGACGATTGAGATTGAAGCGCGAATCTCCGAACATCATCTCGCGCGGACCGGGCGGGTCTTGTTTCAGGACATCCTTGCGGCGGAGCGAGAAAGCGGACAGCGAATCATTTTCGAGAACGATACCGCCATCGTCTTCATGCCCTACTTTGCGCGTTATGCGTACGAAGTTTTCGTCGCGCCAAAACAAACTCATCCCAGCATTGGTACGCTGTCACCGGAGGAGATGCGCGACCTCGCCGAAGCTCTCAAACGGCTGCTGGTGAAGTTCGACAACTTGTGGAGCATGCCTTTTCCGTACGTCATGCCGTTGCACCAGGCGCCGACAGACGGAGGTGACTACAGAGGCTTTCACTTTCACATCGAGTTTCATCCACCGCTCAGGCAGCCTAATCTCTTGAAGTACCTTGCTGGTCCCGAGAGCGGTGGCGGAAATTTTCTGAGCGACACATCCCCCGAGGAGAAGGCGGCTGAGCTGCGAGCGCAACCAGACGTTCACTACAAGCAGGCCTGAAAAAAATTGCTCAATCTGACCAATTTTGCGGACTTTCCGCCGTTTGCCGCCAAGCTCAGAGAGTTGGCTCGCGATGGCGTCCTGGCCAGGGACCTCCCCGTCTTTGTTGCCAGAGCACCGGGCAGACTCGATGTGATGGGTGGAATAGCTGATTACTCTGGCTCGCTTGTTCTCGAACTGCCAATTCGCGAGGCCACGTTCGTCGCGGTTCAACGCGACTCTCGAGCGGTGGTCCGGTTAGTCACGCTTCTTCAAGACGTCACGCTCGACACGTCGTGCGAGATCACGTTGAAGGATTTGAAACGCGATCAACCCGACGCCTATTCGGTGATTCGAGCCAGGCTTCGAACGAATCCCAGACGACACTGGGCAGGTTACGCAGCCGGCGCGTTTTCAGTCCTGATGCGAGAGATTGGCTGCACA
Organism: Blastocatellia bacterium; assembly: GCA_035315885.1. Lineage (GTDB taxonomy): Bacteria > Acidobacteriota > Blastocatellia > UBA7656 > UBA7656 > DATFXM01. The sequence continues at coordinate 12,082 of DATFXM010000145.1, forward strand.
TTCGATGAGGGAGCCCGAATTGTGATTCACTCCAACGTACCTCCGGGAAAGGGCGTGAGCTCTTCGGCAGCGCTGGAGGTTGCGGCGATGAATGCTATTTCGAGAGCATTCGATATTGAGATCGATGCGCAACAACTCGCGTTGCTTTGCCAGAAAGTCGAAAATCTCATCGTAGGAGCGCCGAGCGGGGTAATGGATCAGATGACCGCGTCGTGTGGCGAAGCCGGAACTCTGCTGATGCTTGAGTGCCAGCCCGCAAATTTCATCACCAATCTTCCGGTGGCGGAAGGGGTCGCCTTCTGGGGTTTGGACTCCGGAGTGCGTCATTCGGTTGCTGGGAACGCCTACGGTGCGGTAAGAACGGCCGCATTCATGGGATACCGTATGATCGCCGACGCAGCGGGCCTCGCCGTTCGAGACTGTTCGACGCCTGGACTCGCGGAGATAGATGACCAGCGGTGGCGAGGCTATCTGGCCAACCTGAGCCCTTCCGAGTTTGAGCGGGACTACGCCGGCAGATTACCCGAGGTCGTGAGTGGATCTGAGTTCCTCGCGCGATATCGTGGCACCACTGATTTGGTGACAAGGGTCGACCCGGAACGCGACTATGCGGTTTTAAGCGCTACATCGCACCCGATCTACGAAAACGAGCGCGTGGGTTTCTTCTCTGAGCTGATATCTCCGCCGGCTGCCGAAGACCGCTTAGTGACGGCCGGCGAATTGATGTATGAATCGCATGCGAGCTACTCGCGATGCGGGCTCGGCTGTCCCGAGACCGATCGAATTGTTGAACTGGTCAAGGCCGCAGGCCCTAAGGCGGGCTTGTATGGCGCGAGGATCACCGGGGGTGGCAGCGGTGGTACCGTAGCCATTCTCGGGCGCGAGGACACCAGGACGGTTGTAGAGGACATTGCACGACGTTATGCGGAAGACACGGGTCTTCAGCCTTACATTTTCGAAGGCTCGTCGGAGGGAGCGGCGCGCGCCGGGTGCGTTAAAATGCGGGTCGACTCTTAAGGGCTGTTCGGATTGATAGTCGTCACCACGTACTGTTAGCAGGATCTGCTTTAAAGAGCTGCTAAGGAGCTGTTAGAAGGAGGTTCGATTTCTTGATACTTGTAACGGGCGGAGCAGGGTACATAGGCGGGGTGATGGTGGACCTGCTCTTGGAGCGTGGCGAGAGTGTCGCTGTGCTGGATGACTTGTCGCGGGGACATCGCGAGTCGGTGCATCCATCGGCGGTGTTTTACGAGGGCAAGATCGGCGATCGGGAGCTGGTCGGCAAGATCGTGCGGACCCATGGCGTGAAGTCCTGCATTCATTTCGCCGCTCTTGCATACGTAGGCGAGTCGGTGGAAATGCCTGCCCGCTACTTTGAAAACAACGTCGCGGAGGGCATAGCTCTGCTTGGTGCGTTGCTTGATGGGGGCGTGAACCGTTTTGTCTTCTCTTCCACCTGCGCGACGTATGGAGAGCCGATGACAGTACCTATGTCCGAGCAGCACCCGCAGCAGCCGACGAACCCTTATGGCTGGTCGAAGCTTTTCATCGAACGGATTATGCAGGCTTATGACGTAGCCTACGGGCTGAAATTCGTAGCGCTACGCTATTTCAATGCCGCAGGCGCCACTCATCGGCTCGGCGAAGACCATCAGCCTGAGACCCATCTGGTTCCCAATGTACTGGCTGCCGCGCAAGGAGAGATCCCGGCAGTCTCGGTGTTTGGAAACGACTACCCTACCGAGGACGGCACGCCGGTACGCGACTACATTCACGTCGAGGACCTGGGGCGAGCTCATATTCTGGCGCTCGAGTACCTGGAGGCCGGTGGGCAATCGCAGTGTATCAATCTAGGGAATGGTCGCGGTTATTCGGTTCTACAAGTAATCGAAGCGGCTCGCGAAGTGACCGGGCGACGCATCGATACGAAGATCGAGAGCCGCCGGCCGGGCGATCCTTCGCACCTTGTGGCCGATGCTTCGAAGGCCGCGGAGCTTCTCGGTTGGAAGCCATTGTATCCCGATCTTACGAGTATTCTTCGATCGGACTGGGAATGGCGTCAGCGACGCTAGTGGCCACTGACTCAGGTCTTCGGGTTAAGCACGGACAGCTCTGAAGCAAATGGAGGAACAGGGATGAGACTGCGTTCGGCGGCACTTGTGTGTTTGTGTTCTCTCGCAGCAAGCGGGCTGTTGGCTTGCTCAAACAGTGGTCGATCTGTCAGGAAGTTCACCGTCGCGTTCGTGACCAACAATGCCGCGGACTTTTGGGCTATTGCGCGGCGCGGATGCGAACAGGCAGACAGCGAGCTTCCGGATGTCGAGGTTGACTTCAGAATTCCTTCCGATGGAACGGCCGCCGAGCAAAGGCGTATCGTGGACGATCTTCTCGCAAAAGGCGTTTCTGGGATCGCTATCAGCCCGGTTGATCCGAGCAATCAGACGCAGATGATCAACGACATCGCTAAGCAGGTTTTGGTAGTGACACAGGACAGTGATGCGCCTCAGAGCGATCGGGCGTGCTACATCGGTACCGACAACAAGCAGGCTGGTCAACAAGCGGGCCAGTTGATCAAGGAGGCGCTTCCCCAGGGCGGCAAGATAATGATCTTCGTCGGCAAAATGGATGCGCGCAACGCGCAGGAACGATATCAGGGGATCAAGGAGGTGCTACAGGGGTCCAAGGTCGAGATCATAGATGTGCGCACCGATGACACCGATCGGGTCCGGGCTAAGGCTAATGTTTCCGATACGCTGGTGAAATACCCTGATGTTGCGGCGCTGGTTGGGCTCTGGAGTTATAACGGGCCGGCGATTCTCAATGCGGTAAAGGACGCGGGGAAGACGGGACAGGTAAAGATCATCTGTTTCGATGAAGAAGACGAAACGCTGGCAGGGATCAAGGAGGGGGCGATCTACGCTACGGTTGTCCAGCAGCCGTATGAGTTTGGGTACCAATCGGTGCACCTGATGGCGAAGGTGCTGGCTGGGGATCGTTCAGTCATACCTGCTGACAAGTTGAAAATAGTGAAGACTCTCGTAGTCAACAATGACAGCGTCGACGAGTTTCAAACTCGGCTCAACAAGCTCAGAGGGAGGTGAGGAGAGTGCTGAGTGCTGAGGGAGGAGTGCTGAGTGCTGAGTTCGCCGTTGCCAGTAGCGACTAACATTAATTGGAACGAACTAGAAAGGTGTAGCGAAACGCACTCAGCACTCAGCACTCAGCACTCAGCACTCAGCACTCAGCACCCGCCATTACACCAGGCCGCGACGATGAAGGGCTGCGTGCAAGAGAGGTTCAATCTGCCATCTAATACTCATGTTGGAATATCCAACCCATGCAATCTCCGCCTCGAGAGAAAGAGGAGCCGTTAACGGGCTACCGTTAGGGTCGGTGATGATCACACCAAGCTCGCGAGCAATCATCTCCGTACACAAGTCATAAGGATGCGCACAAATTCCAGATGAGAGGCCTCGCGCCTTCAGGAACTTCTCCATCAACGGACGAATATCGGCTACAAATCTGTCGTGACCGCTCATCAACTCAAACAGTTGCCCGCCGGTAGATATGTACTGATCTTCAAAACAGTGAGCCTTGCCGCGCTGTACCGGACCCAGGGCCCCGCGCACGATCTCATCGTCGATAGCCGCAAGCTCTTCGCGCGCGCCGGGAAAAAACCTCGAGATCATCGCGAATCCGTGAGCTATTGAGCGGGCACCGGAGGGTTTCAGTCGGAGCGGCACTCGCGCACCGCTTAGCCGATTCGTCCTCTCCGCCTGAATTCCTTCGCCCCGGATCCCTGAGACCGAGTCCATCAGATGCTGTTTGACTAGAGGAATCTCGGTCTGCACCGCGAGATTTATGTCATTCAACCCAGTGAACGGTCCTCGGTTAGGCGCTACTCCCGTCAATATCCAGCCGCTGCGCTTCTGGTACATCAAACCGCGAGTCCCGTCTATCGGATCGACAATGACGCGCCAGTCGGCGTCAGATTCCTTGATGCCTTGAGGCAGCAGAACTCCGCCAGACGGCAAGCCCTCGGCAATCAGAACTAGTGAGCCGTGCGGCGACACTTCTCGATCGAAGTACTCGATCAGCAACTCCTCGCTGACTCGGTCGACCGCGTAGATCGTATCGCCTTCCCCTCCATCGGACGCGACTCGCCCCAGGTCCTCCAGCTCGAGTCGTTCGCACGCATCGACGACCGCGACGCGCACACGTTCATGCACTCTGCGAATCGGTTCCAGGAGGGCGCGAATATCTTTAGTCACTGTGATGATGCAACAGCAGATGTTGCCGCAGGAGGTCCTTGCCGTAGTCGTTCCCGTTCGGGGTCCGGACAACAGCGTGAATGTGTTGCCGAGTCGGCTGCTTTGGATCCGCCACAAAGCGCGCGAGATTGGCAGGGCGCTGATGATCAAACTCGATCAGAACTACCGGACTGTGAATCCGATAATAGAATATGCTGTCGGCCTCGGTCGCTCCAATCCACGCAAACCAGGTGTCACTCATATGACGCTTGATCTCGTTGACTTTTACCCTTGCATGGCCCTCGTCCATGTTGCCGATGTACAGATCAGCCAATTCCAGGAAGGCTCGCTGCTGCTGCGCGTTGAACTCCGACGCGCGCACTCCGGCGTAGTCCAAAACGACGTTGTCCTTGAACGCTTCGGTGAGATTGTTGTTGCCGGTCTTGGAAAAGTTAATGATCGCTTTCTTGCGTTGCGCGTCGTTCAGACGTTGAATCATCGCGAGGCCCTGCTTCTGCTCCTCCTGAAGAATCGCCGTACCCTTGTACTTTCCTGAGGTCGCAATCACCGGCTCTGAACCCATGAAGTGCGGGGTCATGACGACCTGGTCTCCCAGCACGAAGTAGTTGATGATCGCGTGATGTCCATCAAGCTGCCATCCCCATGGCTCGGTTGCCGAAGGCTTGCCCATTATCGTGATGTGGTAAAGCCACTCTCCCATAAACTCGTGGTCATTTGTCAGCTCGGCCAGCGTCTCGTTCAACCTCATTATGTTGCGCGTCAGGGCCATGCCTCGCGCACTCAGCGATGATTGCAGTAAGCCAAACGCCACTTCCCTTTGCGCATCGTTCATCTCCTTGAAGCTGACGCCCTGACGCACATAGAAATGCTGATTCATCCATTTGCGCCACTCCGGGTCGTCTATAGCGAACATCGTTTTCGCGCGTTGTTCGGAAGTCAGTGAGGAGATGAATTTTTCAGCGGCGTTCCGAACCGGTTCAGTAGACACATGCGTGGGTTCGATCTGGAAGAGCCCGCCTGCTACGTGACCATCGGTGGTGATTCCCTTGTAGGGCTCTGCGAGACCGGAGCGTTCGGCGTCCTCGGACATCTTGCGAAAGCGAGCGGCCATATCATCCGACCCTTGCCCCAGCACTCGCTTCGCAAGGACGATGGAAGGGATTGCCAGCGACAGAAACCCTCTTCGACTGACAGAGCCGTGAGTGTGATCCGCGCCGTGATTATCGGAGTGATTGTGGAGATGCTCGTGGTGTGAATGGTCTTGCATCTTGCTTGCCCTCCCGTCCCGGCAACTTAGTATACGGTGTTGATTAAGTCAATGGCATGGCGGAGAGGGATGGGCGAAGGGCGAAGCGGCGAAGGGGCGACGCGGAGAAGAGTGACGCCGAGAGGCTGTGATCTCCGCGTTCCGGCGTCCCTCCCACCAGCGTCCCCGCGTCCCTCCTCCCTCCTCCCCGCGTAACCGCGTCTCCCATTCGCCCATTCGCCCATTCCCCTCATCTCATCTGCCATATTTACCGGCTCGTGCGATAATGACCACCGCTGACGATCTCACAACAGGGCGAGTCACTTTTGCCCAACTAACGGGTGAGACGTAACCACTCAGGAAAGAGGAATCAATGAATCAACTCGACCGGACCATCCGCTTGCTCACCGGATTTGGACTTCTCGCACTCGTATTCGGGCTTCCGCAATCAGCCTTCGCAAACATAAAGCTGCCTTCGCTGGTCGGAGACAACATGGTCGTTCAACACCACGCGAAAGTCAGGATCTGGGGCTGGGCTGATCCCGGAGAAAACGTATCTGTGACAATGGCGAAGAAGTCAGCCAGGACCCAGGCGGACTCGAAGGGAAAGTGGGAGGTGCAAATAGGACCCTTCCAACCCGGAGGCCCGCACGAGATGAAGATCGCGGGTAAGAACACGATCGTTGTAAAGAACATCTTGGTAGGCGAAGTCTGGGTTGCATCCGGGCAATCCAATATGGAATGGCAGCTTCGAAACTCTGCACACGGCGCCGAGGAGATTGCCGCCGCGAACACTCCGGAGATCCGATTATTCACCGTCAAGAAGGCTACGTCGCTCGATACGCGCGACGACGTCGCAGGGAAATGGGTACTGTGTTCTCCTGATACGGCAGGCGATTTCTCAGCCGTGGCCTACTTCTTCGGAAAGGAATTGCACCAAGCGACGAAGGTGCCGGTTGGGCTGATCCACTCGTCGTGGGGCGGTACGCCGGCAGAGGCCTGGACAAGCCGTTCGGCGCTGGCCGCGGTACCAGAGTTCCACTCGCTGGTCGAGGCCCTCGATAAATCTGCAGCGAGTCTGCCTTCGGCGTTGCGCGACTATCAAGCAGCGCTCGCGGAGTGGGAGCGCAAGAATTATCTCCAGGATCCCGGCAATCGAGGCGCCGAGTTGGGCTATGCAAAGCCGGACCACAACGAGAGCGAGTGGAAGACGATGCGGCTTCCACAAGCCTGGGAGACGGCCGGGCTATCCATAGACGGCGCTGTCTGGTTTCGAAAGACGATTGAAGTGCCCGCGGGGTGGGCGGGTAAAGATCTCTCGTTGAGTCTTGGTGCGATCGACGACTTTGACACGACGTACTTCAACGGCGGGCAGGTTGGGACTACCGGAACTGAGACTCCTAACTACTGGATGGCTCCTAGGAAATACGTCGTGCCGGGACATCTTGTGCGAGCGGGACGAAATGTGATCGCGGTTCGAGTATTCGACCATTACGGCGATGGCGGGTTCACTGGGCCGGCGTCGGACATGTGGATCGGCCCGGTCAACAGTGCTTCTGTTTCGCTTGTAGGCGACTGGGTCTACAAAGTCGAGTTCGCGGCAGAGCCGGTTAAAGTGGACTACTCCACTCAGCCTGTGGCTCCGACCGGGTCGCGGAATCCCAACTCTCCGACCGTCCTTTACAACGCCATGCTGGCGCCACTCACGAGCTATTCAATACGCGGTGTTATCTGGTATCAGGGCGAGTCCAACGCAGGTCGCGCGCGTCAGTATCGGACTTTGTTCCCTTGCATGATTCGAGATTGGAGAGCCGCATGGAACGAGGGAGACTTTCCTTTCCTGTTTGTACAACTGGCTAACTATCAGGCTCGCAGAGCGGAGCCGTCCGAGAGCGGCTGGGCGGAGCTTAGAGAGGCGCAGCTGCTGACGTTGAAGGTACCTGAGACCGGAATGGCGGTGATCATCGACATCGGAGAGGAGCGAGACATCCACCCGAAGAACAAGAAGGACGTTGGTCATCGTCTCGCGTTATGGGCGCTGGCGAACACATATGGTCAGAAGGTCGAGTACTCGGGACCGATGTATGAACGGTTCACCGTCGAAGGGGACAAGATCCGCGTTCGATTTTCGCATGCGGCTGGTCTTACGACTAAAGGGGAGGCAGCCCTGGAGGGATTCGCCATCGCAGGAGCCGACGGAAAGTTTGTTTGGGCGAAGGCGAAGATCGAAGGTACGGACGTTGTTGTGTGGAATGAATCGATAAGGAATCCAAGAGCAGTGCGGTACGGGTGGGCAGATAATCCGGCAGTGAACCTCTACAACGGCGCGGGTCTTCCCGCGTCTCCCTTCAGAACCGATGTCGACGGAGATGTTGGCCCTCAGAGATGAGGGATGAGGAGCGAAGGGGCGAAGGGGCGACGCGGTGACGCTGAGAGGAGGGACGCGGGGACGCCGAGAGGGGTGACGCTGAGAAGAGTGACGTCGAGAGACTGTGATCTCCGCGTCCTTGCGTCCCTCCCACCAGCGTCCCCGCGTCCCTCCTCTCCGTGTTTCCGTGTCCCTCCTTTGCGCGTCCCCGCGTCGCCCATTCGCCCCTTCCCGTCATCCCTCCGATTCCCACTTGCCAAAAGTCAAACAAGTGTTTTAATCTTGCGTTTGAATGTCTAATCAACCGAGAGAAACAATTCCCGCGGGCAAGGTGCACGAGGAGTCTGGAAAAGCCACCGAGCGCACTCGCGCAAAGCTGCTCGCTGCCGCTGGCGAGGTCTTTGCCCGCGCCGGCTATTACAACGCCACAATCCGCGAAATCTGTGCCTTAGCCGGCGCAAACGTGGCCGCAGTCAATTACCACTTCCGCGATAAGCTCGGCCTCTACACCGAAGTACTTCGCAAATCGGTCGGCGTGCCTCAAAACCAGGCTGTGCTCAAGATGTTCGAGCAGGATACGCCACCATCCGAGGTGCTCCGTCACGTGATCCGCGCGATGGTCCAGCGCATGTGCGGCACTGACCGCCACGAGCTGAACCTCCGCTTTCAACTCATGGCGCAGGAGCTCGCCCGTCCGAGTCCCGTACGCTCGGGTGTCATAGACGAAGCCGTACGCCCCATCTACACCCGCATGCTGGCGTTGATAAGCTCAATGCTCGGCCTGCCACCTGATGACCCGAAAACAAGGCTCTGCACCCACAGCGTGGTCGGCCAGATAGCGCACTACGTCCACGCAAGACCGGTAGTAGCCCAACTCTGGCCTCAGCAGAAAATGACCCCCGAGCAACTCGATCAGATCGCTGAACACATCGCCGACTTTTCGCTCTCTTATCTCGAGAAGGCCGCCCGCAATCGCCGCAACAAACCCGCAAGGAATGTCAAAAGACGAAAATGATCGAACAACAACAACGCATTTCAGAGACAGCCACTCCCCAGCAAGCAGAGCCGGCGAAATCCACCGCGACCGCTTCCCGGCCTCGACGTAGGATGCTCGGCCTGATCGTGGCTCTTGTTGTAATCGCCGCGGCCGCGGTTCTGGTGTGGAGAATCTTCTTCGCGGGACCTCGCGTCCCTCCCGGCGTGGTGGCGCTAAGCGGACGTATCGAAGGCGACGACTCGGCAGTTGCACCAAAGACCAGCGGACGAATTCTCGAAATCCGCGTGCGCGAAGGGGACACAATCAAGGCTGGCGAAACAATTGCGACCCTCGACGATCAACAAGTCCGCGCGCGGGAAGACCAGGCTAAAGCTGCCCTCTCTGAAGCCGAAGCCAGGACTCGATGGGCTCAACAACAGATCGAAGTGTTGCGAGAACAGTTGCGTCAAAGCGACCTGCAGGCGGAACAGGCGAAGATCGACGCCGCTGGACGCGTGCACCAGGCTGAATCGGAACTCGCAGCGGCGGAAGCCGAGTTGGGCCGCGAAGAGGCCGCGTACCAGATTGCCAAGTTCGATGCCGAAGCGTACTCGCGCCTCGCGGAGACCGGTGCCGCCGCCGAGCGTCAGGCTAAGCAGGCGCAGTCAACCCTCGGTCAACAGACTGCAGCGGTTGCGGCCGCAAGAAAACGAGTGGACGCCGCTCACGGGGCGCTGACCGCCGCGAAGGCGAATCTAGAGAACCCTCGGATCCGCACCGCTCAGTCCGCGGCGATTAACCAGCAGATCGCGCAGCAGGGAACCGAAATCATCCGCGCCAATGCAAGCAGCGAGCAGGCGCGCGCACAGCTCACCGAAGCGCAAGCCAATCGAAAAGACCTCACCGTCATCGCACCTTTCGACGGGATGATAATGACCAGGGCTGCCGAACCGGGCGAAGTAGTAACCGCGGGAACCGCTATAGTGACGTTGCTGGATCTCTCTAAAGTTTATCTGCGGGGCTTTGTTCCTGAAGGCCAGATCGGGAACGTCAAAGTAGGGCAATCGGCGCGTGTTTATCTCGATTCAAATCCTGATTCCCCGCTGGAAGCCGAAGTCTCTCGAATCGATCCGGAAGCAACCTTCACGCCCGAGAACACTTACTTTCAGAACGAGCGTGTGAAGCAAGTCGTTGGAATGAAGCTTCAGCTCAAGAGCGGTTTCGGGTTCGCAAAGCCCGGAATGCCCGCTGATGGCGAGATCCTGGTTCAGGGCGACAACTGGCCGACGCAACGAAGGAAGAGATGATTCGCACAGCTTCGGACCTCTTTGCATTGCCCCCTCTAAGCGGCGATCGAGCGCCCGCCGGCGTGGCGATCCGCGTAGACAATCTCTCGAAGCGTTACGACGAGATCGAAGCCGTGCGCGGCATCAGTCTCGACGTGCACGACGGAGAAATTTTTGGACTGATTGGTCCGGATGGCGCGGGTAAGACCACCACATTTCAGATACTGGCCGGGGTGATGGAAGCGTCGAGCGGCGTGGCGGAGGTATTCGGAAGGCCGGCCCGCGAAATGCGTTCGCAGACTGGATACCTGACTCAGGCCTTCAGCCTCTATCCAGACCTGAGTGTTGCCGAAAACATACGCTACATCGGCGACCTGCGGCGCGTACCGCCAAGCGAGATTTTGGACCGAGGCGGCCATTACCTGCGAATGTTCGACATGGACCGGTTTTCTGATCGCCTTGCAGGGCGACTGAGCGGGGGGATGAAACAGAAACTGGCGCTTGTCTGCGCGCTGGTGCCCGAGCCTAGTGTATTGGTGCTCGACGAACCGACGACTGGTGTCGATCCGGTATCGCGCCGCGAATTCTGGGACACGCTCGCTCATCTTGCTGCCGACGGTCTGACGATTCTTGTGGCAACACCTTATTTGGATGAAGCCGAACGCTGCAATCGAGTGGCGCTGATTCATCAGGGTGAAATACGCCAGATAGGTCCGCCGGCCGAGCTGCGCGCCAGTCTCAATGCAAAACGACTCGTATTGAGGACCTCGAATCTGCGAGAGGCCGAGCGCCGGCTGCGCGACATCAGCGGACCTGATGAGCCCATAGTGGACGTTCAACGGTTTGGTGACAGGCTCGATTTGTTGGCGGAGCGTCCCGATGCGGCGCAGCGAGCTCTTGAACATGAGTTGGCCGGGGCAGGCGTTTCGATCGAGGAGATCAGAACAGACGAGCCAACGCTTGAAAACACTTTCGTGGCGACTCTTCGCGCTTTGGAGCGAGAGACTCATGGACGAGCCGAGACCGAGATTCAGCCGTTCCCGGCGCGACACGATCATTCGCCGTTACGAGGTGAAATTGCGATCGGAGCGAATGGGCTGACAAAGACTTTTGGTGCTTTCACCGCGGTGCACAATACAAGTCTGCAGGTAAGGTACGGAGAGATCTACGGACTTCTGGGGGCAAACGGCGCCGGCAAGACAACCACTATAAAGATGCTATGCGGGCTGGTCGAACCGACAAGCGGGGATGTTCAGCTTGCGGGACAGCACGGCAGCCTACGCTCGAGCACAGTGCGGCAGCGGGTCGGTTATATGTCGCAGAAGTTTTCGCTGTATGACGATTTGACCATTCAAGAGAACCTCGAGTTCTTTGCTGGAGTCTACGGCGTGCTGGAGAAGGAGCGCCGGGAAAAGATGGAATGGGTGTTGGCGTTTTCGGGGTTGGAAGACAACCAGAACCAGATCACCGGAAGTCTGCCGGGCGGGTGGAAGCAACGCGTGGCGTTTGGCGCAGCGATCATGCATGAACCCAGCGTCCTCTTTCTCGACGAACCTACCTCGGGCGTAGATCCGCTTGCACGCAGAGCTTTTTGGCGACTGATCAACAGGCTGGCGGATCAGGGCGCTGCGATCCTGGTGACCACCCACTACCTCGAAGAATCCGAGCAGTGCAATCGTCTCGGTTTGATGGTGGCCGGCGAGCTTGTTGCTGAGGGAACCCCAAGCGGAATTAAGGAGCGGCAAAAGGGTCACTTGATTGAGTTCATCGTAGACCAGCCTCAGCGTGCTGCGGATCTTCTGAAGGAGAACACCGAGCGGTGGCGTGTTTCCTTGTTCGGCGACCGTCTGCACGTGATAAGCGACGAAGATGTGGAGACCGCTCGGCGAACGACAACAAGGGCGCTCGAGAGAGAAGGGATTCGCGTGATAAGCGCTCGCGAAGGACGGTTTTCCATGGAGGACGTGTTCATCAGCACCGTGGAGGCCGCACGGAGGCAGGGCAAGATCGGTTCCGAAGACTGAAGGGGCAAATCTATGAGGCGCATTCTTGCGCAGACTCGCAAAGAGTTGACTCAAATCTTTCGCGATGGCAGGACGCTGCTGCTTGCGCTCGCGTTGCCGCTGATCCTGCTGATCCTGATGGGCACTGCGATCTCGCTGACGGTCAACGATCTTCCGATCATCGTTCAGGACCTCGATGATTCTTCTGCGTCGCGCGATTTCATCGATGCGTTCCGCCAATCGATCACGTTTCACGTAGTGGCGTGGCCTCCCGACAAACAACCTGAGGAGGCGTTCACCGCTGACAAGGCGCGTGGGGCCTTGATAATTCCCCCGCATTTTGGGCGCGATCTCGCAAGGGGCACGACGACTCAGGTACAGATGCTGGTCGATGCGTCGGACGCCAATACCGCCAAGCTGGTCGCCGGCTACGCGAGCCAGCTCGTGCAGGCGTACGACAAGCGGAACGCAGGGTCGGTCAACACTCAACCTGTCGAGGCGGCAATCAGGCTGTGGTACAACCCGGGACGTTCTTCGAAGAAGTTCTACGGTCCGGGTGTTTTTGTTCTGGCAATGTCGATGTTCCCCCCGCTGCTTGCATCGCTGGCGATGTCTCGGGAAGGAGAACAGAAGACGATCCTTCAAGTATTCGTCTCGAGCATTTCTGCTCACGAATTTATTCTTGGAAAAGTCCTATCGTTCATGATCGTCGCTGGTGCCGAATGCCTGCTGATGATGGTCCTGCTGTTTACGTACTTTGAACTGGGATTCGCAGGTGATCCAACTCCGTTTATCGTCGCTACGGTAGCGTACGCGTTCTGCGTTGCCTCATTTGGCACGATGGTTGGCGCGGTGATTCCAAGTCAGGTTGCAGCCATGCAAGCTGTCGCACTTGGCGGATTCCTTCTTGTGTTTCTTCTGTCGGGTTTGTTGTACCCGATCGAGAACATTCCCGCTGGGCTTCGATGGATGTCTCGCATCATCTGGGGCCGGTATTACATTGAAGTCGTGCGTGACGCATTGCTGCAGGGTGGGGGTTGGCCGGCGACCTGGTGGAAGATTCTGATCATCGTTGCAATCGGCTTGCTGTTCTACACCCTGGCGTGGCGGAGCATGCGCCACATGCAACTCAAGGCGTAGCTATGAAGAGTTTTCTTAAATCCCTTTTTGGACAGCGCGTCGGCGCGCTGGTCGCAAAAGAGTTCAACCAGATTCGTCACGATCGCCGGTTGGCGATTTCTCTGGTCGTCCCGCCGGCCCTCCAACTGCTTGTGTTTGGTTTTGCGCTGAGCGCCAACGTCACCGACTTGAAGCTAGGAGTGGTTGACGACAGCAAGACGCCGGAAAGCCGCGAGCTGGCTGCGACCTTGAGCGAAAGCAAGACATTTCGACTGGCCGGATACTTTCTTTCGGTGAACGACCTTGGAGAAGCAATTGGACACGGTTCAATCGATTGCGGAGTGGTGATCCCGTACGACTACGCTCGCGATCTTCAACGGGGCCGAACGGTAACCGTTCAGTTCATCCTGAACGCAATGAACGCGAATACCGCGGCCATCAGTCAGGGTTATGCTCTGGGGGTAATTCAAAGCTACAACTCGGTTGTTCGCCGCGAAGGAATTCGCGCCAACTTCAAACAGATCGCCGCTCAGGACGTCGCTCAGCGCGGGCTGGTCGTGTTACATCCTGCTTATCTTTACAACCCGGGCCTGGTGGGCTCCTGGTTCATCGTGACCGGAGTCTTTGGTCTTCTGCTTATTCTGAACAGTTCGATTGTGGCATCGGGCGCGATGGTCAAGGAGCGGGCGGCAGGAACGATTGAGCAACTGCTGATGTCGCCGGCGACGACTACTGAGATCATCGTCGCCAAAGTGATCCCGCTCTTCGCGCTGTTGTGCATGATGATGGTGGCCGCCATCTTGGTAATCAAGTTTATCTTCGACGTTCCGTTTCACGGCAACTTTCTTCTGGTGCTGGCGGCCGCGGCCCTCTGCATTCTGTCGGGCATAAGCATCGGCACGGTGATCGCAACGTTCAGCAAGTCGGCCCAACAGGCCACGCTGACCAGTTTCTTTGTAAACCCGCCGCTTTCAACCCTGTCAGGCGCGTTCAGTCCGATTGAGGCGATGCCCAAATGGCTTCAGCCGATCGCCGAGCTGAACCCGATCCACCATTTCGTCACAATCGTCCGCGGCAGCATGCTTAAAGGAAGCGGACTCACGACGCTATGGCCCAATTTCGTGGGACTACTTGCGTTCACGCTGATACTCGTCGCGTTGAGTGTCTGGCGTTTCAGAAAACAGCTCAGCTAACCGCAATCCTGAGACTTCTGGCAAAGGAGAGGAATAACTGTGCACCGAGATCTGATTTTCCAGTCGCGCACCACGCAGTCAATAAAACATGATTGGAGAAAACCGAAGAATGTGGCCCGTTGCCTATTGACTGTCGCGTGGTGCCTTGTTTCGACGCCGGTGCTGCTGTCGCAGGTTCCGCAGACCCCGTCACCGCCCAGCCCGCAGGCATCACAACTTCCCCTCTCGGGTAGAACCGCACAGAGCGGCTCGGTTTCGACTACTCAGGCGGGGGTGCCGGGAACTACGACGAGCGTGAACACGATAAATCCAACGGTGCAGATTCAAGGGCCTTTTACCGGGAGTACGCTGAGCACCGCGAGACTGCCCTTCACCGGAAGGCTCTCATTTCGCGAGGCGATAGAAAGGGGAACCGATTTCAATCTTGGCGCGATAGGGCTCACAAACACCGTGCGGCAGTCACGGGGTCAAGCGAGGACGGCACGCAGCGTTCTTCTTCCGAATGTAAGCGCCAACTTCACCGAAATGGTCGAGCAACTCGATTTGGCCGCCAGCGGGCTGGGCATGAGGTCGATCGGCGGCTTTTCGGCTCCGACGATCGTAGGTCCGTTCAATTTGTTTGATGCGCGCGCTTCGTTGACACAAACCGTGCTGGACCTGACTGCGTTGAACAACTATCGGGCGGCTAAAGAGGTTTCGCGGGCAAACGAGCTTACCGCGGATGACGCGCGAGATCTTGTGGTGCTTGCGGTTGGGGCGACGTATCTGCAGGTGATTGCATCGAGGGCTCGAGTCCAGGCTGCACGAGCCCAGCTTGACACCGCGAACGCACTCTATCAGCAGACCGCGCAACAGCGAGGCGTTGGACTTGTGTCGCAAATCGATTTGAACCGCAGCCAGGTGCAAGCGCTAACGCAGCAGCAGCGGCTGGTCACATTACAAAATGACCTCTCGAAGCAAAAGATCACTCTGGCCCGGCTGACCGGGTTGCCGCCGACGGACAACTACGACATCACGGAGGATGTTCCCTTCTCTGCTGCGCCTCCTCTGACCCTGGAAGAAGCACTGCGGCAGGCGTTTGAACAGCGTTCTGATTTGAAGGCTGCGGAAGCCCAGTTGAAGGCTGCCGATCGTGCGCGCGCTGCAGCGCGATCCGAGCGGCTCCCATCGGTTTCATTGCGAGCAGACTACGGCATCATCGGTACGAATCCATCCCAGTCGCACGGGACATTCACCTTTGCCGCGACGGTTCACCTACCGATCTGGCAAGGTGGGCGAACCGAAGGAAACATCGAGCAGGCTGAGGCAGCTTTTGGACAGCGGAAGGCGGAGATGGAAGACGTCAGGGGTCGCATCGAAACGGAGGTTCGAAACGCATATCTGGATTTGCAGGCTGCGACCAGCCAGGTAGACGTCGCGCAGAAGAACGTGCAGGCAAGCACTCAGAATCTGGAGCTCACGAGGCAGCGGTTTGAGGCAGGGGTCAGTGACAACGTGGAGGTAGTTCAGTCTCAGGAAGGTTTGTCATCGGCCCAACTGGACTACATCAACAGCGTGTTTGCGCACAACCTGGCGAAGCTGAGTCTCGCGCGCGCGATCGGCAAAGCAGCCGCCAACTTGAGTCAGTTCCTTAAACTGCAGTAAGTGGTAGCGCAGGTTTAGGGTTTAGGGTTTAGAGTTCGCTTGATTCAGTAGCAATCTTCTGTCCCAAAACGAAATATCCTCCACCGATTTTACAAGCCTCAAATCAACGAACCCGAAACCCTGAACCAGAAACCGCCGTACTGCCTACGGCGTCTGCCTCACGACCGATACGCTTCTCGGCCGATGCCCTGCACAGGAATTCCCTGGGACGCCAGTACCTCATGCTGCAGAGCGTACATGCACGCCGCAGCCTCATCGATCTTCCTGGCGAAGGCGATCGAGCCCATCAAGATAGGTTTTAACAGCTCGCGGTCTTGCACTCTCGCCCGCGGATACTCGTGCTCGATTATCAGGTGCGTATTCTCAATGTCCAGCGGCAGAAGCTCGCGGGCCGCAAGCTGATGGTCGAGCCAGTCCACGGTTCGGTTCTGCAAGTAGGCGAGCGGATCGTGACGCGCCGTTCCAGGCAACTCGTGCTCGGCTATCACCGTTTGTTTTTGCCAAGCCTTCGCCTGGTCCGACGGTTTATCAGATGCCCTCCCATCCTTCCAGTCACCTCGCTCCACCGTCTGGCCGCCGTAGCCCCACGCAGAAACGCCCTTCGCGTCGATCACTTGTCCTTTCACATGAAAACCTCCAATCAGAAACGCGTAGCCGCTATCCTTCAAGTACTGAAACAGCGATCGCGTGTCCTGACCCATCAAAATCGCATGTGAAGGGTCATAGTGAATCCGAAGCTGATCCCCTACACCCGCACGCTCGCATATTCGATGCAATGCTATCCAGGTCCCCGGCGTATAGGCGATGTTGTTGTGAAAGTTGTCCCCGGTTGTCCATCCCGGCATCGGACACTGCTCGATTCTGTAGGTCAGCCCTCGCGCCTTCGCTTCTTTCAACAGAGGAACAAAATGCTCGGAAAAATCGAGCAGATTCTGATCCATGCTCAGTTTCTGATTGCGTCCCACAAACCCGCACACCGCATCGACTCCCAGTAACACCGCCGCATCAAACACTCGCAGCATGAACGCGTGCTTCTTTTTTCGTCCTGCGACGTCGTCATGAAGCATGTTGTCGAAGTATGCGATATCAGATAAGCCCACCCGCTGTTCCTTTAGCGCCTGGGTAACGCGATCCGCGCGCGCCTTCGTAAAGGGCTGGCGCAAGTCCAGCGTATTAGCGGTCGGATCGAGCATCGCCTCATCCGGAATGTCCGCCTCGGAGGGATGGAGTGCGGCTGACAACTGTATATTGTCCGCTCCCAACTCTCTCGCATAAGCGATCCATTCCTCGATGGCGCGGTCGGGATCATTGTCTCGGACCTCTCTGGGCGTCAGTTCCTGCAGAGCTGCGGTAAGAACGCCAACCTTCATGAACTTCGGCGCGAACTGCTCGACTTGCATGACCACCTCTCCATTCTTCTATGAGAACTGTCAGGGCCGCGGATCCACTAGCCCGCCGCCGTTAGTCGTTCAATCAATACTCAACTGCCGTCCAGCCCGAACCTTCTCTGCTGGACTTGACGATTGCATCTACGATGCAATTCACCCGATACCCGTCTTCGAAGGTCGGGAACTCAACCGGCGCTTTGTCGGAGACGCCATCCGCTGAAACAAACTCGTAGATATTGCGCATCATGTTCTTGAACGCATCGGCCCAAGCTTCATTGTGTCCGCCCGGCAGGTTCGAATATCGCCGCACGGATTCGTCCAGGAGAGCGGGATCGAGCTGCAGAGTCCCGCTCGCATCGCCGCGGTGACCTATCCAGACCTTGTGGGCATCCTCCTGTATCCACCCGATAGAACCCTTCTCGCCGTTGACTTCAACTCTCAGATCGTTCTTGTGTCCGGGACAGACCTGCCCGACTGAAAAAGCTCCTCTCGCGCCGTTCTCGAATTCCACGAGCACAGAGCCGAGATCGTCCAATGTACAGTCGTAGTCCTCTACCCGTTCCGAGGCTCCCCCAGCAGCAAATGCTTCGCGGGAACGCCCCGGCTTCTTTCTCTTAGCGATTGTGGTGCTGAGGCTGGCTAGAACCCGAACGATCCGCAAGCCGGTGATGAATTGGGCGGTATCGCACCAGTGAGAGCCTATGTCGCCGACCGCACACGAAAGGCCGGCCTTTTCAGGCTCCAGGCGCCAGGAAAAGTCAGTCTCATAAAGCAAATGGTCTTGCAGATAGTAGCCGTGGACAAATCGAACAGTCCCGATTCCGCCTTTTGCAACCGTAGAGCGCGCCTGCTGCACAAGCGGGTTGAAACGATAGTTGAACGTAACAGCATTCACTACTCCGCGACTTTGAGCATCGTCCCGAAGCTCTTTGGCTTCAGCGGCGGTCATTGCCAAGGGCTTGTCGCAGATCACATGTTTCCCCGCGCGAATTGCGGCCTTCACCACGGGGCGGTGCAGATAGTTGGGAGTACAAACGTGAACGACCTGGACATCATCGTCTGCAAGAAGCTCCTCGTAACCTGCATAAGCGCGATCAATCGTGAGCCGGTCAGCTTTGCGAGAGGCAGATTCTTTGGTCGAGCTGGCTACTGCGATGAACTCGACATAGCCGAGCCGTCGCGCGGCTTCAACATGAAGCGGTCCGACGAATCCGGCTCCGATCAGACCGGCTCTGATCTTTTTCGGCATACGACCTCCTTAAAATCGTTAACTGCAGTCTCGAAGTATTACTATCAATCACCCGGCCCAGTAAAGGTCAATTGGACGAGAGTGCCGAGTGCTGGGTGCTGAGTTACAATCTCGGAGTAATGACCGGGATTGGAAACAAAGAACCAGTCGCCGAGCGACCAGATGTAGTAGTCATCGGAGCGGGAGTCTCCGGTCTGGCTGCAGCGCGCCGGCTCGCGCTGGCCGGGTTGAACGTCACCGTGCTGGAAGCGCGAGATCGCATCGGAGGGCGCGTGTTCACCCTCAGGGACGATCGCTCTCCAATACCGATAGAGCTCGGAGCCGAATTCCTGCATGGAAAACCTCCAGAGACGCTCGGCATTGTCGAAGCTGCTCGACTGATACTCGGACACGCATCGCACCATCATTGGTATCTGCACAATGGCGTCCTGATAAGATCCGACATCTTCTGGTCGGAGCTGCAGGACATCATGGACCGGATGAAACAAGTCACCGGCCCTGATCTGTCATTCGAGGAGTTCCTAAAAGGCTGCGTCAAGAGTGAGCGGCTCAGCGATACAAGATTGGTCGCTTCGCTATTCGTGCAGGGTTTCCACGCCGCCGACACCAGGCGCATCAGCGTGAAGAGCATCAATCAGGAGAACATTGCATCGGACCAGATCGACGGCGACAAGCCGTTGCGCGTCTTGAGCGGATATGACGGAGTCGCCCATTGGCTATATGAGCAGGCAACCTCGAACGGAGCTACGTTTCAACTCAATTCGGTTGTTGGCGAAGTACGATGGAAAGTGGGGCACGTTCGAATCTCGACGGCCGAGAATGGTGCCGCGGTCTTCGAAGCGCCGCGTGCGTTGATAACCGTTCCGCTCGGAGTCCTGCAGGCGACACAGGGGCAACGCGGCGCGATCCGATTTGAACCACCCATTCCGCGGAAGGAAGCAGCGGCTCGGGATCTGGCCATGGGACAAGTGGTCAGGTTTATTTTTCTCTTCCGGGAGCGCTTCTGGGAAAACCTCGCTCTTCCAACCGAGCACGGCACTCAAGAACTGTCCGACCTTGGCTTCATCCATCTTGCCGACGAAGCTATTCCGACGTGGTGGACGCAATTGCCTGTTCGCGCCCCAGTACTTGTTGGCTGGTCTGGAGGTCCAACAGCCGAACAGCTAGCGCACACCGATGAATCGACAGCGGTTGATCGCGCGCTTGTCTCGTTGAGCAACACTCTGGGAGTCTCGAAAAGCAAAATAGATCGCCTGCTCGAGCACTATTATTTTCACAACTGGAGCACCGATCCGTTTTCGCGCGGCGCTTACAGCTACGTTCCCGCGGGCGCTATGGAGGCACAGGCGGAGCTTGCGTCCGCAGTCGATGCCACGCTGTTTTTCGCCGGAGAGGCCACGAATACTGAAGGGCACAGCGGGACAGTCCACGGCGCGATCGCTACTGGCGAGCGAGCTGCTCGAGAAATCATCGAAAGCCTTTCGACGTCGACATCAAGGACCGATGCAAAGACGCATGCCAAGCAGAGTTGAAGCGACGAAGAACTCGAACACCTTGGCGGCCTTTGCGAATCTTTGCGGCCTTTGCGTGAAACCTGAAATTTGATCTTCATCTAACGACGGCGACATTCGCCGCTGTCCCTTTAATCGATGAGATTAGTTTTCGGGTTTTCACACAAAGACCGCAAAGATTCGCAAAGGCCGCAAAAAATCGAAGAGTCCGCCAAGCTCTCCGAGTCCTTCTTCGGACAATCGTTTTCGTAGTCAATTGCTCTGGCGCTTGAACCAGGGAGAGAACTCAGCCCTGATGAATTCTTTCACGCCCTCCTCACCGGTGAGCCGCCACCAGAGTTTGCCACCTTCGCGTTCCAGTCGAATCGCGATATCGAAAAAGGGGCAACACGAGTGCTCCATCGGCGTGAACTGGGCGAGCTTCTGATAGGTGCCAGGTTCGAATGGCAATTCGAACTCGTAGCCATCGGAGAGCTCCCGAACGCCGAGCAAACTTGATCGCAAGCTCATTGCGATCTCCTGCTGACGCTTTCGTTGCTCTGCAGTCAGTGAGGTTCGGTCGCAGAAAAAGTTAGTCTTCACCGTCGTCCGCGAGTTGGAATCACTCTTCTGTGTGACCGGCCGTTGAATGTCGGGCGCTTGCGCGGTGTTGGCCACGGTGCTCGCAGACAGAGCAAGACAGGCTGCGGCGATTGGATTAAACATACGCTTCATTAATTTACTCCTTTACTATCGACATACTCAGACTCAGAACTCGCTACTCAGAACTCTTTCTCGACCGTACAACTTCAAGTCGACTTTAAGTCAAGGATTTTCTTTTGGGCGATTGGTAGAGCCCCGTTTACAACCGAAGTCCGTTGTTCTAGAGTGGCTGGTATGCCGGAGCTCTCAATCTCGGAGGTTGCGCAGCGGATGGGACTTCGGGCGTCGGCCATTCGCTATTACGAGCAGATTGGAGTATTGCCCCGTGCACGCCGCGTCAGCGGCAGAAGACGCTACGATCAAACCACGCTGGAGAGGCTCGCGGTGATCCAGCGCGCTCGACAGGCGGGCTTCAGTCTGGACGAAATCCGTCAACTCTTTTTCGGTTTTGCGAGGACGACGCGGCCTTCTGAGCGATGGGAGAAACTGGCTCAGCGCAAACTAGCAGAGCTCGAAGCGCTGACTCAAGAGATCGAATCGATGCGGACCCTCCTTCAGGAGTCATGCGGCTGCGAAGCCCTTGATGAGTGCGGCAAGCGATTGCTCCACCATAAGTGCTGACCTTCTGATTCATCGAGATTTTCAAAGGTGCATAGACCGCAAAGGCCAGATCGACTTTCGCAGAATTGTGCTGCGGCCTGGATCAGCTCGTCAAAATCAAACCAAATCCACGCCTGACCGTTGTTCGGTCAACATCCGCCGAACTACTCGAGCTACTTCGGCGGCGGCCTTCACTGGATGCTTTCCCGCGCGGCTAATGCCGCAGATCGCGGTCGTGCATGAATGATCGAGCAACGGGTCCCAACGCAAAGCACCCGCGTGATCCCGGCCATAGGTGACGTACGCCGATAGCAAGTTCAGTCCGGTGCCCGGCCGCTCTCCGATAAAATGAATGATCACGTCTGCACCCAGCAACGCACCCACGTGGTAGCCTGCTCGAACGCGCCCGTTCTCGAGCACAATGTCGGTTTCTCCGACGTGACATCCCGCTTGCACAAGCTCGCGCTTTAATGACGCCAGAGTCTCCTTAACATTTTCGTTGACCGCATTCGCATTCAACCCATCGGAAATCAGGATTTGAACTCTTGGCCTACGCGTTGGGTAGAGCGCTGCAATCAGCTTGACGTCCTCGTCGCGAATTCGCTCGCCCGATGCTGGATGCGATAGATAATCTTCTCGACTCTTCGCCGCGCTTCGAACCGCGAGATAACCCGGCGATACCTCACTCATCACGCCTTGATCCACTCTCGCCATCAACGACCGCCGGGCGTGCTCGTAGATCGCCTGCATTCTCCGCTCAGAGCGATTCTGAGACGCGGCGGCCTCACCAAAGTCCGATGCCGCATCCCGCTCAAGCCCCAGATCGAATCCACGGGTCTGGAGCTCAGCAACTTTTGCACGGCCCGCTTCGCACAAAGCGTCGAGCGATCTGCGGTCGCCGCCTGCTTTCTTGTAAGCAGCGTACAAGTAGGCAACCGGATCTCCCTTCTCCGGCGCACCTGCCGCGGCATCAGTCATAGCCGCAGTCAGACCCATCGCGTTCAAACGCCGCTGCATTATCGAAGTGATTTGTCGTCCCGCAAGTCTCCTCAATCGCGGGTGCTCGCGAAACGACGTAGTCATGTAGCCGAGCATCGGATCGGCATTGCCTGGGACCGCCATCAGGTAAGCCGGCGCCGCACTTCTTACGATCGACTCGGTTATGCTGCGAAGCGTAGCCGGTTCGATGCCCATGTGAAATGTGGAGCAGACGTCGAGACCCATCGTTAGTCCGTGGACCTTGGCCATAACCAGATCTTCCAGGCAAGCCCGGACTAGTTGATCGGCGGTGGTGAACACTTCGGGTCCGATGAACCCCGCAACGTCGTTTACAATCATCCACGGCTGTTGCCAGCGTTCGTTCCTGTTCAGTCGATCGGCGGACAAGCGTGCAATCGCGCGAGCCAGGCCGTACGTTCTGGACTCGAGCGTGACCATGTCCGCGCCCTCGGCCGCGCCGTTAGTGACTTCTGACCCCTGACCAGTTTCGAAGTAAAGGCCATCAAACCCGCCGGCCATCTCCACCAGGCCGTCGACATCCAAGCCGACCATTCCAGCCATTGCCGCAGAAGTCCCAGCGAGGCTCTGGAAGCCTACATCAACGCGGGTATGCTTTCGCGCCGCCGTTTGCTTGACGATGTCGGATAGCACACAGAATCGCGTGGGCAACTCGAGGCGCGTTACGACACTGCAGAGTAGCTCTTCAAGGCGCACGATCGTATCAACATCATCGCTTGCCGGGTTCAATCCCAGAATCACGTCTCCGCAACCGTAGCTGAGACCTTCGAAGATCGAAAAAAGGATCTCGTCTTCGTCGTCGCCGGGGCTGTTAGGCTGAATCCGCGAGCCGAAATGTCCCGCCGCGCCTATCGTGATTTCAGAACCAGACAACGGGTTGAACAGCGCGCTCGATACTCGTGAAAGCTCCTCGTCGCTCATGACTTTGACTACTGCGGCGATAGCTTCACTGGAAAGACCGTCGCGGTACGACTCAGTCCAACTTTGTGCTTTCGCATCGAGAAGGATCCGCTTTAATTGCGCAACGGTGAGGTTAGATAGCTCCGAGGCGAGGCGATTGTTCAGGGATGCGTTGAGGGCTTCGGTTACTCGGTCCTCTAGGAGCTCGGCGCCAGTTAGCTCGGCGAGCGTCAATGAAGAGATGTGCCGTCTTGCGTCGTCAGATAGTTGTTCGTCGGATGTCCCTCCGATCGATAGGTCACCGTCCTTGAATCGGTTTGCCAGCAGGAGAAGCTGCTTGAGCTCTGTCGAGTTCATTGGTGTCAAACTGCCACGGAGTTCTGATCACCCTTGGCGTTGTTTGCGATTCTTTGCGGCCTTTGCGTGAAACCTGACTACGGCAGGTGAACGGTAACGGAGACAACACGTCTTGTCCGATCGTTAGCTGAAGATTGGACTTCGGGTTTCACGCAAAGACCGCAAAGTCTCGCAAAGAACGCAAAGGGGAAATACGATCAGGTCGATACGACTCAGAACTTCCTACTCAGATCACGAGCACCCGCCACTATCGTCACGCCGGACTGCCTAACGTTCGACCATTCAGGACCCTTGAACCGTTTTCGTTCTGAAATCAGATACCACAACCCCAATAGTACACCGAACGCAGCAATTGTCTTCCCCGCGCGCATCTCGTCGGGCACGCTGAGGATCAGGCTGATGAACACAACCCAAACGATGGCCACCAGATTTACAAACGAGCCATAGCGGCCCAGGTGCCACGGCCCCTTCGAAATCGACACGCCCTTCCGCTCGGCTCGCCACCCAAGAAACACCGGGATCACATAAGAAAAATAGAGCCCTATGACGCTGATCGACGTCACCACCGAATAAGCACCGCTGTACACCGCGGCAACGAAAGCCGTAGCGACACACAGCCATATGGCCGGGGTTGGAGTCTGATGTTTTTGGCTCACCCGCCTCCATAACCGAGAAACAGGAAGGCCTCCGTCGCGCGCGAACGCAAAAATTACCCGCGAGCACCACGTCACCGCAGACAGTCCGCAAAACCACATCGCCATCACGGTCAGCCATGAGAAGGCCGCGCCGGCTCTGTCACCCAGCGACTGGACTAGTATCGTGATCACAGCGGGCACATCGTTGCCACCGGCGTCCTTGGCATTCAGCACCGAGCCAATGTCTTTGATGGACAGCGTCAACGCTAACAAGAGGAGATAACCCGCAACGCTGGAGACGACTACGGCGAGAGTCATGCCCCAGGGAGCGCGAATCCTCGGGTCTATGGTTTCCTCGGAGACACTCGCCGACGCATCGTACCCGGTGAACGTCCACTGCGCCTGAAGCAGTCCGATCACAAACGCCCACCAGTAAGGCCATCCGGCAGGATTGTGAGTCGTCCGTTCGAAGAAGAATCGGGCCGGCTGTTTTGGAGCGAAGAACATCAGCGCGATGAAGATTGCGATCACGCCGACGATATGCACGGTCACGCTGAAGTCGTTCAGCCAGGCCACCAGTCTTATGCCGAAGTGATTAATCAATGCGTGCGACAATAAGATCATCGCATAGACGATCAGTAGGTTGGATGTACTTGACTCTATTCGGAGCAGCGGCGTGACGAAAAGCGAGCATCCGTAATCGACACCTGCAAGCACCGTGACATTGCCTGCGATGTTGAACCACGCGGTGAACCATCCCCACCCGCTGCCTCCAAGACTCGAGGCCCAGTGATAGACCGAGCCGGATGTCGGCAACGCCGAGGCAAGCTGTGCCATGCTCAACGCAACAGCGAGCGTGAAGACAGTGACGAGCGGCCAGCCCACGGCCATCTCGAACGGGCCTCCCATTCTCAATCCGTGGCCGTAGAGAGTGACCGCCCCAGTGAGTATTGAAATGATCGAGAACGAGATCGCGAAGTTCGAGAAGCCGCCCATTGTGCGGAAGAGTTCCTGTGCATAGCCCAGGCGGCTCAGTTCACGGCTGTCATCTTGCCCGGAGTGCATTGGGCCGTAGCATAGCAGAGAAGTGAGGAGTTGAGGGGAATGGGCGAAGGAGCCAAGGGGAGACGCGGAGAGGAGAGATGCGGGGACGCGGAGAAGAAATACGCGGAGAAGATTGAACGGGCCGCCACTATGGTCATGGAGTTTCCCCGAACCGCGTCGACCATAATCGGTCATTTCTCTCCCCTACACGTCTCTCCTCCCCGCGTCGCCCCTTCGCATCATTCCCTCATCTCCTCCACTTGCTCCTTGAGCTTGCGGCCTTCACGGCTGTCGTAGCGAATGAATCGAGGCAGCAGCAGAGCCAATAAAGCGGAGCCTACGACGCACATCGCTCCGCCCGAAACTACCGACACACGCAATCCGAACGCTCCTGCTACCAGGCCCGCCTCTGCGTTGCCAAGATATGGACCCGTCATATAGCTGATCATTTCGATCCCTGCCAACCGACCTCGCAAATAGTCAGGGATAGTCTCGTTCCACATGGTCATTCGGAACAGACCGCTCACAGCATCGGCCGCGCCGGCAAGCGCTAGAAAGAACAGAGCCGCCCACAGCCGCCCCGCAAATCCAAAACAAATGATTGCCGCTCCCCACACCGCCGCAGCAAAAGTAATCGCTCGCCCATGTCTTCTTACGTGCTTCGTCCAACCTGAGCTCAACGTTACAACCAGAACTCCCACGGCAGGCATCGCGTAGAGGAGCCCGACCGACGCCGACCCGAAGCTCTCGGCGATCGCCGGAAACAAAGCCATCGGCATACCGAAGAACATCGCATTCAAATCAATCAGGTACGTCCCGAGCAACTCCTGCCTGCTGCAGGCGTAGCGCAAGCCTTCCTTGATCGACCTCAGACTTGCGCGATCAACCTCCCCACTGACCGGCACTGATCGAATCGCCAGGAGTGTCGCCACTGACACCAGAAAAGTCGCCAGATCAATCGAGTAGGCTACCGCCGGACCCAGACTCGCAACAAGAATCCCGGCCAGGCCCGGGCCTACGATAAAGTTGAATCCATATCGGAGGGTGCTCAAGGCGGACACCGCCGCGAGGTGATCCGCGTTTACGAGCTGGGGTGTCATCGACTCGATCGAGGGGCGGTGAATGCCGTTCAACGCTGCAAACATCGCGGCGATCAAGAACAAAATCCAGGGCCGAGGTGAACCGCTAAGAGAGTTGAGAATCAGACCCAAACAGCACAGGATGAGCCCTAGCTCCGCCGACACAACAAGCCGGCGCCGGTCGAAATGGTCCGCAAGCGCACCGCCTATGAATGCCATCAACAACATCGGCGCGAACTCGACCGCGCCGAGCATTCCAACGGCCAGCGTCGATTTGGTCAACGCATACATCTGCCAGGGGAGAACTACGTAACTAATGGCAGAGCCAAAGTTGGAAACGAACTGCCCGGTGTACACCAGCCTGTAGTCACGTGATGCTCTGAGCGGAGTCAGATCCATCGTGAGCGCTCGCGCCAGACGCGAGGCCAAACCTGGTTTCGATGCTGTGGCAACTACATCCGACATAAAACACCGAACGATACACTTATACGACTCCAGTCTCAATACGGGTTCGGATCCCGTTTGGTTCGGCGTTCGGTTACAATTGCTGCCAGCCAGATTTAAGCGGAGTTTTGCGGATCTTGGTTGGCCGAATCTCACTGACAGCGTGGTTTAAGATTACGAGGTGAAAACGTAATGCAGACACGACAGCTTGGAAACAGTGACCTTCACATCACGCCGATTGGGGTCGGAGCGTGGGCGATCGGGGGCACCGGCTACGCCTTTAGTTGGGGGCCTCAGGACGATAAAGAGTCAATCGGCGCCATACGGAAAGCCCTCGATGCCGGTATCAACTGGATCGACACGGCCGCTGTTTACGGGTTGGGGCATTCGGAAGAAATCGTAGCTCGCGCGCTCGAGGGCGTGGCGAAGCGGCCATTTGTCTTCACAAAATGTGAACGAGCATGGAACGAACGCGGCGAGATCAACGGCCGCCTGAAGGCCGACTCCATTCGACGCGAGTGCGAAGCGAGTCTTCGCAGGTTGAGAGTCGAGGTTATCGATCTTTATCAAATACATTGGCCAGAGCCCGATGAAGATATAGAAGAAGGTTGGGCAACAGTCGCAAAGCTCAAGGAAGAGGGTAAGGTGCGGCACATTGGAGTATCCAACTTCAACGTCAGCCAGATGAAGCGGGCGTTAAAGACTGCTCCAATCACTTCACTGCAACCGCCTTATTCGCTTCTCAACAAAGAGATCGAGCGCGAAGTTTTACCGTTTGTGGCTGATCATAACATCGGCGTCATCGTCTATTCTCCGATGTATTCGGGACTGCTGACAGGAGCGATGACTGCGGCGCGTGCGACGTCTTTGCCAAAGGATGATTGGCGAAGCCGAAATCCTAACTTCAGGGAGCCGCTTCTGTCCCGAAATCTGGCACTGGTTGAAGTCTTAAAGGCGATTGGCAATCGGCACGGGCGGACGGCGGGAGAGGTTGCGATCGCGTGGACACTGCGAGACCCCACGGTGACCGCGGCGATAGTTGGGGTTCGGCATCCGGACCAGGTCGAAGGCATTGCCGGGTCCCTGGAGTTTCGACTCAGCCCCGACGAGATAAAGGATCTCGACAAGGAGGTGTGAAACCTCAGATTCCAGATTTCAGATTTCAAAAACTCAGCACTCAGCACTCAGCACTCAGGACTTCCCCTTTGCGTCAGACACAAATTCCATGTTATAGACGGGCCAAATGAATCACTTAATCTCGTTAACCGTAGCTGCGATTGCTCTCTTCTCATTGATCTGCTCAAACCAGCCAACGGTATCGCCGGCTCAGCACGCCGGAATGGGTGCCGCCTTCAAAGGACCGGTCGGGCTCCAGCTCTACAGCTTGCGCGAACAGTTCGCCAAGGACGTTCCGTCGACCCTCGACCAGGTCAAAAGCTTCGGCATCGAAAATGTCGAGCTTGCAGGCACCTACAACCTGAGTCCCGCCGAGTTCAAGAAACAACTGGATGCGAGGGGCTTGAAGGCTATCAGTGGACATTTCGGCTACGAGCAGTGGAGAGATCATTTCGACGACGTAGTTCGCGACGCCAAGACGCTGGGTTTGAAGTATGCCGGCTGCGCCTGGATACCGCACCGCGACCCGTTCGACGAAAAGACTTGTCAGGAAGCGATCGCAGTCTTCAATAAAGCCGGCGAAGCGCTTGCGAAGCAGGGCATCAGGTTCTTCTATCACACGCACGGTTACGAGTTTCAACCGCAAGCCGAAAGCACGCTGTTCGACCGGATCCTGGCTCAAACAAATCCGCAGTACGTTCACTTCGAAATGGACGTCTTCTGGATCGTGCACGCCGGTCAGGACCCGGTGAAGCTGCTGCAGAAATACCATGGGCGCTTTGAGCTGATGCACGTGAAAGACATGAAGAAAGGCACGCCTACCGGCCTTCTCACCGGTCAATCCGACGTGAGAAACAACGTAGTCCTCGGGACTGGCGTGCTGGATTGGCAGGCAATCTTCAAGGCCGCAAAACAGACCGGCGTCAAATGGTACTTCATCGAAGACGAATCACCGACCTCGGTCGCACAGATTCCTCAGAGCCTGCATTTTCTAGAGCAGATGAAATTCTAAGCTGGATATGATCTGCCGACGGGGACTACGCGCCTGCGTTCTCGCGGTTCGTTGAAGATCGAAGGTCGGGTTTCACGCAAACGGCGCAAAGACTCGCAAAGGCCTCATTACACGTCTCCGAACCTGCAGTCAGTCGGTTATCTCTCCGAGTCCGCGTTCAGCGGACGTACTCCCAGTGCCACGGCTCGTAGAAGTAAGGTCGAAAGCCGTATTTCGAGGCATTCTTTACCAACCATCGGTAAACGGGAGTTCGAGTCTGTATTAGCCGGTTGGTGTCTTTCGTATCAACTGGATCTCCGCCGACGTACAGGTCCAGTGCGCGGCCGGTGAAATGAGGGCTATTCACTGCCAGACCCGCACGGCCCGACTTTGGAGACGCTTTACGAAGCTGGTCCTGATACTCCCTCGAACGAAAAGCCGAGATGATCTTCAGGAATCTCTCACTGGGAGCCAGCGTGCCGTCCGAGTTTGTCGTGAGTCCGAGAGAAGGGTCCTTGATCGCGTCCGCCACCATTCTCTTGTACGCCTCGTACGCCGAGCGCTCGACCTGTCGAAGTTCAACCGGGCGCTCCGGGTCGAAGAACTCAGAGGCGGGAACTTGCGCAAGCGAATCGGATGTGGCCTGTGCATGCGCTTTGATTCGATCCGCCTGAAGCTCGCTTACCATCCGTGTCCACGTCTCGCCATCCATGACTCCAGACGATGGCACTCCTCTGGATTCCTGCCACGTCGCAAGCGCGCGTGCAAATGCTTCGGTGTCTATATCCGAGTCGACGCCGATCGTTTCGCAAACAAGAGGCGCGTATATGGTCCAGCCTCGCTGTTGGCGGCCTCCGAACTCCCAGCTCAGATCGTTGGAGGTGACTCGATTTCTCAACCCGATTTCTGACACCGCCTTCGCTCCGGAAGCGGCAGATGCGGATTTGTCTGCTCCAACGACTTTCACGTTGCGGGAATCCGGGCGGCCGTTTGCGCCTGAAGGTAACTGAGATCGAGACAACGACCCCGTTCCGGCTGGTATGACTAGAAGAGCGAACGCAACAACAATCTGTTTCACAATACTCGCTTTTGCGGCGGGTTGTATCACGGTCTGCTCGGGGTAGTGTACAGGATTGCGGGGAGGCACTACCAGTACAAAGATCTCGGCTTAACATGTGGGCGCAGTTTGACTACTACTGTCGGGCTTGAGCCTTTCGGCTCGGCCGCACAACCGCGGGGTCTTCTCAAACATCTCTCTACTGAGCTGAGTGTGAAGTTTGTCAGGGCGAGCATCTTGCAAAGTCATTTGAATCAGATCAATGATTTATTCGTAGAGATTCGAGAGGGTGGGCCGGGTTGACAGAACCGGGGCCCGCTCGGTTATCGGCAGGCCTTGAAAGGAGGTTTATATGAGCCGAACTCTTAATATTACCGCAGTACTAGTGCTCGCTTTGGCTTCATTGCCCGCGCTTGGAGGTCGTGCAAGCGGCCAGGACTTCAAATCCGCGAGAGCAACAAATGATGGTTCCGAGAATGTAACTTTGCTGGTCACCGTCCACCCAAAGGGCGGGCGGACCCTGCCCGACATTCGATCTGAGGACTTCACGGTTCTAGAAAACGGCCGCAAACAGACGGTGGTGTCGGTCCGAACACCGGGACAGGCGCCTATCAATCTGGCTGTTCTGATACAGGATGATGTGATCAGCCGGGTTGGCAATGAGATCAAGGCGATTAAACAGTTCATCCTTGCTTTGCCGCCGGATTCCCGAGTGATGGTCGGGTACATCACTGCAGGCAGTCTTCAGGTCCGACAGGCATTCACAAACGACTTGAAGCGAGGGGCGGACGGGCTGCGGCTACCTTACGGCTCGGCTTCAGGAACTCCGTACAATCCGTACGTGGAAGTTCTCGAAGCGCTGAAGAAGTTTGACGATCAGCCGTCGGCGCGCAATGAAATCCTGCTGGTGTCTGACGGATTGGATACTTCAAGGGGATTCCGGTCGGCATCGCCTTACATGTCGATAGACCTAGATCGCGCAATCAAGGAGGCGCAGCGGCGAGGCGTGGCGGTATTCACTATTTACGCTCCGACTGTAGGCCTCACGAGCAGCAGCCACCTGGCTACGAACTATGGTCAGGGCTCGCTGAGCCGGCTTGCTGACGAGACTGGGGGTGAAGCGTTCTTTCAAGGGACGAGCTTCGTGACCTTCGATCCGCACTTGAGGGAGTACAAGGAACTACTGACCCATCAGTGGCTGATCACTTACAAGAGTGACAACGCCGATTCACATTCGAGGAAGGTGGAGGTCAAGTTGGATAGCCCGGGTGTCGAGGTATACCACCAGGTGTTGGTTCCGGGCAGAAAACGCGCGGACTGAGGCAGTAAGGCAGTAGGCAGTAGGCAGCAGGCTTCAACCCCGAAGGGGTTGCAGATCAAAAGCCCAGGGTTGCCGTTCGCGGCTACCCTGGGACCCGCGATCAGAGAATCCAACCCCGAAGGGGTTGCAGCCTACTGCCTACTGCATACTGCATACTGCATACTGCCTACTGCCTACTGCCCCACAAGAATCACGTGCAACTCCTGAGGGCCGTGAACGCCTACAACCAGCGTGAGCTCGATGTCCGCGGTTCTGCTCGGGCCAGTTATGAAGGTGACCGCACTTGGAGTTTCGTTGGCCGCATCAAGCTGAACGAATAACTCATCCAGACCCGGCAATATCTGCTCGACCCGTACGAGCGCGACGTGAATCCTCGGCAGCAACGATGCGGTTCTGGCTCGACCCGAGCCCGATAACACTACGAGCGAACCAGTCTCCGCAATCGCGTAATCAACCTCGGTTAAGCCAATAACCGCATCCGATGCCGCACGCCGAAATTCGCTGCCGTCCGAGCTCCCCTCGTCGAATTGAAAACTTGAGTCTCCCGGCAGCCGAGGACTCAACAACCTCCTCAGCGAGCTCCACGCAACCACACTCGTCGCGCCGTACTTCTTTGCAAGGTCGCCAACAATTCCGAGCGCTGAGGTCATATCCGCGGCGCTGTACACTGACGCTCGAAGCCGGGCCAGTTCAGATTTGAGCTTTTCAACCAACTGCTCGCGGTTAGCGCTTGAGCCCAACCGGGCCGAAGCGTTTGCAGGACGTGAGACTGGCGGTGAATGCTCTCCCTGAGACCTATCTGCCAGAGCAGAACGAACTCGTTGTAAGACCTGTTCGCGGGCGTCGGTCACCGTCTGCTCTCCTTTAAGTCCCGCCATCGAGACCTGAACGATCGTGGGGCGATTCGCGGGAAGTCGCGATTAGAAGTCCATCCACTGAAGACCAAGGGCATCTGTTTGATCCAACCCTCTTCGGACATCGGTCCACCGATGATCGATGCAACTTTGAACGCCATTCGATATAGAAGCGGATGTCGCATTGTCATCGACCAGAGCGTCATGGCCGCGCGTTCTAGCCTCGACGAGCTCTGTTGCGACCAGTTTCGTCGCAATGCCAGCAACATGTGTGGGATATTGATGCGCACAGGGCAAACCTCTCGGCATGCACCGCATAAGGATGAAGCGAACGGCAAGTCTTTAGCCACGGCGAGTCCCGCAAGCTCCGGAGTCACCACCGATCCGATTGGTCCCGGGTAAACGGTGCCGTAAGCGTGCCCTCCGATCCGCTGATAGACCGGACAAACATTCAGACAAGCACCGCAGCGCAGGCAGTAAAGCGCCTCGCGCATTTCAGGATCTGCGAGCATCTTAGTCCGGCCGTTGTCAAGCAGAATCAAATGAAACTCGTCTGCCCCGTCTGCCTCACTCGTTCGCCTCGGGCCGGTGATCAACGAAACGTAACTCGACATTTTCTGTCCACTGGCGCTGCGAGCCAGGATCTTGAGAAACACCGCAAGGTCGGTGAGCCGCGGTATGACTTTCTCTATGCCGACGATTGCAACGTGTATCCGAGGCAGACTGGTGGTCAGGCGGATGTTGCCCTCGTTTTCAACCAGCACGATAGTGCCAGACTCTGCTATGGCGAAGTTGGCGCCGGTGATTCCCATTCCGGCGCTCAGGAATTTCTCACGAAGCCGCCTGCGTGCTAGAAGCGTGAGTTCGCCGGGGTCGGAAGAGCCGTTCCCGCCTATTCTGTCAGCGAACAGTTCGGCGATATCGACCCGCGACTTGTGCACCGCTGGAGCGATGATGTGCGAAGGCTTCTCTTGCGCAAGCTGCACTATGTACTCGCCCAGGTCAGTTTCTATGGCTTCGATGCCTACACGTTCGAGGGCCTCGTTGAGCTCGATTTCCTCGGTCACCATCGACTTACTTTTGACCACCCGGTTGACGCCGTGTGCCCTTGCGAGGTCCAGAACGATTGCACAAGCCTGATCGCCATCGACTGCCCAGTGAACGCGTCCGCCGGCGGCATTCACGTTTTTCTCGAGTTGTAAGAGCAATCGATCAAGATTGGCGATGGAGTGTGCCTTGATGTTGCGGGCTTGATCTCTGAGGTCTTCGCCATCGGGCAGGCTGGCAAACGCTTCATCCCGCTTCACGACAAACCCGGTGAGAATTCGAAGGCGCGATTGGAGAGTCTTGTTTCGAGCCGCCGCCTCGGAGTCGGAGTAAAAGTTTTTGCTCTGAGCGTGCATAGGAGAGTGCTGAGTTCTGAGTTCTGAGTGCTGAGTGCTGAGTTGCGATATCTTCATCCTGAGGTATGGTGAAACACCAACGCAGCGACTACGGTGCCTCAGTACTCATTACTCAGAACTCAGGGCTCAGAACTCAGTATCTCAGCGATGTGCATCGTCCGAACCCGCGAGTGTTGGCGGTTTAAGCCACCACCCATATGCATTAGACAGCCCATATCGGTCGCCACGACGAACTGCGCGCCACTTCGCTTGACCGTATCGAGCTTGTCCTCGAGGATGCTTCCCGAAATGTGCGGATACTTTACTGAAAACAACCCTCCAAACCCGCAGCACGACTCGGATCGCTCAAGATCCACAAGCTCAATCCCCTTCACTTTTTCGAGCAGGCGCCGAGGTTCGGTCCGCAGGTTCAGCTCTCGCAGCAGATGACATGATTGATGAAGCGCCACGCGACCCGTGAAACTCGCCCCGACGTCTTCTATTCTCAGAACGTTTGCTATGAAGTCCGTAAGCTCGTACGTTCTTGCGGCCACTTTTCTTATCCGCTCGGATGTTTCGGGTTCATCCTTCAACAAGCCGTCGTAAAACACTTTCACCATGCTCACGCAAGATCCAGACGGGCTGACAATGTACTCGCTGTTTTCGAAAACCCTCAGGAAGTGCTTGGCCAGAGGCTTCGCATCGGAGCAAAATCCGCTATTGAACGCGGGCTGTCCGCAGCAAGTCTGGTCAGCCGGGAAATCAACATTGCAACCCAGCCGTTGTAGCAGATGCACCGTGCTTTCCCCCACCTGAGGAAAGAACTGATCGACCAGACAGGTCACGAAAAGGGACACGTTCATAGGGCAACCGGACCCGATAACAGGGGAAAGAACTGGCCTTCGATCTTCTGACCGGCGGCGATAGGCGGGACGCTCTCGAGCAAGGGCGCGTCGCTAGCGGACCGCACGCCGTCGCGGAAGGCGTTTATGACCGCAGCTCTTCGGTCTCGCTCAGAATTATTCTCGAAAGAACCGTGAACCATGAGCGGATGGTGAAACGACGCCTGTCCGCGCTTCAGCTCAATCGGTATGGGCTTGAACATCTCGAGCTGTTGTTTAGTGAGCACAGACTCGATTGCCCGCATGTCGCCGGCAAGGCCGGTTATCGGCAGCAAGTCCCAGTTGTGACTTCCCGGTACATATCGAAGGCAGCCGTTCTCGGCATAAGAATCATCGAGCGCGATAAAACACGACAAGTGTGCCATTGGTTGCGTACGCGTCCAGTATGAGTAGTCCTGATGCCAGGCGACAACCGAGCCTTGCCCTGCCGGTTTACAGAAGAGTTGGTCGTGCCAGAAGCGAATCGATCCGTCCAACAATTGACTGGCGGCAACCGTGAATGCGGGATTCCAGAGCAAGTCGTGAAACCCGGGCTCTATACGCCACGCTCCAAGCGCGTGAAACAGCACCCTTTCAGACGAAGGCGATTCATTGGTGTGAAATTCGTAAAAGAGGCTTCTGCCGGGATGCGCTGGATCTTGAAGGCGCGATAGCTCGTCAAGCAGGAAATCAACCTGACGATCATCGAGCATCGGTATCCCGGCGAGATATCCGTTCTTGAGGTAAAACTGGATCTGGTCGCCGCTGAGCCTGAAGCGCCGTAGACCGTCCTCGGCCGTCGAGCGCGGAAACAGATTGGTAATTGGGCGATGAATAGCCGACAGATCTTCAGTCATTCGAGATCTACCCGAGAGTTCAGAGACGGCTATTCTAACACTACGATTTGTTGGGGCAAGAGACGCTGCTCAGCTCCTCGAAAGTACTCCCTGAGATTGAACTGGGTTTTTGGCCAGCGGCCTGTATGCTGCAGGTAGACCGGCGAACGTTCTGAGTTTGCCTGACCTGGAAGGCATTTGAAGCTTGGACAGTGCCTTAGCTTCGATCTGTCGAATCCTCTCCCGAGTGACGCCGAAATGCTGTCCAACTTCATCCAGAGTGTACTCTCGGCCACACGGTCCAAGCCCGAAGCGCATCTTGATCACCTTCTCCTCGCGTGGAGTCAGATGACTAAGAGCATCAGAGACCGCCTCGCGCAGATCGGAGTAAAGAAGTTGCTCAATGAATTCAGGCGACCGGTCGGCAATCAGGTCTCGAATCGTGGAGTCGTCTTCGCCGCCGATGGGCGTCTCGAGCGAAATCGGTTCCTGAACCAGCTCGAACACTTTTCGGACGCGCGCCTCCGGGACATCGAGTTTACGGGCAATATCATCCGCGCCAGGAATTCGGCCCAGCTCCTGTTCCAGCGAACGGACCGCGCTCAGTTGCTTGTTTACAGTCTCGATCATATGGACGGGAATTCGGATGGTGTGAGCCTTCTCCATGATTGCCCGGGTGATGGCCTGTCGTATCCACCACGTGCCGTAGGTCGAGAACTTGCAGCCGCGCCTCCAGTTGAACTTGTCGACCGCTTTCATGAGCCCGAGGTTGCCTTCCTGGATGAGATCAAGCAATGGCATCCCTCGATTGGTGTACTTCTTGGCAATCGAAACAACGAGGCGAAGGTTTGATTGGACCATCAGGTCGCGGCACTCACTTACACGCTGCTCGGCTGATCTTATGTCGCTGTACCGGCGCTCGAGTTCGGAGACTGGGACTCCGAGAGAACCTTCGCATTCCTGCAATGCCTTTCGCGCTTTGGCCTCAGCTTTTTTTGCTTCGTAAGCCGACGTGCCTCTTGCTCCCACTACGGCAAATCTCGCGCGCTCGGCCTCGGCACGAAGAGTCCGAACGCTGTTTACGATCAACCCAACGCTTTTGACAAAGCGCTCTCTTTGTTCGCGAGTCAGGTCCAGCGTGCGGAACAGCTTGCTCAACTTGACGCGCTGTCGAACGATCGCGCGCGCCAGGCGCGTCGCTTTTGACGCGGTCAGGTCTGAGTCGGCTGCCCGGCTTCGAAGGCGCGACAATACATTCCAGGCCTCTCTCACTTCTTCGATGATTGACAGCGTTGAATGAAGGTACAGAGCCAGGCCTTCTTCGCTGAGATGTTCCTGGTCGCGAATATTGACAACTTCTCTGATGTGAAGTTGGTCGGAGCGGAGCCCGTCCCCGATTCGAATGAGCTGTTCTATGCACAGCGGCAGGCGCGATATGGCCTTGGTCGAAGCGCGCTTTCCGCGTTCGATGTTCTTGGCAAGCTCGATCTCGCCTTCACGGGAGAGAATCTGAGTCGCTCCCATTTCGCGAAAATAGACTGAGACCAGATCTTCGTTCGCCTCGGTCGCCGCGGGCTTTGCAGAGGATCGTTCGGGTTGGATCTGATCGGCGCGCTCTTCGACCTCCGGCTGGGAGAACTCGTCTAGTTCAATGTCAGGATCGAGTGAGATCTCGAGTTGCGATTCGGCTTCGGGTTCGAGGTCACAGGGGCGGTCCACGATTTCGTTTTCGGTGACTCCAAGGATTGCTTTCTTGGCCATGCGCTTCATTACCCGTGTAAGTCGATCGATTCGAGAGGCGAAGTCTCTTACAGCCTCGGAGCCGAGTTGTCTTCGGATGATGGCTCCGGGAGGCGCGGTTCGTTCTGAGCCGCGTTTCGTTTTGTGCAAGGCGCATACCCTTGACAGGCTGGCGCAGGCGGGGTGGAGCGGTCTTTATTTTCCGCGATTAGAAGAAGCGAGGGTGTTGTCTACTGCCTCAGTGATGAATAAAGGGGCAAATCAAATGGGGCGTTGTGGGCTTTGTAGTGCAACGCGGAACCTTTTGCGGCCTTCGGCGAACTTAATCCCCTCGGTCGGTCACTGTCGGAAATGGGGTTTCACGCTAAAGACGCAAAAGATTCACAAAGGCCGCATAAAAGGAAAGAAGTATCCGCGTCGCCCCTTCGCCCCTTCGCATTTCTTCACTTGCGCGCAAGGACTACCGGGGCTTGTTCGGCTGCGCCGATCTTTTCGAAGAAACTTCGGACCTTTGGATATTCCGAAGGCGGAATGGTAGCTCCAACAACCGAGAGACGACGCTTGAAATAAAGCTGACCTTCCTTCATCTCATAGGTCGCCTGATATGTGCCAAACGACGCTTCGAGCTTCACCGCGTCCGGCAGTTCATCAAGCTCAAATCCGGAGGGCAGCTTGAACCTTATCGTCTCGTCGTATGCGTGAGCCCTCAACACGATCGGTTGTTTGCGCCCGGCGCCAGTCAGCGCCAGGGATTCGCGACGGGAAACGATGGCCGGCTTGAACACCAGAAGCCTCCCCTGCATTAGCTGAGCATATCGCTCGGCCGCAAACTCGACCTCCAGTGAGAATTTTCCTGCACCTCGATCATCCGACGGCTCGATCTTTGAGACCTTGGCTCCCGTAGCGCCTCTGGTGATCCAACTCTCGACCTGTTTTTCGTACTCGGGTCGCGGAAGACCGCGAAACTCGGTGCGCGCCCTGACCGCGGACTGGCCAACTGCCTGCTCGCGCAGCGTCGCGGTGATCCCACCGTCAGTGTTGATCACCACGTCCGCGTTGCGCGTGAGCATGTTGGCTTCCGACGGCGTAACCGGCATCTTCAACAACGCACCGGCGTCGCGCGCGACTATGAGCGCGTAACTGCCCTGCTCGTCGCTCGGGAGATCGCCGACCGGAGTATTGTCATCGGTTGGATCAAAGATTAGCAGTCTTCCCAGCTTCGGATGAGTGACGACCGTCGCAGCCTTCGTTTCATCCGACACTTTAACCGCGATTATGCAGTGATTGAACTGCTGAGGAGACGGCCATTCCTGCCTGACGTGATTGGGATCGCCAAAATAGATCGAGACCAGATACGACTTGATCCCGAGGGCGCTCAGCATCGAGCGCATGAGATTCGCCTTGTCCTTGCAGTCGCCGTACGATTTCGCCAGCACTTCGGTTGCCGGATGAGGCCGGTATCCACCACCGCGCCCGGTTCCGATCTGAATCGAAACGTAGTTGACTCCCTGCACAAACCTGCCGATCGCGGCTATTTTCTCCAGCTCAGTGCCGGCTGTCG
Source organism: Blastocatellia bacterium (assembly GCA_035315885.1). Lineage (GTDB taxonomy): Bacteria > Acidobacteriota > Blastocatellia > UBA7656 > UBA7656 > DATFXM01. The sequence goes on from DATFXM010000145.1 coordinate 50,793, forward strand.
CCGTCAACTGCTTCGCCTTGCCTCCAAGCGCGTCATTAAGAACAGCGGACGGATCTTGAAGCTCGCTCAACCACTGCGAAACATCTTCCCATTTCGTGAATGCCCGTTTGCCTGCGGTCGTTGGCTTGTCGGTGGGCTGGATCAAATTGATTGCCAGCCAGGGACAGGTGGCGGTTCGCGGCGGGCTCATAGGCTCATCTTCTACCGGCGGAAGATCGCGGAGCTCCCAAGAGTAGCCCGTACCTGAGGACTGCGGTTCGAGTTTGTCGTGGTTGAGGGTTAGTGCTTCGGCACTCCAGCCCTTCGGCACCGTAACTGATATTCGTGACTTCAACACCGGCAGGGGCCGCCCCTGGAAGTACCACGTCAATTGACCGAATACCGACCGATCTTCGGTGACGGTTTCGTAACCAAAGATAGAACCCGGCTCCGCGTCGCCCGTCGCCACGATCATCATCTGCCGAGCTTCGTTGTAGACGTCATTCTCCACCAGCGCAAGCTCCGCAATCTCGCCCTTGCCGTACTTCTTGACCTTCCCCGAGGGACTCAACATCCACGCGCGCATCTCTCGCACCTTTTCGCGATCCGTGTTGTACACTTCGCGCGCCACTGCCTCGTCCCTGCCTTCGCGGTTCAGAACCTTAACCGCATAAAAGTTGTTTCTGACGATACGACCATCCTCCTCCAGTATCGCGGACGACTCATCTACCAACACGACCGCGGGAACATCTTTCGGATACGACGGCACGTTCAAAGACGCGGCGGAGCGCAACCACGACGGTAAGTCGTCGGCCAAGGCAACGGTTGAACCTCCCACCGGACCGATGCCACCCCTCTCCATTGCAACGGAGCAGAAGGCCACGACACAAAATGCCATCATAAAAAAGAGAGCGAGTCTCGCACGCTGGCCCAAAATGCGCTGAACCCTGTTCATTACTTGTAAACTCCTACTTACTCGCAGTGACCGTCTGCTTGAGAGTGATCGTGTGATTGTCATTCTCGTGAAGAACGTCGAACAACTTCTTTACCCCAGCGTAGCTTTCAACCGGAAAGAACAACGCCTGGAACACAAACTTGCGCTTGTAGATCAACGCCTCGTTCTTGTTGGCAACCATGATCTTTACATCGTAACCAGCCACGTTGTTCGCGTGGAACGGCTGAGGAGCATCGGCATTGTCCAGTTCGAATCCGGACGGCAGCTTTATCGTCACCTCATCCTCTTCGGACCACGGGAAGTGAAAATACATCGCGTGCTTTCGAGTGCTTCCGGAAAACAGCACATCGATTCCACGCTCGAAAAATCCCGGCTGCAGAAACAGCCGTTTGCCTGTCTTCTGCGCATAACCGGGCACGCGAACATGGAACGAATAAGTAAACGGCTTCACCGGATCGTTTACGTTTTCGATTTTGACATTGGTCACTTCAGCGGTGCTCAACCTCTTCTTCACCATGTCGGAAAGGTTTTGCTCGCGCTGCGCCGGGGAATCGTCGCTGTTCTGTTCCTTCTTCAGAAAGCCCAGATGACCCGTATACTCGATATTAATATCGCCTTCAAGGGTCCCGTCCTCTGCCAGGGTCAGACTGGCAGTACGCTTTTCGACGGTCTTGTCGGGTGTAGAAAGCGGCGTAGGTACAAAGGTCCCCTGTTTAGGATCGGCGATAAGCGCTTGAACGCCTTCTTCCTCCCATCGAAGCATACCAAACGGCAGATAGGGTGATGAGGGATCGAAGAACCGCCATTGCTCGCCAAACTTTATAGCGACCTCCGCCCGAGTCAAGAAGTAGTCATCACAGAAATGCGGGTCGAAGAACATGTCGCTTCGATCGCCCAGCACCGCCAGACGGGCATCAAACCCGGCTGCGATCGCCAGCGCGCCAAAAAGCCTGCCGATGTCGACGCCCGTTCCCATGCCGTGCTTGAGAGTATCGGCCGGCGACTCGTTCTTCAGCTTTGATTTCACTGCGTCGGTGACGCCCGAGGCGTCGTCGTCTACGTTCTTGATTTTCGTACGGCAGAAATCAAAAAGCCGCTCAACCTTCTGTTCCGGAGTGGCTGCATCCCCTACAGCAGACGCCGCCGCGCGCTTTACATCGTCGTTAGTCTTGAAAGCCGTTTTGCCCACTTCGTAGACCCGCTTACTCACCTTGGGCCAGTAGAACTCGGGAGCCTGGTTTCTGTCGGCGGAATAGAATACAAGCATCCACGTCTTCACCTGGTCTTCAGGAGGCATGTGCGGCTCTTCGTGAAACGCGGGGATGTTTGAAAGACTGGTCGTGAAGAACCCGTCCTTGTCCTTGACGAATGGCGCTGGGTTGCCGTTAAACATCCTGGTGCTCATGCCCAGCGAGGAGAAGCCGATCTCGGCTCGCACGGGTTTCAGGTGGTAACGGACAGACTGAACCGGAATGTCTCTTTGAAAATAAAGACGAATATAGTTGGCCATCGAATCGGGTCTGATTTCTTTCCACCGGTACTCGATGATCGCCCCGGGCTCTACACCGGGCATCGCAAAAGATTTGACCTTGATCTTAAAGCCGCCGGCTTTGACCACCGTGCGGTCGAAGATCTGATCCTTCTTTAGCTCGACAATCGTACCGTCAGGTTTGATCGTTCGACCGGCGATGTCCACCAGACGTCTGTTGCCGCGATAAGGCAGCTCAATGGTGCTCTGCGAATCCTTGCCCCGATCAGTGAAGACTTTGATGCGGATGTAATTGTTGAAGACCAGGTCTGTCCCCGCATCATCGACATAGATCTCCCAGAAGATGACTTCGGCGTCTGCGTCCTTTTCCACGACCGGAGTTTTCATCGCGAGGTGAGAGGGATCGACCGGCTTCCAGTCATCTCCGGCGAGTGACCGCTCGGCCGTGGCAAAAAGAACAAAAGTCGCTACGGCAATGAATGCAAGAGCGCGATTGAAAGTCATCGCTTCCTCCTATTAGTGCGGAAAAGGCGCTCAAAACCTATGCAGATTCGAACTATTGAGAGTCGCTGCGGGAAGTCTACGGAGGCGGATTATACACATCGCCTGTATTAAAGAAAACAATTTCTTTTTGGTTGATTGTCACTCCAGAGAACTACTTGATGGAGGCAAAAACTATGATCAACACCGCCACTACAAAGAGCAGGATTCCGGCCATAATGAGCCATGCCGCGGGCTTCGCAAAATTCAGGGTATATCCCGGGCCTGCGATCTTCGGCACCCACAAGCGGTCGTCCGACTCGTCGCTGTAGATCAATCCGTTCCACCCTGCGGTTGCAGGAAGCTTCCCCGACCTGCGCAAAACTCGCAAGCTTCGAAGCCATCGAGATAACCCGAAAACCACCGCAAGGGCCATCACCGTCAGCACGGTAACCACAAACC
>DATFXM010000146.1:0-41796 GCA_035315885.1 Blastocatellia bacterium
TCTTTCGGTGTCGATGCCGTTTGGGATGACAAGCATGCGGACTCTGGGGAATCCGTGAGCAGCCGCGTAGTCAAGCCCCGCCTCTGAATTGGCGATGATCAGGTCTGCAACATTGGACAAACGGCATTCCAGAATATACAACACGCGGTGCAGCCAGTCGTACTTGCTCAAATCCATGTTAGAGGATCGTACTCCCCAGATCACCCGTACCGCAGGGAAGATCATTGACAAAACGCCGCTCAGAATGTTGGGTACACATAAGTAGCCATGAAGGATGACCGGACACTCACGACGGATAAGCCGAATCAATCTCCACGTGAAACCGCAGACATCCCAACGCCCTCTTTTGTCGAGCGAGTAAACCTGCACGCCACTCTCTCGAAGCTCGCTTTCCAGGGGGCCACCCGGATAGAAGACGGCAACCGCCACTTCATGCCCACGACCGCGCAACCCTCTGGCAAGCACGACCAGTTGGCGCTCGGCGCCGGCGCAATGCAGACGCCGAATCAGAAACAGGATTTTCATTGCAACGCTTTGTTAATTCTGGCAAACACAAATTCATTGCAGCCCATGCCGCCCGCGCACGTTTTCAGTTGTTCTAAGGCATAGCCTCGATCTCTGAAGAAATTGAAAATCTCTTCGGGTCTCGCGACTTCGAATGGATAACCGCCAATCCAATCAAGCAAATCATGCCAGCGGCTCATTCCTCGCGATTCGTAGTAGTGAGTCCAGGATCGGACGTAGCCCATGGGCTGGAATTTACCCATATACGCGAACACGGATCTCATCTCTCGAATGCCCATCACCGCTATTGCCAATGGCAGCCTCAAACTTTTTGGCAAGCGGTTGTAGGTCTTCTTGATCGACCTCCAAATCACACTCCATCGCCCCTGGTTGTTATAAATGGAGATGAACAATTTGCCACCTCGCCGAACCAGGATGCTCGAGTTCTCCAAGGCCTGCCACATATTGCCGGTGTGATGGAGCACTCCCCAGGAATAGATGATGTCGAATTGCCCTAGTGACTTGACGTAGGAAGTATCTAAGACAGAGCCTTGTTCGATGATCCAGTCAGCATCATCGGCGAAAAAGCGCCGTTTGAGTTCCTGCGTACAAGTTACAGATTGCTGGTCGTAGTCAAATGAGTGGACGCGGGCTCCCAACCGTCTCGCGGCGAGAGAGAATAAGCCACTGCCTGAGCCGATATCCAGAAATGTCTTACCTTCCAGTCGACGCGTCCCCAGCATCTGCTGAAGTGATCTTTCAGCTTCTCCAATTCTTTGCTCATTGAGCGTGTTGAGAAATTGCCGCCAATTCTCTCCAAACTCAAAGCGCACATCAGGTGTGAACACTTCATACAATCGACTCATTGATTGTTCTCCTTGCTAACTCAGTGCAGAGGCATCGGCAGATTCACATGATTTCTGTGATCTGCGAGCGCCATGTTTGCTTATGCATTCAGCACCCTCAGGGTCCCGAACCGTCCCACCGATTGCCAGCGTAAATACCTTCTCCCACATTCCCATCACATGCTCGACTGCGAAGCGTCTGGTCACTTCCGGCGCGCGGATGGCGAGCCGCTGACGTTCGCGCTCGTCGCTCATCAAGCGATCCATCACCTCGGCAAGAGCCGCGTGGTCATCGGTGGCGACAAGTAGTCCGTCCGTGCCCTGCCGGATGATTTCTCGCGGGCCGCTCGGACAATCTGTAGAGATTACTGCAAGCCCACTGGCCATTGCCTCACACAGCGCGTTGGGGAATCCCTCAAAGCGCGACGACATCACGAAGAGGTCGGCCCCGGCGAGATATTCATCCGGGGCGCTGACGCGGCCGGGCAGCGATATGCTTCCTGCAAGCCCGAGTTTCTGGCTCAACACTTCCAGTTCTTCGCGCAGTGGTCCTTCGCCGAGGATCATTAGTCGCCACTGGGGGTGACGATCTTTTATTTGCGCAAAGGCTTCGAGCAGAATGTCAAAGCCTTTCTCAGGTACCAGTCGCCCCATACCGATGATCAAAAGACTCTTGGGTTTGATAATGTTGTTGGTTCGACTAGTCGCGGGTTTGCGCACAGGATTGGGAATCGTGTGCGTGCGTCCTTGAATGTTTGCTGGAAAGTAATTCCTCGCGCCCGGGCTTTGAACCACAATGGCTTCAGCCATTGCATAAGTCCAAAGGCGGAGCTTGCTCCACACGCGGCCGATGGGATTCATGGCCGGGTCGCTGCGCTCAGAAACGACAACCGGAATCTGCAAACCGCGCGTTGCGAGCAAAGTAAGGACGTTGGTCTTGTCACCAAAACTGAGAACGACATCAGGTCGGCTCTCGCGAATGGCGCGGCGCAAGGCGAGGAGACGATTCATATTATTCACCAAAGCCATGGCGGCATTTGGCGATGAGTTGGCGACGCCGAGCCCCTCCAATCTCACGCGGACGTCAAGCTCGTACACAGGCGGCGTAGCGTCATCAGCCAGCGTCAATATTGTGACTTTCCTTGTAGCGGCCCAGTAGTTCGCCAATATGGTCATCACGCGCTCGGAGCCGCCACATTCCAGAGAAGAAATAACTAGTGTCAATCGCATAACTGACCCGGCCGTTTATTCAGTTTGCTCGGCTCGTTTCAAGGCACCCATCGCGATGAATGAAAGGTATCCAAGCGCTGCCAGATATACGAAGGTTGTCGACAGCGCAATACCAGGCACCCCAAGCCAGCGCATCAGCACGTAATCCAGGACGATATTAAGAATGAAGCTCAGACAACTGCCCCACATCAGCAGGTAGTTGGCTTTCAACGCCGACGTCAACCGCACGAATAGCATTCCGGTGACAAAAAATGGGAGCTGTAAGACGTAAAAGCTTTGCACCGCGGAAACAGTCACGGTATCGCTTGCAGTGAATGCGCCACGCTCGAATAGAAGGGACACCAGAAACCTGGAGGCGAACACGAGCAGGACCGTCAGCGGGATCGTTGTCATCAACAAGAGTCGCGTATAGGTACTGACCGTTTGTCGTACCCCCGACCAGTCTCGCGCCGCCGCCATTCGCGAGAACTGCGGCAGAACCGCTGTGCTCACCGCCATCGCTCCCAGACTAACAACTACTGCAGAGATTTTATTGCCATAATTCAGCATTGATACGCTGCCTGGTCCAAGCATGGCCGCCATGGATTGATCGACCAGACCGGTGCTGCTCATAATTGAGCTGCCTGCAATCATCGGCGCATACTGTCGCAGAACCTGCCTGGTGTGCGGCGTGAAGCCGTACCAGCGAGGTAAAATCGAGATGCCCCGCTTGCTCAAGGCAGTCGCCAAAAGCAGACCTTCCAATATCGTCCCGGTGATCATCGCAAACGCAACGGCGCGAATGCCCCACGCCTCGCCTTGCCATCTGATAATGAAGATGACGACAAGTGGCGTTGTAACCGGCGAGATCGCCGCCAGCATAAAGCGCTCGCCGGCATTGAGCACTGCCGCCCAGATAACAAACAATCCGGTTAGCGGCAGAGTCGGCAACAGCATGAACATCAAGTACCGGGTGAGCTCAAGTTTTTCCTGAGTAAAACCGGACGCGAGGAGCGGCAACAGCTTCGACGCCGACGCTCCGATGATCGCTGCGATTGCGGTGAGCAGCACCAGGCTCCAAAGCATCGTAGTGGCTAAAAGCCGCTGCGCAGCCTCACGACTCTCGCAGTCGCGCACTTGAATGTAAGTTGGGATCAGTGCAGCATTCAGTGAACCAGCAATGACATTTATGCCAAACGAGGGTAGAAGATAGGCCATCAGCAATGCATCCAGGCTGTCGCTGGTGCCGAATGCGCGCGCAACCGCCATCTCCTTGAATGTCGATACAACCTTGACCACCAGCGTTAGCGTTCCCACCGTCAGCATGGCGGTAAATATGTGACGGTTGACGCACCCATCGCCAAGAAGATCGTCGTAGCTGCGGCGTGCCACGCGCAAGACTCGCCCAGTAACTTCAGCGGCACTCGTTGTGCTTAATAATGACTTTGCCTTTTGTAGTTCCTCCATTGCCGCTTTAGGCTCGGTGGTAATCAAGATACCAGTCGACGAACCGGCGCACGCCTGTTTCAATCGACGTCATGGGCCTGAAGTCGAGATCCTGTGTCAGATCTTCAATGTCCGCGTAAGTCGCCGGCACATCCCCAGGCTGCATCGGCAGCATCTCTTTCTGCGCCTTTCGATGGAGCGCATCTTCAAGCACAGTGATCAGTCTAAGCAATTCAACCGGCTTGTTGTTGCCGATGTTGTAAATGCGATAAGGGGCGCTGCTGGTTGCTGTATCCGGAGAGTGCGCCGACCAATTCGGGTCTTGCGTCGCTACTCGGTCGAGGACACGCACCACCCCTTCGGTGATGTCATCGACATAGGTGAAATCTCGGCGCATCTTGCCGTGATTGAAAACCGAAATCGGGCGCCCTTCGAGTATTGCCTTTGTGAACCGGAACAGCGCCATATCAGGGCGCCCCCAGGGACCATAGACCGTAAAGAAGCGAAGCCCGGTGGTCGGAATTGAGTATAGATGGCTATACGCATGAGCCATCAGCTCGTTCGCTTTCTTTGTCGCGGCATAAAGGCTGATCGGGTGATCGACAGAATCGCGAACCGAGAATGGCATTTTTGTGCTTGCGCCATACACACTCGAGCTGCTTGCATAGACCAGGTGCTCGACGCCGGTTCGCCGGCACTCTTCGAGGACGTTAAGAAAGCCTGTGAGATTGCTCTCGGCGTAAGTGTGGGGATTTGTCAGGCTGTAGCGCACACCTGCCTGCGCTGCCAAATGTACGACACGATCGAATCGGTGCTCGTCGAACAAGCGCGCAATGCGCGGTCGGTCGGCGATGTCCATTTTGACAAAACGAAAGTTCCTGTGCGGCGTGAGCCGCTCGAGCCGCGCCTCCTTGAGCCGCACGTCATAGTAGTCGTTTAGATTATCTATGCCCGTGACCACATCGCCGCGTTCGATGAGCCTCCGAGCGACGTGCATACCGATGAATCCGGCTGCGCCAGTGACCAGCACTACCATTGTTGTAAGAAAACAGCTACCTTGCCGACCGACGTGCGGCGGCGATTGACTCTACAAACGACGGTGGAATCCTCGAAGGGGGGAAAAAGCGAAAACTCTGGCCATAGATCCAAACGTAACCATCACTTACTTCCAGAGCTGAGGTGAGGGCACTTTGAAATTCCTGCGGCGTGAAGTAATTGAATTGCTGATTACGATCGAGCCAGAGGCCGAACGCTGCGCGCACACTTCTTCTGTAGCTGTCGGGCACCGAACTAACAGAGACGGCCGTTCTACGGATGTTGTCGTACGCGTCCGAAAAGCGCTTCCGCTCCTTGAAACCATACGAGAACTCGTATCCGTCGTACAGGCACGCACCCCGACCCATACTCTCAAGCAAGCCGTCATAGAATGCCGGCAGAAGACTATAGTCTGCTTCGGACAGCGTTCGATAGCCGTGCAATTGTTTCAGAAGAAGCGTGTGCCCGTAAAAAGAGAGCAACGTCACATCGGGAAACTCCGAGGCAATCGCTTGCATGACTTCCCTTCCACGCTGGCGCGCCATCCTCTCGTACGATTCAAAAGGGTGATACTGCTGCTTACTCTGCGATTCATAGCTGAACAGGAAATAGCCATAATGCTCCGGGTCAATCATCAGACCCTTCGTACCGCCCCGGGAGGCGATCCTCGCGATTACCTGGAAATTGTTCGCAACGATGTTCCAACGAGCATCATCAAACCAGTTCAGTCCTTCAGTGTAAGGAGAAAGCGAGAGAGCTACCGGCAAAAAGTTGTCTGTAAATGATTGCCAATGTGCAGTCGTCAAGTCTGCAATCGCTTCGTCAAAGTCGTCCGCGCGAAACTGCTTCACGCCGGTAATCTGCCTGCCAAGCTGATTGCTGTCGCCCCTGACTCCTTGCTGCCAGGTTCTGCGGTTTATGGCCACTAATACCCCTACTCCATCCAACGGCATCTCTTCCATCTCGCGCCAGTGCTCGCGAACGTACTGCGTATCAGGGAGACCCCACCCGTAATAAACCACCTTCTTTTTGTTTGCACTGTGTGCGGGCGCCGCGACGGGCGGCTGCAAAGCCGAAATCGACAGCAACAATGCGACTAGTGCACCGAAGTTGATGCGAGAGGTGCGGCGCGTGCAGGACTGATAGGCCGGCAGACAAACAGCAGAGCCCAACGGGTCTCGATCAAGCTCTCTCGCCATAAGGTCGACTCGTGTCGCTGGCCCGTGCCTCTATCTCCAGTTTTTCGTCCCCGTAGTAGCGTCCGTAGTAGTAGTTGTCGTACCCGTCGTTACGCAAATCAACATTGTTCAACACCACGCCAAATATCTTTGCTCCGACCCCAAGCAGTTCCTGACGCGATCGACGCACAAGATCGCGCGAGCTCTTTCCACCGTGAACAACGAGGATCACTCCCTCGACCATTCGAGACAGGATCACCGGATCGGTCACGTTCATTAGTGGCGGAGAATCGATCAATATGTGGTCGTAACGCTCAGCGAGCAATTCGAGCAGGTTCTTCATCTTGTCGGAGCTGATAAGTTCGGCCGGATTCGGTGGGATCGGACCGCAGGTAATCAGAGACAGGTTCTTGATGTGAAGCCTCTGAATCAATCCGTCGATCTCGACCTCGCGTGACAGATACGTTGAAAGACCCGAGTGATGGTCCAACCCAAAGATCTTGTGTGCGGCCGGTTTTCGCAGGTCGCAGTCTATTACCAGCACCGACGCGCCGAGTTGCGCGAGACTTACCGCAGTGTTGATGCACGTCGTGGTCTTGCCTTCCCCCGGCTGACTGCTGGTAATAAGCAGCGTCTTTGGCGGCCTCCCAGCCGAGGACAGAAGCACGGAGGTCCTGAGCGCACGGTACGCCTCTGCGGCGCTTGAGCGCGTCTCCAGTTCTATAAGGCGGCCCGCTGTAAGCTCGCGGGTGGTACGTACGCCGGCTTGGTTTTGTGCAAGCCCGCGTCTGTTCCCTTTCTTCTTTCCTGAGAGCAGCTTTTGTCCCGAGGCTGAATAGATAGTTGGTATCACTCCGAGCGCGGGTAGTTGGATGTATCGGCTCACGTCCTCAACCGATTTGACAGTGTTGTCAATGTACTCGAGGAAGTAAACCAGCCCGACGCTGCCACCCAGGCTGACGACGAAAGCCAGCGTCATCATCAATGCTCGTTTCGGCCCAACCGGCTTCTTTGGTGCGCTGGCGCGCTCGATCACTCTTACATTGTTATGCTGCTCGGCTACCTGCGCTTTAGCCTGATTGGTCTTTTGCAGAAAATCCGTGTAGAGGGCTCTCGATGTATCGAGGTCTTGTTTCAGGATGTTGTATTGAATGGCCGCCTGATTCTCCTGCGCCGCCTCCTGCTTGGTATTTTCGAGTGCACCCAGCAGCGACTGTTCATCTTTTACGGCGCGTTCGTAATCGCCACGAAGTTTTGCTTCCAGCTGCGTGAGCCCCGCTATTATCTGTTGCTTGACTACTGCTATTTGGCTTTGAACCTCTGCCACCCGTGGATTCTTCGACGCGAACTTGACGCTTACCTGGGCGTAGGCAGTGTTGAGTTCATTAAGCTGTTTTTGCAGTTCTATCAACTTCGGATCAGAAAACGCATCAGGCAGTTGTGTGATCCGCCCCGCCTTGACCTCTTCGTACAGTGTTTGCTTGAGCATCCGATCACTTTCCGCCCGGAGATAGAGATCGTGCAGTCGCGTCAGCTTGTTGGTCGTAAGCGTAGTGCCATCTCTCTTATCGTCACTGTTGATCGCAAAGATGTTGTGCTCTTGAGTGTAAGTCGCAAGGGCCTGTTCTCCCTCTTCCACCTTGGTCTTCAGCTCGCGCGTAGTGCGATCGAGCCAAGTCGCGGTATCAGTAAATCTCTCTGTCTTTGCTTCAAAGTTGTGCCGCATGAAACTTCGTGCGATCGCGTTGGCAACCGCGGCCGCAAGCGCCGGATCATTATGAGTGAAGGACACCTTAATCGCCCGGGTGTCTCGCACAGGCTCGACGACAAGATTGTCTTCGATGGCTTCTACACTAGGAGCGAGGCGAGCGCGCTCCTCGGCGGATCGTACGATCTCTCCATTCGAAAACTCGTCATCCGGGATTTCAGCATCCGATGAGACACCGCTCTCACGCGAATTTCCGATCAGGCCTTGCAACAGCTTCCAAATTGACGTTTGAGAGCTTGACTGGAGGAAGTTGGGGTTCGTGTCGAGTCTCAGGCTGTCGGCCACGTCTTCGTGCAACTCGAGGCTGTTAAGCAGCAGCACCTTGGTCTTCACGTTGACCTGGTAGAACGGATCCGAGTCGTCATTGATAACGAGGTCGCCGGATTTGACTACCGTCGAATTCTCTTTTCCTATTTCGATGATAGTTGACGCCTGATAGATGGGCCTGGTGCGGAATTCCTGAATTGTGACCAGACTGGTTACGGAAAATACTATCGTGATAATCAACCACTTGCGCTTGCGAAGTATCCGCCATAACTCTCGCAGAAAGACTCTATCGTCCTCCCTGCCGTATGGGTCGTCATACCCCCCGACGGTCTTATAGCCAACTGCGCTGTTCTCGCGTGGTTGCAATCGGGCGTAGTCAACAGGTGCTACGTCCATCGGCGCGCATCGTTCAAGTCCTTCATCCGCCATCACTCGTTCTCCTTGCTACTGCTCATCAGCTTTTCGAACCGCCTCCGGCCTTCCATCCTGATCTCAGTAGCGTATGGGGACGCGTGTCGAGTTGTAGTTGAATGCCCTCAGCAAAGTGCTGGCTACCGATCTCAGCCGGCTGTTGGGAACTATCACAATGTCGTTGGGCATTATTGGAACGTCCTGGCTTTTGCCGTTCATAACCGCGGTTATATCTACTTTTATTTCTTGCCGAGTTCCATTGTTCGGGTTTTCGCGGAATATCACCCCGCGATTCGCTGCGGCACTGAAATTCGTGCCCTGCGCCAGTGAAATTGCTTGCCGCAGGGTTGTGCCATCCTTGAGCGGGAAAGAGCCCGGAGAGTTGACCTCGCCGGCTACAAAGAAGACGTCAGTCATCGGTATGTGGACTATGTCGCCCGGCTCAATTACGACGTCATGGTCCAGGTTGCCTCTCAGCAGGCCGTTGATGTTCACCTTAAACAACTCATAGCCGGGTTTCTCAGCAGCGTCGTTTTCAGAACTAGCCGCGCTCGCATTGCCAGTCGTAGGCTGTTCCTGCTTCCCGTGTGCTGATGAGACTTCGTTGGTGGCAGGCTTTATCTTGTGAATTACGAATGCGGTCGAACCGTAGTTGTCTCCAAGTCCGCCGGCGATGGTGATCAGCATCAGTAGCGACGGGCGGCCCTCAACCTGGTACAGTCCCGGTCTCCGAACGGCACCCTGTATGAAGTACGTTCGACTATTTATTTGTTCGACGATGATGTTGACTTGGGGATCGTTCAGGTACTCGCCGCGCAACCCATCGGCAATTATTTTCGAGAGCTCGCGCGTGGTCTTCTGTTGCGCCGATACACGTCCCAAAACGGGCATCTCGATGCTACCGTCCGCGCCTATTCGGTAGGAGTGCGACAACTCAGGAGCATCCGCGATGTCGATCAGGATTACGTCACTGGGACCTATTAGATATTCCTCTCCAGGCGAGACTATGACTGTGGACACGATCGGGTCACTGGCTGTTTGAGGCGGCGCCTGAAATTGCCTCTGCTGTTTTGTCTGGTTTTGAGCGCTGACATTGGGTACGACAAAGATCGCGAGCGCGACCAGGAAGAGAATTGCGATGCGCGTTTGAGGTTGGGTTTTCAACGGTATTCTCCTGTTGTTACGACCACGGCTTCAACCGGTGCGGCGACTTCGACAACCTCCGTTCGGATTCGTCCGGACCTCCTCCTCTCGGCCGCTTGTGAGACTACCGCGGCAAGGAGAAGGAACAGCCATGCGTTGGACGGCAACTGGAGATTGAAATCAAAAAGACTGTGGACCAGCAGACCGAAAATGCCCGCTCCACAGCCGAGGGCTAGGCCGGCCGACAGTGAATCGCGGGATTTTGAACCCCTCCATGTCGAGCGAAATACGGTCAGGATGAACCAGACTGCAATTCCGAAACCTACGATGCCGCAATCGGCCAACACCTGGAGGTAATCGTTGTGGGCGCGGTCCACCACCAGTGTTTGGCCGAGCGTAGCCGTTCCGTCGTCCTCGCTGTAAATCGGATAGGCCGTCTCATAGGCGCCGAAGCCCACGCCAATAACCGGATTTGCCTCGACCATCGCCACCGTGTCGCGCCATATCCACCCGCGACTGGCGAAAAATGTTTGTTTGGGAGAGGTCTCGCCCGACAGGCCGCTACTGTTGATTACTCGATTGACGACCGGTTCCGCTCCAATCCAGAAGACCCCGGCACCTATAGCCGCCGCAACCAGCGGGACGAGCGCCATCGGACGCAGTAAGAAGGACAGCCGGCCGCCAGTTAATCTGGCTGTTCTTTTTGCGCTCAGCGCCGCAAGAAACACCAACTCCGCGGCGAGGCTGATTATTCCACCGCGAGAAAGCGATGCGACTACCGCCACCGCCATCATCGTCGCAGCAAAGACATAAAGGAAGCGCAAGTCTGTCCTGGCACCTCCGGTTATGAGCAGCGCGATGGGAATCGGAATCAACATCTCCATATAGCCGGCAAAATGATTGCGATTAACAAACGGTCCGAAGGGACTTACGGCTCCGGAGGTGAGCGGCCTTAACCAATAAAGGCGGCCATTCCACGTGATGTGCTGAATAAGTGCGAACAGCGCAAGGACCAGTCCGTAGATTATTAAGAACGTTGCCAGTCCTCGCAGGTGTTCTCGGCGGGCAACGAAGTTTGCGGCGATCGCAAACGAAGCAACCAACGCTACAAACACGCCTACCGCCGATCGCGTGGCCTCAACATCCATCGACAGGCTCAGCTGCCGTCCAGCGGTACTCTGAATAGCTATGCTCTGCAGTAGCCCGAGTGCCAGCAACGCAAGCACCGGTAAGATCATTCGCGGTATTCTGATTGAAACGGAGCGGCCTACGAATAGCCTGATGCCCCATAATAGAACCAGACAACCAATGATCAATTCGAAGACGCTGACGGCCCAAAACTCGACGGCTCCGTGGGCCAACGCGGTGAATACTCCGGCAGCAAGTAATCCGACAAGGATTACCTTGTCTAGCCGTGCGCCCGGTGTTGTCATTTGCCCGTCTCCACCAGTGTGAAATCGTCGAACCAGATTCTCCCTCGCATTGGGGCATCAAAGCTGAACTTCGGCTGGCGCTTGATCGTGACGTATAGCGCAACCTCATCTGTCGAGCTTGGAGGCGCGACAAACTCGAGCGCTAAATGCTGCCACCCGCTCTGATCGTTCAGAACTGGTTCGGATTGCGCAACTGCCGCAAAAGAAGATGTGGGTGTCACTGCCAGACGCGGCCCCTCGGTTGTGATGAGCCCTTCAGCCCTCGCATAGCATTCCAAACGGTAGCTCGCCCCCGGGCGAACCACGATGAGCTGCTTTACCTCATAATTGAGTCTGGTAGTATCGTGCCCGGTAAAGTCCATTCTCAAAGAGTTGGCCCCGCTTCGTGCAGAGTCTGTTGCTATCCTTACCTTCGCGTATTCGCTATTGCTGATAGCCCAGTCGAACTGCGGAAAATTCTTAGGAATGTCAGATTCCAGGCTCCCGTTCCAGATCAATGGCGGAAGCGTCGCGTCGGGCGTCACTGATTGCGTCCAGAGATCTCGCGCTACTTTGAGCCGGTTTACCACGATTAGCGAGCGCAGGAAACTGATTCCTTCGGGAGATGCGATTCTGAAATTTTTGTCGAGACCAGAGAATACATTTGCGGCCTCAGTTACTAGAGATTGCCTCAGCAGAAACTGAGCAAGCGCGAGCCTATCAGCAGGTTCAGAACTTATGACGGCTTCCAGTGCCTGAAGATCTTCCCCGGAAGCGTGCCAGACAATATTCAGCGTCACCGGCAGAAGGCGTTTATCCAATGAACACGCGCGGGAAAACTCTGCAAGTGCTTCCTCGGAATCCCCTTGTCTGAGTAGCAGGTTAGCCAGGCGCCAGTGGACGTCCGTTCTGTGCGGAGCAAACTTAATGGCAGTCCGCAGCGACTGTTCGGCTGCTGATGTGTTGTTCTCCGACTCCTGGATCTGTGCCAGCAGTAAATAGTAGTTGTAGTTATACGGAGAGGCATTGATTGCAGTCAGCGCGTGCAGCTCGGCGCTGGTCAGCTCGCTCTCATCCTCGAGCGCTGCCGCTAGTCGGAAATGCAGACGAGCGGATCCTGGAAAATACTCAATGGCCGACGCCAGCGCATGACGGTTCGCGTTAATCCTGTCATCAATAAGACTGCCGACAATAAAGTTGTAGACAGCCAGACACACCAGCAGGACGCAAGAAAAACCTAAGCCGAAGGCTATGACTGTTTTCGCCGCGACGCTCTCGGAGCTGAATTCGAAAACGGGCGAGAAGTCACTCTCCTCGCGATAAGTCTTCTGACCAGGTGTTTCTGATGTGCGGACAATCTCTTGTTTGGACACAACTCGACCCTAAGTTGTTAAGCCTGTAAGGTAGCCGGTTGCCGGCAGCAAAAACTGTTGTGCGGTACGTATCGGGTTAAAGTCTCGCTTCGCCTCTCGAAGGCTCTAGCAAGACAGCGGGAGCTCTTGCCATTTCGTAGGGACACTTAAGATATGAGACAAGACGCAAGTCATCGGCCCACCAGGAGAACACCGCGAGTAAAAGTGAGAGACAGCGTTGTAGTAGGTTAAAAGACCTGTTTTATTTCGTTTTTAAGCCAGGGTCCCCTCTGCCCTGGAACCTGGCAATGCCTCACACGGAGCCCATTTCGTGGCTGGAGGCGATGAGGCTGCTGCGAAAATTTTGTTTCGCAGATGGTGGGGGTTCAGAGGCACCCTTATTATGTCCATCACCCTAAACGGGGGCAATACTTTTTTGCTGTTGGGAAAATTAGCTCCGCTCGGTGACCTCAGACTTCAGCGTTGGAGTCAAGCAGGCACAGTCGGGTTACCGAGACGCGGATCTTGTTGTTGCAGTTCCTTCAGCAAGGCTCTTGCTTCCTTGAGGTCGGCGGTGTCGAAGCCTTCGCTAAACCAGCCGTAGATGTCAGCGAGTATCGGCAGCGCTTCGGCTCGCTTGCCCTGTCGTTGCCACCAACGGCTCAAGCTAATGACTGCGCGCAGCTCCCAGGATTTCGCCCGCTGCTGCCGCGCGATATCGATGGCCTGATGAAAACACGACTCGACCTCGGATGCGGCCCAGCCTGCGGCTTGCCGCAACTCGCCTTTAAGGCGATACAGCTCCGCCTCCCAATAGCGCTCCTCATTCTTTTCGATCAGAGCCTGCGTCTCAGCCAACACCTCGAGACCTTCGCGGACGAAAGGACTTGAGACGAAGAATGTTGTCGTAATATCTAGTGGTCGGATATCGGGGGCAGGTCAGAGCAAGATCACGATATCTGCCCGACGCCAGCGACGACAAAATAAAAACCAAAATGCCGCTGCGATCTTTGTTGAAGAGAGAACTGAATCCCTGCGCAACCAATAGTGTGACATTCGGGAACAATGTCTTTATGGCTGCAGGGCACCTCCGCGATCAGCTTCTAGATGGCGCCGACTTATACTGATTGTTTTCGCTCGTTCAATGGCCTGAGTTGTATTACGGCGATGGGTTATGGTGTCAGTCCGTTTCGAAGCACCGCTCGAAATCGTCAAAGGGCGGCTCGGACGGCTGCGTTTGTCGGCGCGGAACTTGCCTGAGTGGCGGTCGCGGAAGCGGGTGACCCCCTGTATTAAAGAATGTCTGCTGCCGCGGAAAAGCTGCCACTCTCCATTGACCTCACCTGATAGTTGGGTGGCGGCGCTTCAAACTATCACGAAAACCCCAACGCGGTAGCCCCGTCTAGGTGCGGCCCGTAAGCCATTTCCCCCAAACCGCATCTTAGCCTTCAGGCGGAAATCCTTTTTTGGTTTTGAAAGTTCGATTCCTGATTTGAAAGTGCGATTCCTGAAGAGCTAGCCCTCACGCAACCGGCCCCTACGCTTCAGACGACGAGCACAGATGCCCTCGCGCAGTTTCGTTTCCAAATGGAATCCAATTGCGAACGGCAGGGGACACGGCTCTCGACAAACACACCGGGGATTTCAAATGACAAGCTATAGGACAATCACTCTTTTTGCCTTGCTTCTTATTATCATATTGTTGACTCTGCAGACAGGGTGGGGTGTTGCTAAAGCCGACGGCCGAAGACGAACAGTGGAGGGCACACTAGAGGTCGTCTTCGTTGATTATCAAGACGCTACCGGTCGCGAGGTACCCTTTTTGAACACGGGGGAGGAACACTTGGAACTGCGGACTGGAGGCCGGCCCGTAGCTGCGGGAGTGGGATCACGGCTTCGAGTGACAGGGAGAAAGAGTGGTAAAGTTCTGACGGTAGAGAGTGCCGAAGTTTTGTTGAGTGCCCAGAGCAGTCCCGCCCAGGGCGAACAACGCCAGCTCGTGATGCTGTTCAACTTTCAGGACCAGCCGACTAACAAGCCGTGGACCCCTGCTTACATCAACGACCTGATATTTAACCAGGTCAATCGGTACTACCAGCAAGCGTCTTACGGACTGACTTGGGTCACTGGAGACTTGGCGGGCTGGTACACAATCCCGGTCAACAGCACGGATTGTAATGCCAACAGGACGCAGGCTGCTGAGGATGGAGCCAGGGCGCTCGGCTATAACCCGGATAACTACAGTCACAAAATCTATATATACCCCAGCACAGGCTGCCAATCGTCCGGAGGCACGACGTGGCTGTCGACCGACTCTTCAGGTAATGTCAAGACGTGGACTTACATTAGTGGAAGCGCGACGACCTATATCTTAACGCACGAATTCGGGCACTCGCTCGGATTCAGACACTCCAACTCCCTGTCGTGCGCCGGAGCGACATTTGGCACTGGCTGCACCAATGTTGAGTACGGCGACAACTATGATGTAATGGGGTATTACAACACCGGCGTGGTCAACAGCTATCACCGCGATCTTGCTGGATGGCTTGGGACGCGGATTCAGACTGTGACCAGTAGCGGTACATACACTCTGACGCCGACTGCGGTAGCTGACGACAGCCTCAAGGCGATCAGGATTCCCGAGGCGTATGACCCGACCACCGGTTCAACTACGTACTACTACGTCGAATACCGTCAGCCAGTGGGATACGACAGCTTCCTGACAAGCTACACCGGTGTGACAAGCGGCGTGCTTGTTCATCTGGGAACGATCGGCAGTGACACAAACAAGCTTGTGCTTGGAAGCCAGCTTTTGGATATGACACCAACTCTGACCGGGCGTAACGAAGCTCTCGCCGTTGGGAAAAGCTACTACGATCCTGCGATTCCAGTTAACATCACAGTGCTATCGGCGGATACTAGCGGAGCTACAGTCTCCGTTCAGTTTGGCGCGCCGACGTGCACTCATGCCAACCCGGCGGTTGCCATCAGCCCGTCAAGTAGCCAGACAGTTGCGCCGGGTGCGTCCGTAGCTTATACGGTGATGGTTACGAATAACGATAGCGCGGCCTGTGTGGCGTCGACTTTCAACCTGCAATCTAGTGTGCCCAGCGGATGGACCGCCAGCTTTGGATCTCCGACGCTGACGCTAAGCCCCGGCGGAAGCGCGTCGACAACCCTCACTGTGGGCAGCTCGTCTTCGGCTGCGGTGGGCTCTTACACAATTGGCTCTTCGGTAGTCAATGGCTCTTCTCCGGGCTATTCCGGCTCCGCCGCGGCTACCCTCTCGGTCGCGAGTTCGCTTGGTGTCACAGTCTCAACGAACGGCTCTAGCTACAAGCGTGGCCAATCGGTGACGATGTCATCCAACGTTACAGCGGGCGGGTCTCCAGTCGCAGGCGCGGCCGTTACGTTCACCATGGTCAAATCTAATGGCGCGTCGATGGCCCTGAGCGCGACGACAGGCTCGAACGGCTCGGCAAGTGTTCTGTTCAAGATCAAGAAGACTGACCCGCCGGGGACTTATCAGGGCAAAGACACTGCCACCGCCAATGGACTCAGCGGAGGCGCTTCGACTACTTTCGTAGTGAAGTAGGAGCACCAGTCCCGCGGATCCAAGCTCGATTCCGGGTGCGATAAAAGTTCTGCTAACTTTAATCGCACCCTTCGGTCCAAACAAACCCGCCCAGCTTGCCTCCCGAGCGTTAACACGTATACGATAGAGGCACTCTAGATTCGGGGGTGCCGCGACATGAAATCATTCAGTGCGTTTGTCCTTTTGGTGGGCTTGACAATGTCTCCCGTAACGATGAGCCAGAACGTCGAACAGACCACGGTTGGACTCGAGATTCTCAAAGCGTCTGCGCACGTCGAAGAATCGCAGACGCCTGGCCGCTCGCGTGCATTCACGCTTATCGTCAAGAATACTGGTGAGAGAGTCATTAAGTCCCTCGGATTTCAGTTTGATCTCGGAGTTGAAACCGCGGTTCAAGAAGCGAAGGACCTCGAGGCTCGCAACAGGTGCGGGTTTACGCTGACCGACCTCGAGTTTCGTCCAGGCGACGAGGTTACGATTCAGCGCAAGCTTTCTGGCGATCACTGCATTCCAGCCCCTGCCGTCAAACAGGTAGTTCGCGTTCAGGAAATACAGTACGCGGACGGCACAGTTTGGACTGATCCCGCGGGGACCGAGTCTGCCTGGCGGCGAGTTAAGATGCCTCGCATGAGCTCCGTCGTCACCGAGGACGGACCAATCCAGAAGCCTGAGAAATGACCTCTCTTCAACCCGGCTCTTCAACCCGACCGCGTATCAAAAGACGTGGCTTATCTGGAAATATTGCTACAACTGAGCAGCGTACGGCAGCGGTCGAAACCTTTGTTGATTGCGTTGACTGCAGCGTTGATGTCGCCGGCACTCGCGCCCCCGGTCGGTTGTCCGGCAAGCTCCCGATTCGCAAGCTCGAGCAGTCCGCCTACAGTGTGAGGCAGGCCTACCGCCGACAACGCCGTTGTAACCGATAGCGGAATGTTGACGGTGATAATCGGGTCGTCAGAAGTACCCAACGCCCCATCAGGACCAGCATTCCGCACGTCATCGGCTGTACCCAGTACACCATCCGGACCAGGAAGCATCGCCTGCGTAGTCATCAGGTTGCAGATCCCAACTTCAGCCAAGCCGGAAGTCAGCCGCGCGTTCAGCGACAACGCGATCGTTTGTCCCAACAGCACATTGCTGAACTTCCCTGAGGAGTTGACCGGGAGCGACGTTGGACTCGTTTGACAGCTCACTGAATCGAGCGTTGCATCGCCAAGCGTGGACGGCAGTTCGCGCGGTGCGCCGACAGCGGGCAACCCTTGAATGATGCAGGGGGCGCATGAAAGCGGAATCCTCACAGAGCGGCCTGGTTTTCCGGCTACCAAATCGCCCGCAGACAGCAGGCTCTGAACAAGCGCAAGCGGATTAGTGTAGTTGAACGAGCCGCCCGAGTTTCCGAACCAGCCTTGAGTGAGCGCGCAAAAATCGGGGGCGGGTGGCGGCTCGCAAAAAACGGTCAGAGAACATTGAGCCGCGAGCCCGTCGCGATCGGTCACGGTTAGATCCAGCGTGACTCCGCCTCCGCCCGCACCAATGTCAAACAGGATGGTATCTGTGCCCTGACCGCCGGTCAACGTTCCATCACCTGTGAGAGTCCAGGAGAACGTATAGGGCTGGGTTCCATTAGACGCGGTGGCTGTTAAACTGTTTCCCTTTGCTCCGCAAAAGGGGGTCAGTGCCGGTGGGGAGAGAGAACAGAGGGGACCCGAAAGTATGTTGGTTGTGTGAGAGTGTCTCCGCGCTTCGGTGGGTTGCGCGTGCCGGGGAGGGAGCGGCGTGGCACTTGTGGCGCAAACAGCGATCGCGAGAACTGCGGCGAGGATTGTCGGAGGAAGTGACCTTGTGGAATCCATACTCTCCTTCCAAGCACCGGGGGATGTCCGTGCATATGCGTCAGTGACACGGGCAACCTGTCGAGGTGCGTGGCAGCTTTTTGTATTTCTAGGAAACCGCCCGCCACATCTTTCGATATGGCGGGCGGGTTGTCTTTACTTCAGAGTCGAACGCTTACAATCGGAGTCCGAATCTGAAGTATGTGGGGTTATGCTCAGCGTCCAACAGAGTCACCGACCCTAAAAACGAGCGATCGGCATTCCATTGGAAGAGCTCGAACAGGTTTGCAACAGGAGCGCTCTCAAAGGAGAACGACTGCGCAAGCTGGTCCTTGTTTGGGGTTAACAAGCTAGCCGCCGTGGTGCACGGCGCCGCAGGCGGACAAGCGTCCGGCGAGTCGGTGCAGCTCACCAGGAATCGGCATTCGTCAAACCCCGAGTTGATAGCATCAACAGCCTGGTTTACGTCGGCGAGACTTGCTACATCAATGCACTGACAAGCCAGCGCACGGTTTCCTAACTCGAGGATACCACCTACCGTGTGCGGCAGACCCAGATGCGTCAATGCACAAGTCACCGACAGCGGAATTCTGGACGTGCTCGGAGCGCTACTCGGATCGATTACGTCATCCGCCGTCCCCTTCACGCCATCAGGACCGGCCAACGACCCCTGCGTCACAAAGGTGTTGCAGATCTCCCTGTCTGCGAGGGCCGTATGTCCGTCCTCATGATTTGCTGCGTCGAGCCGGATGTTGAGCGACAACGTGACCACCTGACCCAACAGCACATTGCTCCACTTCTGACCGTTC
Source organism: Blastocatellia bacterium (assembly GCA_035315885.1). Classification (GTDB taxonomy): domain Bacteria; phylum Acidobacteriota; class Blastocatellia; order UBA7656; family UBA7656; genus DATFXM01. The sequence goes on from DATFXM010000146.1 coordinate 18,807, forward strand.
TTCGGAATTGGTGGATTCGTGTCACAAGACGCGAAACCTGAAAGCGTCTTGTCCCCAAAATTAGGCAGACAACTTGGCGCCTGTGTCGCTGGCATCCTCTTGACGAGGCACTGCGCCGAGCTGGCGGCGTCGGCGCCACCTTTAATTGTGAGCGACCTTACTCCAAGCTTGCCTACCGTCAGGTCGGTTGTCAGGAGACCGGCCACAAGCGTTGTGCCACTTATGCCATTGAACTTGCCGTTCTGGTTCCCATAGAAGCCCTGCGTCAGGGTGCAGTTAACCTGCTGCGGTGGGCTGCAGTCGACCTGTATGGAGCAAGTGCTCTGGCAGCCGAAGCGGTCGGTCACTACCAGCGTAAAGGTCGCTGGAGTGTGTGACGCTCCCGCATTGTAGGTGATGCTGGGCGTCCCCTGACCGCCGGTGATTTGCCAGCCTGCGTCAGCTGAAGCAACTGACCAAACTGTCGTGCAACCACCCGCGAGACAGGACACGGTTGCTGACAATGTGTTGCCCGTACTACCACACACAGGGTTCCCCGTGGGTAGATTGATTGAGCAAGACGGTTGTGGGAACACCGTCACGCTGAAGCTACAACTTGCACTATTGTTGCACGAATCAGTGGCGGTGCAAGTGACCAGTGTTACGCCGTCTGGGAAGACCGTTCCCGAAGCCGGGCTGCAAACGAGGGTTGGCGTGCCGCAATTGTCAGTCGCCGTCGTGGTGTAGGTAACTGTGTTGTTGCAGTGTCCTCGTTCGATGTTCCCCGGACAAACGATGGCCGGCGGCGTGGTGTCGTTGACCGTTATGTGCTGAGTACAGCTTGCGGTGTTGCCGCAACGGTCAGTGGCAGTCCACGTGCGGGTGATCACGTTGTTGCAGCTTGAACCAGGATTGCTCTGGGTCTCGCTGAATGACGGCGTGATCGCACCGTCGCAGTTGTCATTGGCTGTGACGGTGGCTCGACCTGGTACGTCGCTAAGGCATTGTACCGTTGCATCAGTCGGGCAACCGCTCAACACTGGCTTTGTAGTGTCGTGGACGGTGATGGTCCGCGTACACGAGGCCGTGTTTCCGCAGCTATCCGTCGCAGTGAAGGTGTCGGTGATAATCTTCGGACAAGTGCCCGTGGATGACCGGGAAACCGTCACTGTCGGCGTGCCACAGTTGTCGGTGGCCGTCGCGTCACTTGGATTCGCCGCCGGTACATCACTATCGCACTGGAACGTCAGATCTCCAGGACACGTGATGGTCGGCGGAGTTGTATCGTTGACCGTTATGTGCTGAGTGCAGCTTGCGGTGTTGCCGCAGCGGTCAGTGGCAGTCCACGTGCGGGTGATCACGTTGTTGCAGCTTGAACCAGGTTTGCTCTGGGTCTCGCTGAAGGTCGGTGTGATCGCACCATCGCAGTTGTCATTGGCTGTGACGTTGGCTTTAGCCGGTACGTCGCTCAAGCACTGCACCGATGCATCCGTCGGGCATCCGCTCAGCACAGGTGCTGTCGTGTCGTTGACCGTTATGTGCTGAGTGCAGCTTGCGGTGTTGCCGCAGCGGTCAGTGGCAGTCCACGTGCGGGTGATCACGTTGTTGCAGCTTGAACCAGGATTGCTCTGGGTCTCGCTGAAGGTCGGTGTGATCGCACCGTCGCAGTTGTCACTGGCTGTGACGTTGGCTTTAGCCGGTACATCGCTAAAGCACTGCACCGTTGCATCCGACGGGCATCCACTCAGCACAGGTGCTGTCTTGTCTTGGATCGTGATGGTCCGCGTACACGAGGCCGTATTTCCGCAGCCATCCGTCGCAGTGAAGGTGTCGGTGATAATCTTCGGACAAGTCCCGGATGACGACCGAGTCGCTGTCACTGTAGCCGTGCCACAGTTGTCGGTGGCCGTCGCGTCACTCGGGTTCAGCGCCGGTACACCACTTTCGCATTCGAACGTCAATGGTCCAGGACAGGTGATGGTGGGTGGAGTTGTGTCGTTGACCGTTATGTGCTGGGTGCAGCTTGCGGTGTTGCCACAGTGATCAGTAGCACTCCACCTGCGGGTGATCGTATTGTGGCAGCTCGAACCGGGAACGCTCTCGGTCTCAGTGAAGCTGACAGTGACTGGGCCGTCGCAATTGTCTAAGGCTGTCACCGTTGGAGCAGCGCCAACATCACTACGACACTGCACCGTTGAATCTGACGGACAACCAGTCAGTACTGGAGGTGTAGTGTCAACGACGGTCGGCGATATGCTGCAAGTAACAGGAGTTGTGCAATTGGCACAAGTGAAGCTCGAGGTCAATGTGAAGGAACCACAGGTCGTGCCGGGATTCACCGAAACCGACGTCCCCGTGTTTACTCCTCCAACGAACGAAGCCCCCGAGGTGTTGTTGCTCAAGGTCCACGTAACGGTGGACTGGCTGGTGCACGTCCCAATCACCGACACCGTATACGTCTGCGGGGCGGAACCCGGACAGAACGGACCAGCTGATCCGCCGACCGAGCACGTCGGACAGGGAACTAAAATGTCCGCACCCTTGATCTGGTTGTCCTGAGAACCAAGTGAGGTGACCTCCGACTGGGTCTCAGGGCAGGTCGACGAATTGGTAATCGCGCCGCCCAGCTCATCCAGTTTGAAGTGGTACGGACCGCCGCTGATCTGCGATGAACCGAGTCCGACCCCCCACGTGTCGCCGGTTCCGTCGCCGCTTATCGCGAGGTGGCCGGCCATCTCGATCAGGAGATCGCTTGAAGTAGAGGTCCACTTCAACGTGTAGAGGGAGAAAGAGTCCGCGGTGTCAGCGCCATTGGCGACGTCGTGGCATACTGTCAAAGAGGTGTTTGTGATGGCCGCAGGCCCATAAATTCGGATGGTGCGGTTGCCGTTTGAGGCCTCGTAAGCGTTAATCCTGGACTGCAATGAGCCGTCCTTGCTGATGTACGGATCGTCTGGCACTGTCACGTCCGCAAACGGACCGCTGCGCAGACTGGTGCAAGTAGTGGCCAGGCTTCCGGGAGGACCAATCTCTACACCACACGCATTCAACTGTATCGCAACGCCCAGGGCGTCATGATCGTTCTGTATAGCCTGGTCGTAGGACACAAGGAAGTCATAGGCGTGAATTCCAGCCTTTGTGAATTCGTGGCGGAAGGTCAACGTATGAACATTGCCCGTAGTAGCCGGAACGTCGGTAAAGATTGTGCGTTGAAAGACGCCCATGCCTTCAAGATATTTCGAATTGCTCACCTGGATGATTGAGTTGATCCAGTGGATGTTCCCGAGACCGGTTACAGTCCCGTTCTTCTCGTTATTTGCGCCCTGCCTGAAGTCCACAACAAGGTTCGCATCCGAGAACCTTGTTTCAGCCGTCAAGCCAGAAGACAAGCCTGCTGCAGTGAGTACGAACCAGGTTCCCGAGTCGTGCGGTTCAATCACATATTCGGCGCTGGAAATGTTCCCACTCGAATCTGCAATCGCATCGGCCTCGTGTGGCAGGTGCTGAAACGGAGTTTCATCGTAGGTTAGGTGAACCGTTTCGCCGGGCTGCCAACCTGTCCCTGAAACAACAACCGTATCGCCGGCGAGGTACCCAGCTTTGTCCGTTGTTACAGTCGCATAGAAGACTGACGGGCGAAAACTGAGCCTCTTTGGAGTTGGGGCAGGCGCATAAGTCGGTTCGACCGCGGCGTCCATCCTCGTTGGCGTATATCGGGCGGCTGTGGTGCTCCACGTCACTGCAAGAAAAAGAGCAGCCACAACGACGCCCAGCGTACATCTTGGGGCGTTAATCCTCATTGTGTTCCTCCCGCGCGAGATTAACTGACATCATCAGGTCGCGCTTCGAAGTATTCCTGTCGTCAATCGGAAGCCAGCCGGTGGCGTATGCTAAAGACACCTGCAAGCCCGACTGTCGCAATGCATCTAAAAGGTTATTGCCAATACAAATCCCCGGTGCATGACGCGAAAACCCATGACCCATTGCTGAATTAGCGAGTGGAGAAAGCCGAATTCCAGTATTAACGTATTTCCGAATTGCTGATTCGTGGATGGTCGTGTGGAGAAGCAGCGTCTCGAACAAATGCCATGCAGTAAGCGCAAACGCGCTCCAGGTGAGGATGTTTGGGGCTCCTGGTCTCATGTACTGCCTTCGTTCCGCTAGCCACTCGCGAGACTTACATGCGGACTGCTGGGCGGTGCCCCAGCAAGCGATGGCTAGAGTAGGTAGGGCCACCTGGTCGAGGTTTCGAAAGAGACTACTTCGATTGACCCTGCCGCGCGGTGGCGGCCCCTTCGCTCGATGCTGCGAAGCGAAACGGTTGATATCCTACTGCGAGAGCTACAATTGATCCGCTAAACCGATAGATAAAACAAACTATAATTTCTGGGAGCGTAGTCCCAGTAACTAATGTTTGTTGAGGCACACATTAAGCAACTCCTAAAGTTAGTGCGAATCACCTTGCAACGTCCGCGTTTTTTGCAGAGCTAAACTCCCAGTGCGACCGCGTTACCCTAACGCGACCGTGTTATATGAGCATTAGCGATGTCTTAATATTCAACCAATTCGACACCGTATTAGCCGATCACAGAGATTTTGTGAATCTCCCTAACGGCGATTCACAGTTCACAGCCAGATCATCCTTACAATTGTAAAGACGAAAAGGAGACTCAATTCCGTTTCTGCTGCGTGCCGAAAGCAATCCTTCTGATTTGAGGCTCAATGGTCGAGTATTTGTGATCTACAAGCCCCATTGCTTTCGTCAAAAACAGAGTATCTATCTCAGCGTTCGGGCAAGTCATAACGTTGTTGTAAATCTGCGGTAAATCTTCAAAAGAATCATTTCAACATTAACCTGTGGCGCGTGAACGCAACCCCCAGACCGAAGCTGCCATCGGGTGTTCGATCTACCCGTGTGACTTGACCAAGCACCTCAACTCGCGCCCCAATCGATTCATCGACCATATTGGTTGAAAGCCGGACCAGCGCGAACACGTTGGCTCCGGGCTCGAGCCGCCGCGACACACGCACATAGAGGCCGGCCGCGCTCACATTATCCAGCGCGGTGTCGATCTCGAAGGTTTCGCCATCAGCATCCACTCCCCGAACTTTCACGGGTAGTCGCATTTGCAGTCTAGGTTTGCCGCGCCGCTCCACTCCTCGCTCAACCCCGCTGGCTCTTGCACGTTCTCAGAGTCATCGTTCATCTGCGGCTCGAAAGTGCACGAGTATATTGAATACCGCAGTTCTGCGCATCTGATCAGATTCTCAATTTTGAGGTGACTAAAGTCTCGGGATGGCCCCCGAAAGTGAGGGACTTTGCTCCTAACCGTTTTGAGTAAGAGGAAGTGGACTCCTCTACTCCGGCGGTTTAGCAAGCTTGTGGCGATATGCGTAGATTGCCAGCTCAAACCGATCTGAAAGCTCTAATTTGCTGAGAATGGAAGTGAGGTGGTTGCGGGCGGTAGCCTCACTAATAAAAAGTCGCTCGGCTATCTGCTTGTTCTTAAGACCCAAGCCAATAAGCGCAACGATCTCTCGCTCGCGCTGGGTGAGAGTATGGATTTTCAGCTCCTCTACATCGTGGACAGTGTTCTTTCTCGCGTGGACCATCTCGTTAAGCAACCTTGCGGTCATTGCGCGATCAAGCCAGATTTCACCATCGTAGACTTTTTCGATCGCCTTGATTAGAACTTCACCCGGTTGCATTTTGGACACGACCCCCAGGGCGCCGACGCGCATTTCCTGCCGGCGGAGTTCGGGATCACAAGACTCGGTCAAAATCAGGATCCGTATATTATTGGCGGCAGCGAGCAACTCGGGTATGAGTTCGACTACGTTGCACCCCTGCAGATCTGAGTCCAATAGCACAATATCGGGCCGCTCGATGGCAGCGATTTCTAACGCGGTCTTCTTGTCGGCAGTATGACCGACAACGCTCATTCTGGTGTGGCGTTCAAGCAGCTGCACCAAGCCCTCGCAGAGAAGAACTTCGTCGTCAATGATCATTATTCTTATGTTACGAGGCGTCTCGCTACTCATCTCAAAATCGTCTCCGGTCTACCATTCTTTGCGAGATCCGTTTCGGGCTGGATCCTTCCGCTAAATTTGAACCAGTCTTCAAAATTGAATAGACACGCACTAACATCAGACGGCGATACGACATCGCTACACCGCACAGAAAACAGCAAGGGGGCGTCGCACGCCATTTCGACCGATCGTCCTTGCAGGGATGAAACTGATTGCTTATTTGCCGCTATCGAGATCTCGTTGTGAATACGACATGTCTAGCGTTCGCGCGGCGGACGACACCAAATGCGCGCGGGCTAGCACGGATCGCTTCCGCAGGTGCCGGTGAAAAGAAGACCAGATTCATTTCGTGAATCTCGGTGCCAACGACATCGGCGGTCGCGACCGCGAGAACCCACTATGCGGCTTCTGTCGGTTGAACAATCAGAGCGGCTGAAACCTGATCCCACCTGAAATGCGAAATTCGTCAGTCGTTCAAATAAATAGTCGCATGGAGATGATTGCTGAAACGTTCCTGTTTGATTCCGTGGAGAAGCTTGAGTCACCAACCCTCAAAGTGATCGTGGATGTGATTATCTAGCCAACGCCAATATTCTATCCCAGTTTGGCGCTTTGGAGAAGAAATTTGCGTCCCTATAAGGCAGACAAGCAATTGTTACGTAAGGATAGAAACCCTAATCATTTCGAACGACATCTAGATAAACTGCAAGCTCATTCCAAAACCGAACCGACGGCGACCTAGAAATACAACTGTTGTCCAGATTTCACAGTCACGACCCGGGCACTTTGCGTCGATCCTCCTTTTGCCAAATTGATTTTCGCGGTTGCTGGTTTGCTACGGTCGTAGACCAATTGGTACGAATTCAGCTCCGCCGGTTGTACAGCTCAATCGTGCCGTGGCAATTGCAATGCACGATGGTCCAGAGGCCGGTCTGGCGCAAGTCGGCGCGGTGTTGGAACATGGCGAACTCGGGAATTACTACCGGGCCATTCCGCCCGGGCAGAAATGTTCCGCAGGCTCGGCAGGACGAGCTGAGGCTAAAGTCCTCCTATGAGAGAGCTTTGGCGCTGTCCCAAGAGGAACCAGCGCGGGCAATTCCTGCAAGACCGGATTCGACAGTTGAAATAAAAATAAATTAGCTTGTCGATTTTCGGCTTCCCGAACGACTATCTGATAGCAGAACGATGAGCTACGGTTCTGTGAGTTAACTGGAAACGAGTCATTGGAAACAAATCACGGAAAGCAAGGATAAGAATTCATGCCACAGTATATTGTTGCTGTCTACCTTCCCGACGACTACGACCCGTCTGTCGAAACCGAAGCGACTATTGAGGAGATACACGCGCTCAACCGCGAAATGATTGCTGCCGGCGCGAGGAAGTTCGCCTGCGGAATTTCCCCGGCCGGCAACGCAAAGACGGTGCGGAAGCAGACTGATGGTACGGTGCTCGTCACCGATGGGCCATACACCGACACCAAGGAGCACATGGGCGGTTTCTGGATACTGGAAGCCGCCGATATGGACGAGGCACTCGCGTGGGCGCGCAAGGGTGCCATCTCCTGCAATGCGGCGGGCGAGGTGCGCGAGCTTCTTTTCTACCCGGCTCCGGAACAAGGACCCGGCGAAAGCAAGTAAACAACCTGGCCACTGCGGCCTCGGAGCACGCGCCTTAGTGACGGGATGAACGAACCGGCGCAACGCTCTGCTGCCGATTCCGCCAATCCGCTATGAGGAGAAGAACAATGAAATACATCTGCTTGGGATACATCGGCCCGGGAAAATTCGAAGGGATGACTGAGGACGAGCGACACGCAACGTTCGACGAATGCTTTGAGTACAACGACCATCTGCGCGCCAACGGACATCTTATCGCCGAAGTGCCTCTTCAGCCTCCGGAGACCGCGTTGACCCTGTACTGGAAAAACGGCAAAGTCGCGACGACTGATGGCCCCTATGCGGAAACCAAGGAACAGCTCGGCGGCATTCAAATCCTTGAGGCGCGTGACCTCAATCATGCCGTTCAGCTTGTCTCACAGCAACCAGGCTTTAAGTTTGGACTTGGACCGATTGAGATACGGCCGATTATGGATTTGAGCGAGATAATAAACGAGAGTGAGCAGCGGCGACGGCGAAAGGATACCTCGCTATGAGGGGCGAGGAAAAGTTCGCGTAAGTAGAATGACGCAAAAAACGGGTGTGAAGCCGGGAAATGACTGTATCGCCGGGGAGACTGACTTCCGGAAAGGAAAACAGAATTATGTCATTCGTTAACGATTTGAGAGTTGCATTCCGCTCGCTGGCTCGAACCAAAGGGCTTGCGTTCACGGTGGTGCTGACGCTAGCGCTTGGTATCGGCGCCAACTCCGCCATCTTCACGCTGGTGCGCGGCGTGCTCCTCAAACCGCTCGTTAACCGCGACGAGGACCGGCTGATCTATATCCGTCAGAGCGCCCCTGGGGTCCGCGACGACAACACAACCTTCTCGGTGCCGGAAATCCAGGATTTGCGAGGCGAAGTTAAAACGCTGAGCGCGTTTGGCGATTTCTCTACCGTCGGTTTCACCATGACCGAGCTGGGTGAGCCTCGCGAAGTTCAAGCTGGCGTCGTTGGCGGCAACTACTTCGATGTTATGGGCCTTCACCCTGTCCTCGGTCGTCTCATCGGACCTCAAGACGACGGCCCCAACGCTGCCGGAGTCGTCGTTCTCACCTATCGTTTCTGGACGACCAGTTTTATGAAAGATCCTACGGTAGTCGGCAAAGACATTCGCCTTGATAGTGGTATCCTTGGCAATCGGTCTGCTACCGTCATCGGCGTCCTCGAACCTTGCGTCGCATATCCTCAAGACACCGAAATCATTGCCAATGTCGTCACCAGCCCGCACCACCTCTCCGCCACCATGGTCACCGGCCGTGTCCATCGCATGACTGAGCTGTTTGGCCGTCTCGCCCCCGGTGTCACCCTCGATCAAGCTCGCGCCGAGTTACGCTCCGTCTATGGGGTGATGATCAAGGAACATCCCGAGGCATATTCGCCCAAAGCGGACTTCCAGATCGAAGCGAAGCTGTTTCGCGACCAGATTACCTCGGGCGCCCGGACCGTACTGCTGGTGCTGCTCGCAGCCTCAGTACTGGTCTTCGTCATCGCGTGTTCCAATGTCGCCAACCTGATTCTCACACGGACGGTTCGCCGCGAAGGCGAACTGACCATCCGTGCGGCACTCGGCGCCAGCACAGGCGCGCTACGCCGCATGCTGCTGGCCGAAAGCCTTGTGCTTTGCAGCGCCGGCGCTGGTCTTGGAGTAATCAGCGCGTACCCGATGGTGGCTATCCTCGCCCGCTACGCCTCGCGGTTTTCCGTCCGTGCGCTCGACTTGACAGTCGATTCCAGCCTGCTCTGGCTTGGAGCCGCGCTGGCGGTCGTGGCGGCGGTGATTCTAGCGTTCGTCCCGCGCCTGCCATCGGCCGGTACGTCCGGCGGCCTTAGCCTATCGAGCGGCAGCGCACGGATAACCGGGAGCACGAGCCGCCGCCAGCGGATCTTCGCAGTTACACAAATCGCCGCATCCTTCGTCCTGCTGGCCGGTGCCAGTATGTTGATCACTACGCTGATCGCACTGCAAACGGTGCAGACAGGTGTCGATACCCGCCACGTCCTTGCCATCAACGTCCCCGTTATGTCCTACGGAAAAACACCTCAGCAAGTGCTCGATTTCTACAAGGAATCGATTCGCCGCGTGGATGCGCTGCCCGGCGTGAAAGAGACCGCTTTCGGCCTGATGGTTCCCTGGCGCGATGCCGCCGCCGGCGTGGGCCTGCAATTCTCCGCCGACGGTCATGTTCATGCCGATGGCGAAGAGGATCCTCGCGCGCAGTGGCGTGTCATTTCTCCCGGATTCTTTGCCGCGCTCGGCGTTCCCATCCTCAGCGGTCGCGATTTCAACGACCTCGACGGCCAAAATAAAGGTAAAGATCCCGTCGTCATCATCAGTGAGACTCTCGCACAGCGCATGTTCCCTAATCAGGATCCTATTAATCGGCATGTCTATTGGACGGATCCCGTGCTGAAATTCGTCCCGGGAATTAGCGCTGCACCGCACCGCATCATCGGGGTCACCGCCGATATTGACGACCAACACGTCGTTCCCGAGCCCATCGTTACCATCTATAGCTCATTTGAAGAAGGGCCAATGTTTGGCGGCCGCCTCTTCATCCATACCGATGCGGATCCTTATTCGCTGGTCACGCCGGCCACGCGGATCATTCGCGACATGTCCGCCGACCAGCCCATTGAGCGTGCCGCCAGCCTCGCAGACGTCCGCGCGGAAGTGCTTACGCCGGACCGCTTGAACTCGGTGGTGTTTGGAGTGTTCGCGGCCGTGGCCTTATCGATTGCCCTGGTTGGCGTCGCAGGCGTGCTCGCGTTTTCGGTCAGCTCGCGGACGCGCGAATTCGGTATCCGGTTGGCACTAGGATCGCAACCACGAGACCTTCTGCGCGGCGTAATCACAGATGGCGTCGTGATGGCGGCGGCCGGCGTCTTCGCAGGCGCGGCATTCGGGTTCGTGATGGCGCGTTTGGCGCGCAGCTATTTCCTCGACGTGAAGATGCCGGGCGCCTTGCCCGTGGTCATTTCTGCATTAGTGCTGCTGACGGCTGCAGTCATCGCGTCCTTGGCGCCGGCCGTGCGCGCTGCTCGTATCGATGTAATGAAGGCTCTTCGCGCCGAATGAGATTCGGCCAGCGACGGACTTGAAGAAATGATGAAGACAAGCGAGCAGCTACGGCGAAAGGATACCTCGCGATGAGTGCGGCCACGAGGGAAAGCATGATCAGGATCTAGCCGGGGGACCACAACGCCTCCTCGGTACAGAGTGGGCATCCAAAAAAACAGCCTGCGGCTGTGAGAGTACTGCAGTCTACTTACCTACAGCAGGTAACGTCGCCCGCACCACAGCAAGCTCAGACGCAATTGATAGAGCCGCGTCATTGAATGTTCGCGCAAGCCGCAAAGATCTAAAATAGTCCGCGCGTGCGAGCAATTCGAATCCGGTCAGGTCGTTTGCGAAGAGGCTCAGAGAATCGGTTGGTCCGGGAGGATGCCCAAATTTCCTGTGCAATCCTGCATCTCTCGGCATACCTCCAACTGAATTAATTGCGTCACTAGCCGCGCTCATAACTTCGAATCCGCGATTCACGTCAACCCGCGCGTAAATCCGAGCTAGCCTAAGGAGCTCCTCAGCGTGGTCAGGGGTCGGGAAACGATCAGAGTTGAGAAGCAAGGACTTCGCATTATCCAGTATGGCTATGGTTTGTTCACCGTAGCCAGACTGCGCTGCTTGCATCGAAATCATAACCAGTTGCACTAATCGTCGCTCCGGGCTCGAGACATGTTCTGTCAGCCGTTGCGCCTCAGCATAATGCGTTGAATTGACGGCCTCGGCGATTTGAACGGTCCAAACGTCATCGACGGCGTCAGCGCGCCTGTCGGGATCTCCGATCTTTGACGCGATCGATAGAGCTTTCTCCCTGTCACCTCTTTGAGTAGCCAGTGACACAGCGAGTTGAAGTAGTTCCCACTGAACGCCCGGATCGCTTGCCGCTTCGGCCTCAGCAACAAGGCTCTCAGGCGTGTCGCCGTTATCGTAAAAGACGAACATGTGGTCGCGACTAACCGGGTCCATCCAGCGTTTCAGGCGTTCGATCGTTGTCCGAGCAGCAGAAAGGTGCTCTTGATCATAATGCTCGAACGCTGGGAGTAGATCTGTGAGCGCGGTGAAAAAGCTTGCTGCCATCTCTTCCGTCGAAGCAGCATCACTGAACGGGCGCTCCGTACGAAAGGCTACGCCATCGCTGCGGCTGATTCCGCTAACAAACCGCTCCGTCGCTACCAGGCACGCATTGAGAAACCGCTTAAATAGCGCTACCTTCGCGCCGCCCATCTCGCTGGGATGCGCCCGCTCGTTCGACGGGCGTCGCTCGATTTCATCGCCAAGTAGATACCTCGCTAGTGTGAGCATCTCCAGCGCATTGATGTCATGTGTCTCGATTCTACGGAGAGCCGCATCCACAAGATCCTCACCTGACGAAGGGTCAACCTTGACGAGCCTCGACAACAAATCCGGAAAAGAGAACACGATTCCATTCGATAGGCTCACTCGCGCAAGACGCGCGGCGGCAGCCGGATCTTGCGATACTACTGCAGAAGCAACCTCAACCAGCATGACTGATCGAGCGTCTTCGGAAGTGTTCCGGTCTCTCGGCCCGAAGTCGCAATTGATTCCTTTTTTATCAATTCCCAACAAACGACTGGCGAGCTTTGGATCGTGTCGAGTTATTGCCCGGATAATTTCAGAAAGAATTTGTCCGCAAGAGGGGTTGACGACACCAGAGTATGTGGATGAGGGCATAATCCTAGCAGACTCATCGAACGCCTTCTGAAGGAGCGTTCGTGCTCGTGCCTCGTCGCGTTCCCAAAGCAGGTCAGCAATCCGCGACTGAAGACGTACGCGTGCCGCGATATCATCGAGCTTGCCTGCGTCGTCGACTAGCGATTTCAACCGCTTAAGCGCATCTTTTTGCGCACGCTGGCGCTCGATTTGTGTAGATTCAGAAGTTTGCTTTCCGCTGGGCGGAGAATCCTGATCGTTGTGGCGAGAGGTTTTAGCAGAGCGAGCCGATTGAGTTGTAGACATCGATTGCGGAACTTGAATTAAAAGGCCCGGAAGAGTCGCCATGAACGCGAGTAGCGGTACAAGACTCTTCATAGAGATTGAAATCTCCTAAAATCGAGTCGTGAATCGACATTAGCTACGTGGAAATAACCCTTCATAAGGAACGTCATTAGTTGATTCGGTTGCAAGTTAGTTCTTGTTTAACTATGACGCGAGCTCAAGCTCGTTTCGCGAAGTCCTAATAAAGCGTAAGAACTCAACTGAACGAGCCCTCCGTTTAGTTGAATTTCTCTCGATGATGTCGCTCCAAGAAACCGGAGCGGACGAGTTCTACATTAGCTGATTCGTTTGAAGCCGCGCTGGTTGGTGCTCTCACAAACCGAAGGCGAGCCCGTACCAATGCCCGAGACTCCAAAATGGAACAAAGAACGCGTCCTCGTCGCGCTTGGGATCGAGGAGGACACAGCGACAAACGTTAGCTCAGCGCCGTTGGAGCACCAATGCGCCATCCTTCGGCGTTGAATGGGGGTAGGCTCTCGTTGGCAGTCATTGTTCCTTCGGAAGCAGCAAGCCGGTTAGATCGAACCCAGAGTGATCCATAGAATTAAGAAATCGCTTTCGTTGGGGCCTAGGCCTGGAAAGCCGATCGTAAACGTTTCAGCAAGACCTCTTTTTCATATTCAAGTACTATCGATGGGATCGGAAAGACGATTCGATAAACGCATGTTCTCAATCCTTTAAGCTCACGATCTGATCGACCGCAAGAATTTGAAAGACAACCCGTCCTACCCTTGATACCATTCACAGTGAATAAGTCAGAGTAGCTTGCAAAACGGCTCCTGGGACTAGTGAGGTGTTTAAGAAGAAAACCATGGACCAGCACACTCTGCGCACTCCAGCCAGCCATCGCAACCAGTGGTTGGCGCTCTTGAATGAACATGGCGTAGGTCATCCGAAGTCGCTACAGGTAATGGAGGTCCCGGGCGCACTGGTCCAGGCGACGATTGGAGAACCTCCTGGCCGAATTAGTCTCGAGGCAGCACGTGGGAACGTACTAATGTTCAACATGTCTCCGGTGCAAAGGCTTCGACAAACTCGTGACGGACGTTCTTTCGTGAGCGATATGCTGCACGGAGAAATGACGCTGATGCCTGGCGGAGTTCCGAGCCAGTGGTCGTGGAACAGCGCCTGTGACCGCCTGGATGTATTCGTTTCGGCCGAAGTGTTTGGGGAGGAAAGCGGGCTCAATGTTGTGGATCGGTTCCTCTTTCGCGATTTCGAGATGGAATCGGTCTGCTGGACTCTCTACCGGGAACTGAGCTCGAGCGGCTCGGCGGACTGTCTCTATGTGGAATCTCTAATCACGAAGCTTGCCTTGCTTATGCTGCAGCGGCACTCCACGGCTTCGCCTGCGGCCCGCGTCCTGCCGTCGAGCGGTTTGACCCGGAACGGGGCACGTTGCGTGCTCGATTACATCGAATCCAATCTAAGCTGCGAGCTGACGCTGAACGAGTTGGCAGGGCTCGTGGGCTTGAGTCGTCACCACTTCGCGCGGATGTTCAAGCGTTCCATCGGCGCGCCTCCGCATCGATATGTGCTGGAGCGCAGGGTCGAACGTGCCAAGCGGATGCTGTGGAGCAAGGCTGCGAGCCTGGTGGAGATCAGCCTGTCAACAGGCTTCAGCAGCCAGAGCCACTTCACTACCGCATTCCATCGAGTGGTAGGTGTCACTCCGTCGGAATTCCAGAGATGTAACCTTCACTAGCCGCTGAAGGGCTTTCGAATCCTAACAAACATCGGGGAGACTTATGCGACGATGTCTCATTGGTTATACGTGTGTTCTGATGCTCCTGCTGTGCGACAGCAGGGCCGGGAAGAGTTACCACACAAGTTTTTGGCAGGCCTCGCCCGTCGGCCGGTGGAGGAGCGTTGACGGCGCAACCGGCAAGGTGAATTCGATCGTCGTCATCTGGGAAGCGAACGGGAAATTGTACGGAAAGATCGAGAAGCTCGTAAACCCGGATCCCGGAGACCCGAATCCGCGCTGTACACGTTGCGACGGCGAATTGAAGGGTAGGCCGCTGATCGGACTTCAGATTCTTTGGGACCTCGTGAAAGACGGTGACGAGTGGTCAGGTGGCAGGATACTCGACCCTGACAATGGAAAAGTCTACAAGTGCTACATCGCTTTGGAGGACGGCGGGAAAAAGTTGAAGGTACGCGGATATCTAGGCTTCTCCCTCCTGGGCCGAACAGAGTACTGGTTGCGAGACCAGTGATGCGTCGTTCGTACTCTTTGGTGACTAGAACATTTTGACGGGAGTGGTTCGGTCATACTGACCCTGACCTCAATGGCGGGCTCCTAATGAAAGTACTTTCTTCGACAGCGGCGCATTCTTTGACGCTGCGCGAACTTGCGCGCGCCGACCTTAGAGAGGCGGCACGGCTTCTTAGCCGTGGGATGTGTAACAACCCCGCTAATGTTCGTGCCTTCGGTATAGCAAACGTCCCTCGTCGCCAGCGGGCTCTCGCGCGGTTCTTCGTACCAGTCTTGCACGGACTTTATCGGCGTGGTGTGGTCGTTGGCGCTTTTCGCGAAGGGACACTGGTTGGAGTCTGCGGCATGGCCCGGCCCACATTGTGCCAACCGGGCGTGTTGGAAAAGCTCAGCGTCATTCCTTCAGTGGTCCTGGCCAACCCGGTCAGCGCGCCTCTGGGGGTGTTGCGGTGGGTTGGTGAGTGGGCGCGTCGCGATCCAACCGAGCCGCATTGGCACCTGGGCCCGCTGGCAGTGGACTGTCACCTACAGGGTCTGGGAATCGGCAGCGCGATGTTGGCTGCATTCTGCGAGCGCATGGACGACCTCCGCGCACTCTCTTACCTGGAAACCGACAAGCGGGAGAACGTCCGCTTCTATGAGAAATTCGGATTTGGCGTGATCGGTGAAGCAGAGGTGGCTGGGGTCTCCTGTTGGTTTATGTCTCGCCGGCCCAATCGAAATGTCTCGGTCTCCGCAACCAAGTCAGCAAGATGATCACGCTTGGTATCACCCGTTACATTCAATCTGTCTTTCGAGTTTACGATTGGGTTAACGGAGGATCGAGGACGCCGAAGGAAGCAGCAACTAAACAACGATTGCGGGAGTTGCTCTGAGACGTAAGCCCGACTCGGCCCATCGCTACTACCGAAACTGGATTGTTCGAACCGATCGCTCATTCGGGGACAAGGGGGGCCGCGGGCTTCCAAGTTTCTTCGCTTATTTTCATTACCGATGGCGGCGAGGTTTGGGCTGCCTCGCGTGTTGTTCTAGAACTCACGCGAGTGCGCGCGGCTACATCTAAAGGTTGCAAAAAATTGTACAGGCCAATCACCGCGTTCACACGATTGGGTGGCTGACGCATTCTATTCACATGAACTGACCAGAATCCACAATGGTCTGCATAACTTGACTCACGCAGAGCCGTTCATATGCGATAAACTGATTTGCTCATGCCAGGAATCCGCAGTAGGCAGCATCTTTCGCCGCCTACTTCACGGGGACGAGTGACGGGGCGCCCTTATCCTTCACAAAAAACACGAGGAACTTGGCTGGCTTGGAATCACTCGCATTCTTCGAGACGACGTGCACATCAGTGGGCGATTCATAGAACGTCTCGCCCGGTCCGAGGGTCACCTCTTTCCCGCCTTCGACCTGCATGACTATGGAGCCTTCCAAAACATAGACGAAGGTATTCGCGTTGTGCCGGTGCTTGCTGGATGAGGCGCCCGGCGCATACTCCACCGTCAGCATCACTCCTTCCTTGCCAATCATCCCAGCCAAATCCTTTGTCATGAGCGGCGTGACTTTGGCTTGCTGAACCGCGGATTGAGCCGCGACAAGGCAGAATAGTAGGATCAATACTGTTTTCGCTGCGATACGATACTTCATCTGATCTCCTTCCTTTGTGAACCCGACCACCATCGCGACGGTCATTTGTATTGAATCAACCGAGTCTAGTGTGATTTCGGACGTTCAAGCAACTATGACTATGGGAAACAGAGGAGGGGTCAGGCTTGCGATTGTGCGATTGGCTGGCTAAGTCCCCAGCGGCACCCATCGAACTCTTGGGGAACCAAAAGCCTCGAAAGTGACAAGGTAAGCAACTTCTTGAGGTTCGTTACTCGTTTTGGCGTGAGCGCTTTTTTTCGGTTTTCGATGCCTCGTGACGCCGTCGTCGTTCCTTCAGTCGTAGGCACTTTCTAATTTCAAAACGACAACACAGGATCAGCTCGGAGTTCCTGCAAGGTCGCCAAGGCCTTCGGGTTGTCCGATTTGTCTAGCGCTGGCAGTAGGCTCAAACGGTTGGCACCATGCCTCTCGTCTTTTATCAATGAGATAACATCGTCGAGTACGGTGTTCCGGCTTTCTTAACTATTCGCGTAACTGGCGTCAAATAAGACCTAATATTTAGATGATATTACTCATCCTAAGCGCTTCTATTACAACATCGCAAAAAAGCGTTCGAGAGTATTCTAATCAATTCCGGGCTGAGCCTGACGTGCCTAGCTTCCTCCTTTGAAAGCTCGTTAGGTCGTCACTCCATTCCCATTCGTCTGGATCCAGCTTTAACCACAAAATGGGAGTCGTCTTCGTCGACATAAGAAACATCGATTCCAAACATTGCACGGTTCTCTAGCCGGTTGCATATCTGAGCTTGTTCCACAAAAATGGCTTGGCCCCGCCGAACGATACGGCTGCTGCGGTAAAGCGTTGGCCATGAGTGACCCGTTCCACGTGAAAAAGGGCCGCAACTGCGGGCCCTTTTTCTTGCTCGTCCGAACCGAGCTCCTGTCACCAGATTGGATTTACTTGTTCACTGCGACTTGGCCGCAGGCGACGACCGCCTCAGGGCCGAAGCCACCGTTGATTTCTGTGTCGCGAATAGAGACGGTGTCAAACGTGCCGAGCGGCGCTGGCTGCGCCAACTGAATTAGCAAGCCATTGCCAGCGGCGTCCGAGATCCAAATGCCTACGAACATATCCGGAAACGGATCCACAGGCTCGCAAACGGTCGGCCCGCCGGGAACGGAGGCTGTGTCGTAGACAAGTGACACATACCGGCCGGCGGTCGATGGCGCAAGCCCCTTCGCAGTCCCAGTGACGATCAGCCCGCCTCCAGTCTGGGTGAAAGTGATCTTCCCCGTAACTCCCGATTGGTTGACTGGATGCTGATTGGCGCGCGCCGTTACTCCTCCTTGCGGTCGGACGATGCCTGCCCCGACGAGCACTAAGAGCAGAGATGCGAACGAAGTAAGCATTAAGGGTCGTTTCATGAGTGTAATCTCCTGTGTTGAGTGATGCGTTGAGAAATTACGCTGCCTGAACGGGCCGTTCGAAGAAACGCCTGGCGGCGGGGTTCAGCTGTCCTGGGCGTTCGCTACTGGTACCGTTAAGCAGAGAAGCTACGTGAGTGACAAAGCCAGAAGAAAGTTAAGTAAGCTTGCGTCAGGCACAGTGAAAAAAAAGAACTCACCCAACATGCGCCCAGGGAATGAAGAGGAGATCCTTCCGGACGCCTAGGGTTACGCCAATCTGTAAAGCGGTCGCTATGTTATGACGCCTTAAAGGCCAAGTCAAGGTGGCGCATTGACGGGCGAAAATCTTGATGAAAACGATTCGTCGCTGCTGTTCTGCTGAGTGCGGTTGATGAGGTAGCGAGGGAGGCAAGCAACCAGCGTAGCGGCTCCTTAGGGTCTGACATGCGCACCGAGTACACGAATTCGACGATCGGAGGAGTACGCTATCCGCTATCCGCTATCCTCTATCCACGATCTTCTATCCTCGACCATCATTCGTATCTGAGCGCGACGATCGGTTCGACTTTCGTGGCGCGTCGCGCCGGGACGAAACAGGCAAACAACGCCACAGCCAACAGAACCAGCACAACAGCAGCGAATGTCGCAACGTCCGTTGGCGCGACTCCAAATAACAATTCGCCCATCAAACGCGTCAGCGCCAAAGCGACTCCCAGACCGAGACTGACGCCAATAACGATGAATCTGAGACCCTGACCAAGCACAAGCTTGAGTATGTCGCGACGGCTGGCGCCGAGCGCGCTGCGAATGCCTATTTCGTGGGTGCGTTGGGCCACCGAGTACGACATTACGCCGTACAACCCTATAGCAGTGAGGATCAATGCTAAGCACGCGAAGATTCCGACCAGCAGCGAATTGAACCTCGGGTGCGCCACCGCCATGCTGAAGTACTGATTGAGCGTTTTGACATCAAACACCGGCAATTCTCGGTCGAGCGCCTGGATTTCACCTCTAGTCACACCTATCAGGTTACGCGGGTCACCTTCCGATGTAAGGACAACGGTCAGCCCGGTGGTGATGGGCATCTGCGAGTAAGACAGGTATGCCTCGGGCTCCACTTCCGCCGTCAAGTTGTAGTACATCACGTCGCCCACCACGCCAACGATTTCGCGCATCTCCGAGTCGCCCGGAGTGGCCGACATGTCCGGGCGAATGCGTTTGCCAAGAGGGTCTTCATTCGGAAAGAAGCGTCGTACGAGAGCTTCGTTGACAATCACGACCGGTCGATTCTTCATGTCGTCGCGCGCAGTGAAGTCGCGCCCTGCGATCAGGGGAACGCCCATCACTCTGAAGTAATCCGGCAGAATCACGTGACAGTCAACGTGCGGAACCTGACCCGGGGATGCGACCTGCCCTTCGACATACAGGTCCGTGCCGATACGGCCCCTGCCGAATGGTATGGTGAAGCTAGCGCTCGCGGCGCGAACTCCAGGTAAGCTCTGCAATCGCGCTTGCAACTGTTCGTAAAAACTGACTGCCTGCGGATCCGAATACTTATTGTCAGGAAGATTCACGCGAAGAGTGAGCACTTTATCTGGATCGACTCCAGTATGGACTCGCAACAGGCGCAAAAAGCTTTTCAGCAGCAAGCCGGATCCAATCATCAGCACGAGGGCAACCGCCAATTCGGCGATCACCAGCGCGCCACGAGTGCGGCTTCGACCAACGCCATCGCTGGTCCCGCGTCCACCCTCCTTGAGAGTCTCGGTTAATTCCTTGCCGGCGGCATGCAGCGCTGGAGCAAGCCCGAAAAGAATACCCGTCAGCAAGGTGACAAGCAGCGTAAAGCCAAGCACGCGCACATCGATGCGGATGTCGTTCGCTCGCGGAATCGTCTCCGGACTGAGCGAGACAAGCAGATCGGTGCCCCAAAGCGCCAGAAGCAAACCGCACACGCCCCCGATGAACGACAACAGGATACTCTCCGTAAGGAGTTGGCGAATTACGCGTCCGCGCTTCGCGCCAAGGGCGAAACGCACCGCCATCTCATGTTGGCGAGCCGTCGCACGCGCCAACAACAGATTCGCAACATTCGCGCAAGCGATAAGGAGCACGCAAACAACCGCCCCGAAGATCACCAGCAGCGGTGTCCACACATCGCCGACGAGTTCTTCCAACGCCGGCGTCAGACGCATCCCCTGGTTTGCATTGTTGTCCGGATATTGCTGCTCGAGACCTTGAGCGATTACATCCAACTCGGATTGAGCTTGCGCGATAGTTATGCCCGGTTCTATCAAACCAATCACGTTCAGGTACTGAAGTCCCCGCTGCGAAATCATTGGACCGTCAAACGGAACCGTCGTCCACAACTCGACCAGCTCGGCTTCGATTGGAAACTGAAAGCCGGGAGGCATGACGCCGACAACCGTGAGGCTGCGATTATCTAATGTGACGTTTTGCCCGACCACTTGAGGTTCGGATTTGAACCGGCTCCTCCACAACGCGTTGCTCAGAATCACCACCGACTTGCCGGGCTGTTCATCCTCGGGTAGAAAGTCCCGCCCAATAAGCGGCTCGACCCCGAGCATCGTGAGCAAGTCTGTGGTGACAACCGCGGCCCGCAATCGAATCGCCTCATCCCTATCGGTAAGCGCGACGTTTGTTGTTCGAAAAGCCGCCAGGCTTTTGAAGCTCCGGCTCTGCTGGCGCAAATCAACGAAGTTGGGATATGAGATGTTGCCGTGAGCGCTTGGCCTACGCGCATCCGAGGTCCACACAGTCATTAATCGCCCAGGGTTCTTAAACGGCAGCGGGCTCAGGAGCACTGCATCGACGACGCTGAAAATTGCGGTGTTCAGGCCGATTCCGAGAGCCAGCGTTGTCACCGTGATCAACGTGAAGCTCGGCTTCTTCACCAGCATTCGGATGCTGAAACGCAAATCCTGCCAAAGTGTGTTCATTAAGCTTCCCGCCTTGAGGTTAAGGTGTCAGAGTTCTTGTTTGCGCAAATTCACAGCTTGAAACGCAGGCCGGCCCTCAATCCAACGCGCGCCGTCAGCCGAGTCTTCACGGTGCACGCCAGCAATAGAGACGGAATTGCGCACAAAGAACAACCAGCGGCAGTCACTCCAATTGGTGTGCCAGAAGGTGAGATCGAGCAACTCGCCTGCTGGGTGAACTTATGCTTTGGAACTGACGGTGAGAATCGCGGACAGTTGTGCGATTCTGGGACTGAGAATCCCCGCATTCGGGAGTCTATTCTTGCGGATGACTAGTCAGCGTTGAGATGGGATGCTTCATCAGCATTCGCACGCCGTATCAGAACCGAAACTGATTCGTTTGCTTCGTATGCGGCATTGATTCTCTTCACTCGTGTCGAAGCGCAACCATTGGGTCGACATTCATCGCTTTTCGCGCGGGAAGTAACACGCCACCAGCGCTGTGCCCGCAAGCAACAAAGCAATCGCCGCGAAGGTCAACGGATCGGTCGCGCTCACGCCGAACAACAGACCCTTCAGCAAGCGAGTCAATGCGACCGAAGCCAGCATACCCAGCGCCAAACCTGTGCCGATGAGTTTCATTCCCTGACTCAACACCAGCTTCATCGCCTTAGCTATCTAAGAGACCGCTGGAATTCCGAAGGTTGTAGGTAGCCTTGCCCGCGACAGTCAAGGGCGCTCTGAGGAGGTCTACGATGAATGTGCCTCATTGAATTCGCACGGCCTTGATAATTGTCTCCTACTTCGGCTACTTCGGCTGAAGAGGCAGTTAAGAGGATCTATGGCTCCTCAGAATCCAGGACGGATTCTGAGTTTGAAGCGACTTGAGAACATGGATGTTATTTATAGGGCGCCTGCGCCGCGTATAGATCACAGTGACTCGCAAGGCAGACTATTTCTTGGCGCCATACTTCTTAAGCAAATTCGCGATGCCTTGCATATTGTAGGTCTCAGCAAAGGTCAATGGAGTTCTCCCATAGATATCCTGAACCGTCGGGTCGGCTCCAAGCCCAAGTAACGCTTGCACAACCTCTATTTGATCTCTGTTTACGGCGATCATGAGCGCGGTCACTCCTTCTTCAGTCTTTAGGGTGATATCTGGCTTTAGCTTCCATAGCACATCTAACACCTCCGAACGCCTCGCCCAGATTGCACACATCAGAGGCGTCCAGCCGGCGCAGTTCGAGGGAACGCTTTCACATGGCTTTCTATGTTTGCCAAAACTGGACCGGTTTCGACTCGGACGGACGGCTCGACCAGCTATTACAAGCCAGACGTCCCCGTAGTGTGGAAGGGCAGTTAGCGATGGGCCCTAGGTCGGAAGTTAGGTCGGAAAATGCCGACTATGGTTGCCAATGTTGTGCAACTAACACCAATGAAAGCCTAGAAACAAAGGAACAAGCAACCAAAAAGTTGCACTCATAACCCAAGGGTCGCGGCTTCAAATCCCGCCCCATAGACCCATTCTTTGTACGCCGAAGCCGACCATCGGTTTCCTGTGAAAATCTTAGGATACATGTGTCATTCCAGTGCGGAATCGTCAAGTGCTTCCAGCCAATTACGTCCAGATGATAGGAGAATGACACACCGATTCGAGCCTAAAAGAGTGAATGGGGATGTGAGCAATATCGAGGCGTTTTCCCTAACTGGTTGATTCTATGGAGCCAGCGAAGGGACTCGAACCCTTGACCTCCGGTTTACGAAAACACTCAAAGCCTGTTTCCCCTGGTTTGCCCTAGGTCGCAAACGTCAAATTCCCTAGGAAATTCGTTGTTTTCTGTTTTGCAGGTCTGCTATGGTTGTCGCCAGTTTGCGTTGAATGTTTGAGTGAATGTTTGAGTGGATTTTGACGGGAGGAGGGCATGCCGAGACCCAAAACAGGCGCGGCTATCTTGAAGTCGAGAACAGTAAACGGCAAACGAGTGAAAGAATGGTACGCGTGTGTGTCCTACACCGACGATACTGGAAAACGTCAGCAATGGACAGAACGCGCGATGAATAAGACCGCCGCA
>DATFXM010000147.1:0-7350 GCA_035315885.1 Blastocatellia bacterium
TAGAAGACCGGCCCAGCGCACGCATCGGACGGAACAAGTCCGTGGCGTAGGCGAAGAATATAACCACATCGCCGGTGGTCAGCCGACCCGAGAGCACGCTGGTGGCCCCGTACGAAATAACGATCGCCAAACCGAGGGCGCTGATCAAGTCAGCCAACGGGCCGACCAGGGCCTGATAGCGCACGCTCTCGAGATAGGCCTCCAAGTACTTTTCGCTCCGGGCTTCGAAGCGCTTATCAATTTGTTCTTCCTGCGCCAGACCCTGTACGATGCGGATTGAGGCGAAGACTTCCTGAGCCAGAGCAGCCATCGAACCCGTGCTGCTGCGGGCTCGGCGGGCGGCTCTCTTTATGAGTAGCGTGTAGCGAAAGACAAATGGGGACAAAAGCGGGACGACAGACAGCGCAGC
Organism: Blastocatellia bacterium; assembly: GCA_035315885.1. Taxonomy (GTDB): domain Bacteria; phylum Acidobacteriota; class Blastocatellia; order UBA7656; family UBA7656; genus DATFXM01. The sequence continues at coordinate 410 of DATFXM010000147.1, forward strand.
AAGAGTGAACCGCCAGTCAAGCCAAGACATCAGCACCAGCATGCCCGCCAATCGGAGCCCGCTCTTACCGAGCAGAGTGGTGCCCGTCATGATCGAATCCTGGATGCTTTGGATGTCGGTGGTCAGGCGCATCGTTAAATCGCCGGTCTGCTGGTTATCGTGGAAGCGGAGCGAGAGGCGCTGCACGTGCGCAAAGAGGAGCTGCCGCAGAGAGAAGACAAACCGCTGGGTCACATTGCCCAACAGCCGCGTGAAGCAATAGGTCAGTGTTCCGCTCAGGAGGGCCATCAGGATGCTCGCCGCACAGCCCCCATAAATGATCTCTTTAGCGGTGAGCGGCGCGTGGTCCAGCCACGCGCTAAGCAGAGGTACGCGGCTGTGATGGCTGGGGGAGAGTACCCGATCGATGACGACCTTGAGCGGCCACGGCTGTAATACGCTGACTGAGGAGCCCAGGACGATCGCCATAAACGCAAGGCTGAGCTCTTTCCAATAACGCCGCAGAAACGGAAAAAAGAACCGCGCCAACTCCCGCGTGGGCATTGGGTCATTTCGTTTTTTGACTGCAATGGCAGGCGAGGTCAATTCTGTCATACACCGGTTCTCCAACCACAAAAGCTCAAGGGAATAAAATCGGGCGGCTTTGGCTCGGAGCGGGCAGTTGTTCGGCATTGTACTGCTCCGCCTGCGTTGGCTTCAAAAAATAACGACGATGTGCCACGTCTATAATCCGACCGATCAGCGCATCGAAGCTGTATCCCGCGGTCTCCGCCGCCAACACGTATGACCCGGTCGGACCCAGTGAAGCCATAGAGTTGATCTCCAGCACAAAGGGATTCATTTCAGCATTAAGCCGGATATCCACGCGCGCATAATCCTGACAATGACAAGAGCGAAAAGTCGCGAGAGCGATGTCACGAAGCTGAGCTGCTAAGGCTTCAGGCAGTGGCGCGGGACAGATTTTCACGGGTTCCGTACTGACCTTGTGCATCTTGTCATCCCGAGTCACGAACTGTACCGACCGATCGCCGAAATCCTGCTCCACCAGGGGGAAGATTTCGGTGCCACCGTCGTTACCCAGCAACGCCACGCACACTTCACGCCCAGCAACATACTCCTCGACTAGCGCCTCCTGCTGGTACTTGGCCACGATCGCCTCGACGGCCGCTCCCACAGCCGCCGGGTCGGTTATCAGTTGCAGTCCGAAGCTCGTGGATTCGTGCCTTGGCTTTACCACTACTGGGAAGTGCAGGTCTTCAGTGCTGTCTTCCGGGCGGCTGAGGACGCGATAATTCGGGGTTGGAATACCGGCCTCCCGTAGGAGTCGTTTGGTGATGACTTTATCCAGCGCCAGAGCATGGCCAAGCGGACTGGAACCCGTGTAAGGCACCCCGGCCATTTCGAGCATGGCGGGGACATGAGTGTAGCGGCAGTTGCCCTGGATTCCGTATGACATGTTGAAGACCATTCCGGTGGGGTTCTGCTTTGGATCGGCTGGCATAAATGCCTGCAATGTTGCAAGCAGGCTATTGTCTCCTTCACAGACTAGTACTTCGTGACCATTACGGCGCAGTGCGTCCGCAACACTACGGATGGTCCTTTCTCCATACCGCTCAAAGCACCGGAGTCCGAATTTGTTGTTCACCCCCAAACGGCTGCGATTCTGTACCACCGCTATCTTCATGGGTTCTCCTGCATCTGTTCAAGGCACGGCTATGCTGTGCGTGCCCACCGCTTCTGTGTAATGGGTTCGGACGACGTCAGTTTGCATGAAGTGTAACTTGCCCGATCTACAGCGCACAGGCCAAACCTTCCCTCCTGGGATCGGCAGCCACCGCGACTGTTCCATCGGCACGCCAATGCACGGCCTGAACCGATCCCATGGAATAGGCGTGCCTTGGCTTGATTTTATCAACGGTGAAATGTTGGCCTAACCTTGAGAGAACAGGAACCGTTGCAAGCGGCCGTTCGATCCAAAGCTTACGACTCAACAAGGCATGGAGCCTCGGCGCTGCTACCGCTTCGTCCAGACTCTGCCCCCGATCCAGAACGGACGTCATAACGTGAAGCATTGCCGAAATAATTCTGCGGGCTCCCGTGGCGCCCAGGGCCATTACCGGCTGCTGGCGGCCCTCATGTTGCCGGAGCACCACAGTGGGGGCGGCGTTCGAGCGCGGGCAGCACCCGGCTCGGAGTTGGCTGGTGTGCAAGAACCGTGGACAGGTTCGGAGGTAGTTGTTATAGAGGAACCCGAGCTTTGGATTGGCCACCTTCGCTCCGAAAAGCGATTTGACCGATTGCGTGAGAGCGACGACATTGCCCCGGTGATCCACGACTGTGAGGTGCGTGGTGTCGCCGGGGCCTTCTGCGGACCGCCGATACTGTGGCAAATTGCCTAGAGAAAGCTCCCTGGCGATCACACTCACGTTGGCGTCGCTGAGCAACTCATTCGCCAGTTCCTCGCTGAAGTCTTTTAACCCTCTTGTATGACGCTCGCGGTTGGCAAACGCGGAGTACGTCGCCAAAGCGATGTGTTCGTACCAGTCGATAGCGTCTGTCCAGTCGGTGACTCGAGATACCTCCGCGAGGACCTTTAGGGCAAACAGGAGGTGGCATCCTCCGCCCGGAGGCGGAATACTGACGACCTCGAATCCGCGATATGTCGCCGAGATGGGGTTGCACTCGATCGGCAGCATGCAGTTCTCCAGGTCCTGTTGGCTGAGCAGGCCACCGTTGCGCTGCATGTCGTCCGCGATATCTCTCGCAATGCGTCCATGGTAAAAATCTTCGACCCCCCTCTCCATCATGAGCGTGAGGGTTTGCGCCAGCTCAGGTTGCCGGAATATGTACCCGCGTGTGGGAATCTCACCCTTTACTAGAAAGAGTTTTGAAGCCGCCTCGGAAGCTCTCAATAGCTCTCTCACCCAACGATACTGTCGTTCCTGCAACGCGGTGGTTGGGTAACCTTCTTCCGCCAGGCGAATCGCCGGCGCCATCACATCAGCGCGCGACAGGACACCGTACTTTCGCTGGGCATAGTCCAGCGTCGCGGGAGTGGAGGGAACTGTACAGGCGCGATGGCCAATGCTTTGCTGGCGCTTGTCAACCGTCTCCAACGACACCGCAGCCGGTGCGTAGGAATGACCATCGATCACTGCGGCCGTCCCATCCGCCCGGTGAATGAGCATGACCGTTTGACCACCCAGTCCCGACGAACCGGGTTCGCAGACGCCCAACGCCCACGCTGCCGCGACAGCCGCGTCTACCGCGTTGCCTCCGCGACGGAGCACACCCAGGGCGGCGTTAGTGGCCGGAGCAGAGGAGGTAGAAACCGCACACCCTGCTCCCGGCCTGTTGGAGCTCCAGTTCTGGTCACTAGTGCTTGAGGTCTGTTCGCTATGAGCCAGCATCGCGTTCTCCATTCTCCGGCAGATCATCGAGCCAACAGGCGCCTTCCTGATAAGGGCGAGAGAATATCTTACCGACCATCTCAGGATTTCTGTTCTGGTGATAGCGCATATAAAGGCGGTTGTCGTCTCCGAGGTCCAGAATCTCGATCTTCCCAGTGTAGTGCGACATGATGTACCTGAATGTCTTTTGAATGCCGCTCAGTTGCTGATTCAAGCCGCGAATAACCTCTACGCCGCGGCGCAGCGGGACCTGGAAATGAGATGCACCTTTTACCGGGCGTGCCTGGAAGATGTAGTATGGTCGCACACCCATCGAATGACATTTCTCGACCGTTGCCGCGAGAATGTCTGGATCATCATTGACCTTTCCCAGCAGCACCGTTTGATTCAAGAACTGCACTCCTACTTCCAGCAGGCGTTTTATATTGTTCTCAACCTCCGTTGAAACTTCGCCTACGTGATCGAAGTGAGCAACTATGACAGGCGCCTTGCCGGCGTTTAGTATTCGGCTGAAAAAGCCGGGAAGCTCCGGATCGGCAAATCGGGGCGGGTAGAATGCAATCGTTTTCGTCCCGAAGCGAATTGAAGTCAGGTGCGGAATGGGAAGCAGATGGTCCATTATCCGATGTAGCTGTTCAGTCCTGAGAACAAAGGGATCGCCACCTGACAGCAGAACGTTGTTCATTTCCGGATGCTGCTGAATGTATTCTCCGACCTTAAAATAGTCGGGAATAATCTCGTCGGAGTCATTGCCGACGATCCGCTTCCGGAAGCAGTAACGGCAATAGGAAGCGCAACGGTCGGTGACCAGGAGCAGCCCGGTCTGTCTGTACTTGTGTTGGAGACCGGGCACGACGGTGCTGTCGTGCTCTCCGCTTGTATCAAGGTTGCCGGGACTGTCGAACTCTTTGAGCGACGGCTCAACGATGTACTTGAGCTGCTCGTAGTAGCCGCTCTTCCGAATCTGATCGTCGTAAACCTTCGTTACCTGATATCGAGTTATGTCGTTATCGCTTAACTCACTCTCCGAGAATAAGCGCTCACCTTCGAGGAATTTCATCTTCACACGTTTCTGCTGGTCCCTCGCGTGGTCGAGACTTTCTTTCAACTTTGTTGCAACACTCATAACACCTCCGTGGTTGTGCCTTATTTCGACTCAAGAAACCCCAACCTAACAAGAATCCTCGAAGAGTGGCCGGGTTGAATTAATCACCTTGGTGTGTGGATCGTTCACGCACTCTGATGCCGACTGGTGGTGGGACCGTCGGAGATCGTGACCTAGTCTCTCGGGAAGAAAACCCATGCGTCCAAGCAGAACAGTGTCACAGAGCCAAGATATCCATCTCAGCAACTGAGAGACCGCAAGCCCGAAGCGGCGTTACGCGCAAACTAGCTGAGTCCGCAACCGTCGTGCCGAGTCAATGCGGTATATTTTGCTATGCAACTTTTACCGAGAGCGCCGCATTTTCATACTTGGATGCTCGCTCTTCGACACTGAAGGGCCGAGACACAACGGTGCGGGCGAACAGCTTTCCGGAGGGCCGCTGTCGTGGAATTTGCAACAGAATCAATAAAGTCCAGTGAACGTGAGTATGCGCGCCGAAGCTAATGAAAAGAGTTTCACCCCTGCCGCTCACAGGGCCGTCATCATCCACAAAGACTCGTCCTCACGGTCCTTGTTTTCCTCGAGCCACTTAATCGAAAATGAGCGGGCAAAAAGGTGGACAGCGCGTCGGCCTTTTCTTGCGTCCTCGCCGCTGAAGGTTAGACTAGCGATCCAGCTGATGACTATCGCTTGAAAGTGCGCTTATCGATTCCCAGCGCCTTGATCTTCGATTCAAGCGTCGTGGGAGGAAGGCCAAGTCGTGTTGCCGCACCGAACGGTCCAGCTATACGGCCCTTGCTTTCGTATAACGCCGCCTCAATAGCGTCTTTCTCTTCGGTTCGCAGGGTGCGTGACTGCGCTTTGAACTGATTAGGTGGAGCGCCTGCGGGGGCCTTTGCTCGCCGCCCCGACAGCCACCGCTCGTCAATGTACAGCTCATCCGAGTTGGAGACAATCACCGCACGTTCCACCACATTCTGGAGCTCACGAATGTTGCCCGGCCAGTCGTACGACTCGAGTATGTTCAATGTATTTTTGGTGATTCTGTTGATCCTCTTTCCAGCACGCTTGGCAAAGCGGTGAAGAAAATACTCAACCAGAAGCGGGATGTCCTCTCGGCGTTCGCGCAATGGAGGCACGACGAGCGGAAATACATTCAGGCGGTAGTAGAGATCAGATCGGAACGTCTTGTCCTCGATGGCGGTCTCAAGATCGCCGTTGGTGGCTGCAATTACTCGAACGTCCGCGCGTATCGGCCAGCCGCCGCCAACGCGCTCGAACTCACGCTCCTGCAGAACACGTAATAACGCAATCTGCATCTCAGCCGGCAGTTCTCCAACCTCGTCCAGGAAAATGGTGCCGCCCTCAGCTAATTCGAAACGCCCTTGTCGGCGTTGTGTGGCTCCGGTAAACGCTCCTTTCTCATGACCGAAGAGCTCGGACGCGATGAGTGACGAAGGAATCGCCGCGCAGTTCACGCTTACAAAAGAGCGATTCGATCGTCGAGATCGTTTGTGGATAGCCCGTGCTACGAGTTCCTTTCCTGTGCCGGTCTCACCAGTTATGAGGACTGTTGAATCTGTAGGAGCTACTTTTAATACGTCTAGGAGCACTAACCTGAGCGGAGCCGAGGCTCCGACGATTTCCTCGAACATCGACGTCTTGTCGACTTCGTCACGAAGAACGATGTTCTCCTTTCTAATCCCTTCTTCCGCCTGCTTCCGATCGTCGATGTCGGTAGCCGTGCCGTGGTCTTTCAAATTCGGAGCTTGGCTTAATGCTGTTGCTGTCATCATAACTCCTCCTTCTGACGGTGCCGTCTCGTTTCCCCGGCAGTGGATGGTTTCCAGATTCCGATTTCTCCTTCGTTACGATTCGAGTGGAATACTGCCACCGTCAAGCAACAGCAGTCTTGAACAAACTTGTCGTGTTTGGGATGTTTCCGATAGGTCGTGATCCGCGTCACGATTGAGTTGTGATCTGGATCAGTAGTTGGCTGTGTCTCAGGCGTGCTGAGGTTGAAGGAAGTTCCGGAGACCCGTTTCCCCTGGTCAGCCCTCTTACGTCGCGAAGTTACTCTTCCGGATAGGATTACCTTGTGGGGATGGGCTCCCTGCTGTCCAGCGGACTTGGCGGGGGGACATTCCAGCCCACCGCCGGAAGTGTCGGGCGAGATGGCTTTGGTCAGAAAAACCTGTCGCCAGGGCTATTTCCGACAACGGAGCATGTGTCTCCCGCAGCATGTGTTCCACCTGTTCCAAGCGCCGCCGCAACAGATATGTGTGCGGCGGCAACCCCATTGACTGGTGGAATGCCCGAGCAAAATGGTCGGTGGAGAGTCCCGCCTGAGCAGCGAGTACATCGAGGCGGATCTTTTCATCGAGATGCCCTTCGATATAGTCGCAGACGCGGCGTGTCACGGCGGG
>DATFXM010000148.1:0-9299 GCA_035315885.1 Blastocatellia bacterium
CAACCCCGAAGGGGTTGCGTCGTCCAGCCCAGGGTTGCCGTCCGCGGCTACCCTGGGGATTCGGCATTAACACATCCAACCCCGAAGGGGTTGCGTCGTCCAGCCCAGGGTTGCCGTCTACCCTGGGATTCGGCATTAAAAAAGCCAACCCCGAAGGGGTTGCGTCGTCCAGCCCAGGGTTGCCGTCTGCGGCTACCCTGGGGATTCGGCATTAAACGCATCCAACCCCGAAGGGCTTGAAAAACTCAGCACTTAGATTCCCATTGCTCGCGCATCGCCTCGACGTACTTATCGTACTCGCGGCTTCCGATGAACTTGTGCGGCAGCTTACCTGACAGGTACTTCAAATAGCCCTCTGCAGTAAGAGGCTTCCCGTTCTCCGTCAACAACTCACCGCGAACATCATAAGGCCTGAAAATAATCTCTTCAGGGCCGCGCTTGCGAAAGAACTTCATGTCAGCAAGGTGAATGAGGTCTTCCGGTTTTATGCCCTGCCTCGGATCACCACTGCGCTCAACTTCATCGATCAGCTTGTGCGCGTCTTCTCGAGAAATACCTGGAATCCGCTCCTGCACCATAGCGACGTTGGTGTTACGAACAACGCCACGCACCTCTTCGATGTACTCCATTTGAGCCTGTCCGTTAGGCTTGTCCTTGAAGCCGAACGTCATCGCTGTATGCCCGCCCGTCTCGTTCCCGAACATCTCGAGACCTCTTGCATACCAAAGATTCATCGCTCGCTGCATATCGTCGATGCTGTAGTCCCCTTCCCCGCGCGCAGCCATCTGCCCGATCTCCTTCAGTAGCTTCCGTCCGCTCCCCAGATGAAACGCTTCCTCCTGAAGCATAGGACCCATGCTTCGAGCCATCGGCGCATAGCTGAAGACCTGCTGCATTTCCAACTGGTACTTGCCTACGAGGTCGATTACCGTCGCATAAGTGACGTTGTCGAGGAAATCGGCAAAGTTGATGTTGAACGCATCCAGCACGTGCCCTCCGAGCTCCATCGACAACAGCTCTTCGATCGTTTGCTTCGCAACATCACCCATGCCCGGCTTCTTCCAAGTCGCGTCACTGTCCAAAACCCAGAACATTTGGTACGCGTGGCGGAGTTCTTCGGCCATGATTCTGAGCACCGCGAATTTGCCTTTGTCGGTGATTGCTCGATCCAGTGTCAGTCGATGTTGTTGAATTGAGCCGAGCTCGGTGGAACATTGTGCGCGGATGATGTCACGCGCTGAGAAGAACGCATTCCCGACCATTTCGCGGGCCAGCTGAAACTTTTTGCGGCCAGCGTACTGCCCGATTTCGACAGTCTCGCTTTTGACGTCGCCTACTTTAGCTACGAGCTCGAATGCGGGTACACCTTTGAATTGATCATCCCAGTACTTATTGAGGATTTCGAGCTCCGGGAAGTTGTGGACCTGCCAATCGACAATGGCGTCGTGATATTTCTGCGTGATGGTCTCTGTTCTGTAGTTGGCCATCGCTCCTCCGATTTCAAGGTAGGCGTCACTGAACCAGCCTTTTCGTTCCAATCGAGCAAAAGAATTTTATCGAACGCCCGTTCGAATTTCAAGCGTCCTCTTGACCTGCTCCCGAAAACTGGACCATCTTTGAAAGGCCTTCAGCGCAGTGTAGCTTTGCACGTTTTCCGCCATTGTAGCTTTGCATGTTTTTCGTCATAATTTTGCACGTTTAGGCGAAAGAGTTTGAACAATTAGACGTCAGCCGCGCCGAGCCTATTTACAACAGCAAACGGGGGAAGTCTTTCAGGTTCGAAAGGCTTTTGAGACGCAGAAACACCGCGAAGAGGCTTTGAAACGCAGACACACGGCGAACATCTCTGGACCGAGTTCGGCGTCAAACAATAGTCGGTCGCTCGGAGTCTAGAAACAACGATCTAGGCAGTCAACATCGTATGTTGGAGCTTATTTCTTCCCGTCGCTCGAGCCGTTGCTTCCCCGCCTCTCCACGCCGGAGACTATTTGCGGCACAAACCGCTCGGAGAATCCCGCTACGAAGGACCAGAAGACCAACTTCGCGAAGTCAGTCCCGGACTGCGGGTACGTTCCGGCAAAGAATCCCTTCAGATCGTCTGTCGACGTTGGATTTGAGAACTCGGGAATCGAAAACTTGGGGAATAGTCCTCCCTCGATCACGCCACTCAGGAAGGCGAGATATAGGACCAGCGCAAAGATGCCGCCGTAGACCGGAATGAGTAAGATCTGATACCACGACATCGACAGCAGCTCGAGCTCTTCGTCGCTTACGTTCTTGATCCGCTGTTGAATGCTTACAAAGCCTCCCACAAGGCCGGTTCCGAAACACATCCATGAAACCAGGAATTTCTTTTGAAAGAGCAGAGTGACCGCGAACATCGATGTGATGATCAGAAGTGCGGTGAGAGTCATGAGAATAAGTCTTCTCGTTATTATCAGCAGCCTCTGATAGCGAATTGCGGGTTCGGTTTTTGGCGGGGGAATCATGGGCGGGATTTTAATCCTGTTATCACAATCAATCACGCTTTTCTTCAAGACAACCTTGAGCGCTGCGTTCAGAAGACGTTCTTTCGAAGTTCCGCGAAAGAGCATCAACCGTCTAAATGTGCAAAACGACATACAGAATTGATCGAGAGGATCAGACAGTTGACTCCTTATTGGGAAATAAACGAACTTCTTTCCGATTTCACCAGCTCCGCAAAGGAGATTCTGCGCGAAAACCTAGTTGGTCTTTACCTGTCGGGCTCTCTAACGTATGGCGATTTTGTACCCGAACGGAGCGATATTGATCTCGAAGTCGTAGTGCGGCAGCCGCTTGGCGAAAGCGAACTGAACTCCATTGAACAGTTGCACAGAGATTTGAACAATCGCCATGCAGCCTGGAAGAATCGTCTTGAGTGCTCCTATGTTCCGATTGAACTGATGACCGAGATAATGCCGCCAAAGACTCCTCGGCCATGGTGGGGATTCGACAGGCTCTACCGCGGAGCGCCTGCCGGACACGAATGGATCATCAATCACTATTTTCTTTCAAGGCACGGCATCGCACTCGAAGGGCCCGACTTCAACACGCTCATCCCACACTTGGACGTAAGCGAAGTACGAAAAGCAAGCGCCAGGGACCTATTCAAAGAGTGGGAGCCGAAGATTAATGACCCTGAGTGGCTTTCAAATAGTCACTATCAGTCATACCTGGTTTTGAATCTATGCCGCATACTGCGTACGGTGGTGGGCGGCGAGCCAGGCTCGAAGAAGATTGCCGCCGAGTGGACAAGAGCGACGTACCCGCAGTGGGACGACTTGATAGTAGAAGCGGAAGAATGGGGATACGGTAAACAGATGAAGCGAGATGATGAAGTGATATCCTTCATAAGATTCTCGATTGAGAAAGTGAACGAGACGGGTATTTTGCACGAGGCGGACTGACTTGCAATCGATGCGACGCGCCAGACGCTCCTTGTTCGATTCGTCGCCGGACATTAAGATCGAAAGCCGTCACTCGGAAGTTCTGAGTCCTGAGTACGAACAGGGAACAAAGACTCAGGACTCACGACTCAGAACTTACAACTTGGTCAGGCCCAACAGTCGTTGAACGGAGGAACTATGAAATTGCTCGTCCTTTTTGCGATGCTCGTTTCGGCATGCCTGGCAGCGCCGCAGGAGAAAAATCAACAGATGACTGACACGATGAAGGCTATGCAGCCAGGCGAACATCACAAGCAACTGGACGGTCTCGCGGGAAGCTGGGACGTAATGGTCAAATTCAAGTACGGCCCCGGACCCGAGCGCCAGAGCCACGCGACAAGTGAGGCGTTGTGGATCCTCGGCGGTCGCTTCATCCAACAAGTGTACAAGAACGAGTCGGGGCTCGAGGTACGGCAGTTCCTGGGCTACGACAACCAGAAGAAAAAATTCTTTGAAATTAAGTTGGACAATATGGACACGGGAGTCCTCAGGACCGAGGGAACGATTTCAGAGGACGGCAAAGTTATCACGAATATTGGCGAGAGGACCGACCCGATGACTGGACAGACAACCAGGCTTCGAACAGTCACTACGATAATCGACAGAGATCACTACACTCTGGAATGGTATCAAAGCGCGGGCGGTGAAAAAGAAGATAAAGTGGTCACGATGCTCCACACAAGGAAAAAGTAGGCCACCTCAATACTCGTCCAAATAAACTATTCAGTTGTTTACTGCAACATCGACGTTTGAACGTCTAATACTGAGAGGAAGAATTTATGGCCTTGCCCGGTCTTTCGAAATCGCGGCTCGAGCGAATGCATGAGGTTTTGTCAGGTTACGTTGAGCGTAAGGAGATGCCCGGACTCGTAGCACTCGTCAGTCACAACGACGACGTACACGTTGAGACGTTAGGGACAATGTCGCTCGACCAGCCTGCGCCAATGAAGCGCGATACGATATTTCGCATAGCCTCGCTTGCGAAACCGATTACCGCAGTCGCGGCTACGATTTTGGTGGAAGAGTGCAAGGTGCGGCTCGACGAATCGGTCGACGCCTGGCTTCCGGAGCTTGCGCATCGCCGCGTGTTGCGCGCGATATCCTCGCAGCCCGATGATACGGTGCCTGCGCGTCGTGCGATCACCGTTCGCGATCTCCTGACGTACCGCATGGGGTTTGGCAGCGTCATGGCGATGCCGGACACCTATCCGATACAGAGGTTGATCCGAGAATATCGTATTGGCGGCGACGGGCCGCCCTTGCCGGCGAAGGCCCCACCCACCGAAGAATGGCTGCGAAGGCTTGGCTCTTTGCCGTGGATGGCGCAACCGGGTGAGCGGTGGATGTATCACGTTAGCGGCGACGTGCTCGGTGTGCTGATCTCGCGAGTTTCGGGCCAGTCGCTCGGCACTTTTATGCAAGAGCGCATCTTTGATCCGCTCGGTATGAAGGACACCGGGTTCTATGTTCCTTCTGAAAAACTTGATCGCTTCCCCACGTGCTACTTCTTCAATGACCATAAGAACAGTCTCGACGTTTACGACGATGTAGAAAACAGCGCGTGGGGGTCCGAACCTCCTTTCGAATCCGGGGCAGGCGGACTGGTGTCCACGATCGACGACTGCTTCGCGTTCTGCCGCATGATGCTCAACAAGGGCAAGCTCGGTGACCAACAAATTCTTTCCCGCGCAACGGTAGAGCTGATGACCTCCGATCAACTCACGCCGGAGCAGCGCACCGGCTGCGAGATCTTTTTTGGCTCGTTTGCCAGTTGGGGATTCGGTATGGCTGTGGACATTCGACGCAACGATGTCTTTCACAGGCCGGGTCGATTTGGTTGGGATGGTGGACTGGGTACTTCGGCCTACACTGATCCGGCGGAGGGAATGATCGGCATTCTCCTGACGCAACGGCTGATGGGTTCGCCGGAGCCACCTAAGGTGTTTAACGACTTCTGGACTCTCGCATACGGAGCAATGGAATAAGAGCCGGCCGGCTCAGGTCCGGTCGGACCGGCGCACGACCAACACCATCCTTTCGACGCCGCTTTCTTCGGCGGCGGTTGTCGATGTCTTAGACGAGTTGGCGGACCTCGACGGTGCCCATCCGTGCCGAAGGAATTCGCACGCCAATAGCGATCGCCTCGTCGCGGTCATTGGCTTCTATCAGGAAGTAGCCTCCTAGTTGTTCGTGAGTTTCGGCAAACGGTCCGTCGGTTACCAGTGGGCTCTCGTCTCTAACTCGAATGCTCGATGCTGTAGTGCTCGTCTGCAGTTGCGACCCGCCCAGGAATTTCCCGCGGCTCGTAAGATCCTCTCTCAAGCTACGGTACTCGAGGTAAATATCCTCGCGTTCAGGCTCGCTCATCGCGTTCCAGCGTTGTTCATCGTGATAGATCAGCAGCATATATTTCATTTGAAGGTCTCCTACAAAATCGAACCTGAAGTACTGTCAAAGCGTTGCTTCCCAAACTCAGCACTCAGAACTCAGTTTTCACCCCTACGACGGATGAACGAGTCCGGATCGACACTAGAACGAACTTTTTATGCGGTCCGATGCTAGTCCGATTCGCTGGTGGCCACAGGACATCCCGTGTGTTTCAATATTCCCATGATTGAAAAGATATCCTTAGCTGAAAAGTTCAACAGTTTCACGGATCAGTGGAGCCCAAAGATCGCCGGCGAGATCAACGACTCGTACGTCAAGCTGGTGAAGCTGCGGGGAGAGTTCGTCTGGCACCAACATGATGTTGAAGACGAGCTGTTTCTTGTAGTGAAGGGCCAGCTTACGATCAAACTGCGCGACGGGGACATCAATCTAAATGAAGGTGAGTTTGTAATCATTCCCCGTGGCGTGGAGCATTTGCCGATCGCTAGCGAAGAAGCCCACGTGGTGCTGCTGGAGCCCAAGTCAACGCTGAACACCGGGAACGTGACAAGCGACCGAACGGTGGCAGTACTCGATCGGATCTGAAAAGCAGTAGGCAGTAGGGTCTCAAGTACCAAAAACCTATGTCAAGTGTATTCGCTGCTTTTCGACGTCAAGCGTTCATTGGCTTTTGAGGCCTAATTGCCTACTGCCTACTGCCCCTTTGCCTGCCTCAGGGTCTCCGTGTATAAAGCTTACTCACCCCTTTCACGAAAGGAATCGACTCATGAATTTTGAGCACTCCGATAAAGTAAAGTCTCTTCTGAAACGGCTCACCGATTTCATGGAGGAGCACGTCTATCCCAATGAGCAACGGTTCCTTCACGAGATCGAAGAGGGTGACCGCTGGCGCCCTACGAGCGTCCTCGAGAGCCTGAAGCCGAAGGCCAGGGCTGCCGGATTATGGAACCTTTTTTTGCCGGAAAGCGAGTACGGAGCAGGCCTGACGAATCTTGAATACGCACCGTTGTGCGAAGTCATGGGACGGTCCCCGATGGCCCCGGAAGTTTTCAATTGCTCCGCTCCAGACACCGGCAACATGGAAGTGCTGGTTCGCTACGGTAGCGGGCAGCAAAAGGAACGCTGGTTGGAACCGCTGCTTGCCGGGGAGATCAGGTCGTGCTTTGCGATGACCGAGCCCGCGGTTGCATCGTCAGACGCTACGAATATCGAGTCGAGCATCAAACGCGACGGCGACGACTACGTGTTGAACGGACGCAAGTGGTGGACGTCTGGTGCGGGTGATCCACGCTGCAAGATTGCAATCTTCATGGGTAAGACCGATCCCGCTGCCCCAAAACACAAGCAGCAGTCAATGATCCTCGTGCCGATGGACACGCCAGGCGTGAATATCGTTCGGATGTTGAACGTGTTTGGCTTCGACGATGCGCCGCACGGTCACGGTGAAGTCGTCTTTGAGAATGTGCAGGTGCCGGCGTCAAATATGTTGCTTGGTGAAGGGCGAGGTTTCGAAATCGCTCAGGGCCGGCTCGGTCCGGGCCGTATTCATCACTGCATGCGGCTGATAGGACTGGCCGAGCGCTCGCTGGAAGCGATGTGCAAGCGCGTGCGCTCTCGCACCGCTTTTGGAAAGACCCTCGCGGAACAGGGCACGATTCGAGCCGACATCGCCACGTCGCGGATGGAGATCGAGCAGGCGCGCCTGTTGACTTTGAAAGCCGCTTACATGATGGATACCGTAGGCAACAAAGTCGCTCGAGCAGAGATCGCGATGATAAAAGTCATTGCGCCCAACATGGCATTGCGGGTCATCGACCGCGCCATTCAGGCGCACGGTGGCGCTGGAGTCTGCCAGGATTTTCTGCTTGCGCACGCGTGGGCAGGCGCTCGAACGCTTCGTCTGGCTGACGGTCCCGATGAAGTGCATACCTCGGCCATCGCAAAACTGGAATTGGGTAAGTATCAGTGACCGCTGAATTGCATCCTCCGATAGCCGGCGCGGACTACTCAAAGATCTCGCGGCCTGAGTTCGGTGACCGTCATTCTGCCATCGAGCCGACCAATCTCGGCGCCGTGCCTTCGTACAGCTCGGCCTACAAACCCCGCAGGGGTCTTAGCATACCCGCGCTCACCGTTCTGGACACCAGAGGTTGCGTCATTGAAGATCAGCAAAGAAAGCTGTTCAGGTTCATCGCTCAAAACGGAAAAGGCGCGGACATAATCTTCGGCTGTGGAACCACGGGCGAAGCGCGGTTCATCGCTAACAATCAACGTCAGCGGCTCATAGAAATCGAAGCGGACGAAGTTTCTCGCATCAACATAGAGCTGGCCGGCAGCGGCATGGTTCCGATCGAGGCCTGGGCTGGTGTCACTGCTGAAACACGCAGAGATACCCTCGCCAACCTGGAGTTTGCGATGACCACCGGTATACACGCCGCAGTCATCGCGCCTCTCTCGATTCAGGACATAGGAAACACGGTGGAGTTCTTTCAGCGAGAAGTAAGCGATCTGTTCGACAAAGCCGGTCGCTGGCTGCCGATCTTTCTGTACGACAATGCTGATATCGTGATTGACCCGAGAATACCGCACATAAAGACGCGGGATGTTAAGCGCCTGAGCAGGTTGCCGTTTGTTTACGGGATAAAAGTGTCGGCGTCGAGGCGGGTGCTCGGCAATTACACGAAGGGCGCGGGGCATTTCAAGGACGCCGGCGATTTTGGAATCTACGTGGGCAACGCAATGCTTATGTTTCGGGTGTTTCGACTCGAGGACGGTCTTTTTGGACGGGTGCGAGAATACTGGAATCGGTACCTGCTGCACAACGAACTACCGATCGGAGTTGTTGCGGGGCCGGCTAACGTCTGGCCCCTCCAGTGGCAGCGAGCGTGGCGTGCGTGCTATTCGGGTGACGAGCAGATGATGGCGGCGTACAAAAAGAGCTTCGAGCGCTTCGAAGCGGCGTGTTGTTTTCCGGGGCCCGGAAGGTCAGTGGACAAGATGATTGCTTGTTTGAAGTATGCCTTGCGGATTGATGGAGTGATCGAGAGTGATTCAATGGCCGCCGGCAGCGCCGGCCTATCTGACGCAGAGCGCGAAATTTTTCTAAATGAGTATCGGGAACTGAGTGCTGAGTGGTGAGTCTCAACCCCGAAGGGGTTGGAGATCACCGTCCAGGGTTGCCGTCCGCGGCTACCCTGCGTGACCGGTTTCAACCACAAACAACCCCGAGGGGTTGGGAACCCTTTTGGGCTTACCCAGGGTAGCCGCGGACGGCAACCCCGGGCTGGACGACGCAACCCCTTCGGGGTTGGGAACCCTTTTGGGCTTACCCAGGGTAGCCGCGGACGGCAACCCTGGGCTGGACGACGCAACCCCTTCGGGGTTGGGACCCTTTTGCGGGCTTGACCCAGGGTAGCCGCGGACGGCAACCCTGGGCTGGACGAC